>JBELML010000060.1:2528-31934 GCA_042095835.1 Saprospiraceae bacterium
AAAGGCACCAAGCCGCTAATTTGTTTTTTCCATTCTCTCAGTCCCCCAGTCTCCGCTCCCCAAGTCCCAAGTCTCCCAGTCCCAAAGTCTCCAAGTCCCTGATCACCTCCCTCATAACCTTATCAACTCATAACCTGATAAACCTCCTAGGTCTCACATCCTACTAAACAACTAGCCACAAAGGCACCAAGCCGCTAATTTGTTTTTTCCATTCTCTCAGTCCCCCAGTCTCCGCTCCCCAAGTCCCAAGTCTCCCAGTCCCAAAGTCTCCAAGTCCCTGATCACCTCCCTCATAACCTTATCAACTCATAACCTGATAAACCTCCTAGGTCTCACATCCTACTAAACAACTAGCCACAAAGGCACCAAGCCGCTAATTGGTTTTTTCCATTCTCCCAGTCCCCAGTCTCCCAGTCCCCAGTCTCCCAGTCCCAAAGTCCCCCCGTCTCCGCTCCCCCAGTCCCAAAGTCTCCCCGTCCCTCAGTCTCCCAGTCCCTCAGTCTCCCAGTCCCCCAGTCTCCCAGTCCCCGCTCTTAACCTCTTAAATCCTAAACAAAACCACTCATAAAAGAAAAAAAGTGCCTTAAAACCATCTCTGGAGCTTCTGTTTGCGGATAATGCCCAACTTCATCAAGGATCACTACATCTGGTGCTTTAGCTTCAGATTGGTAATACTCGGCCAAATGCCTGCCAGATACGGGGTCTTGTGCGCCATTAATTAATCGAATAGGTATAGGGGCTTCTAAAATGCCTTTTCGCCAACGATCACCATATTGTTTGCGTTCGGCCATGTAACGAATGAGCCGATGGAAAATATATTTACCTTTCTTATATTCCATCAAAGCATAAAACTGATCAATCTCCCAGTCACTTGGTGGGGTATCGGCACCAAAAATCCGGTAAAAGGTTCTCCGCAGCATGGCCTTACTGAGAAAAGGAACCAATAGGAATCCTACTGGGCTTATCAATGCTCGCTGGATTGGCCTGGGATGATGTCGACCAGGAAATAAACCTCCATTCAGAAAGCATACTGATTGGATCATCTCTTGGCCTTGCTCAGCTTGTCGCGCTAAAAACTCTTGTGCAACAGAGACTCCATAATCATGTACAAGTAAATGATAAGATTGAATGTCGAAGTGTTGAATTAATGCCTCACCAATATCTGCTTGCTCAAGTAAGGAGTAGTCGTGCCGCTGTGGTTTATCCGAAAAACCAAAGCCTAAAAAATCAAAAGCTAAAACCGTAAATTGACTAGTGAGTTCCTCCCAGATTTTGTACCAATCCCAGGAAGCCGTAGGAAAACCGTGGAATAAAACAAGATCAGGCCCTTGCCCCTCTCGCACAAAAAATATCTCATACTTATCCTCGTAATTAAAAAATTGACCTTTAGCTTTCCATGTATCGATGTTCATTGATTTGTGTTTTAGACATTCTTTTTTATGATAAAACCTGCTTAAATGTATACTTTATGATACTGACGAAAGGTTCCTATCTCAGCATACAAAGCTACGAGAGAATGATGTAATTTTTAATGATTTAATGTTGTAGTATCACTACATCACTCCACTATGTCTCTATTCTCCTAGTCTACTTCCCACACCACAACTCCAAGTCTCCCCAAACTCCCAGTCCCCCAGTCTCCCAGTCTCCCAGTCCCTCAGTCCCCAAGTCCCCTTCGCTCACCTCCCTCATAACCTTATCAACTCATAACCTGATAAACCTCCTAGGTCTCCCCGTCTCCCCGTCCCTCAGTCCCCGCTCTCCCTCTCCCCAAGTCCCCCTCAGTCCCCAAGTCCCCCGCTCTCCTCCCTCATAACCTTATCAACTCATAACCTAATAAACCTCCTAGGTCTCCACATCCTACTAAACAACTAGCCACAAAGGCACCAAGCCGCTAATGTATTTTTTCCACTCCCAAAATCTCCCCGTCTCCCAGTCCCCGCTCTCCCAGTCTCCGTTCCCCCCGTCCCCAAGTCCCCCTGTCTCCCCGTACCCAATAATTAGGTCTCTACGGCAACAAGCCTCTTCCAAGTGCTCCACCCAAAATAAGCAATTATCGTATAGGCAGCCATGAGCAAGGCGTATAGAAAAATACCTCTACTAGTATACAATCCAACGGATACTAGATCGATGATGATCCAATACAGCCAATTGGACAAGATTTTCCTGGTGACCATATACGTTGCAATGAAACTAAAAACGGTAGTGTGGGCATCTACTAATGGCATCTGAGCATCGGTATACTTCGCTAAGAAAAAGTAAACAAGCCAAGATAATGCAAACCCGATGACCAATAACCAAAGGTGGGTTTTCCAAGGCCATTCAATGATGGCTTTTTCTTCGGAGACTCTTTTGGCATAAGCCCAGGCATACCAGCCATAGATACCCGCAAAAAAGTAATACAGGTAGAGTATAGATTCTGCATAAAGCTGTAATTCCCAGAAAAGATAGATACTCAGAATGGCATTCAGAATACCCCAGAACCAACACCAGATGTTTTCTTTTGCTGCTAATATAACGTAAATGATCCCACAAATAACTGCTGCAACCTCTGCCCAGTGCATTGCCTGAGCGGCTTCTATAATTTGCTCCATAAGTGTTTTTATCTATGACTTGTTTTACCCCAAATAAAAACGAGTCATCCCGATACTCGAAATGACTCGTTTTTAAGCTACGCTATCTGCTTACCCAATCTTGAAGGAATACTCAATTTTTTCTACGATAGGGTAGCCTTCTTTATCTTTATTCATAAGGAAGATGTCGATGACAATCGTCTCCGGTTCATCTTTTTCGGTACTATCAAAAACAACATTGATGGTTCCTGATTCTCCTGGTTTATAATTGTCTTTATCAGAAGTAGCGGTTGTACACTCACAAGCGGTGATCGTTACAATCTCTGCTTCGGCATCTCCTTTATTCGTGAATTCATAAACGTATTCTCGCTTCTCTCCTTTCGCCACCTCCCCAAAATCTGTAGCTCGCTCTTTGAAAACAAGCAAAGGCAATCCACTAATATCGTCTTGGCCATAAAGAGAAGAGCCTTCCTGTATGGTCATGCCAGTATCTCCAGATGGTCCTTCCTCTTTGTTGTCCATAGCTTTCTGGCTACTAGGGCCTTTTCCTCTAGGTACCTCTACCTTTCCTCCTGGTGTAGCAGGCGGCTGTACAATGACCGTGCGCTTGACATAATCCGTACGTGGTACTGCTATGAAGGTGGGCCCTTCTAATATTTTAAACTCTGTCCTCCGGTTAATCTGGTGGGCATCTTCCATTTCTTCTTCGGTTTCTAAAGAATCAATGTAGGGCTTGTCTAAGACATCCCCTTCTGTGAGGAAGTCAAATTTTCCAGCTACTCTTCTTGATACCGTTTGTGGTAGAGCTTTGCCATAGCCCTTAGCAACAATTCTGCGGCTACCAATACCTTTATTCTGTAACCAACGCTTGGCGGAATTGGCACGGCGCTGAGACAGATTACGGTTGTAGGCTACGCCACCACGATAATCCGTATGCGAGCTTAGCTCAATCACCAAATCAGGGTTTTCCTCCAATAAACCGAGTAGGATTTCTAAATCTGGTTCCGCCTCTGGTTTGATTTTATCATCGTTGAAATCATATAAAATATTCTCCAGTACAAAAGCCTTTTCTATCGTCACCGTGTCCATCACCACGATGGTATCCGTTACGACAACTTCTGTTGGATGTGGTATTTTTTCTAGATAAAGTCGACGTACAAATTCCTCGGTTTCTTCCATGTTTAAGGTTGAAACCTCTCCTGTGGCAGGATAGAAGCCTTCGGCCATAGCCTTTAAGGTATAAGATTTTTCAACTTCCAATGGAAAATCGAAACGGTTGACTTCGGGTTGAGTTTGCTGTTCGTTTTTATTGGTGGTCACATTAGTTAAAATGACCGTACCTCCTGTAATAGGATCCTTTTTTTCACCTGCCGTGAAAAGCCCAACAACTAAACTAGCCTCAATGCGCTCCCACTCTAAAGCATAGATGTCGTCGCAGCAAGTACGTGCCTCCAAGGAACGCGCTCCACCTCCAGTACGATTTGAAGTGAAAAGCCCCTTGTAACCATCAAAATCAAGGGAGAAATATTGCTCGTCTTGCGCTGTATTGTAGCGACCACCTACATTCTCGGGAGCACTCCAGCGCGATCCATCCCATACGGTATAGAAAATGTCTTGTCCTCCAAAACCAGGATGGCCATTAGAGCTGAAGAATAGGGTCCCATCAAAGAAATGAGGAGTAACTTCGTCACCAGGAGAGTTGACCGTTGGACCTAGGTTGACAGGTTCGGTATAGACACCCTCTCCTCGATAAGTGGCGTAATAAATATCTGTACCACCATATCCACCATCAATTTCTGCAACAAAGAAAAGCACTTCTCTACCAAAGAGTTCTCCAGGTGCCGGATGTCTGGCAATCCATTCTCCATTTACACCTAAGCACTCATTTGCTGCGCCCCATTGATCGCCGTCTCCTGAGGCAAAATAAATCTTTGACTCCGTAACTTTATTATTCTCCAGGCGAGCTCTGGTGAAATAAAGACGAGTACCATCTTTAGAAAAACTTGGACTACTGGAGTGATACGTTGGACGATTGATTTTTACATCCAGCATGGCAGGTTCTTCCCAGCCCTTTTCTGTGGGTTTGGTACGGTATAATTGAGCGTAGCTGCTACCTTCGGTTTCGCCAGGTATGATGATCTCTTCGGGCTCAAAAGTGGTAAAGAATAGGCTGCCATCTCTACCATAGGCAGGACTATATTGGCCCGTTACATTGTTGACCTCTTTGCCTAGCCTTTCTGGTTTAAATCTTTCTTTATCGTCTTCTTCAAATGCCATCGCCAATTCTATCCCGGATATTTCATTCTCGGCAAGTGTTTTAATGGCACCAGTAGGATTGGTGGCCAAGAATTTTTGGAGCTCCTCCAAGGCTTGTTCGTACTTGCCGGTCATTTTTAAAGCACGACCGTAGTTGTATCGAAGGCCATCGAGTTCACCTTCCTTATCACTGCGTAAAGCAGATGCATAATCTCTACTTGCACCAAAATAGTCTCTAATTTTAAGCCGAAGGTCCGCTATAATAGGTAGTAGTTCTTCGTCTTTGCGGTCATCGTAGGCTTCTTTGTATTTGTCGATTGCAAACTTGTAGTTGTTACTATCTACCGCTAGTTGTGCAGCCTTGAGCAAGGTGCCATAGGCAGAGCCACCAATGGGCTGTGCACTCATACTTAGCGTTGCCATCAGGATAATGATCAGGGATAAAAACGCTTTTTGCATAACTTTATCTATTTATGATCACAGCTATCAATTGTTAAAAAGATGGTGCTGAATTATCAAATCTATTTTTTGAAAGGCTAATACAGCCTTGATCGTTTGTGGATTTATGCTATCTAAAACTGAGGACAAAGAATGGTTGGCTTGATTTCTGGCTGCTTATAGATATTGAAAATATAATTAGCCGCGATTTCGAATCCACCTTGGTTGCTTGTCACACTACTTAATTGAGAAAAGTTGAGATCATAGGACAAGCCTAGTCTTAAGCGTTCATCAATTACCGCACCCGCAAGTATCTGGCCAGCATCTCCAAATCTATACCCCAGGCCACCTTGTAGTTTGATCTGCTCGTTGAGTTGGTATCCACCTACTGCTTGGAGGATGATATTATTGCCACTACCACTTGCTGTCTGAAATAGGAACGATGGCTCTGCGGTAATCTTATCTGTTAATGGATAGATGTATTGGCCATGTGCCGTAATGGTCATTGGCCGAACCGCATCATCGTTTCCATCTTGGTTGGGGTTCTGTCCACCACCTTGACCACTGCTGCCAAATTCATCATTGGGTGATCCAATATGCGCAGCTGCAAGTCCTAGCTCTAAAGATGTACCCGCTTTGGGATCTTTTACTTTATAAAGAACACCGAAGTTAATATCGAAATAGCTAGTAGTTAGGTCGGCTTCCTCTCGATTACCGCCCATTTGGTTGCCACTTGAGGTGAGCAGGGGATCGTCTAAGGTAGGCGTACCATCGAGCTGGGATTGTAATACACTACCCGCAGTCAATTCACCGTCTTGGGTCATAGTATTGATCGACCTCGAAATACTCCCCGCCTGAATACCAAAGGTGAGCATTTGGTTTTGCTTTTTATCTAAGGCATAATGATAACTACCCGAAATAAGTAAGCCAGAGGTGGTTAATTCGCCCGTACCTACGCGATCGTTGATGAAAGTGACCCCTACGCCAACCCAATCTTGGTCTCTAAGACCCTGTATGATGGGCGCATCAATAAAAAAGGAAGGCGTTCGGAATTCATTGCCATTATCAAAAACGGTGAACCATTGATCTCTGAAGATACCACCTACACGAACCGAGCCTAAAAAAGCACCCGTTTGTGCTGGGTTAATTTTGGTGGGAGCCATATTAAACAAAGAATAGTGCAAATCCTGGCTCTTCAATGATCCTAAACAGGCCATTCCCACTATTAGTAAAATAAGTTTACGTATTGTCATATAGATCAATTTGTTCTGTATCCTAGGATATAAGGTTTTGAGTCTACCGCTCAAAAAAAGGTAATATACTCAAAACTACATAACTCTAACGAAATGAGCAGGAACTTATTTAATCAAAAGTTACCTAAAAGTAGCTTCCTACGCTCCGACTCTCGAAGAGATGAATTAAGTTCGTATCGAAGTGAAGTATTTGCATAAAACTCAGGATGAATGAATTACTTCGCTTTCCATACGCTAATGTACTCCTGAAAGTAGGAATATTCTCTTTTTTAGGCCCGATGATTACCTAAAATTTCCTGCACCTTCCCGACAATTCGGCTTTCATCAATTTGCTGCATACACTTAAAGTGGCCTTTGGGGCATTGATCATAACCAATTTTGGAGCAAGGTCGGCAAGACAGTTGATTAACCTGTACTATTGTGTTCGATCCTTGGCCCTTAGCGAAAAATGGGTACATGCCAAAAGCTGGAATGGTATTTCCCCAGATGGATATGATGTCTTTGTTAAAAGCTGCTGCAATGTGCATCATACCAGTATCATGACTGATGACTACGGCGGCTTGACGGACAAGCGATGTAGATTGGTGTAGTTGGAGTGCTCCACAGGTATTGATGACTTGCTGCCCGGCAGCTTGAGCAATACGGGCACCCTGCTCTTTTTCGGCTGGACCACCCAGTAGAAAAACAGGATGCTTGATCGCTTTGGCAATACTGATGATCTTCTCCTCGGGCAGTCTCTTCGTCGCATGCGCAGCTCCAATGACAAGAGCGACGTATTGCTGTTCGGCCACTGCGGCTCTCAGTATTTCTTGATGCGAAAAGTAGCGCTCTGCCAGCTCTGCTGGGTCCAATTCTTGGTCTTGGGGTATGAAATAGTCTAGACCTTTGCCATCGTATTCAATGGTCCAATCCTTGGTGGTGTCTAGATAGCGAGCTACTATGTGTCGATCTGGAAGGCGATTCCATTTGAGCTTGACCATTAACCATTTTTGGATATTGATTTTATCGAAGCTTCGGCTTGGTATACCCAATTGCCTTTTGAAATTTAGGCTTCTAAGGTTTTTATGGAGATCAATGATTAGCTCATACTTCTCCTTTTTAAGTTGCTGGATTAATTCCTTGAAATTATCATTCAGTGCCCAAACTTTAGAAATATGAGGATTGGGGTCTAGAATGCTTTGGTAACTTTTTTTGGTGAGAAAATGAATTTCTGCTCCTGTTTGCTCTTTAATGCAACGGACCACAGGCGTAGTCAGCACAATATCTCCAATGGAGGAAAACCGAATGAGGAGTACCTTTTTTAAACCCTGCATAGACAAATTTGACCGCAAGATAAATTTTTACTCATTTCGGTTCGAATATTACATTTCGAAATATAGAATTCAAGTCAATCTCTATACCCAAGCTATTAATTTTGAGTTGACTAGATTTTCCTAGGAATCGCTTGATATGCCACATCTCCCGTTCTCCTTTTAAAAATACTTCTACTTGGTACTTGTTTTGAGAAATCAGAATATATTCCTTTAAAGAAGGGATTTGTCTATAGTAATAAAATTTGTCACCTCGATCGTAGCTTTCTGTCGATTTGGAAAGTACTTCGATAATTACTCTTGGATTGACAACTGCTTCTTTATCATCCTCTGATTTAACAATGGGACCACAAGTAACCATTGCATCTGGAAATAATATGCGATTTTCCTCAATGATATGCAGCTTGATTTCACTATTTAAAGGGAAGCAATCGGAGCCTTTCTCTAATAGTTTTAAATCTAGCTGAGAAAATATATTTCCACTGATCAAACCATGGTTATAGGTGCCGCCAGCCATAGCAAAAATTGCTCCTTGATGATACTCATACTTCTGTTGAGTATCGTCTAATAGGATAAGGTAATCCTGGATTGATAGATTTGTTAACGGTCTGGCCTCCAATTTTTTTTATTACAAAATTAAATAATTTATTTTTTCTTCACCAATTTACCAGAATAATGCTTCCCGGAAGTACTTATGATTTCATAGACGTAGAATCCAGGTAGCCAATGGTGGGTCATCACCTCTAATTGCTCCGTTTTGATCGATATCTCTTGATGAACAATTTGACCTGCGATATTTCTAATTGATAAACGCTCCATCTGGTCTTTTTCTAATACAAATTGAAATTGTTCCTCAAATGGATTCGGATACACCTTTAGATTAGCAGCATCTACTTCTGGTCGATCGTTGACAGTGGTTACGCTAGAAGCTCCAAAACAAATCTCTAGTTTCCAACCCGTCAAACTTCCTTGCCCGCCATCGTCAAAGACCGTAAACTGCCAGATACCTTGCGTATTTTGGTCTCGATAGATGGTCATCGGGTTGTCAGGTGGAAGGGTAATGGCCTCGACAAGTGGACAGTCCTCGCTTGGCGTATCCGCCTCATCATCTATTGAAAAATCAAAACTTCCTTCACCCTCACAATCCTCACGTCTATTGATGACGTCAACTACGGGGCCTTCCGGACTTCTTAGCTTAAAGTTGATACCTGAGATGTCGGCATAGGTACCCGTAATATCAAGCACATTGACATCGCGGATGGTCAAACTTTCCTCAATCTCAATTCTGGATTGTATAAATGGAAGCGCGTTAAAACTAATGGGTAGGTCACTTGGTGCGTAAACGATACAGTTTACATCCTCCGTAGTGAAGGCTTGAATTTCTGAGAAACTTTCGGTCCCGCACAATTCATTGTTGGCGCTGATCTGCCAATAGTAGGTGCCTAAAGGATCCAGTCCAAAAGGTAAACGAAAAAAGGTGTCCTGCAAAGCTGGGCGCTGGAGTAGTATGGTTTCAAAGTTGGCATCACTAGCTAGGTAAAAATTATAGCTGCTTGCTAGTGGATTATTCTGCCAAAAAAAAGTCGGACTAATAGAGATATCTAATGAATCACTACCTGGACTTAAAAGCGTCAAGTCTAATTCTTCACCTTCTGAACTGATTAAAATGGGAAAGGAAATACTGTCCTTTACTTGTACCGAATTGGCATTCAAGGTGATAGAATAGGAGCCGCTAGACAAGGCATCTCCACCGAGTAGTAATAACTCAAACTGGCCACTATTTGCATCGATCGCCTTGAGCTGTGGTGCGAATCCCTCTGCTACTACTCCCAAACCTGTACTGTCAAGCGCTCCATTTTGGTTAATGAAGACAGGAATACGGATAGTGTCTGGGCTACAAAAGATCAAATCATCCGTTTCTACAACAAGCTCCAGTCGATTATCCTCCGCACTGAGGCCTTGAATAGGAAAATCGCTATCTGTATAATCGAAATATATATTTTGATGTGCTTTTATTTTGATACGTGCATTATCAGTCACTGTACCAGATGGTATAAAGACAATAGCGGAGCCATCATTCTCTGCTGTCGCCAAAAGTTGATCGAATTGATCACCACCATCCAGGGAAAGCCAAATTTCTACTGAGTCGGTATTGATAGGAGGGAGGTTCGTATTCGCGACTTCCCATTGAATCATTTGGTAGGTATTGGCCGTCAGGGACCCAATATTTTGAGCCCGAAAAGGACCTGCGGCACTGCTGATGTTATAGCCTACGTTTCCATAGCTCACTATCGCGCCTGTTTGAGCATTATCTCGTACAGTCAGTTGAAATAGCAGCGATCGATCCTGGTTGGGTAATAACTCGGTATCTAAGAATCGATTGGCAAGTAGGTTGTCTTTTCGTGGGAAAGTACGTTTAGAGTCCGTACTTGGTGGATAGGAGCGAAACAAAGGGGCGTTGCCATTTCCATAATTACCTAACGGAGCTGAGCCGCCGATATCTACTTGCTCCCAACAGTAAGTGAGCGGATCTCCGTCCGGATCGATGGCCTGAGCATCTAACTCAAAGGGCGTTAGGATAGGAATATATAGGTCGTCTTCTTGAAAAGTAATAATGGGCTCTTGATTTTGTGCAGTGTCAAGCGTGGGGCAGTTCCCGCCTGTTCCGGTAATATATTCCTCCATTTGCCGGATACTCCCACCATGGAAATAAGGATCAACATTGGGTTGAAAATCATCTGTTCCACACAGCCCCGCATAACTCATAATTGTAGATCCTGCACCTGGCTCAAAGGCCGTTAAACCAAATCTATTAGATCCACAGCTCCCATTTACACCATTGTAAGTATGATTGGCACCCATTTGATGTCCAATTTCGTGAGCTAAAAAATCGATATCAAATGGATCACCTCTCGGAGAAGGTGTAGAGGTAAAACCTAATGCTTTGACAAAGCCATCACAGGCGGCTCCTAGCCAGGCATAGGCATCGAAGCCTACGCCGATTACGTGTCCAATGTCGTAGTTGCTTGTTCCGATTCGATTATCTATAAAAGCTTGATTCTCATCGCCTTCGAAGCCACCTGTTTGGAAGGTGCTGGCATCTGGATCTGTTACGATCAAGGTGTCATTGTTCTCTACTAATTGGAAACGAATGCCCAAGTCGACTTCGTAGACCTGATTCACTCTATTGATGGAAGTGACAATCCCAGCCATAGTCGCTTCCACTGAACTTCCGAAAAATTCAAAGTAGTTATAGGTTGCAGACATAGCTAATCTATAAACAAGTGTTCCACCACGGTCGACTTGTTGTTGGCTTCTTAATTGAACCGCAGTAGGCGCAATGTCTACTTGACATGTACTGTGTTTAGACTCAATACAATTGTGGCTACTGTATGCTTGGTATATCTTTTTTTGCTCATTGAGGTAAGGATCAATATAAGTACTATGTTGCCCACTAGAAATGATGGCATGAAAGGATGTAGAGGAGTAATTGAGTCGAATCCGCGTCTTGGGATCCCCAATTTTCCATCCTTTAAACACTCTGATATTGGGATATTTAGCTTGTAGACCCAGGGGTAAAAGATCATCTGCTTGGACAGTAAACTTTTGACTTTTACCTTCTTGGTCAGGTAAAGTGATTTGATAAAAGGCGGACTCGTCTAAGCCCTGTTCTATTTTTTGCCGAAAGGCATCTAGGTCGAATTCAAAAACAAAGGCATTTTGAGTCTTGATATAAGGTGTTTCCTTCTGGAATTGTGCTGACTGCACAGGGCTTATAGCTTTCCAAGTGGTTTGTCCTATGGTGAATTGGGGCGTAAAAAATAGGATAAAGGGGAAAATGACCCAGGCGATAGGTTTATTCATAAAATGTATACTGTTGTTTATCAAATAGTAAGAGTATAATTCCCCATTTTGTGGAAAACTAGGGTGTCAAAAATACTTTTTTTGCCATTATCCTTATTTATTTTTGACCGCTATTTTTGAAATGTAGATGACAGGGAGGATTGAATAATGGGTGGATGAGTCAATGAACAATGGGTGAATGTGTGAATGAATAATTTGTGAATGACTATTTGCCTCCATCTACGATTGCTCTAAAGATTGAATTACCTACTAAAATTATGCAAGGAAAATACATACAGCTCATCCAAGCGGCTACCCAAATTAGCCAAGGGCAGATTAAAAATACGATAGGACTGCTTGAAGAAGGGGCAACTATCCCTTTTATAGCGCGCTATCGAAAAGAGGTGACGGGCTCCCTGGATGAGGTGCAAATTGCAGATATTCAACGCGAGTATAAAAGGCTGCAAGAGCTCGATAAGCGCAAGGAGAGTATCCTCAAATCAATCGAGGAGCAAGGGAAATTGACACCAGAGCTAGCCCGAAAAATCAAGCAAACCTTCGACCTGAATGAGTTGGAAGATATCTATTTGCCTTACAAGCGAAAGCGCCGTACGAGGGCAACAATGGCAAGAGAAAAGGGCCTGGAACCATTGGCTGTCCGCCTTTTAGAGCAAAGAAGCCAGGATGATCCACAGTCGCTTGCGGCTACTTACCTTAATGAGGAGGTGCCAGATGCAGCTCAGGCTTTGTCGGGGGCTCGTGATATCATTGCTGAGATCATCAATGAGGATATCCAGGCTCGAAATGTGGTGCGTGCAGCGTTTAAAAAAGAAGCACTGATTTACGCTAAAGTAGCAAGAGGAAAAGAGGAAGCTGCAGCGAAGTACAAGGATTATTTCGACTACTCGGAGGCTTTGGCCAAGGTTCCTTCGCATCGGCTTTTAGCCATCCGTAGGGGAGAGGAAGAAGGTCTCTTGCGCGTTATCATTAATCCTGATGAAGATGAAGCGATTTATAAATTAGAGCGCAAATTTATCAAAGGACATGGTGAAGCAAGCCAACAGGTGAAATTGGCTATTGAAGATGGATATAAGCGATTACTGGCTCCTTCGATAGAGACAGAATTTAGAGCATTGTCCAAAGCAAAAGCAGACAAAGAAGCGATTGAGGTCTTTGCGACTAACCTGAGACAGCTACTACTGGGCGCTCCTCTCGGCCAAAGACGCGTGATGGGTATAGATCCAGGGTTTCGGACTGGCTGTAAGGTGGTGATCTTGGATGCTAGTGGACACTTACTAGACAATACTACTATCTATCCGCATCCACCGCAGAAGAGAACTGTAGAAGCTGCTAAAACCCTGGCGCACCTTGCTCAGCAATTTGGAGTAGAGGCGATAGCTGTAGGCAATGGAACCGCAAGCCGGGAAACCATGAACCTGTGCAAGGGCACTGCTTTTGAACAGTCGGTCGATATTTTCTTGGTCAACGAAGCAGGCGCTTCCATCTACTCTGCCTCTGAGATTGCTAGAGAAGAGTTTCCCGATAAGGATGTAACCGTACGAGGTGCGGTATCTATTGGTCGTAGATTGATGGATCCCTTAGCAGAGTTGGTGAAAATTGACCCTAAATCAATAGGTGTAGGTCAATACCAGCACGACGTTAATCAATCAGCTCTAAAAGAAAGCCTTGATCAAGTGGTGGAAAGTTGTGTGAATTCAGTCGGTATCAATCTCAACACGGCTAGTAAGCATCTCCTCACTTATGTATCGGGCTTAGGACCTACCTTGGCGCAGAATATTGTCAGTTTTCGTAAAGAAAATGGACCATTTCAAGATAGAAAAACCTTGATGAAGGTGCCACGTATGGGAGCTAAAGCTTTTGAGCAAGCAGCGGGCTTTTTACGGATTCGAGAAGGTAAGCATCCATTAGATAATACGGCCGTACACCCGGAGAGCTACACTATTGTCTCCCAAATGGCTAAGGATATGAATGCTACCGTAGAGGATTTAATCAATAATCGACAAACCCGAAAAGGAATTCGCTTACAAAAGTATATCACCGATAAAGTTGGTTTACCCACTTTGCAGGATATCCTCAAGGAATTAGAAAAACCAGGACTCGATCCACGCGGAAAAGCGAAAACTTTCGAATTCGCAGCTATCCAAACCATTAATGACTTGAGGCAAGGCATGGTTGTACCTGGTATCGTCAATAACATCACCAACTTCGGCGCCTTTGTAGATATAGGAATCAAGGAGAGTGGTTTGGTACACATCTCTCAATTAGCCAATCGTTTTGTAAAGAATCCTGCTGAGGTCGTCAGCCTGAATCAGCAAGTCACCGTAAAGGTAATGGAAGTAGACTTGGCGAGAAAACGCATCCAGCTGAGTATGAAGGAGGTTTGATCAGGAGTACAATGAACGCAGAGATGTCAGGTGCCAAGTGGAAATTTCTACCTGGCCCCTGACACATTAAAGGTGAGTACTTACTTATTGGGCTGAAGCGTCATCCTTAAGTAGGACTTGATTTCTGTATGCCCTTTAGGGAATTGCGCTGGGGTCCCAAGGTCCCCCAGTCTCAAAGTTCCAAAGTCCCCCAGTCCCAAAGTCCCTCTCCAAAAGTCTCCACAGCGACACTTTCTCACCAATTAAGCAGAAATACGAAACACCCAGGCAACCTTTCCTATTTTGCAGGTATATTCTAGATAAACAGAGGCAACCACAAACCATTGAAAGAACAAGAACTCATAAAAGGTGCAATCAAGCAGAACCGCTCCGCTCAAACGGCGCTCTATCGAAAGTATAAGAGTGGGTGGTTTATGATTTGCTTGCGGTACAACCGCAATCGCTTCGATGCGGAAGATTGCCTACAAACCGCCTTGATGAGTATCTTTTCTAATCTGACACAGTTTGATTCCGAAAAAGGTGCTTTTAAGCATTGGTCAGACCGGATTGTGGTCAATACATGCCTACGGTTTTTACAAAGACAAGATCGATTCCAGTATTCTGATACAATGGAAGATTACTTGCCCGTACTTCCGGAGCAAGTGCCAGAGGGGCAACCAATCACTACGGAGTATTTGCTCTCTATGGTGCAAAAATTACCCACTGGATATCGATCTATATTCAATCTCTATGTCTTAGAAGGGTATAGCCACCAAGAAATTGCTCAGATTATGAGTATATCGGTTGGTACTTCTAAATCTCAATTGGCTAAAGCAAAGCGAATGTTGAGAAAACAATTAGAGGCAGAACTAAAAGCGGCGAGTTGATAATGGAGAAGCAAGCAAATGATCATATAGAAAGGCTTTTTAAAAAGTATCTCTCCGGGGATGCACCTCCCAACTATGGCTTGGATGCACCTGGCGATGATTTGCTCTTTAATGCCTTGGATAAAATAGAAGGGAAAAAGAATCGTAAACCTGTATTTTGGCTCTGGTTGGCTATTGGACTATTAGGTGTCTTTTCTATCGGTACACTAGTATGGACAAACGTAGCGCTCCAAGAAGTCAATACCACACTCCAAGATTTGCAACTGCAAGATCAATTGAACCCTGTAGATGCAAAGCAAGATTTATTTAAGGAAACCTTACCCTCTTTATTAGTCCCTAAAGAGGAATCTACAAGTAAGAATACTAATAAGCTTTTCTCGACCAATAAATTCAGCTCTACAAAAATACATCAGCCCGCAGTATCCGATCAAGGGAATCGGGAAGTAAGTCCTACCATTTCTGTAGAAACAAAAGAGGCTGTTCTAACAAAAGAAATGGAGCAACTACCTCCTCGAATAGATGCTGTAAGAACTTTACATTCAGCACCTATTTATGCTCAAAGTCAGCAGACTTTGGGTTTGCCGGTAGTTCAGCCCACTGTAGTAATAGCAGAAGAGGTCCAAGCTCAAAATAATATTCCAAAATCTATCGAAATCCACGGAGGACCCAAATGGACTTCCTTTGGTATGAAGGGGCGTTTGGATAATGGCCCTACGATGAGAGACTATGACCAATCGCAATTGGGATACGAAGCTGGTTTAAGTTTGGTGCAACCGATCAAAGGGAAATGGTATTGGAGAGGACAGGTAGCTTATTCTTCTTTTTCTAACCGTAGTTGGTACCTCGACGAAGCCCCTTTCGAGCAGGAAAACTTGTCGGTAGATGCTAATGGGGACTTTTGGTACCGTTCGGCAGTAGAGGTGAATACGCCTACTGGTACTACGATGCAGAATCAATCAATCTCTCTAAGATCTAGTAATATTGCCGACCAAGAAGTCATGGATGTTAAGGCAAAAGTTAAACAGCATTTCGATTTGCTAGAAGGCTCTGCTAGAATAGGGTATCAAATTTTTCAGAAGGAAAAACTCTCTTTAGGTATTGAACTTGGACCCAATCTTGGCTTTACTACTGGCTATCAAGAATGGGCTGGTTTGAACTTCAGTAAAGATGATGCCCAGATCATGTTTATTGAGACCAATAGTGACTCAAAATCACAAGTCAACAATTGGGTGTTCGGCGCTTCTGCTCAATTACAATTGAATTATCAATGGTCTTCCCGAGTTTATTCTGGATTACGTTTGGGAGGATACCGAAGTTTGAGTGCTTTGAATGGGCAAGAAGGACCCATTCGCACGCATCTGCGAAGCCATCAATTGAGTATTTCTACCGGAATATCCTTTTAGGAAAAACCAGGCATGATTTCTATTCAAATTAGGTTCTCGCTTCTTGAAGTCTCCAAGGCGGGTTTAATCTATTCTCACCTGCAAAAAATAGAATAATTTTATTTTAAGAAAGCTCAATCACAAGATCATCCTGCTCTACTAGCGTACGCTCGCCTAAATAAATCTTCTCCACTACACCAGCTGTTGGAGCGGTAACTGTACTTTCCATCTTCATGGCTTCGATCACGAACAAAGGATCATTGGCTTCGATCTCATCGCCTTCGCGTACTAGGATCTTACTAATGCTTCCCTGTAGCGGCGAGCCAATATGATTGTCTTCGGTGGCTTTAGCATTGGCGTTGACCTTAGATTCTTTACTGAAATCTCTGACTAGAATCGATCTCGTTTGTCCATTGAGTTCAAAGAAGACCAAACGACTAGCTTGATCATCAGGTTCTGTCATATTGAGGAACTTCACCACTACATTTTTACCAGGTCCCAGCGGAACGAGTATCTCTTTGTTATGCCCTAAACCGTAGAAGAAAGCGTGCGTGGGTAAATTAATTACCTCTCCGTACTGTTCAAAATGCTCTCGAAAAGCCCGATATACCTTTGGGTAAAGCTTGAAGGAAAGGAAATCATTCATACCCAAATCGCCAAACTCCTCTACAAAAACTTCGTATTCTTTTTCAAAATCAATAGGCTCTAAATGGGCATTTGGTCGATCTGTATAAGGCTGCTCTCCCTTGAGAATGATTTTTTGAATCTCCTTTGGAAAACCTCCTTTGATTTGTCCCAAATCGCCACGCATCAAAGCCTTGACCGAATCTGGAAAGTCCAAAGTGTGGCCTTTCTCATAAATATCTTCCTTGCGTAGATTGTTGGAAGTCATAAACATAGCCATGTCTCCCACTACCTTAGAAGAAGGGGTTACTTTGATTATACCTCCAAATAAGTCATTAGCTTCTTGGTAATTGCGTTTGATTTGATCAAACTTATCTTCTAAACCTAGACCTCTTGCTTGAGGACGAAGATTGGAATATTGGCCTCCTGGAATTTCCATCCCGTATATTTCGGCAGTTCCGGCGCGTAGCTCCGTCTCGAAAGCGTAATAATATTTACGAGTAGATTCCCAGTAACTGGCATATTCGTTGAGGGAGTCTAGATTGATTTTATTTTCCCGCTCGTGCCCTTGTAGCATGGCCACCATCGAGTTGAAACTCGGCTGGGAAGTAAGGCCAGAAAGCGCACTAATGGCTACATCTATCACATCGACGCCTGCCTCAATCGCCTGCATATAGGTAGAGGATTGAATAGAAGATGTGTCATGGGTGTGCAGGTGGATGGGCATATCTACCGTTTCTCTTAGCTTAGAGATCAGCTCCACCGCAGCATAGGGTTTTAGCAGCCCTGCCATATCTTTTATACCTAAAATATGTGCTCCCGTATCTTCCAGTTCCTTAGCTAAATCGACGTAGTAGTCGAGCGTGAATTTAGTTTTGCTAGGATCTGAAATATCGCCCGTATAGCAAATGCAAGCCTCGGCTAGTGCATCTGTTTGCTTGACAATGGTGTGGATACTTGTCTTCATCGCTTCGACCCAATTCAGGGAGTCAAAAACTCGGAAAACATCTATACCTGTCTCCGCAGCCTGCTCTACAAATTTGATGATTAAATTGTCGGGGTATGCTGCATATCCTACAGCATTAGATCCTCTGAGTAGCATTTGCAGCAGCACATTGGGCATGTCTTTTCTCAACCTTTTCAACCTTTCCCAAGGGTCTTCTTTGAGAAAGCGTAAAGCAACGTCAAAGGTGGCACCGCCCCAGACTTCCATCGAAAAGAGATCGGCACCATGATTGCGTGCGTAGCTCTCTGCTACCTTTTGCATATCTCTAGTACGCATTCTAGTAGCGAGTAGAGATTGGTGTCCATCGCGGAAAGTGGTATCTGTATAATGGATTTTCTTTTCTTGTTTTAGCCAGTCGACAAAGCCTTTTGCTCCCAGTTCGGTTAATTTGTCTTTTGTGCCTTTAGGGAATGCCTTGGAACCATCGAAGGCAGGTACCTTAGGATCAATCAAGACTACCCGATCATCTTGGTACTTGACATCTGGATTCTTATTGACATTAACTTCTGCTAAATATCGGAGCATCTTGGTGCCACGGTCTTTCCATTTTGGTTTTTCCAGGAGCTCTGGGTATTTACCAATAAATTTGACGGTAGCCTCTCCATTGGTGAATTCTTCATTCACCAAAAGCTTCAATAGAAAGCCAATATTGGTTTTAAGACCTCTCACTCTAAATTCTCTTAAGGCCCGGTGCATCCTGCGTGCAGCACCTGGCATATCTCTACCCCAGGCGGTCACTTTCACTAATAAACTGTCGAAGAATGGAGAAATCTTCGCTCCTGGAAAAGCAGAACCTGCATCAAGTCGGATACCCATACCACTAGCAGAGCGGTAGGCAATAATACGGCCATAATCAGGTTTGAAGTCCGTTGCGGGGTCTTCAGTGGTTACCCGGCATTGGATCGCGCAACCAAAAATTTCAATATCCTCTTGGCTATTGATACGGATTAAGTCTCCATTCAAAGGGTGACCTTGGGCGATTAAAATTTGGGAGCGAACGATATCAATTCCTGTTATCTCTTCTGTAACGGTGTGCTCTACTTGGATACGCGGATTTACCTCAATAAAATAAATGCTCTCATCTTGGTCTACCAGGAATTCTACGGTGCCCGCATTATTATAGCCTACTGCTCGACCTAGCTTCAGGGCATAGGCATATAGTTTGTCTTTGGTCTCCTGTTGGAGGGTGACACAGGGTGCTACCTCTACTACTTTCTGAAAACGGCGCTGTACCGAGCAATCTCTTTCGTAGAGATGATAAATATTGCCATGTCGATCGCCGAGCAGTTGTATTTCAATATGTTTGGGGTTCTCAATAAATTTCTCCAAAAAGATGGTACCATCGCCAAAGGCTTTGGTCGCCTCGCTTTTGGCTTCCTCGAATTCTACTTTGAGTTCCTCATGGTTACGTACTACACGCATCCCACGGCCACCACCTCCAGCAGCAGCTTTTATCATGATTGGATAGCCAATGCGATTGGCTTCTGCTAGGGCATCATCGCTGGTGGCTAATTCCCCTTTACTACCTTCAATAAGCGGAACCTGTACTTTGGTTGCTAAGTTTTTAGCGGCTACTTTATCCCCTAATTGCTCCATTACTTCCGGATCGGGGCCGATAAAAATGATACCCTCTTCTCTACATCTTCTGGCAAAGTTGACATTCTCGGATAAGAAACCGTAGCCAGGGTGGATGGCTTCTACCTGATTAGCTTTAGCAATTTTGAGGATGGCCTCAATGTCTAAATAGGGCCGCAAGGGGTCATTCTCTTCGCCAATCTGGTAGGCTTCGTCGGCTTTGTATCGATGCAAAGAGTATCGATCCTCGTAGGTGTACATAGCGACGGTCTTGAGACCTAATTCATTGGCTGCTCGTAATACGCGGATGGCAATTTCGCCGCGATTGGCGACCATCAGTTTCTTTATCGGACGAATCATATGTAGTAATGTAATGATCTAAATGATGTAATGATCTAATTAATACTTCGGCAGATGAATAATGATGTAATGCTATTATGAGCTACTGCTAATCGTATGATAGCACACTTACATCTGGGTATCCATAATAATTTGGTAAGCTCAATTAGGGCGTGAATTGGAGGGGAAAATAGGAACTATCGAAAAAATTACCAAGTTTCCTCTCCTTATTCTAATAAAAACTCAATATCGTTGGTCGTAAAGCCTCCACGATTGACATTCTCGATGATGTCTTTAGCGAGTTTGGACTTGCGTTGTTGGAGTTTTAGAATTTTTTCTTCGATAGAATCTTTGGTGATGAATTTTACAGCGAATACATTCTTTTCTTGGCCGATCCTATGTGCTCTGGCAATGGCTTGTTGCTCCGTGGTAGGGTTCCACCAAGGATCAAGGATGAACACATAATCCGCAGCAGTTAAATTTAAGCCCGTACCACCAGATTTAATAGAAATCAAGAAAGATTGGATCGATTCATTGGCTTCAAATTGCTCTACTTGGCGTTGGCGCTCTTTGGATTGTAGGTCTCCAGTCAACCAGGAGAATTGCTGCTTTTCCTTTTCAAATTGTTTTCTAAATAGGGAAAGATATTGCACAAAGGAGCTGAAAAACAGGGCTTTATGACCAGATTTTCGGATTACATTCCACTGCTCTAGGATATCATTAAATTTTGAACTTTCCTTGCTGTAGTCTGGATAAACCAAGCTGGGATGGTTGACAATCTGACGCAATTTAGTTAAGGATTGCAGGATGAGAATGCGGTACTTAGGGTCAGAAGTATCGAAGTTTTCCAGCAGGTAATTTCTTGCAGCTGACTTTTCTTTCTCATACAATTTCTTCTGCTCTTTGCCCATTTCCGAATAGAATACCTTGGTCGTTAAAGGAGGAAGATCCTTGGCTACCTCTGACTTGGTCCTCCGAAGCAAATAGGGCTTGACCATTGTACGCAGCCGATCTTTTTTATCCTCATCTCTATGCTTTTCAATCGGCGTGATGAATTCTTTTTTAAAGAAAGGGAAGCTACCCAGTAAATTGGGATTAATAAATTGCATTTGTGACCAAAGGTCCGAAAGGGAGTTTTCTATAGGTGTACCCGAAAGCGAAATTTTGTGTACAGCCTTGAATTCGTTGAGTGCTTTAAAAACTTTGCTTTCTCGATTCTTAATTTGCTGGCTTTCATCCAGAATGATGTATTCAAACTCCATCTCTGAGAGAAATTTGGCATCTCTCAGCGCTGTTTGGTAAGTGGTCAGCATAATGTCGAAGCGTTTCAGTAAACGCAAATCCTTGTGCCGCTTTGGCCCCGTATGCCGATACACAGAAAGATGGGGAGCAAACTTATGAATCTCACTTTCCCAATTGAAGACCAGGGAAGCAGGAAGCACAATTAGTGCATGGAGTGGGTTGAGAAATTCCTCATCATCTGCTTGTGCAAAAAGATTGAGCTGTGGAGCTGTTGCTGCTTTGGGCGGGTCTTCGATCTCTGTATTTGCCTTTTTTTCTTTGGCATGAAGGAGTACTGTAATGGTCTGTAGGGTTTTCCCAAGGCCCATATCATCGGCCAAGCAGCCTCCCAAGTCATTATTATAGAGTTGAACGAGCCATTTGACACCTTCTAATTGATAAGGGCGAAGCGCTGCCTTAAGTAGTTTTGATGGAGTGAATTCTATTGCATTGGGGTCGGTGTTTACTTCTGTATCCTCGTTGATGCCTATTTCCTCGAGTAGAGTGAATTGACTTTTATTGAGCCTTAAATCCTCTTTTTCTGTACTCGCAAACTGTACTAGCGACTTATACTTATTCATCCATTCTTGTGGGATGAGAAAGATGTCACCATTGGGTAAAGGATAGAAGCGGTTTCCCTGGGCAATATATTTTTTGAGTTTGATGAAAGGGAAAGAAAACTCGCCCACTTGTACTCTTCCTTTGATATCAAACCAATCA
The DNA here is from genome assembly GCA_042095835.1 of Saprospiraceae bacterium. Taxonomy (GTDB): domain Bacteria; phylum Bacteroidota; class Bacteroidia; order Chitinophagales; family Saprospiraceae; genus DATFKA01. Next base: position 24,400 of record JBELML010000060.1, read on the forward strand.
TTGATTTGGTCGGTTTGTAATTCGAGATTGGCCTTTCCAAGATAAATCTTCTGGGATTCCACCTCCGTGGATTTGATGGAGAAACCTGCTTTGCGCAAAGCTTCTTTGTGCTGAATGAGCCATTCAACCATATACATATCATCTTGGCTATCTTGCTCAAGGTAGAAATACTGTCCATTGCCTTGTTGCAGGCCAAATGCCTTCAATTGGTCGATATATGCGGCTTCTGCGGTCAGGTTCCGGCGTACTTGGATGATTTTGATTTCTTCTTCCTCAAATTTGAGTGTGGTGCGTTTCGTTTTGGGGTCATTCCATCCAAATTGAGTTTGTGGATAGTTCATTTCTACCGCCAGGACCATTTTTTGCTCGAATAACCCTTGAATGACCTGTATACTGCAACCTTCTAGTTGGTCGTACTGCAAAACATCAAAACCTTCTGCTTCAATATCCAATCTGGAGGCGACCTTGACAATAAACTTCTGGAAGTAGGTTTTCACCTTGTCTTGTGGAATGCGGACTTCGTCGCGCTGTCGAAAAGGCTTTACCATATTCCCATTGATATGCTCTGCCTTATACAATTTATTATCTACAACCAACCAAGCCGGATGATTGGTGATAGGAGTTACTTCTTTGCTTTGAATCTTCCAGGGGCCTTCTCCATTGGCTAGTGTTAGTTGGTACTTAACCTCAGCGGCGGTCCTTTGGAAAGCGAGCTGAGCTTTGAGTAGGCCATCTCCAATCTCTAGTTGAAAGTCTTTCACAAGTACCTTGCGCTCCAGGTTCATAGTGAGCGGAAAGTCGTGTTGGACAATACCCCTAAGCAAAGCATCTATTTGTCGATGCACAAATTGGAAAATCAATTTCTTGATCTCTCTATCTTCGAGTAAGGTGAGGAGTGGTTTGATTTTTCTCTTGGGTGGGCTGAACTTCTTCTCCAGCACCTTGGGCTGTACGGATTCAATTAAGTTAAATAATTGCTGCCGTATGGGGGTGAGTTCTAGAGCAAAGCTTTCTACAGTGTTGCTCAGCGCCTTTTGTTTGATATGTGCCAAATAGCCCTCCTTATCCAAACTGACCACATAGGCCGTTGGAAGGAAAAAGCCAGGATACACCTCCTGTAAATCATAAACAACCTCATAAATCGGTTGCACCTCGACACTCTGAGAAAACATTCGGTTATTTAATGTTGTCTACCTTCGCTAAAGCTACAGTAGATGAATGATATAATGATATAATGATGTAGTGATGTAATGATATAGTGGTATTGTGATGTAATGATGTAGTGGGGAAATGTTTGAATGAGATCCCCCCAAGTCGTCACTCCCTCTCCAGTTCTACAGTCCCCTGTTCTCCTAGTCACAGAGTCCCCAAGTCCCCCAGTCTCCGCTCCCCAAGTCTTCCTATCTCCCAGTCTCCCTATCTCCCAGTCACAAAGTCCCCTGTTCCCCAAGTCCCCATGTCCCCGCTCCCAAAGTCTCCCAGTTCTCCAAGTCCCAAAGTCTCCCAGTCACAAAGTCCCCGATCTCCCCAAGTCACAAAGCCCCAAGTCACAAAGCCCCAAGTTCCCGAATCTTTTCCACCAAAACCCGCGCGTGTCCCAATTTAGACTCAAAAGACCAACCTGCAATATGAGGGCTAAGTACTACATTGTCTGCCTGCTTCAAATACTGAAAAGGAGCAGGTAGCTGATCTAAGGCTAATTGAGAGAAGGACATCTCTTCATATTCCAAGACATCTAAGGCGGCACCGCTAATTTGGCCAGCAGCTAATGCCTCCACTAAGTCAGCTGTATTTAAAACGGTACCTCTAGCCGTATTAATGATATAAGGTTTTTGCTGACAAGCATTCAAAAAATCGCGGTTGATAAAATGGCGATTGGCTGGGGTATAGGGTATGTGAATGCTAATGATATGAGCGCTGGCTTGCAGTTCTGCCAAACTCACCTCTGAGGTATGTTGGTCAGCATAGTTGCTTTTGAATTTGTCATAGCTAATGACCTCAGCATCAAAACCTTGAAGTCTTTTTGCAAAGGCCGAACCCATATTGCCGTAACCTATAATGCCGACCGTTTTTCCTTTGATTTCGGTACCTCTATTCGGAGCTCTACGCCATTGGTTTTGCTGCACTTCACGATCAGCTCTACCCAAATGATTCATTAGCATAAGCAACATGCCCATAGCATGCTCGGCTACGGTATCCATACTCCCTTCGGGAGAAGTTAATACGGGAATGTTGATTTCAGCGGCATAATCCAGGTCGATATGTTCAGTGCCGACACCATATCGAGCAACAAATTGGAGTTTTTTGTTGGCGTTTAAAAGTGTTTTATCCACTTGTAATCGGCTACGTACCAAAAGGCCGTCACAATCAGGCAAGAGGCGCAGAATTTCAGCCCTATTCGTCTGATAATGGGGGAGGCACACCCAGCCAAATTCCTGCATTTTTTGTAGAAAATAAGGGTGTGGTTCATCGACCATCAAAATTTTTTTGCCGCTGTGCATATACTTTAAAAAAATGAGCGAAATACAAATATGCACTAAGCCTGGCAGACTTACAACAAGTCCTCTCGTTTTGTGGAAAACTTAATCTTTGGGAAACACCAGATGTAGAGGATAAGGTATCCTTTTTGTATAGGTAGGATACCTTGCTTTCAAAATATACGGGCGTGTAAAATAAATTGGATAACCAAAATTTCTAACAAGATTTTACCCAGGATTTAGAGAGAAGAATACTCTCCGAAGGCTTTTTTATTTCTAAAAAAAATCTTAAAATTTTCTGTAACAATATTACTGATATTGTGAGTTTAATATTTATCTTGGCACTCGGAAACCAAGTGTTTATGCGGTTTTCAAACGACCTGAATAAAGAAATCTAGCTCTTTCTGGGATAATACAATCCTGGCTTGAGCTATACGAGTTTGTGTACTCTGCGTTGTAACTGATTGATAATCAGTTGCTAGCCATTGTTGCGCATACCTATTTGCTAAAGACCTAATTTTTTTTGAAAGCAAGATCAACGAAAGTTGAGGACAAATTTTTTAAGAATCATAGCCATGAAAGAACTTCTACTTCTTGACACAAAATTTGTGCAAAAAAGCACAATTATCATGCTAGCCTTCGCTCTTTTCGGTTGCCAACCGAAAGAAACTGAATGGTAAATTGAGACCCAGGACGACCAATCGATTTCGATCACCTCTCCCCAAATGCAGCTCGAAGTGGCAGCCGAGGGTATCGAAATCCAAAATGAATCCACTACCTTGACTTGGAAGAATGTCGGTGCCAAAGCCGTCGTTCCCCAGCAGATAGAGGACAAAGTAGTCTACGAGGATATCCATCCGGGTATCGATCTCCATTTTTACCATAAAGGCCAAGGGCAAACCGCCTACGACTACATCCTTGCACCAGGTGCAAAGGTAAGTGATATTCAGGTCGAGCTTCCCCAGGGGAGTGGAGCTGCTTACATTAATGATAAAGGTGATTTCATATTACCTCTAGCTGATGGCCAAATGCGCCATACTAAACCCTACTCTTATCAAGAAATCAATGGAGTGCAAGTAGAAGTTGCCTCCAACTTCGTTTATGAAGAAGGAAAACTAGGCTTTGACTTGGGAAGCTATGATCCCAACTATGCTGTTGTGATTGATCCTACGATTCTTTTTGCTACACCGCAGACAACGGTCACCTTGAATGCAGGTACACTACGCATAGAATTTGTAGGTACAGTGACTGAGCCAGATGCGACCTTAGGGCTGAGTTATAGCCCTACGAGTTATACGATCACCGAGCCTCTACTAGTAGATGTATCTGGGGTTGCTGGGAGTACAGGCGATAATACCGCTACTGCTACGGTACCTAATACTAGCATCACGCGTATAGAGATTATCACAGATAGCGGTGCAGACATGATTTCAATTGACGGTGTAGAGCCTGGAGCACTCACTGGAGGGTTGACTGTAAATGGAAACGGTGGCATAGATGGCTTGACCCTTGCTGGTGATATCAATATGGGCACTGGTAGCATCGATATCCAATCGGTGAGAGATAGTGTAGAAAATATTACGGTTGGTGCTACCGGAGAAATTACAACTACAAGCGGAAACGTCAATCTTGAAGCTCTACTAGCTTTGACCTTAGCAGACGGTTCTAAGGTGAAGTCTACTGGATCTGGTAATCTTACTTTCAAAGCAAATGCTTCACAAGATTTAACATTAACAGTCGATAATGGAATTCGTTGGAATGCTGATACTGTTTTTACTACAGATGGTATTCTTGATTTAGAAGGTGTACATTCAGTTACTGGACCGTCAGATCCAAGTCTTTTCGGAGTAAGGGTAGAAGATAGTTATATTGCCGCTTTAGGGACTGGAAAAGTTTCAATTTTAGGTATTGGTCGAACCCAGATCACTACTGGCACAACACCAATTTTTTTCCAGAATACTACTATTTTCAGTAATAATGATTCTCTTACAATTAAAGGTCGAAATCCAGAGTATTTTGGTATTGCAGTACATATCAACAATGTCAAGATAATTGCAAATAATAATGCTCACATTTTAGTAGAGGGGATAGGTAGGGCTGGAGGTTTTCAGGCGACTGGTACAAATGATATCATCAGGAGTGAGTCTGGTAATGTTAATTTGATAGGAATCGCATTAGTTACTAGTTATGGAATTAGATGGATCCCAGATTCTACTTATTCTAAAAACGGGGGTGATGTTAATATTTTTGGCTCTACGCAAAGGCTTGATTTTCCAGGAGTTGGATTCCCAGCTAATACGGTTGTAGGTGGAGCAAATACAAGAAATGTAACTATAGAATGTTTCCCTTTATTTGATGCTGAGCCTGCAGCAAGAATTAATGGTCAAGGAAAATTAAGAATCTTTTCTAGCGACGGTGCTGGAGATGGAGGAAAAATTGGTGTTGGAGATGCAACAGGATTTCCAGATTTAAGCAATGTTGTTTTCGCATCGATGATCCAACCAGGGTTCACGGATGTGATTATTGGTGATTCCACCACCACACAAAGTATAACACTGAAAAATGCAAACTTTAATGGCCTACCAGTAGAACTAGTTGCTCCAGAAATCTTCGGTGCCAATGATGGTACTGCTGACGTTACCAACTCCTTAAATACAGACTTTACTGGTGTACTTAAGCCAGGTGCTTCACCAGGTACTTTAGTGGTGGCCTCTGACTTTACCCTTACCATGGGTTCTACCCTTGAGCAAGAAATCGATGGTACTGCCGGTGGTGGTGTTGACCCGAATGGTCACGATAGTATCTCAGTGACGGGTACGGTCACGATAGAAAGTAATGTAACTCTAGATATTCAATTAGGAGGAGCTTATACACCAACTGATGGTGACGAATTTATCATCATTGATAATGATGGAACAGCAGACCCTGTAAGTGGCACCTTTAATGGTGTACCTGAAGGAGGGACGGCCTTCTCTTCAGGTGGTTCCAGCTATATTGTAAGTTACATGGGTGGAGATGGTAATGATGTAGTAATTACTGTAGAAGAAAGCTCTGTCGATCTTGCACTCAGAAAAACCTTAAATGCTTCGCAATCCCTACCTTACGATTTCCAACCTGGAGACTTGGTAACCTTCGATATCACCGTAGCCAACCAAAGTTTTGTTAGCTCTGCTGAAAATATTGAGGTGACCGATTATGTGCCGAATCCAAATGAATTGGTATTTTCTAGTTTCCCGACACCGCCAGCGACCACCAATGGTTTGGCGCCGGTGACTATTGCAAATACTAGCAATACAGCATCTACTTCTGTATTTACGATCGATAGCCTTGGACCAAACGACTTCGTAACCTTTTCGGTTACTTACTTAATCGATGGCGCCTTTGGTGGGGGCACAGGAGGTAGCATTATCAATGCAGCTGAAATTACTGGCCCTGCGGTTAGTGATGATGATTCTACACCAGGAAATAACGGACCAGGTGTAGGTGACCCCAACCACGAAAATGATGAAATGGCCGGTACTGGTCCTGCCAATACAGATGATGAAGATGACCACGATTTAGAAACGATCGAGGTTTGTGCAGATATAATGGCAGCAGATGTAGACTCCTTATGTATAGGAGGTGTACTCACGGATACACTACTAGCGGATGCTGGCTTGACTAATTACCAGTGGTACTTCAAAGATACCGCCGATGCCAACTATGTAGCGATCTCTGACCCAAGTGATGCTACTTATGGTCAAACAGAGCAGCTTGTGATTGACTTTTCAAGATTTCCATTTGATACTTTAGATGATGACGATGCGAGTAGATACCTATTCTATTGGGAAGCCGATGATGCCAATAGCTGTACAGTTGGGCTATGTTGTCCAATCAATATCGACTTCATCAACTGCTTCAACTTAGGTAATAAGGTATTCGCTGATATTGATAATGATGGTCTATTTGAATCTGGGGCTGGAGAAACCGGCATCAGTGGCGTTACACTTAGATTACTAAACCCTGACGGAACACCAGCTGATAATCCCAACACAGCTGCGACAGATGAATATACGGTGACTACTGATGCAGAAGGATTTTACTTGTTTGAAAACCTTCTCGAAGGAAGTTATCGAGTAGAAGTACTGGCTAGCAACTTTAATGCGGGAACTGATCCTCTCTTTGAGCTAATTTCTTCAACAGACACCCTTACAGGTACTTCTGCTAATATCGACCCTGAAATGGAGATCGAGAATAATGATAATGGTATCGACGATCCAGATTATCTGACAAATGGTATCCAAAGTGGTGTTGTTATCCTAGGACCTACCCAGGAGCCAACAGGTGAAACAGATGTCCTAGCAGGGTTATCCGCCGGTGAAGATGGTACAGGTAAATCCGATACACTATCGAATATTACGCTAGACTTTGGTTTCTATCAAGGTATGACATTAGGTTCTACCGTCTTTGCTGATATTGATGATGATGGTCTTCATGAACCAGGAGATAGTGAGAATGGCATCCCTGGTGTAGAAGTGTATTTATATGATGCAACAGGTACTATGATCTTAGATAGTACAGTGACGAATAGCAATGGTGATTATATTTTCACAGGTCTTCCAATTGGAGAATACCGAGTAGGTATTCCAGCTACAAATTTTGACCCAGATGGTGGTTTAGAAGGCTATCCTTTAAGTAGTACAGATATTACTAGTACCGAGGTGCCTGATGAAAACCTAGATGAAGACGATAATGGTATCCAAACGGCTGGTTCTGGTACTGCAGTACTTTCAAATCCAGTTAATTTACAAGTAGGCACAGAGCCAGTAGATGCAGCTGAAAGTGGCACTGGAGGTATCCAAGATGACGCTAACGATGCCAGCGGTAATATGACGGTTGACTTTGGTTTTGTACCCAATATGAGTATCGGTTCAGTCGTATGGGCTGATAATAATAATGATGGAATGTATGATGAGGGTACGGAAGATGGAGTTGAAGGTATAGAGGTACGTTTGTTCCAACCAGGCCCTGATGGAGTAGCAGGCTCAGCAGATGATATTCCAGTTGATACGACCATTA
>JBELML010000060.1:32034-35339 GCA_042095835.1 Saprospiraceae bacterium
TGACAGTTGACTTTGGTTTGATACCAAGTGTGAGTGTCGGTTCTACGGTTTTTGCAGATTTAAATAATAATGCAGTACAGGATGGTACTGAAACAGGTGTTGAAGGAGTAGCAGTGACCTTATATAGTGATGTCAATATGAATGGCTTCGATGTCACAGATACTATAGTAGCGACTGCAACTACAGATGTCAATGGAGATTATATTTTTGATGATTTATTACCGGGTGACTATGTAGTGGGCATCCTCCCAACTGCTACGCTACCACTAAGTAGTAATGAAACTTTGGACGAAGATGCTCCTAACGATGACATGGATAACAACGACAATGGTATCCAGACAGGCGGATTTGGTTCTGCGATTTACAGTGGAACCATCGAGTTGACTCCAGGAGGAGAGCCAGATAATACCGTTGAAACGGCGCAAGGCGGTATGCAAGATGATGGAGCGACTGATCTAGAAGAGACGAGTGGAAACATGACGGTTGACTTCGGTTTGATTCCAGCAGTAAGCTTAGGTTCTACGGTATTTGCGGATATAGACAATGATGGTATTCACGAGCCCGGTGATGGGGAGAATGGTTTGCCAGGAGTGAAAGTAGTATTATTTGCAGATGATGGAGTAACTAAGTTAGATAGTACAGTCACGGATAGCGAAGGAGATTACTTCTTCGATGGCCTACAAGAAGGCGATTATCGAGTAGGTATTCCAGTTGAAAACTTCGAAATCGGAGTAGGTGGATTAGATGGCTATATAAGTAGTAGTACAGATTCTACAGGCAAGACCGAGTTGCCAAACAATAACATTGATGGTGATGATAACGGTATCCAAGCCGGAGGAGCAGGTACTTTAGTGATTTCAGCAGTTGTTACACTTAATGTAACGATGGAGCCAGTCGGCGCAGCTGAGAGTGGTTCAGGAGGTACCCAAGATGATGCTTTCGATAGCAATGGTAACATGACCGTTGACTTTGGTTTCTACCCAGCAATGAGTATTGGTTCGGTGGTTTGGGCAGATGACAATAATGATGGAATGTATGATGAGGGTACAGAAGATGGAGTTGAAGGTATAGAGGTACGTTTGTTCCAACCGGGCCCTGATGGAGTAGCAGGCTCAGCAGATGATATTCCAGTTGATACGACCATTACAGATGGAATGGGTATTTATGTATTTGATACATTACCACCAGGAGATTACTTCTTGGTGGTTATTCCAAATGACACTTTAGGTTTATCAAGTAGCATCACCAACGAGAATGATGATCGCATGGATAATGATGATAATGGTATCCAAGGTATGGCCTTTGATAGCATTGTCTCTCCAGTAATAAACCTAGCTGTAGGAGAAGAACCAACGGGCGAACCTGGTGCAGGTGGAGATCAAGATACAGCCGACGACCAAGATGATGATGGCGATATGACGGTTGACTTTGGTTTAGTACCGACGATGAGTATTGGTAGTACGGTTTTCTCTGATACGGGAGCGGGTACAAATACGAATAATGGAGAGCAAGATGGAGATGAAGATGGAGTAGAAGATGTTGTAGTGAATTTATACGCTGATGCGGATATGGACGGTGTTCCAGACGGTGCAGCGATTGCGATGGATACGACAGATGCGATGGGTAACTATTACTTTGCTGGATTATTACCTGGTGATTATATAGTTGGGATTACTCCGCCAGATAGTTTAAACCTATCGAGTACGCCAACAGCAGGAGAAGCAGATGATCAAACGGATAATAATGATAATGGTATCCAAGCTGCTGCGGGAGATGAGATTTTAAGTAGTACGATCAATTTGACCCCAGGAGCAGAGCCAACGACTCAAGAAGATGGGAACCCAGGCGATACCCAAGATGATGCAGTCGGAGTAGATGCTAACGGAGATATGACAGTTGACTTTGGTTTGATACCAAGTGTGAGTGTCGGTTCTACGGTTTTTGCTGATTTTAATAATAACGCAGTTAAAGATCTTACTGAAGTCGGTATCCCAGGTGTAGAAGTAACGCTCTACAGTGACGTGAATATGAATGGTTTTGATGGAACAGACACTATCGTTGCAACGACTACCACAGATATGGATGGTAATTACTTCTTCGATGGCTTGTTACCAGGAGACTATTCTGTAGGTATTCTACCGACAGCTACTTTACCATTAAGTTCAAATGATGACTTGGATGAAGATGATCCAAATTTAGATATAGACGATAATGACAACGGTTCGCAACCTAATGGTACAGGTACACCAATTATCTCCGATACTTCTATTACGTTGATTCCTGGTACAGAACCAGACAATACGTTTGAAACTGGTATTGGTGGTATGCAAGATGATGGCGCAACGGTACTAGAAGAAACCAGTGGAAACATGACCCTTGACTTTGGTCTTTACCCAGGTGTCAGTATTGGTTCTACTGTTTTTGCCGATAATGACAATGACGGTGTCTTCGAACCATTTGAAGGAGAATCTGGCTTGAATGGTGTAAAAGTAATTCTATACGATGCTAATACAGATACGAAGGTAGATTCCGTAATAACAGGCCCTGATGGTAACTACTTCTTCGGAGGTCTACCTGAAGGTACCTACTACTTAGAGCTACCTGCTGAGAATTTTGATGTGGGTGGTGTTGTAGAAGATTTACCACTATCAAGTGTTCCTACAGATACTTTAGATAATAATGAAGATAGAGATGATAATGGTGTTCAAGCTGGTGGTCAAGGTACCACAGTTCGTTCTCCAGATATTGTATTGAGCGTAAACGACGAGCCAGTTGATGGAACAGGCACCACTGATGAAGTTGGAGACGGTGGAGTTCAAGACAATGCCTTTGATGCTAACGGAGACATGACAGTTGACTTTGGTCTTGTACCAATCGACTTCGACTTAGCATTAAGAAAAGAATTAGCGGACGGTCAAACGGAAAGCGTACAACCAGGAGATACGGTACTATACACGATTACTGTATTCAACCAGGGTAATCTAGCTGCAGATAATATTGTGGTGACGGATTATATTCCAATGAATATGACTTTCGAAGCTGGGGTAGCAGGAAACAGCACTTGGAATACTACCGATGTAGCTGGAGGTGGAACCATTGATACAACCATCACTACTTTCAATGGTAGCGATTCATTAGCAATGGATTCCTCGATTACGATTACAATAGCTTTGACAGTAAATGATCCATTAGTACCTGCTGGATTAGAAATTGACAATTTTGCTGAAATTTCAGCGGCTACTGATCAATTCGGAATGGATCAAGAGGATACCGATTCTACACCAGATACAGATGATGAAAACGAT
>JBELML010000061.1:0-35170 GCA_042095835.1 Saprospiraceae bacterium
TTAGAAAAGGTCTTACTCCCCTGCCCTTCAATCATATAACAGAAGATGGTCCAAGGGGCGCCGGCAAAGCCAATAAGTGGCACTCTTCCGGCTAGCTCTTTCTTGGTTACGGATAGAGCATCGTAGACATAAGTCAATTCTTCAGCAGCTTGTGGGCCCTCGATCAGTGCTTCAATATCTGCTTCGGTTTCAATTACTTTAGGAAAACGAGGTCCTTTTTTCTCTACCAATTCATAGGGAAGTCCCATGGCTTCGGGTATGACTAAAATGTCAGAGAAGATGATGGCAGCATCTACATCGAGCTCATCAACGGGTTGGATGGTCACTTCAGCTGCCAAAGCAGGCGTCTCTACCAATTCTTTAAACCCACTCAGGCTGCTACGAATTGCTCGATACTGAGGAAGTATCCTTCCAGCTTGACGCATTAGCCATACTGGTGGACGCTCGACCGCTTCACCTCTAGCGGTACGCAATAAAAGATCATTTTTTAACTGCATGCTGCAATGATAATAAGAGTATGCTTAAAATTTATCCCTCAGACCATTAATTGTACTTTTAAGCCAGCATTTTTAACGAAATACTGACTCAAAAACAGCAATGATTGGTACTGAAAATAGAATCTAAGCTTATGATTAAGGTTTGATAAAATGTTACACCAATTGTACGAGCCCGCCTCATTTTCATAGTCGGCCTACGGAATAAATAGACAATTCTCAAGAACAAGTCCCCTACTCCACGACAAAAATTACGCCATTTGCCAGTTCAAAACAGTATATATCTACAAATTTCTTACATTTGATCCTTATCTTTTGATGTAGACTTGAAGATTATAAAAAGTACACATCATTACTTCAGAAATTCAATATATCACCATATCACATGTGGAAGAAACTACCATTACACGTAAAGATTATCATTGGCCTTATACTTGGTATTATTTATTCTTTAATGTCGAGTTACCTCGGCTGGAATGAATTCACCATCAATTGGATTGATCCATTTGGCACTATCTTTATTCGATTGCTCAAATTCATTGCAGTACCCTTGGTTTTACTCTCTATTATAGCCGGAATATCGAACTTGACGGACTTGTCTAAACTTGGGCGGATGGGCGCTAAAACCTTAGTTGCTTATATGGTCACTACCGTATTGGCCGTTGGAGTTGGTCTATTGCTGGTCAATGTGCTCGTTCCAGGAGAGTATATTGCCGAAGATCAACGCATCAAGAATAGGATTCAATACGAAAAGTGGGTATCTCAGACAGAAGGCGTAGAAATTCTCGATGGGAAAAACCTTTCAGCAGACCCTCAATATGCCGATTTAGTAGAAGGTGTAGCGGTGCCTTCTGATACGGATGAAAGTGTAAAAGCAAAAATGGAAGATGCCCAAGGTTTAAAAGGAGGCACTCCATTACAGTTTATCGTTGATTTTGTACCCGATAACATTTTTGCAGCACTATCAGATGGTGGCAGGATGCTACAAGTAATCTTTTTTGCCATTTTCTTTGGGATTGTTTTAATTATGATTCCAGCACATCAAGCTAAACCAGTGATTGATTTCATCAATGGTACGAATGAGGTGTTCCTGAAGATGGTTGAAATTGTCATGAACGCCGCTCCATTTTTTGTATTTGCTTTGATGGCCGGAGTGATTGCCAAAATGGCCAATACACCAGCAGAAGTGATCGAAATCTTTAAAGGGTTGGCCAGTTATTCGATTGTACTTACGATTGGTTTGATGTTGATGGTTTTCTTGATCTATCCACTGATTGTCCGTCTAGTAGCCAGAGAGTTGACTTATACAGAGTTTTTCAAACGCATAAGTCCAGCGCAATTTTTGGCTTTTTCAACGAGTTCTTCTGCGGCAACTTTACCTGTCACCATGGAGTGTGTGCGTGATAATATTGGCGTATCCAAAAATGTGACCAGTTTTGTGCTCCCCATCGGTGCTACTGTAAATATGGACGGAACCAGTCTATACCAAGCAGTAGCCGTTGTTTTCATGGCACAAATGCATATGGTCGATTTGAGTGTCGCTCAGCAATTAACGATCGTTTTGACGGCAACGCTTGCCTCTATTGGCTCAGCAGCAGTACCTAGTGCTGGATTGGTGATGATGGTCGTAGTACTACAATCGGTTGGACTGAACCCAGCTTGGATAGCCATTATATTTCCAGTAGATCGGATACTAGATATGATGCGTACGGTGGTGAATGTTACAGGTGATGCAACCGTTTCAACCATCATCGCCAAATCAGAAGGGGAGTTGAATGTCAATATCGGAAAGAGCTAACTTAGGCTACAGGCAGGCATCATTATACCACTATATCAATACAACATTACATCATTACACCACCAGCATATGTTAGGAATTGGTTCAAGAGTGAAACATCCCGCTTACGACAAGGGAGTCATTATTAGGTTGCACAAAGAAGCTTATGAAGTTTGTTTCATGGTTTACGGGATCAAAATGGTAGGCAAACAGTATACCGAATGGGAAATCATTGAGGAGATACCAGCAGAAGAGCAGGTAAGCTTCAACGATATGGAGAAATCCTTGATCAAAATTCTCAGGCAGTATAATGGTTTTAATGAGGAAGTAGAATTGGGGCAAAAATGGGAAGATGGAATACTCATCTTAAAGTCAGGCAAAGAAGATCAGAAAAGTAAAGAGATGCCGATAGAAACTTTCTTTCATAAAATTGTTATGGTAAGAGATCGTCTACGTGTGATCGAGCAACGCATCAACAGCAGCAAAAGCTTATCTGACGAAGAAAAAGTGAATCTTCAGCAGTATATCACTCGTATCTACGGTAGTCTCACCTCTTTTAATGTACTTTTTCGGCACAAAGAGGATCATTTTGTCGGAGAAAAGAGTAAATAGAATTCCATGTTTAAGCCTTTAGTGCAGATTCAGCGTACATCAAAGCAAGCTTATCATCAAGGCCCGAAAAATCAGATTTGGACGGGACTATCCTTTCATTTATTGTTACCAATTCTGGCCATACTATGCTTATGCCAAAGCTGTTTGGTGGTTGATAATCCCTACAATGGTTTACCGCCAGGCCCTTGGAGAGCTGTTTTGAAATTAGAGTTAAATACAGTTATTCCGAACCCTAAAGGGGAGCCATTACCTGAAAAGGTCAATATGCAAATTGAAGAAATCGCAGGTGGCGAGCTTCCTTTTAATTTCGAGATTATCTATCCTAATCCCGATAGCTTCTATTTGGAGATCATTAATGGTAGTGAGCGGATTCCAGTGACGGATATTACTATTCGTAGAGATCGGAGCACTGCTAAAGATTCTGTCTTTATCCATTTCCCAGTTTTCAATTCAACAATCAAAGGCATCTTTGTTGAAAATGTCATTGAAGGGGTTTGGATTGACCACAATCGTGCAAATTATCAGATTCCATTTGTGGCCTATCACGGACGGGATTATCGCTTCACTAAACTGCGGAAGACACCAACTACTGATGTGAGTGGCAAATGGGAGGTTACCTTTTTAGGTGGCAAAGACGAAGAGCCCTACAAGGCAATTGGTGTATTTGAACAAGAAGAAAATCAGGTGACGGGGACTTTTGTTACAGAAACTGGAGATTATCGGTTTTTGGAAGGTACTGTCCAAGAGGATCGCTTATACCTATCCGTTTTTGATGGAGCACATGCTTTTCTTTTTGGAGCCAGGATCAATAAAGATGAGACCATTGATGGTTTCTTTTTATCTGGTAGTCATTATAAAACACTGTGGGAGGCAAAACGGAATCCCAACTTTGAGTTGCGCGATGCTACTTCCTTAACATCTTTAAAAGATGAGCAAGCCCCCTTCAGATTTAGCTTTGAGAATCCTGATGGAAAAATGGTATCTTTAGAAGACGAGCAATACGAGGGCAAAGTGAAAATTATACAGATTTTTGGAACTTGGTGTCCTAATTGCCGGGACGAAACGGAATTTCTGGTAGATTACCTTGCTAACAATTCTAATCAGGATTTAGCCGTTATTGGTTTAGCTTTTGAAAAACAAAGGGATAAAGTAGATGCCATGGCCGCTTTAAAAAGGTATAAAGACAAATTTGGCATGGATTATGAATTGCTTTTAGCAGGTGCCACCCATATAAAGGCGGAGGCATCACAAATTTTGCCAATGCTCAATAAAGTAATTAGCTATCCAACTATGATTTTTCTAGACCGTAATAACCAAGTCAGAAGGATTCATACTGGATTTAATGGACCAGCTACTGATAAATACCCTGCATTTAAAGCGGATTTTCAGGAATTTGTAGATAAATTACTAGCTGAAGAAACGCTATAGAAAAGTCAAAATGATTAATTTGACTTTAGATACACTCCGTGAAAGTGTATTAAACGAACCAAAAAACTGATATTTAATGGAAACCACTGCCATTGCATTGGCCTATTGTATTGACAATCTTCCCATAGCCGAAGGGATCGAGAAAGCCCTTGCCCCAACCAATTATAGCTTTTCTCACCATTATTGTAAAAAAGCCGGCAACAACCAGCCCATTGCCGACCAACTCCAACATCATGATGGTCCTATCCTACTTTTAGTGAGCGACAACTTCTTGAAGTCACTCAGTTGTATGGAGAAAGCCCTTCGTTTTATTCAAACCAAGAATAGGCAGATTATTCCAGTGGTGGTGAATGGTAGGAAGATGGATGAGGCTAGCGGCCAATATGTAGATGTGACCACCAAGTTTCAAAAAATTGGGGACATTATTCCGTATATCAATTATTGGCAAAACCAATACCTCGACCTAAGAGCCCAGCGCAAAAGTATTGAGGCGGCCTCTGATTTTGATAAAGAATCTTTAAGCGAGCATTTGCGTGTATTGCGCCAAGTGTCTAGTGAGGCTAGTGAGTTTTTGAGAGTGCTCCGAAATATGCCGCATTATGAGTTTGAAGAATTCACCGACAACCATTTCGAGGTGCTTTTTGATTTCTTAGAAGACGAAGAAGCTTGGGAAGCTTTACAAACCATTGCTCCCAATCTAGCGGTAGATACTACTCCAAATGTAGACTTGGAAGAAACAGATGCTAGCCAAGAAGAAGACATCTCCACCTCAGAAGAAGTGGATGAAGCAGAAGACTTCGATATTGATTTAACCGAAATCCCCGGGATTGAATTTTTAGAAGGCAGTGAAAATATTGCCAAAATTATTCAAAACCGTCGTTCTGAAGAACAACCCGAGCCCCTGAGTCTACCAGACGAGGAGGAAGAAGAAGCCTTGATCAATGAAGAAGTGGAGCCCGAAGAACCTAGCGAAGTCCCAACTCCAGATAAAGAGCATCATCTATTTGATGATTTTGAAGAGGAAATAGAAGATGATATTTACGAAGAGTTATTGGAAGAAAGAGCTGGGGGCCCTGCAAGCGAAAAAGATGAGATAGAAGAAGAACATGCCGAAGATAGTGACCCCGCTCCCGAGGTATTCGTTCCTGAAGAAAAGGAACCCGAAGAGGAAATTGAAGAGGAGGAAGAAGCCGATGCCCTAGAAGATGACTTTGATGAGGAATTGGTTTCAAGTGAGCACCCAGCTGATCAGTTTGTGGCCAGCAAAACAGGTTTTGTGGAGGATACCGAATTGACTTTAGAAGAAACCATTGAAGAAGATATCCCTCCTGCTGAAGACCTAGATGAAGAGCTCACTGAGGAAGAAGAGGAAAAGGTAAAAGAACTATTAGAGCAGGCTTTTTCACTAATGAATGCTGGTCAATTGGAAGATGCCTTCACCTACATGGAGCAAGCAACGGTACGTTTTCCTAATAGTACAGACATCAAATACCACTACGCTTTGATGCTCGCTCAGAACACCTCTGACTTTGATTCGGCTACCGCTCAACTCCAAGATTTATTGGCTATTGATAAAGAACACTTGGAAGCCAATTTTCTCTTAGGAGAATTGATGGAAATACAGGAGAACTATCCAGAAGCTCAAGCCTATTATGAGCAAGTCACCCAAATTGAGCCCTCTTTTCAAAATGTCTATGCCCGCTTAGGCACCATTGCCCTCGCTCAAAGTGATCCGGATAAAAAGAAGGTGATGAAATACTTCAAACGGGCCTTAAAGATTAATAAGAAACACGTTGACGCCCATTACCAATATGCTTTATTGGTCAATGAATTTAAAGGAGATTCTAAGAAAGCCATCAAATACCTCAAAAAGACGGTGGATCTTAATCCTGGTCACCCATTTGCCAATTATGATTTAGCGCTTCTCTATTTTCAAATGGGAAATAAAGAAGATGCCAGAACCTACTACCTAAAAGCCTGTGAAATCAACCCTGAGTTGAAAACCATGGAAAATGATTTAGCTTTTGGTAATGTGATGAAAAACAAGAAACGGAAAAAGCCCAAAAAGGCATTTAATAAGGAAAAATCAGCAGCCAAGCCAATCATCCAAGCAGAAAAAGATAGACTTGAAGAGCTAGAACCAAGCCTGGAGGTCGATAAGGCAGATGATCTACAACTGGGGCTTAGTGAAGACCAAGTGAGTGCTACGCCAATTGACGAAAAAGAGGAGGAAATTCATTCATCATCGCATGAGGAGTTTGCTGAACTACAGGAAAAAATAAACACTCTTGAGCAGCTGCTTTCTGAAAAAGAAGCGCTAGAAAAACAGCAGCCACGAATAAATAAAACCGTATTCATTACGGGGGCTTCCTCAGGGATTGGTAGAGCTACAGCACGGATATTCGCTGCAAATGGCTACCGCTTAATTATAAACGGTAGACGACAAGAACGCCTGTTGGACTTGAAAGAGGAATTAACCTCTGCCTATGGAACTGAATTAATACTCCTACCATTTGACGTCAGTAAAAATGAGGAAGTCGAACTGGCCGTAGCCTCTCTACCTACCGAATGGAAAAGTATTGATGTTTTGGTCAATAATGCTGGAAAAGCTAAGGGCTTCTCTCCTATTCATGAGGGTGACCTCGTCCACTGGGAAGAAATGATTGATGTGAACCTAAAAGGACTTCTCTATCTGACCAGAGTCGTTACTCCTGGAATGGTAGAAAGACAGTCGGGGCATGTAATCAACGTTTGCTCAACAGCGGGCAAGGAGGTCTATCCGAATGGTAATGTGTATTGTGCTACCAAATATGCGGTAGATGCACTGACTAAGGCTATGCGCATCGATCTACATAAATATGATATTAGAGTCAGTCAGGTGGCGCCTGGCCACGTTGAGGAGACCGAGTTTGCCGTAGTCCGTTTTGATGGAGATACGGAGCGTGCCAAGATTTATGATGATTTCAATCCACTTACCTCTTCTGATGTAGCAGAAACCATTTACTTTATCGCAAGTCAGCCAGATCATGTCAATATTCAGGATGTTCTGATGATGGGTACTCAACAGGCTGGTAGTAACTTTATCAACCGCTCTGGTAGACAGGAAGAAGAAGAGTAGAATTTATAAAACAATTGGGTTTGAAAAAGAAAGCACCTCTTTCAAACCCAATCACTTTGGAAGCTTACAACAGTATTTTAAAGCGTTACGTACATGATGACGATAATCACTACCGTAACGACTGCAATAACTGTGAAAATCTTTTTCTCCTCTTTCTTGTTTTTTGCTTCAAGCTTTCTTTTTCTTTTAGACTTTGCCATAGTTCTTAATTATTTGGTTGAACTATGAAAATAAACAATTATTCTAATTTTTTCAAAAAGAAGACTCGTAAAAATCGACGATTCGCTCGTCTGTGAGAATATCTTTGGCCTTGAGGCGCTTTTTCAGAACAATACCTTCAAGTGTTCTACATCTACTTAGAGCTACGTAGGTTTGTCCGTGCTCAAATGCGCCGTTGCCCAAATCAATGATGACCTTATCAAAAGTTTTCCCTTGGGATTTGTGAATCGTAATGGCCCAAGCCAACTTTAAAGGAAATTGGGTGAACGTGCCCATTGTTTCGGAGGTGATTTTCTCTGGATTGTCAGGATCTGGTTTATACTTCAATATCTCCCAATCCATTTGAGTTAATTCGACCGTTCTTTTGAACCCGCTCTTTTCTTCTACTTCAACTTCTATAAAATCGCTTTTTAGGGTTTTTACTTTTCCGATGGTACCGTTTACGAATTGCTTTTCGGGATCATTTTTAATAAACATGACTTGTGCTCCAATTTTCAATTTCAAGGCCGCTTCGGTCGGATAAAGGGTTTCTTTAAAAGCGCCTTTTACTGTTGCAAGGTAGGTTTGCTCCGTGGTATCCAAGCGTTTGAGCTCACGGAAGTTAATATTATTGGCTGTAGCATTTCGTGCTGTTAGCGTTATATAATAATCTTCTGCTACAAAATTGGGTAAAAAGCGTTCGTTGAGTTCATCCAAATCTTCATAGTCTACCCGATTTAATCGCACTGCTTCCAATAGCCGCAAAAAATGCCTGCTATCTTGTCGGTATACTTTCCTGAGTTCTAACATTTCCATTTCCAAATCTTCCTGAATGACTCTACTCGAAAAGAAGTAAGGAGAATCGTAGGTCAATTGAAATTTCATTGCCTCCGCATTCGAAGATACTACCGGAGGGAGTTGAAATAAATCACCAAAAAACACCACTTGTACGCCACCAAAAGGATAAGGATTCTCACGATTGATTCTCAAGAAGTAGTCAATGTTATCCAATAGGTCTGCCCGGACCATCGATATCTCATCTATAATAAGGAGGTCTAGTTTTTTATAGAGCGACCGCTTTCTGCGTTTTTTGATTTCACTGCGATCTAGTGGTCGCGGAGGGAAACCAAAGAAGGAATGAATGGTTTGACCTTTTACATTCAAGGCGGCAATACCTGTTGGTGCCAAGACTACGGTCTTTTTTCGGGTAGTATTTCTAAAAAGTTGCAGTAGGGTTGATTTTCCGGTGCCAGCTCTACCTGTTATAAAGAGATTTCTATCTTCACGTTCGATCAAGTCAAGGGCAGCCTTGAAATCCTCACTGAGTTCTAATGGCGCTTTTCCTAGAGGCATTATGGTCTTTTTAATAAGGTGGTCAAATCGTGCAGCTCGCCATTAATCATGACATGATCCATAGCTTTCAAGTGCTGAATATCCTCCAGTGGGTTTTTATTTAAAATGAGCAAATCTGCAAGTTTACCCACTTCAAGACTACCTAAATCCTGATCGGCATTTAAGGCTTTAGCGGCGTTGATGGTAGCGGTTTGTAAGACTTCAAAAGGCGATAAACCTGCCTCCTGGTAACTCAGCAACTCTACATGAAAACTGAAGCCATAAGGGATAATCGGACTATCTGTTCCGGCAACTACCTGTCCTCCATTATCCTGAATGTCTTTTACCATTTTTAAAGCGCCTAGATAATCTTGCCGTCTATCTACTAGTACCTGTTTTTGTTGAGTCATTTGCTTAGCGGTGGAGAGATAAAAATCAGGCATCAATGCCTCAACTCGGGGATCATCTAATAGCGTAGTATCTTGAGCGAGTAAATATTCGTAGGCTACATAAATGCCCGTGGTAGGCGTAAAGCTCATTTTACTGTTGGCAATTAAGGCGATCACATCTTGGTAAGCCTTGTACTGCGCACTCATTTTGGGAGAGTACCCGCGCCTGCTCGTCCCCAGGATGTGCTCCATGCCATCAATACCAAAACCCGTTGCTGGATAGAGTTCGTGAGAACTGACAGGAATGCCTATTTCATGCGCTTTTTCAACAATTTGACGTTGCTGTTGATCGGGTAGCCGTACGTAGGTCTTGATGAGGTCAAAATCGAGCTGTTCTGCTCTTCCCAATTCTAAAGTGATTTGACCAGAATCTTGTAAGGCCGTAGCACCTCCATAATAAATCCGGCTACCATCAAAAGGAGAACCTGTATAAAATATCCTTGCCCCCAAGGCCCTGCCAGCCTGGATAGCCTCCCTCCTATTCAAGGCATCATAAGGATCTGAAGCCGGATCTCTGGTAGTTGTTATACCCCATGCCAGCCAGGTACGGCCTAGCTTTTCGCCTTCCCAACTGCCTTGGTGGGAGTGCGCATTTATTAGCCCTGGAACGATATATTGTTTTGTAGCGTCTATGACTTCATCCGCTCTTTCCAGA
The DNA here is from genome assembly GCA_042095835.1 of Saprospiraceae bacterium. Classification (GTDB taxonomy): domain Bacteria; phylum Bacteroidota; class Bacteroidia; order Chitinophagales; family Saprospiraceae; genus DATFKA01. The sequence continues at coordinate 10,064 of JBELML010000061.1, forward strand.
TTCTTGGGGTCTCTAGGCAATATGTCAAGGATTCGATTATTGGCAATCAGGATATCTACATCTTTTTGTAACCGGCCCGATATACCATCAATGAAATATCCTGCTTGGAGGAGTTTGGTATTTTCAGGAGCTATTCGATCTCGAGTCAAGTCTATTGGAAAGGCAGTGATTTCTTTGGTCTCTACGTTGATTTTCTGCAAGCGATCAGTAGCAATGTATAAAATCTCTTTACTATCCCCACTCCAGGAAGGAGCATCCGCTAGATGATCGGTCAATAATATGGGATCAGCTGTTTTTTGACCAAATTGATCAACTGGAATCATCCAAAGTTTACTTGCTGAAATGGCGGCAAGATATTTTCCATCAGGAGACCATTCTGGGCCATTGTACCCACGGACACCTACTGAGAAATGAGACAAGCCCCTCAAACTGGTTCTTTCTCCAGAATCGATATTCGTATAAATCACGCGATTCACTCCCTCGCGGTACTTCTTGGAAAAAGGTTGTAGAGTACTAATCGCTATTTGACTACCATCTGGCGACCAAGTGGGCTGCCCCACACTACTACTGATAAATCCACCAACTAGCTTAATACTGCCGTCTTCAACCTGGATATAGCCAATGCGCCCTCCTCGTGGTCCATAGCTAAGCGAAAAAGCAATTCGCTGCCCATCTGGCGACCAGGCTAATCCACCAATGGAACCATCTAAGTCGGTCAGCATTTCGGTTTGCTTGGTTTCAAGATTATAGAGGTAGACACTAAAGGCGCCACTCTTATCACTCAGAAATGCCAATTGCTTTTGATCAGATGACCAAGCTGGGGCCATTTCTACGTAGGGATCGTTGGTGATCTGCTGGGTTTCACCTACTGAATTGACGATCCATAAATCCTTGAGCATAACTAGCGCAACTTGCTGAGCATCAGGAGAAAGCTTTGGCATAAACAATCCCTTAATAGGGAGTTGCGTTGATGCTTGAAAATCTCTTTTTTTAGTAGAATAGGCTGGTCTATTGAGCGGTATCTGGAGTTGGAATGGAACTTCTTGTATAGCTGAACCACCCTGATTACTTAATATTTTTCCATTCGCAGTATAGAAATAAGTATTGTCATCTAGCCAAGAAACGGGAAATGGGAATAAGTCTTGCTGAGCAGTGTTCCCATCCACAACTTCATTTCCATCGGCAGCTAAAAAGACCAACTGTTGATCCTTTTGAAAGGATAGTAAACTGCCATTTGGACTCCAACTCAAAGCGCCTAGCTGGTCCTCGGTACGATAAATCAATTCGTCTTGGTGGACGATTCCAGCTTGATCTGGAGTATTATCAATATAGCTATAGGAGCCATCTGGATGCCAGGCAGGATCGAATTGATCAAAGGGACGATCGCTGAGATTTTTCAATTCCTCTTGAGAGAAACTATACTGCCATACATCGTAGTTGCCTGAGCGGTCAGAAGCAAATAATAGCTGCTCTCCGTCTGGCGACCAAGTTGGGGAGCGATCATCATAAGGCCCATCCGTTATTTGCTGAATGGCTTTGGAGGCGACCTCTATGGTGTAGATATTCCAAACGCCATCCCAATATGCTTGAAAAGCAATGCGTCGCCCGTCTGGCGACCAAGATGGTTGCCTAGCATTTCCATAAGGATCAGTAATAGCTTGAGCTGGTTTAGAGGCGTTTATATCTTGCATCCAAAGCCTTCCTAAAACATCAAAAACAATTCGATCGCTATTAGGAGATACCTGTACCGCAAAATTGGTCCCTTCCTCGATGCTTACTTGAACTTGCTTATCATTAGCCTGATCTTTTTGGCAATGTTGAAGCAGAAGAGCCAGCAAACCTACATATAGGATTCTGTAAAATGACATAAAGCGCGTTTCCTGGAAAAGTAATAAAACCCTAGGGAATACAGAAAGGAAAGCTCATTTAATCAAGTATATTATGACCACCAAGTTTCTATTTTCTTACGATCACCTAGCCATAAAAACCCAATTAACCAAAGTAAAAATACCACAGCAAAGACAAGGCCCGGAGCACTGAGGTAGGGCACCATCCGAATGGGGCCATCTAGGTTTTGTGGCGCGTAAGTATTGGTGATTTCGTACAGTAATATACCTCTCAACTTGAGCGTGATCAGAAAAATCAATAAAAAGGAGGAACCTACAATAAGGAGCGTTTTCCTAATCCATTGGATAGGACTAAACAAAAACAGTAGGACGAGCAAGATGACGGGCATAGCGAATAACTCCCGAATCCGCACCTGCATTTTATTGAAGGGTAATTGAATAGCCTGCTGGTTTTGAAGTTGATTCTGAGCAATATAAGCTTTGATCTCTTCATTTTTCAAAAAGGCAATTGTGAGCAGATTATCCTTTTCTACTCTGGGGTTTGCAGCTACGGTGGCTATGTCATAATTAGGAAAAGCGTTTTCTAAGACCGTTTGCGTAGCTTCTCTAACGGCAAAATCTAGTGGCCTAACCGTCCCTGGCAAATAGGTCAAACCAAGGATGCCAAAATAAAGGATGGCGATACCCAATAAATAAAGCGCAATACGCAAAATTGGGCTCATGCCTTTACCAGCTGCTTTCTTCTTATCCATTCTACCCATAATAACAAAATAAGGATGCTTGATAAAGAGTATAAAATAAATCCAACATTATGGTGAGCAAACTCAAAATAATCAGGTTGCTTAACCCCTACATAAAATAATAATATAATCCTTAGATGATTTATAAAAAAAAGGGCCAAGGTCCCCACGAGTAATCCTCTCCATTTGTATTTAAAAGCTACTGGAAAGACCAAGATAGCTGCCAAGAAAATAATCATCCCTTCCAAGCCGTCGCAGCCTCGAATAAGGGTATAAGAAAATTTAGGAGAAGATACGATAGTTCCTCTTAAAGCAAGTGGACTTTCAAAGACATTGAGCAAGTTATAGCTAACCCAAGCTTGAAAATTCAGGAAGGCCGGATTGATAAATTTATCATAAAAGCCAGAATAGTAAAACAGGTAGAATCCTAGTATCACTAAAGCATACGCACCCGCAAATCGAATGATTCTTTTTTGTTTCTTATTCACTGTTGAGGTATTTGTCGTCGCAAAAATAGTACTATCCTGGGTTTTTACTAGCACAAACGGTGCCATTCTTCTCAAGAAATCAGAAACTCTCAGATATAAAAGTAGGTCTCATAAATAGAAAAGTATATTTTTACGGCCATAAAACAGAACAAACAAATTAATCCATGACCACAGCTACTATGCAATTATCAGAAAGAATGAGTCGCATGGCCGAATCGGCTACACTGCGCATGGCACAATTAGCCAGAGATGTTCGTGCCCAAGGTCACGATGTTATCAGTTTAAGTATCGGAGAACCTGATTTCGATACACCAAACCACATTAAAGAAGCGGCAAAAAAAGCCTTAGATGATGGTTTTACAAAATATACACCCGTACCGGGTTTGCCTGTTCTCAGAGAAGCCATTTGTACAAAACTTAAAAGAGATAATGGTATCGAAGTGACCCCAAATCAAGTGGTGGTTTCTAATGGTGCCAAACAGTCTATCGCTAATATTTTCCTTGCCTTACTGAATCCTGGCGATGAAGTCATCATATTAGCCCCTTACTGGGTTTCCTACTCGGAAATCGTAAAATTGGCTGAGGGTAAACCCGTGATTTTGGCTGCTGATATTGAAGATGATTATAAAGTGACGGCTGATCAGCTAGCTGCAGCAATTACAGATCGTACCAAGGCGGTATTGTTTTCTTCTCCATGCAATCCTACAGGATCAGTTTATACAGAGAAGGAGCTTAAAAGCTTAGCTGCTGTAGTAGCTAAGCATGACAATATCCATATTGTTGCTGATGAAATTTATGAATATATCAACTTCACCGACAAGCATGTGAGTATGGGATCTTTTCCCGAGGTGGCAGATCGCGTGATCACGGTGAATGGTTTTTCTAAAGGATTTGCTATGACCGGTTGGCGTCTAGGTTATATCGCCGCTCCGCTATGGATTGCCAAAGCCTGTGCGAAAATCCAAGGTCAGGTTACTTCTGGTGCAACTGCTTTCGGGCAGGTAGCTGGTGCTCATGCCCTACTTTCGGATATGACACCAACCCACCAAATGCGGGAGGCTTTTTTGAAAAGAAGAGATATGGTCATTGATCTACTTGGAGCCATTCCAGGAGTAAAGGTAAATGAACCAAAGGGGGCCTTTTATATCTTCCCAGATATCAGTGCTATTTTCGGGAAAAAATACGAAGGTGGTGTGATTGCCAATGCAGATGATTTCTGCGAGTACCTTTTAAATACGGTATATGTGGCAGTGGTTACTGGTAGCGCTTTTGGTGCGCCCAACTGCTTCCGCTTATCTTATGCTGCATCTGAGGAGCAGTTAAAAGATGCCATTGCTAGAATTAGCAAAGCCGTTGCCGCTTTAAGCTAAAAAAATAGAGAATGGACTCCCCTCCCCTTTCTCCCTCGCGTGTAGGGGAAAATCTTTTGGAGGAAATCTAAAATCATGGCGAGCGTACTTTTCTTGCCATGATTTCAAATTTTTAGGATCTAATTTAAATTTTAAAAATAAAATAGTGCGGAAACCCTAAATGAGTACAATATTTTTATAAAAATTCAACAACAAACACCTCTACATTACTTATCCATCCTTGCCTACCAGGGATAAAACTTAGGACCAGCAGATGAATCTATTTGAGCAATTCCGAAAGATTAAGACCTTCATTTTTGATGTAGATGGGGTACTAACCAATTCTACTGTTTTGGTCCTAGAAGATGGTAAGCTACTCCGATCGATGAGTATAAGAGACGGCTACGCCATTAAATTAGCTATTCAAAAAGGCTATCGGGTATGTATTATTACAGGTGGAAAATCAGAAGGCGTCAAAATCAGATTGGAGAATCTGGGTGTGAAAGACATCTACTTGGGACAATCTGAAAAGATGGAGGCTTTTGAGGAATATCTTTATGCCTATGATTTAAAAGCTGATGAAATACTGTACATGGGAGATGATCTTCCGGATTATCCCGTAATGCGAAGAGTAGGTATTGCTGCCTGCCCTAAAGATGCTGCTCCTGAAATTCTTGAATTCGCCAACTACGTATCTACTGCTAATGGAGGCGACGGATGCGCTAGAGATGTGATTGAAAAAGTATTAAGGGTTAAATCCAATTGGCAAGCCCCCGAGTAGATGATAGCTTATTTGAAACTGATCCGTTTTCCTAATCTATTGATTGTAGGTCTGACTCAATATCTGATTTACTTCCAGCTGCTTATTCCAAGTCTTCAAATCATCTGTGAGCAACCGAGTTTAGGCATCTACCACTTCAGCTTATTGGTACTTATAACGATACTACTGACCGCCAATGGCTACATCATTAACGACCTTTTAGATCAAAAGAGTGACGCGATTAATAAGCCTGATAAAAACTTAATTGCCAGCAGCATAGCTGAGCGCAATGTGACTTGGCTTTATCTTTTTTTCACCATTTTAGGCTTTCTTCTAGCTATTATTTTGGCTCTTTCTCTGCATAAGCAGCAATGGTTGTTTTTATATCCAGCTGCTCAATTATTGCTATTTTGGTATAGCTACTCTTTCAAAAAAAAGCCTTTAATAGGGAATATCGTTGTGGCATTATTTTGTGCTGGAGTAGCCGGTATTATTTTTATTGCAGAGTCCGCTCCACTTGAACAGCTAAGTATACAACGGCCGGCTATTTACTATAAGTTTTCTTTCCTACTCCTGTGGTACATGGCTTTTGCCTTTTTAGGTACTCTGATTAGGGAAATTGTAAAAGATATCGAGGATATCGAAGGTGATCTTGCAGATGGGTGTGCCACCGCCCCTATCGTTTGGGGTGTTGCTACAGCAAAAGGCATTGCTTTGGGGCTATCTTTTCTTTTAATCTCTTTGCTTTTCTACCAACTCAAGGTATTTAGCGAGTACTTCAATAATTTAGTTTTCTATTATAGTATTTTTTCTATACTCCTACCATTTTTATTCAATTCCTTATTATTGATAGGAGCAAGAAGCAATAAGCTATTTCACATAGTGAGTCAGGTCTTAAAGTTTATCCTTCTTGCAGGAGTAATGCTTATTTTTTTTGTAAAAATTTAGTAGAAAATAAATTACTCCTTACCGTATTTAACAGCAACTTTTGATCTATCTGTATAGTTATAGCTTGACTACCCAAAGTTAATTTTAATGAAGCCTTGGTTCTTTAAAATCCGTACCATTGAATTGATTATTCTTAAAAGAGCTAATGGTACGGCTTGACTTTTGAGTGAGCCCTTTTTATTAGCTTTTCTACCTTTTTATTGACCTTGTAGCCACTCATTGCACTAAGTTTTTAGCGCAAGTTATTCGTTTTCCGTATCTTCTCTCAAGTATCTTATAGCACTAATTTCATACTATTTTACCATCAGCTAGTTCTATTATTCTATCACAATTAGAAGCAAAATCATCATCATGGGTAACAGCTATAATAGTTTGCCCTCGCTCTTTTGAGAATTTTCTAAAAAGTTGAAAAATATTTTGGGCATTTTTACTATCCAAATTCCCCGTAGGTTCATCTCCCATTACTATAGCTGGGGAATTTATTAATGCTCTTGCAATCGCCACACGTTGTTGCTGACCACCAGATATTTTTGAAGCTTTTTTATGTTCTTGTCCTTTTATGTCAAGCAACTCAATTAGCTCCATAGCCTCATTTTCGATTTCTTTTTTATTTTTCTTATTTAATTTAAGTGCGGGTAGCATAATGTTATCCAATACCGTAAAATCTGTCAAAAGATAATGAAACTGAAAAACAAAGCCTATATGCTCATTTCGAAAACGGGCTAAATTCTTTTTGCTTTGACCCGTAATTTGTGTTCCGTCTATAACTATATTACCATTGTAATTGGTGTCCATCGTTGAAAGTACATATAATAAAGTAGATTTACCCGAACCTGATTTGCCCATAATAGCAACAAACTCACCCTTATTGACTTCAAAAGAAATGTCCTTTAAAACGTGAAATTCTGTTGGGGTATAAAAATATTTATTTGTGTTGTGAACTTGTAATGCTTTCATAATTTTGTGTTTAACCTCTTAAAGTATCTACTGGGTCTAATTTTGAGGCTCTTAAAGCAGGTAAGTAGCCTGCAATAAAAGTTATGATAAGTCCAAATAAAAATGCCAAAGCATAATCTTTAGGATTATAATTCATTGGTAGTGAGTCTAAAAGCCCTAGTTGGAAGGGCGTATTATCAATAATTCTTGAAATAATATTTCCAAAAATCAAACCGGCTACACCTCCCAAGAAGCCAATGAAAATCGACTGTAAAAGAAAAATTTCTATGATATCTTTGCTGTTAAAACCCATTGCATTTAGGATGGCAATTTCCTTGATTTTCTCGTTTACGGTCATCGTCATAATATTATAAATACCAAACCCTGCAACAATAAGAATAGTCAGGGAAGTGGCTAATGCAATAATATTGCGAAGCAGTTCTCCCGAGTCCATTTGGGCATTGCCCTCCTGCCAGGGCTCTACTTTGTATGGAGTAAGAGGCTGAATATTTTGGGCGATGTCAGTTGCATTTTTATATTCATCTACATCAATCATCAGTTCGGTTGCATAACTTTTGTTTTTGTTTAAAAGCTGACGAGCAACATCTATATTAACCAAAGCACGTGACCTGTCTAAACTAGCGGCTCCTGTTTCTATTGTTCCTACGACTTTAAAAACTTTTGAAACGCCATCCGAAGTTTGTATCGTTATATTATCATTCAGATTTACCCCAATTATTTCCGCTAATCCAGTACCAAGAATAACACCATCATTGCGTTTATCTAACTCATACAAGTTGCCTTGAACTATATTTTCTGTAGTTCCAAAAATTTTATTTTCTTCTTGAGTCTCTATACCAGATAGATTAGCACTTACCTTTGAAACACCATTCCTAATGAATACATTTTGATTGAGTTGAGCCGCAATGCCAGTAAGCTGACTTATATCTTTTAACCTTTCTTTAATTTCGTCAATGTTTTTAATTCCTTCTGTGTATCTTATATTTTTTGCATTGCTTACTAAGACTAATTCATCCGCTTTATTGCTCGTAACAATTTGTCTTGGATCACCTTTGAGTTCATTGTAAATTTTAATATGTGACATAGCAGAAAATGTAATGTCAGTTTGAAAGGTGTTGACACCGTCCATAAAACTGTTCATAAACACATACATAGAGATGCCAAACATTACACTAAGTACTGCTGCTACCAGTTGTTTAACCCGAGCAGTTAGAAAAACTTTGACTATTTTTTGATTTGTGGTCATTACTTAAGAATTACATCATTTTCAGAAATGCCAGACTTTATTTCTGTCCATTTACTATCACTAAATCCAAGCTCAACATCTACCACCTCACCATTTTCAAGTTGGACTTTATTGTTTTTCAAGTAAGCGGTAGGTATCAATAAAACATCATTTTTTTTACCAGTTTGAATATTGGCTTGTAATTGGGTACCTGAAAATAATTGCTCTGGTAATTCCTCAAACTTGGCTTCGATGGTATAAGACTGTTCAGCTTCATTAAAGCTGGGGTAAATTTTTGACACTTGTGCTTTAAACGTCTTATCGAGGTAGGTATTTATACTCACCATGACGATTTGGTTTAATTGAATTTTAGTAATATCTTCTTCAGATACAAAGAGTTTTACAATAAAATCACCTTGTCCAATTTTCGCTAGAGCTTCACCTTTTCGCACCAGTTCACCGGGTTTTTTATAAACATTCAATACCTGCCCAGAAGTGTTTGATTTCAATAGATAATCATTCAAAAGCGCTTTTTGTGTATTGAGTTGTACTTGATTTCTCTGTACCGCTAAGGTTAAAGACTTTTGTAAGTCATTATAATTTTCTTCTAGCCCCAACAAATTATTTTGAGAAGCCTCATATTGTAATTTCATTTTTTCGAAATCCAACTTAGAAACGGATTTTTTGCCCCACAATTCTTTGTAAACGAGATAGTTGTTTTTATCAAACGCCAATTGCTCTTTGGCTTGATTAATTTGTGATTGCAAATTTTGAAGTTGTGAGGACTGTGGCGAAGCATTTACTCGAGAATCATGGAGGAGGATTCGTGCATCTTCAACTTGATTACTTTGAACTTCGTTATCCAAAGTAGCAATCACTTGATTTTGTTTTATCCTATCCCCTTCCTTAATTTCTAGTGATAGAATAAGGCCATCTGCAAGAGCGGAGACTATATACTCGTCTGCCATTTCCATTGTTCCGCTGGCAAAAACGACTTCTTGAACATTTTTCTTAATGGGCGCAGTCGATTCTTTTTCCTCACAACTGGTGAGTAAAAGAAAAGCTAGTAGGTAGGTATAATGTATGTTCATTTTACTTTGAATTAAAATCAATCTGACGAATGTGCTTTTTATATTTTGAAAGCGTCAAAGAAGCCAGGCTACTTAAATAATTGTTTTGTGCATTGAGTAGTTCTTTGTACTTATCTAGGCGATTATCCAAACTTATTAATCCGCTTTGATATAAATTCTCGGAATGTTGGTCATTCTTTTTCTGCAGCAATAAAATTTGCTCATTATCACTAAGCTGAGCTAGTCCTTGTGCTAATTGCAATTGTAACAACTCATCTTCTTTCTGAATTTCTAACTCGAAACTTTCTAATTCCAATTTTTGAAGCTGTATGTTGATTTTAGATTGCTGTATTTTTCTTTTATCCGAAAGGTCAAAAAGATTCATACTTAAAGTCGCACCAAAAATTTGTTGTGGTAGTTCGTTAGCATTTGAAAAGCCAAGGAAATCATCAGTAGCCCAAGTTCTGCTGTTTTGATATACTAAACTTAAGGTTGGAAGCCTAAGCGCTTTTGTTTGTTTCAATTGTGCCTCTGAACTTAATAAGTTGGCTTTTTGCAAGAGCAATTGTGGATGAGCTTTTAAATTTGTGGCACTCTGTAAACCAAATTGTTCAAAGCTGTCATCTACTTTGATAGGGTCTTGCGTATGCAACTGGCTTTGAAGCTGGACATAATATTGCTTCAAGCTATTTTGACTCATTTTTAATTGACTTGTTGTTTGCCTACTATTAATTAGAGCCTGATTGTACGCTGGTTCGCTAATTATGCCTTTCTGGAATTGATTTAGAGCATTTATAAGAATAGTATCTGAAACGGCTACATTTTCTTCATAGACCTTTATGCTTTCTTGAGTAAGCAGTATGGAATAATAAGTAGAAGCCAGTTGATTATAAAGGTTAAAGCGATTTATCTCTGTGTTGGCCTTGGCTTTAGAAAGCTCTAATTTAGAAACTTCAACGGCAAACCTTCTCTGGAAATTTAGTACATCCCATTGGACCTGTATGCCTCCATTATATTGATATTTAGTGCCAAATACGACTTCTGAAAACTCCCCTTCCGGGGCTGTTGGGTTGAAAATTTGAGCTGGTATTAAATTAGGCTGAAGTGTAATATTATCATTGTATCCCAATGTAGCACTTATATCAGGCAATAAATCTAATTTTTTTTCCTTCACCTTTGTCAAAGACAATTGTTCGTTTGCGGTAGCACTTTTCAAAATGATTGAATTGTCATCAGCATAAGCAAAAAGTTCGTCTATTGAATGGAATACTACTTGGGCATTAGAATGTGAAAAAATACCGAGTAGGATTACCAATACTCCTCTCGCCTTAAAATTATTGTATGTTCCAGTTCGGAAGTTCATAATCACTAACTTTGGATTTCAATAGATGATGAATAATAGGCGCCTAAAAATTTCCATTACTTGGGTTTCTACTTTTCTGGTATCTCAGCCACTTTTTGTTTTCCTTCTCTGTCAAGATTTGGGCAAGACTTTCATTCAAGGCTTTCTCAAATTCGTTCACTTCATATCTGACTGGTGGTATGATTTGCTTAATCTTGGCTTTTACACCGTCCATCTGGCTTCGGTCTCTATTTTGAAAAGCAATTTTTACGTTTCTATCAAACTCATTTTCCAACTCTACAAAAGTATTGCCGTGTATTAATAAGAGATTATCCATTTCCTGATTGTAGGCTTGGATGTATTCAGAAAGCTCTGTTTTAATGGAGTCTTCTTGAATTTTCAATTTTCTGATTACTTTATCTGAATCATATTTTATCAGTCCTGCTGCTTCTACGGCATTAAAATCTGGTGATGACATTTGAGCAAACAATGGGTTTCCAAAAATGCCCAGAGTAAATAGCAGTATAAAATATTTTAGTTTCATCTTGTTTGTATTTTGAAGTGTAGTATCATAACCTGTGCGATTTTTTGAAATCCGATTTCTTCATTTCTGATGCTCAATAGAAATGAACTTTTGCATATTCTTTTTTTTCTTTGAATCGGTAATTTAAGCCAAAGGCTATATTTAAAGCATTGTTATTAAAAAGGGCTAACGATCGAACACTTATAATACTAGTGGAGTAGTTAAGCGAAAGGTCGAACCTCCAATGTCCTCCTAACTTATATTGGAAACCAACACCGAGGCCAGAATTAATATTTATGGCTTCTTCTAATTCAATCCCAATAGCCTCGACATCTACATCATCTGAGCTTAAATCATTAGACAATGGCCCTCCAAATGCATCTGCTATTACTAAATTAAAAGTTGTATCTAGCTGTCCCGAAAATTTTGTTGAACTCTTGGGACTCAGTTCAGTAGATGCATATATTGTAAAATCTTTATCGGGTGTAAACAGGTATCTTATCCCAAGACTTCCTGATGCATAGAATTTACCTCTTAAAGGTATACTTAGAGTTACTTCTTGTTCTGTGACAGCTCCAAATAATATATCTCTTATATTGATTTGACTAAATATCTGATCCTGGATTTGATCTTCTATACTTAATCGACGAACTGTGAAACTTCCTGTAGTATAGAGTTGGATATTTTTTCCTATCGAATAATCTAAACTTAGACCATTTGTAAAGTAATTACCTAAGTTGTTATTTTTTAAACCAATATTAATTACAGGTCTATATCCTAAAGTCAACCTGCCTTCTTCGTGCTTTAGAAGGCTATCGTAAGGGGTTTTGACTCTCGCCTTATCAGTTACCCATAAGTGTTTCCCCTTAATACTTTCAAGATATACTTCACAATTCCAGGCTGACTTTTTTACTGTGATAAATGGCTTATTTGCCTTACTGTTATCCAATGAACAAAAGTAGTGCGTGTTAAAATAATTCAAGTCTAGTGATTGATACCTTTTCAACTCCTTTGATGTTCCTATGATTATTAATTGGAGTGCATCCTTATTAAAGCCAATGGCATTTGACCTAGTCAGATGGTTTAACTCAGTGTAAAGCGTTTCCATTGATATCGTATTGATAAATAGATAAGCAGAGGTGTTGTGAGTGGTTAATTGATTTTGATTAAACACCAGTGAGGGATTATTCAAGGTCTCTTGATCCACCAATGCTATTATAGTTGACTTTGATGCAGTACCGCCCTGTAATACCTTAAATTGATTGATGCTAAGGTTTTGAGCGAAAACCAATTTAGATGTAAAAAGGAGTATACCAAAAACTAATTTCATTTGCTTTAAAGTCATAATACTTTAGAATTTATTCTGAAGTTGTTTAAGAAACTCCTTAGCGTGCTATTATCATTTTTTTACCTGCCTGAAAATTAGCAGCCTCAAGTTGATAATAGTAGAGTCCTCTACCAAAGCTTGACGCATCAAAATTCACTTCTTGAATGCCAGTCGGTCGATGTTCATTCATTAAAATAGCTACTTGTTCGCCCAGAGAATTATACACGGTCAGTTTCACTTTGCCTGCTCTAGGCAATTCAAAACCAATCGTGGTTTGGGAATTAAAGGGATTGGGATAGTTTTGGTAGAGCTTATATCCCTCTGAAGACATTGGAGTATTTGATGTACTTGTTATTACAGAAGTCATGGAGATCCGATGGAAAAAACCTAATGAACTACCGGCCTCACTACTACAATAATATACGTCACCATTCGCGTTAGGAACTATGGGAGCAATTGAAGGTGTCCGTCCAGGGGTTTTGATTCGCCCCAACTCATTTCCAGTTAATACATCCAGCACCACGATGTAATCAAACCCTTCTTCCTGATCGAAATGATTGATATACATCATACCCCGGTCAGATACAATCGTAACACTAGCGCTTAATTTGTATTGTTTTTCCCATACATACTGGAGTTGGTCATTTTTATCTATCCTAAGAGCAGCAATGATGCCATTGAGCTGATCAGTCCCGATAATATAGCCCGTTCCGACATCGTCGATAGAGAGTCCATTAAAGTTCCATCCACGTGTTAGGGTATCTGCAAACATGAAACTTCCAGGCAATGTATCATTATCCAGTTCATACCTCGAATTAAGATCTTGCCAAAAAATCTTCATGGCCCTGGAAGAAGACAAACTGGTATTGGTCGTGTAATGCGCCACCCCATTCGAAATCACGGGAGAAGTTGGTTCTTCATTTTCCGTGCTACCGTAAGGTGCATACACTGCTAACCAGGTACTATCCAAAAGCAAAGTATCTTCCATTATCTGCATTCGATAGGTATTATTACGGTTCAAGTGATAGAGGTATTCCTGGCCTGTGGAATCTGGGAAAATGGTTAAGCGGGCTGAGCTTGTTATGCCCGGCACTTCATTAATGATTTGCATGATCTCCGTGTCAATTATGAAGAATAAACCGGGTTGGTTGCCCTGGCCAAAAACAGTGGATTTGGCAATCAGTTTTCCGCTGGCCAAAACCGACATACCATTTACGATAGACATGTCATCTGCCGGCAGGTCCAAGCTTGCTAAAATTGTCATATCAGAAGGGTCAATTTTAAAGATCCTTCCATTAGCGATCGCATAAACTAACCCATCTTCATGAATAAGAGCGCCCCCAAGATAGGTTAACCCTGGACCACCCGATAAGTCTATGGATAGTGTATCCATTGTGCTTGGATTTATTTTCATGAGGTATGGAGAAAATTGGCCATAATATGTAAAATCTGGAAACCCAGGATTCCCAGTAGCTATGGCATTTACATATAAATCCAGGTAATCAGGCATCCCTCCAAAAACAAAAACTTCATTGGTGTCCCGAGTAAAAATAAAGGTTGGGAAAGGCATTTCTATACTTTCCAGTTTTACCTGATCAACACTAAAATCTCGAGCTAAACCAGCATTAACTATTGATTTGGTACGGTTAGGATTGCCTTGCTCCGTAGGCCAAATGGTCGGATATAAACCAGCTCTGTAACCAGGTTGTTGAGCTGGTAAGTAAATGGATAGAGACAGAAAGAGTAAACATATTATGAAAGTGGCAACCTTTCTACTTTGTGAGTTTATTATCATGATACTATTAAGTTTTTAAAATTCAAGTGTTAAGCAGGCCAATAGGATAGATTAGCCTCCGTACAAAGAAGATTAGTTAAGCATCTCAGAATGTCCTTCTCTGATAAGTATTCCCTAATTCATCCGTGACAACAAATGCTTCACCATCAGCCGTAAGCACTAGTTCCTCACTTAGGGTTCTGGCCTGGTAGGTCCATCCATTCGGCAATTGAAGTATAGAGCCTAAGTTTGGTAAATCATCAGCGGTTAAATCAAGGTCAACAATCAGGGAAAACGATTGCATAGTGTAGATGCTACTATCAGGTGAAGTCAACTCATACACTTCTGATCCAGCTGGGTATTCATAGACCGTATTGCGATTGACGAGGTTCTCCTCATACGGATCACCTAATCCGATTCCTGAGGATTGCGGATTACTTGGATCAATGGGGACTGTTGCCAGCAATCTTACCTCTAACGTTCCAAAATATCTAGGGTCTGATGGAGGAAGTTCGCCTTGCCCATCGGGCATCCAAATACGAGGACCATTAAGACTGATTTCAACAGCTCCATTTTCTACTTTTACTGCTTCCAAATCGACAGCGTCAAGGCAATCTTGTGGACAATTAGTAAGACCTTGAGTGCCCCATACTTCAGCATACACCTCCCCATTGTTTTGGTAGACCAATAAAAACTCACAATAGCGTCTAGAATCATCATTGGGGTCCCGTTCACAAACGTCTTCTGGCGTAGGCGTACCCCCAAAATTACCTCCTGAGTAATCGCCATTAAAGAACTTAATCATCCGTTGGGCAATGTCTTCTCCTTGATCACTTTGTAGAAAATGACTAGCGTCAGGATAACGATAATGTGGTTTACCTGAAGCTCCAGGTATATTGTTAATTAAGGATTGATTGAGCGCACACTCTCCTAAATCTAAAGGATCATTTGCCCCAAAAATAGTTAAGAAAGGTTTTTGAAAGCTGGCTAGTCCCATCCAAGCCTCCTGGGTAACCCCAGCGGTCTCATTTAGCAATGACGGAAATACTCTTGCTCCTGCCATATATTCTCGGCTTGGAAATGGGGCATCATAAGCCGTTTTTTCCTCATCTGTTAGCTCAAACCATGTCCACCCTTCCGCTGCTTCAGAAGCTGTAAACGAACGTGCTTTCATTGCATAGATCATCCACTCTGCAAAGTCAAATTCGTCGATAAGGCGGACACAATTATCGAAGTAGGGTTCTTGTTGAGGAGTATATTGATCAAAGAAACTAGGAACGTCTATAATATCGTTTGGATTTTCAACTGGAGGATATATTATGGTACCTGCCTGTACGAAAGGTAGATTCCCGTTTCCTAATACGACGCTTTTAAACCAATCTGGATTCATGCCAACCACCCGAAGCCCGATGACCGACCCCCAATCTTGTGCAAATAGATTAATATCATTTAGATTGAGCAACTCAATAAACTGTACAATACGATCATAATGCCCCAAGTAGCTGTAGGAAGAAATATCTACAGGTTTATCAGATCTACCAAATCCTAGGTGATCCATAGCAATCACACGATAACCTGCATCGGCAAGCACTGGTATCATCTTACGATATAAGTAGGACCAACTAGGCTGTCCATGGAGCAATAAGACCACCTCTCCATCGGTAGGTCCTAAGTCAACATAAGCTTGACGCAAACCGTCTATTTCTACATATTCGTATCCATAAGGCCAATCTGCTAAATCTTTAAAATAAGAGTCTGGAGTCCGGACGAATTCTATTCCATCAGCGGTCAACAAGGTATCTATTGTTACCTCAGGTGGATCTTCAACCGTTATATCATCGTCTTTTTCACAACTTATGGCGAAAAGTGCCAAGAGAAATGAAAAAATTATTGTAGAAGAAAAATTCAATTTCATGATAAGTACATTTTAAAGGTTGATAAATAATTTTCTTACAGGTACTTTCCAAATCATCTATGACAATTGCAGCTTGCCTATACGCTGTCAGGTTAGACCTTGGCTCATACCGCGGTCCATCCTGTCTGTAATAGCAGTGGATCGACCTATTACATCTCAAGAAAATTCCTTAAACTACTTTGCTAAGGTTAAATAGGGCCTTGAAAGGAATCCTGATTTTGAGTGCGAATATTAAGTGTTGGAGTAGGCAATTCAAGTACCCATTCTTCCTCAATTAACTCTTCCTCCAATATCCACCCATTGGGTACAGTAAAAAAGTCAGAAGTTCGATTTAAGAGCCTAGTAATCAAAACGTAACGATCGCCTTCAGGTGAAATCAAATAACGAACAATACTACCCGCATCGAACGTTACGGTATGGTGCTTATCAACATAATTTCCAATTAATAATCCCTGGTTATCTATGGGGATACCTTGCTCAATTACCTTAGCATTGTATACCCATTCGTAACCAACTAAGGTTTCTTGCGTTAATGGGCCATCCTCCTCTGCGCCTGGGGATCTGCTAAACATTCCTTCACTGAAGACAAGTTCACGTGGCTGGTTTTTCTCCCAACCAGAAGGGAGGACCAATGCATCAAATTTCTCTATTGTCATATCAACAGCCTCCCAAATGATTAACTCCCCTTCTTCATTTTCTTTCCGAATTTCAAACCCTGCAGGGGCAATTGTTACATCTTCCTGATTGTAAAAATCAATCAACCGCTGAGCGATCTCTTCTCCTTGATCACTTTGTAAAAAATGACCTGCTTCGGCAAAGCGGTGGTGTGCTTGGCCATTGGCACCTGCTATGGAATTGATCAACTCCCCTTGCATCGCACACGAGCCCAACAGAAATCCATAATCATTACCACCCCAAATGGTAAGGAAGGGCTTATCAAATGTGGCCAGGCCAGCCCAGGCATCCTGATTAAATCCAGCTGAGCTGAGCTCATTAATGAGCGATGGGAAAACGCGAATACCTGCCATGTATTCGCGACTGGGATGGGGAGCATCATATGCAGCTTCCTCCTCAGATGAAACCGGAAACCAGGTGTGACTTTCTACTATTCGGGACGCTATGAAATTCGAGTCCTTCATGGCATGGTTTTGCCACTCGATAAATATGTCGTACTCCTCACTTTCGCTTCCAGTAAGAAGGGTACATTCATCGTAAAAGGGTGTTTGTTGATCAGTAAAGTAGCTAAACGGATACTCCATGCTAATCAGCTCATCAGGGTTTTCTACCTGTGGGAAAAACGGGCTTCCCTCGCCAACAGGTAGGGTTCCATTTCCTACAACAATACTTGCGAACCAATCCGGATTTAAACCTGCTACCCTAAGCCCGATAATAGCACCCCAGTCTTGAGCAAATAGATTGATTTCTTCTAATCCGATTGCCTGAATAAATTGTTCAAGACGTTCTGCATGGCCCAGGTAACTGTAGTCTTCAATGTTTACCGGTTTATCAGACCTTCCTAAGCCCAGGAGATCCATTGCATACACGTGATAACCTGCATCGGCTAGTATAGGAATCATTTTGCGATATAGATACGACCAGCTAGGCTGTCCGTGTAGCAATAACACCACCTCTCCATCCGCCGGGCCCGCTTCCGCATAAGCCTGGCGTAAGCCGTCGATCTCTACGTATTGGTACGCATAAGGCCAGTCCAGCAGGTTCTCAAAATAGGAATCCGGTGTTCGAACAAATTCAATTCCATCAGCAGTTAACAGGGTATCTATTGTTGTTTCCGGTGGCTCTTCAATCGTTATATCATCGTCTTTTTCACAACTAGTCGCGAAAAATGCAAAGAGAATTGAAAAAGATAGGAGGTAAGAAAAAATCACTTTCATCTGTTTAAAAATTTTCCGCAGCTTCGCATTTTGCAGAAAATTTTCTGCACCGATGGAACCGCTACGCTCTCACATGGTTTTTATTAATCAATTGGTCCTTGAAAAGAGTCTTCATTATCCGCTCGAATATTGATTGTTGGATTAGGAAGTTGAAGCTTTAATTCTTCGGTTAAAACTTCCTTGCTTAGCTGCCAACCTGAAGGAATGGCCGGTATATCACTCATACGCCCTTCATCACGAGTAATTCTAATGTATCGATCACCTTCAGGTGAAACAAGTATATTAATAAGCTTCCAAGCATTGAAGCTTACTTCATGGTATTTGGATATGGTATTCGCGCTCAATAAACCTTGGTTATCGATAGGGACATTTATCTCTGTAATGGTAGCTACATGTTCCCATTCATATCCAAAATGTTCTGCTTTGATTAGTGGGCCATCCATGAGTTCTCCCGGCGATCTTGTGAAGATACCTCCATCCGGATCTGTTTCTCGAGGTTGGTTCTTAGCCCATCCTTGAGGTAAGTCTATGGCATCAAACTCCGCTACTGTCATCTCGGAAACATTCTTCCAAGTGACAATTTCGTTTGGTGAAAGGATTTGCAGTATTTCGAAACCTACCTTAGGCTCTGATTCTTTTGAATAGAACTCAACCAAGCGTTCTGCAATCTCTTCCCCTTGATCATTTTGTAAGAAATGACCAGCCTCCGGAAGGCGGTCATGCGGTTGGCCTTCTGCACCAGGAATCTCGGCAATCAGTTTTTGCTGTGTTTCACAGCTACCTAACATACCTACATCATTGCCTCCCCAAATGGTGAAGAATGGCTTTTCAAATGAAGTAAGACCCGCCCAGGCATCTTCGTTCAGTCCTGGCATTTGATTGATCAATGAAGGAAATGTACGGACACCTGCCATGTACTCTCGGCTTGGGAAAGGAGCGTCATATGCCGCTTCTTCTGCTTCGGACAAGGGGAACCAAGTAATACTTTCTACTACTTCAGAGGCATGAAAAGAAGTGTCTTTCAGGGCATAGTTTATCCAGTCCGCAAACCCTTGCTGCTGTCCCCCTCCTCCAGAGATCAATTCACAACCGTCATAAAAGGGAACCTGTTGGTCAGGAAATACGGCAAATGGATAAGGTATATCTTCAATTTCATTTGGATTCTCTACCGCTGGAAAAGGTTGAACCCCTTCAGGAATTACTATTAAATCTCCATTTCCTACACTTATCGTGGCAAACCAATCTGGATTAAGTCCAGCTACCCGCAGACCAATTAGGCTACCCCAGTCCTGTACGAATAAATTTATATCCGTTAATCCTAATGTTTGAATAAACTGTTCTAAGCGATCAGCATGTCCCAGATAACTATAGTAGTTGATATCTATGGGCTTGTCGGAGCGGCCCATACCGATATGGTCCATCGCAATCACCCTGTAACCTGCATCAGCCAGGACTGGCATCATTTTTCGGTACAGGTAGGACCAACTTGGTTGTCCGTGGAGTAATAACACCACTGGTCCATTGGCTGGACCGTCCTCTGCGTAAGCTTGTCGCAGGCCATCAATTTCTACATATTGGTAGCCATACGGCCAATCCGGAATATTCTGGAAATGTTCATCTGGTGTTCTGACAAACTGTAAGCCAGTGGAGGTCATCAGCGTATCAATACCTTCTTCAACTACGGGGTCTTCAGAGTCTTGCGGAATAATATCCTCGTCTTTTTCACAACTTGCCGAGAAAAACACCAAGCATAATACTAATAGGGAGAAAAAATTCAATTTCATAATGACAGAACTTTGGTTCGAGAGATCATTTCTTCAGGACCAAAACTAGTAGACTTAGGAAGCCATTACACCTTCAATTAAGGTGAATTGAACAAATAGGTAGATGAATTGGCCAGAACAGTCAAACGATGGAAATCTATTCGGTTAATCCTCTAAGCTTGTTCTATATTTGCAGCCTAAAAAAGAAATATGAAAGCCTTAAAGCATAAAATCGTATTGGGTTCTCAATCTCCTAGAAGAAAACAATTGCTAGAGCAGGCAGGCTTCAGCTTTGACATCCGAACGAAGCCTATTGACGAGTCTTTTCCAGAGGATATGCCTGTAGAAGAGGTTGCTCAATACTTGGCTGAGCAAAAAGCCGATGCAGCTCAGCATTTATTAGAGACCGATGAGGAAGTATTACTCACCGCAGATAGTGTAGTGATTCTAGCTGGTAAAATTTATGGCAAACCTGTAGATGCAGAAGATGCTAAAAAGATCATCCGGGAATTGTCAGGCCAAACCCACCAGGTCATCACGGGTGTTTGCCTCTTGTCTAGAAGCAAAAAAATAAGCTTTTCGGGTGTTTCCAAGGTGAGCATGCAAGCCTTGTCAGAACAGGAAATCGATTTTTATATTAGCCAGTATCAACCCTTTGACAAAGCAGGTTCCTATGGTATCCAGGAGTGGATAGGTCTTTGCAAAATCAGCCATATTGAAGGCACTTATGCCAATATTATGGGTTTGCCAGTGGATCTCGTTTACGAGTATTTAAATCAATTTTGAATATTTGTTACCAACCATTATTGATAATATCTAACATAATCAACCTCCATACGCTGCGGCCAGATGTCTTCATCAATGCCCTTAGCGCCACCCCAGCTACCTCCAACTGCTATATTAAGAATGAGGTAAAAATCTTGATCAAATGGCCAGGCTTCAGGGCCGGAACCATCATTAAAGTAAGTGAAATAGGTTTTATCATCAACCAGGAATTCCATTTTATCTTCTTGCCAATCTAAGGCATAAACATGAAAATCACTTTCGGCGCTTGAGACTTGGATTTCTCCGCCTTTCTGAGTGCCCAGCATGTGGTTATAAGCTTCGGTGTGCACCGTACCATAGATGGAATCCGGATTGTAGCCAACGTGCTCCATAATATCAATCTCCCCAGAGCGAGGCCATCCGCCAAATTGATTGTCTACAGGAAGTAGCCAAATAGCTGGCCATGTACCCTTGGCGGTAGGAAGTTTCGCGCGTACCTCTACCCTACCATACTTTATCACTCCATTGGGTTTGGAAACTAATCGAGCAGAAGAATAGTCTGCCTGACCAATTTTTTGCTGATGGGCTTCAATAATCAGTTTACCACCTTCTATTCTGGCGTTTTTGGATTCCTGATAGGTGTAATATTGGCGTTCTTGATTTCCCCAGCCACAGCCTGCAGGTTTCCCACAACCGTCACCTCTGTCATAATCCCACAATTGAGGATTAGGCAAACCATCTGTATTGAATTCGTCTCCCCAAACCAGTTGTGCTTGGTCAGATGAAATAGGAGGCGTCTCTTTAGCTGGTTTTTCCTGTTTATTTTGACAACTTAGGAATGAAACCATTAAGAAGAAGGCTGCTAAATGAAGGAATTTCTTTTTCATGCTAGGTAGATATTTTCATTCTTTGCCGTGAAAATAGTAGGATAAAAGAAAACTACCGCACATTCGCAGAAATACCTGCTTGGATAATGCAGATTGGCGCCAATCAGATCTTGGATTGAATCTATTTTTCTATTCATAGGAGGGTTATACGCTTGCACTCCGAAGCAGGCAAAGCCTGCGCTGAACGGGGGCGTACGCGGAAGGCGAAGCCTACGCCGAGGATATGTATGTCTTTTTTTGAAAACTCTTTAATGCGTTACAGACTACAAGACTTTCCATTCTACCTATTTTTAAGTACAAATTATTTCTCTAATAGTCTTTCCTTTATCAAATAAATGACTTCGTTCAAGTTTTCGTTTTTCTAATTTTTTCTGATCAATAAAACCGAAAGTTGAATACCCAGATCTATTTTTTAAAAATTGCTTTAGTTCTTTGAGGTCTTCATAATATTCCCTCAATTGACTTTCATAAATCTTCAGTACATCAATTCCTAAGTATTTTTTAAAAAAAGAGTAAAAATAAAGTTTACAATAGAAGTTACTCTTACTGACAACTATAAAAGCATCTATCCACTCTTCTTTGGTCAAGTCTTCATACAAGTTAATCCCTTCAAGCATAAAATCAAATGAGAAGAGGTCTGGAAATTTCATAAATAATATAGGAATAAGTACTTCTATTTTTACACAGCTTAGTTCATCATTAAACCCCTCTAAGAAACCTATTTCTCTGCTCCCTGAGGTTTCATATATCTTCTTCAATAAAACTTCTTCATTCATAATTTTAATCGCTAAATGAAGGATCAACAGTAACCTCGGAGGTAGTTCATCCTTAAAATCTCCCACGCTTAAAGCCTTACTCCCCTTAGACATAGAAGATATTTTGGTTTCTGCATGGTGTTGTTTTATGTTTGTTTATCGTCCTGATTCTGTGTTTTAGCTATTAAAAGTCACCCTTATTTGGAGAATCATTACATGTGTTATCTTCTAGTCTAATAGCCGAGAAAAGTCATATCCAAAAACTTTTTTAACCTCTTGTAAAAACAGTTCTAGCGTATAAGTCTTTCTCCCTATTTTTTTAAAATACTCACTATTATTTAAATTGCCGTGAGGGTCTATGAATAATAGACTATTTGATAATTTTGATAAGACCGCTAAAAAAGAAAAAAAAATGACCACCTCCTCGTAATTTTCGAATGAGTACGGCCCTCCTTCTACCTCTAATATGATGCCTAGCTGAGTATTTAGTTCAAATTGCTTCAACATTAAGTCTTCAGATATATGATTCCATGATTCTAATAAAACACTACCCATTGTCAATACTGGCCAATCTTTTTTAAACACCCTAAATTCATTTTCATAGTTTATATCGACATACGCTTTATGTTCATAAATTAAAACTTCTTTATCAATATCACCTTTACCTCTTGGATAAAGGGTATAATCAATTCCCTCTTTTTTAATATAAAAAGAATCTCCTAGTTCCTGCTCAATCCGATTGATGGTCAAATTGGCTACCTGCATTGGGATAAAGTAAATCCTATTTTCCATTAGTTGATTTTATTTAAGTTCGTATCATATTTTAATGTCGTGCCATCATTAAACACAAATCCCCGTTTGGCGTAGGCTGAAGCCTGCGTCAAGGTGTTAGCAATCCCGAAGTGAATTCGGGATGCTAGCCGTCATTCAACCTAGACTAAACATAGTATCCAAGAGTTTCACATCTACCCAATCCACTACCTGTAAGCTTAGGTAATACAAACCTGCCTGATCTTTTATTTGGTAGCCTGTTGGCATGTTAATTTTTGTTCATCTTTTGAAATATTCGCAAAATGGTTTCTGCTTATGCTCCGTCCTGCTCCTCCGCAAAATGATTTTTGTTTACACTCCGACGCAGGCAAAGGCTACTCCGAACGGGGGATCAAATGAAAAAAAACAGGGTTCCTTCAGTAAAGCATAATTATAGTCGATAATATCAAGGAGCGACGTATATTTGTAGCCACTGTTATACGACCGATAACAAAATAGAAAAATGGGCTGCAAAGATTTCCCTAATAAACGGATGGAAACCTCAGGAAATCATAGACCATCAATCTGATACATACAGAATTTACAGCAAAATATACTCCAAACAGATTAAAGGAGCATGATCTTTTTTAATCATAAAATCACCAACCGGTGATGATTAAAACAGATTATGCGACAGCGAAGCGGTTGCAGATATTTAAAATTTCTGCAAAAACTTAGCTTCAAGCATTTGCAAAAATTTTAAACAGATGAAATTCAAAGCCAAAAAAGAGACCGTTATTTGCAGAGAGGTACAAATGAAAGAGCTACTCAGCGAGCAGCAGGACCTTTCTAATATTACCTTCCGGTCTTTTGATTTTTCTAATAAGATTATCAATTGGCAAAATTATACCATTAATAATACGGTCTTCCTTGGTTGTACTTTTACACTCGAGCAGGAGCTGCTGTTGAGAAGAATGGGCGCTTATATCTACGATAACCCAGATACGATTCCCTACGATCCCTTTCGCACTGATCTTTATACCTGGAAAGAACTTATGGAAGGGTATACCAAAGAAAAAGACAACAGCATTGATTTAAATATATACGAGCATTTTTCAAAATCTCGCTACAACCCGAGTATCAATGAGGCGCTGTGGCAAAGAATACATGATCATGCCATCGATAATGCCCTAAGAGAGCTGGTCCAATATGACGATGAAGGCATGTCCAAACTCAAATGTGTTGGGTTCATGGGCGGCCACGGTATGCGCAGAGATCATCACCATTTTAAAAATACGGCCCTTACTGCAAAACTAGTAGCAGAAGAGGGGTTCTTCATTTGTACAGGTGGAGGCCCTGGTATCATGGAAGCCGCCAACCTCGGTGCCTATTTTGCCGGAAAAACGGATGAGGAGTTCCAGGAAGCTTTAAATACCTTGAGTAGGGCACCTCACTATACTAGTCAAGGATACCATGAGCAAGCATTAGAGGTCTTAGAAAAGCATCCAGATGGAAACAACAACCTCGCCATCCCGACTTGGTTTTATGGGCATGAGCCAAGCAACCTTTTCGCTAGCCACATTGCCAAGTATTTCTCTAACAGTATTAGAGAAGATAATCTAATTGCCATTTCCTTGTACGGGATTGTGTTTGCTCCTGGTAGTGCAGGTACGACCCAGGAGATATTCATGGACGCCACTCAGAATCATTATGGCACCTTTAACTATCATAGCCCGATGGTCTTCCTAGGTAGACAACGCTATGAAATCGAAACGCTCATTTTTCCATTATTAAAACAACTGGCCTGGGGCAAACCTTATTTTGACCTGCTACATATCACTGATCATCCTGAAGAGGTGAGAGATTTTATAAAAACGCATCCACCGATTAAAAATGGGGCGAAATAAATTAATTATCTGATTTAGTATAGGGCAAACGCATCAAAAAAAATCCACTGCAATTTTTTATAAATTCAACTGAAACTCCAATTCAAAACCGCTCTGGCATCTTCATTTTTGTCATTCGATACA
>JBELML010000062.1:0-30338 GCA_042095835.1 Saprospiraceae bacterium
CAGACGGTGTATTTTAAAGGATCAATACTCTACTACAATTTTTCCAAAATGTTGGCCAGAGGCTTGATACATAAAGGCCGGCCCCAGCTGATCTAAAGGAAAGCTTTTATCTAATACAGGAGGTAAACCATTGACGTTAATTGCATTAACCATTGCCTCTTGCATCACTCTACTACCCACAGCTATACCTGTCATTTGTATATGCTTGAAGAATAATTTTGGAAAGGTGATTTGCCCTTTGCGCCCATCTCCAAGTATACCTATCGAAATAACTTTTCCGCCTATTGCGGCTGCTTCAATAGATTGTTGCATCGTGGAACCACCACCAACATCCAAGACTAGATCAGCCCCGCCTGTGGCTTTAAAGATGGTCTTCCCCCAGCGCTCGTCTTCCTTGTAGTTATATACTTGAGAGGCGCCCATAGCTTTGAGCCTTTCTGCTTTTTCGGGAGAGCTGGTTGTAGCAATGACTTTGGCACCAGCCATTATAGCAAATTGCAAACCAAAGATAGACATACCACCCGATCCCTCGATCAATACCGTTTGACCAGCTTGGATTTGGCCTTCTACCATCACCGCTCGCCATGCCGTAAGAGCGGCACAAGGTAGAGTAGCAGCCTGGGCATAATTGTACCCTTCAGGAATAGCCGTTAAAGCCTCTGCTGAAACACAGGAATGTTCTGCTGCATATCCATTTACGGTCTCTCCTGAAATGAACTTTGTTTTATTTAATGTAGGTTTGCCTTCTATCCACTTTGGGAAAAAAAGCGACATGACCTGGTCGCCTACCTTCCATTGATCAACACCTTTGCCAAGAGCTACTATCTCACCAGCACCGTCAGACATGGTAATACGCCCATCAGGCACAGGAATAAAACCAAAGGCTACTAATAAATCATGGTAATTTAAGGAGGTAGCGTGCCATCTGACCAATACTTCGCCTACTGCTGGTTCAGGCGTATCAGATTCAATAAGGTGTAAATTTTCAAAGCTTCCAGCTTGGGCATTTTTAATTTGTACAGACTGCATGATTCAGGTATGTTTTATAAGATGAACTAAGCTAATAGTACTTCGTTAATTTCTTATACAAGAATAATCTTTATTTTGGGACAAATTAGTAAAAACCAAATAATGCCGCCCTTAACCAAAGAACTTTTGCCCAATGGCGTACTATGGCTGACCATGGACCGACCCGAGGTCCGAAATGCCTTCGATGATCACCAAATCGAACGGCTGACCCAAGCAATAGAAGCTGCTGCTGTGGATGAGCAAGTGCGGGTGCTGGTATTGGCTTCTAAAGGAAAACATTTCTGTGCAGGAGGTGATCTCAACTATATGCGTCGGATGGGAACAATGGACTATGAAGAAAATTTTGCCGATGCTCAGAAATTAGCAAGATTGATGTATGTTCTCAACTTCTTTCCTAAACCAACGATTATTCGAGTGCAAGGTGCCGCATTTGGGGGAGGCGTCGGCTTGATCAGCTGCGGAGATATTGTGATCGGCAGTCCATTTGCCAAACTGTCTCTGAGTGAAGTAAAGATAGGTATGGTACCTGCGACTATTGCACCTTACGTGATTAAAGCGATTGGACAAAGGGCTGCCAGGCGCTTATTTCTCACCGGAGAGTTGATCGAAGCGAAAAAAGGACTCGACCTGGGCTTTCTCAGTGAAATAGTAGAATTGGAGCATCTAGATCAACGTGTACAGGAAATAGCTGATCAAATTATTCAGAATGCTCCCCAAGCTTTAGCAAAAGCTAAAAAAATCATCTTCGATATCGGAGAGCATGCCATCGATGATCAGATGATCCAATATACCTGTGAAGTTATAGCAAAAGCAAGAAATAGCGCTGAAGGTAAGGAAGGGCTTTCTGCATTTTTAGAAAAGCGGAAACCCAATTGGTAAATCATCTACAGTGATTTAATCACCACCTCAGTAGTAAATTATATGAGAAAAGTCATTGATTACACAAGGCTTGAATCTTAATATGCAGTCTCAATTAACACAAAAACATGAGTACATTCGATATTACGATTGGCGAATCCACCACTACGCTTAGTCCAGCAGATTTATCTCAATACGATATTGCAGAACTTGGAGCAGGTAAATATCACATCTTACACAACAACAAAGCTTTCCACGTGGAAATTACTCAGATTGACCGCAACCAAAGATGGGTTGAATTGACGGTCAATGATGTCCCTTTTAGTGCCAAAATTGAAGATGCTTTTGATATCCTTGCTAAGAAAATGGGCTTACACGCGCAGGCAAGTCAAAAGATGACAAATGTGAAAGCACCAATGCCGGGCTTGGTTTTAGAAGTGATGATTGAAGTAGGAGCTGCTGTAGAAAAAGGTACCGCTTTATTGATTTTAGAAGCCATGAAAATGGAAAATGTCATCAAAGCAGATGGCGAAGGTGTTGTAAAGTCTATTGAGGTTATCCAAGGAGCAGCGGTAGACAAGGGGCAGATATTAATTGAAATGGAATAAACACTACGATTATGTTTGAAGTATTCCAAAAAAATAGCAAAGCAGATTGGTTGGCGAAGGTCGAAAAGGACCTGAAGGGCAAATCAAAAATAGAAGACTTCTTCTGGGAAGCCAATGGCCTGTCTATCAGTCCGTTCTATACCTCAGAAGATACTAATGCTTATCCTCCAATTATTGATCATCGCAGCGATAATCAATGGGCCATGGGTTTGCCGATTATTGTAGACGATTATCAGGCTGCGAATCGATTAGCGCTAGATGATCTAAAAAAAGGAGCCTCTGCTTTATTCTTTTATTTTACACAGCAGCCTACTGAAGCTGAAATCAATCAGCTATTAGACGGCATTCAATTAGAATGGATCAATACTTTTTTTGAAGGAAATATTGAGTCTGATTTTATAGCGCAGATTGACCAGTGGCTCATCGATCATCAGCAGGATTCCACCAAGGTATCTACCGCTTTTTATACCAAAGGAGCCCCTAATCTAGCCCATTCTATTGACCTCAATAAATGGCCACAAGCAAGATTTTTTACAATAGATACTCGTAAGGGCCAAAATCCTCTACTAGATTTATTGATAAAGACGAATCAGCTTTTTCAGCAGCTAGCTAAAGCGCAAGAGAATACCCAGCTAGTCGAGCATATTCAGTTTGTTTTCCATTTGGAAACTGATTATTTCTTGGGCATCGCTCAACTTCGGGCTGCAAGATTATTGTGGAAACAAGTATGCGAAGCATGGCAAATTGAGACTCAAAAACCAGCCAATTTTTTGGTGTTCATCCATCCAAACTCCTTTGGAAATGATGAGCATTATAATAAAATCAGGATGACTACTCAAGCAATGTCAGCCGTTATTGGAGGCGCCACTCAATTATGTCTGCGGCCTTCAGATGCGATGCAGCATAAAAATGGGACTATATTCTCTAGAAGAATCGCTTTGAATGTACATCATTTATTACAACAGGAGAGCTACCTTGATCGGGTGATTGATCCAGCGGCAGGTTCCTATTTTATAGAGCACCTAAGCGATGAATTGGCAGAAAAGGCCTGGAATGAGTTTAAACAAATCAATTAAAATAAGCAACCATAAAAACAATATTTTATGCGAAAGATACTGATTGCTAACCGTGGCGAAATTGCATTGAGAGTAATGCGAACAGCCAAGAAAATGGGTATAAAAACGGTTGCTGTTTTTTCTGAGGCAGATCGAAATGCACTCCACGTACGAATGGCCGATGAAGCCGTTTACCTAGGGGCAGCTCCTTCTTCAGAATCCTATTTAGTGATGGAAAAGGTCATTGATGCTGCCAAACAAACTGGAGCGGAGGGTATCCATCCGGGCTATGGGTTTTTAAGTGAAAATGCCGTATTTGCCCAGATGGTTGAAGATAATGGGATTACATTTATTGGCCCTCGACCACATGCTATTCGGGTAATGGGATCAAAATTGGCAGCTAAAGAAGCCGTGAAGAAATATGATATCCCAATGGTACCAGGTATCGATGAAGCTATTACGGATATAGGCTTAGCTAAAGAAATTGCTCAAAAGATTGGTTTCCCTGTATTGATTAAAGCTTCTGCTGGTGGAGGTGGTAAAGGAATGCGTATCGTCGAAAGTCTAGAAACGCTGGAGGAAGGTATGCAGCGGGCGATAAGTGAGGCTACTTCTGCTTTTGGAGATGGATCGGTCTTTATTGAAAAGTATGTTACCTCACCTCGGCACATCGAGATCCAAGTCATGGCTGATACTCATGGCAATGTTGTCCATTTATTTGAGCGAGAATGTAGTATTCAACGTCGACACCAGAAAGTGGTAGAGGAAGCACCCTCGGCCGTCCTTACACCTGAGTTAAGAGATCAAATGGGTAGCGCTGCGGTTGATGTCGCCAAAGCCTGTGATTACGTAGGAGCTGGTACCGTGGAGTTTTTATTAGATGCTGAGCACAACTTTTATTTCCTGGAGATGAATACCAGACTTCAGGTAGAGCATCCTGTGACGGAATTAATTACTGGAGTAGATTTGGTGGAGCAACAAATCAAAGTAGCCAGAGGAGAGGTGTTGTCTATCCAACAAGAATATCTGGAGATCAATGGTCATGCCTTAGAATTGCGGGTTTACGCAGAGGATCCACTGAATAATTTCCTGCCAAGTGTAGGTACCCTGGAGCGCTATGAAAGACCAGTTGGGCCAGCTATACGCTTAGATGATGCTTACGAGTCAGGTATGGATATTCCTATTTACTATGATCCAATGATTGCCAAGCTGATTACTTTCGGTAAAAATCGGGATGAAGCCATCCAGCAAATGAAAGATGCTATACGCCAATATAAAATCGAGGGCGTGGAGACGACTTTGCCTTTTGGTGCATATGTATGCGATCATATTTCTTTTACTTCAGGTGAATTTGATACCCACTTTGTAAAAGACTATTACAATCCAGAGGCTATAAAAGAAGAAGAAAAAGAGAAAAAGGCCATAGCGGCAGTGATGGCGCTAAGAGCTTATCTAGATGCTCAAAAAGAACTGACTGTTGCTAATGGAGGTCAATCTAATTGGCGAGCGAACAGACTTTAATGATAGAAAAAGTGGTCTCACTCAAAATGAATGGACATGCAACAACCAGATTTTAAAAATATTGACTTTCGACGGCAAGCGAATCCGGAAACAAAGCTATCACAAAAGTGGACTAGCTCAGAAGGGATAGAAGTCAAGCCTATCTATAATTCATCTGAAACAGAAGCCTTCGAGCATTTAGATTTTGTAGCTGGTTTACCTCCTTTTTTGAGGGGCCCTTATAGCTCCATGTACGCTGGTAGACCCTGGACAATTCGACAGTACGCTGGCTTTTCTACTGCTCAAGAAAGCAATGCTTTTTATCGGCGCAATTTAGCTCAAGGGCAAAAGGGACTTTCCGTAGCCTTTGATTTAGCGACCCACCGAGGCTATGATTCTGATCATCCAAGAGTACAAGGAGATGTAGGTATGGCTGGGGTAGCGATTGACACAGTAGAGGATATGAAGCAGTTGTTTGATCAGATTCCGCTTGACAAGATGTCGGTGTCGATGACGATGAACGGAGCTGTTATTCCGATCGTAGCTTTTTATATCGTCGCAGCCCAAGAGCAGGGCGTAGACCAAAGTCTATTAAGTGGTACGATCCAAAATGACATCCTCAAGGAGTTTATGGTGAGGAATACCTATATCTATCCACCAATGCCGTCTATGCGGATTATCGGCGATATTTTTGAATATACCTCTAAGTATATTCCCCGTTTTAACTCCATCAGTATCAGTGGCTATCATATGCATGAGGCCGGGGCGAGCGCGGATATAGAATTGGCTTATACCTTGGCAGATGGATTAGAATATATCAGGACGGGTATTGCTGCTGGCTTAGATATTGATGATTTTGCTCCACGTTTATCTTTTTTCTGGGGAATTGGGATGAATCATTTTATGGAGATTGCCAAATTGCGGGCGGCTCGGATGTTATGGGCAAAGATCGTTAAGCAATTCAACCCGAAGAATCCGAAATCAATGGCGCTGCGTACGCATAGCCAGACCTCCGGCTGGTCACTGACTGCTCAGGATCCTTTTAACAATATAGCACGTACAACTATCGAAGCGATGGGTGCTACTTTGGGAGGTACACAGTCTTTGCACACCAACTCCTTGGATGAAGCCATTGCTTTGCCTACAGATTTTTCTGCAAAAATTGCCAGAGATACGCAGAAGTACCTCCAAGAGGAAACAGGCATCATCAAGGTGGTTGATCCTTGGGGCGGTTCCTATTATATAGAATATTTAACCCATGAATTGGCTCATAAAGCCTGGGCCTTGATTCAAGAAATCGAGGAGCTTGGAGGCATGGCCAAGGCAATTGAAAATGGACTGCCAAAATTGAGAATTGAAGAGGCTGCCGCACGGAAACAGGCAAGAATTGACAGTGGTGTCGATAAAATAATAGGTGTCAACCTTTTCTTAAATGAGGATGAGGAGGAAGCTTTAGATGTATTAGAGGTGGATAATACGGCCGTTCGTCATGCTCAGGTGGAGCAGATACAAGCAATTAAAGCAGAACGCGACCAAGTAGCGGTAAACAAGACACTCGATCAGCTAGCTAAGTGTGCAGAGACGGGCGAAGGAAACTTATTGCACTTCGCAATTGAAGCGGCGAAAGCACGCGCCACACTCGGAGAAATCTCCTACGCTATGGAAAAACACTTTGGAAGATACCAAGCGACCACTCGTACCATTGCAGGAGCCTACTCCAATGAAATCGCTAATGATCAAGACTTTTTACGAGCCAGGGAGTTGTCCGATCTTTTTCAGGAGAAAGAAGGACGAAGACCAAGGATAATGGTCGCCAAATTAGGCCAGGATGGACACGATCGGGGAGCAAAGGTGATTGCAACGAGTTTTGCGGATATTGGTTTCGATGTAGATGTGGGGCCATTATTCCAAACACCAGAAGAGGCCGCTCGCCAAGCGGCAGAAAATGACGTACATATTCTAGGTATATCCTCCTTAGCAGCAGGACATAAGACACTGGTGCCACAAGTAATAGAAGAACTCAGAAAACTTGGTCGGGAAGATATAATGGTGATCACTGGAGGAGTGATTCCGCCACAAGACTATGATTACCTTTTCGATAAAGGTGTAGTTGGTGTCTTTGGTCCGGGTACTGTTATTGCCAAGGCGGCAAGCCAAATATTGGAGATTATGCTCTCCTACGAAGAATCAGAAGTTTAAGGGACTATTGAATTCTTAAAGCTTCTGGCTCCAAATTATTACAACATTAACTTCTACCTAGGCTCAGGCACAGGTAGACCAGCATTACAACATTTTGCCATGATGAACCTACAAGAAAGATTAGCTGCTGCAAAACTTGGCGGTGGTCAACAAAGAATAGATAAACAGCATGCTAAAGGTAAGCTTACCGCCAGAGAGAGGATTCATTTTTTATTAGACGAAGGCTCCTTTGAAGAAATTGGAATCTTGGTGACCCATCGTACCAAAGACTTTGGTATGGAGGATCAAATCTTCTACGGTGATGGTGTAGTCACGGGTTATGGTACCGTTGATGGTAGATTGGTCTATGTATTCGCCCAAGACTTTACCGTATTCGGAGGCGCTTTATCAGAGACTCATGCCGAAAAAATCTGCAAAATCATGGATATGGCTATGAAAGTTGGTGCGCCACTCATTGGCTTGAATGATAGTGGAGGCGCACGTATCCAGGAAGGTGTTCGATCATTAGGTGGCTATGCAGATATCTTTTATCGAAATGTAATGGCCTCTGGTGTTATTCCGCAGATTTCAGCGATCATGGGCCCATGTGCCGGCGGTGCTGTTTATTCTCCCGCGATGACAGATTTTACCATTATGGTTGAAGAGACCAGTTATATGTTTGTGACGGGACCTAATGTTGTAAAAACCGTAACCAACGAGGAAGTAAGCTCCGAGGAACTTGGTGGGGCCAGCGCCCATTCAACAAAGTCTGGGGTTACTCACCTTACAGCTACTAATGACTTGGATTGCATTTTACAAATAAAGAAACTACTGTCTTATCTACCTCAAAATTGTGAGGATAAACCCAAAACGCTCCCTTACGAACTTGGAGATGAAGTCCGCCAACAGCTCGATGATATCATACCAGAAAGTGCCAACCAACCTTATGATATGCGAGAGGTTATTGGTGGAATTGTCGATCAAGATTCCTTTTATGAAATACACGAAAACTACGCAGATAATATCGTAGTTGGTTTTGCGAGGATAGCTGGTAGGAGTATTGGTATCGTGGCTAATCAACCAATGAGCTTGGCAGGTGTTTTAGATGTAGATAGTTCTAAAAAAGCGGCTCGATTTACGAGGACTTGTGATTGCTTTAATGTACCATTGCTGGTATTAGTAGATGTACCAGGTTTTTTACCCGGAACAGACCAAGAGTGGAATGGGATCATCACCAATGGAGCAAAACTGTTGTACGCGCTTAGCGAAGCTACGGTACCTAGAGTGACGGTGATTACGCGGAAGGCCTACGGTGGTGCCTACGATGTGATGAACTCCAAGCATATAGGAGCTGATATGAACTATGCCTGGCCGACTGCCGAGATCGCCGTGATGGGAGCTAAAGGAGCTAGTGAAATCATTTTCCGTCGCGAAATTGCGGCAGCAGATGATCCTGTAGAGAAGTTGGCAGAAAAGGAGGCAGAATATGCAAGCAAGTTTGCTAATCCTTTCCGAGCAGCGCGCCGTGGATTCATCGATGAAGTGATCCAGCCGCATACTACTCGGAGAAAGTTGATTAAAGCTTTTGCTATGTTAGAAAATAAAGCCACAAAAATCCCGAAGAAAAAACATGGGAATATTCCTTTGTAGAAGCAATGATGTAGTGTTGTAATGAAGTGATTTAAGTCTAACTCAACTAGTTACAGTCCACATAGCCAAAGTAGTTTTACCATTACAACATTATATCAACACAATATTACTTTAAATGCAGCCCTACCAAGCCAAAAATAAAATCCGAATTTTAACCGCAGGTAGTCTTTTCGACGGCCATGATGCGGCTATTAATATTATGCGTAGAGTGATCCAACGCTCTGGGGCAGAAGTCATCCATCTAGGCCATAACAGACCCGTTCACGAAATTGTGGATGCCGCTATCCAGGAAGATGTACAAGGTATTGCCATTACTTCTTATCAAGGAGGGCATAACGAGTTTTTTAAATACATCTATGATCTCCTCCAAGAAAAAGAGGCTGGACATATCAAGATTTTTGGTGGCGGTGGCGGTACCATTTTGCCATCAGAAATAGAGGATTTACAAGCCTATGGTATCACTAGGATTTATTCTCCGGATGATGGACGAGCGATGGGACTACAGGGTATGATTAATGATCTATTGGAGCAATGTGATTATCCCACAGGTGTGCATTTCAATGGAGAACTAAAACAAATTCCGTCTGGAGAGCCACGAGCAATTGCAAAGGCCATTTCAGCGGCGGAGAATTATCGAGAGGAAAATCAAGGATGGCTGCAAGAAGTGTTGCAAAAAGTAGGCACTAAGAAAGTTCCAGTCCTAGGGATTACGGGTACTGGAGGGGCTGGGAAGTCAAGCTTGGTTGATGAATTAATCCTCCGCTTACTAAAGCAGTTTCCGAAGAAGAAAATCGGAGTGATTTCGGTAGATCCTTCAAAGCGTAAAACAGGGGGCGCATTATTGGGTGATCGTATTCGCATGAATGCCATTTCGAGTGATCGGGTCTTTATGCGCTCGCTCGCCACGCGACAGTACAACTTAGCCCTTTCCAAAGATATTGATTCAGCCATTGCGATCTATCAGTATGCCAACTTTGATTTAATTATTCTAGAGACTTCTGGTATTGGTCAATCTGATAGTGAAATAGTAGATCATGCAGACTTTTCTGTTTATGTAATGACGCCTGAATTTGGTGCAGCTTCTCAACTAGAGAAAATCGATATGCTCGATTTTGCGGATATGGTGGTTTTAAATAAGTTTGATAAAAGAGGGGCGCTAGATGCCCTGAGGTCGGTCAAAAAACAATACCAGCGCAACCATAATCTTTGGGAGGAAGCCATCGACAATATGCCTGTTTATGGTACCATTGCTTCTCAATTTAATGATCCGGGCGTAAATAGAGTTTTTAATGCTTTAGCTAAAAAATTATTTCCAGATACTAGCTTCCCCGACTTAGCCGAAGGAGATAGTGTAAAGCAGTATATTATTCCACCGAATCGAGTCCGGTATTTGTCAGAAATAAAGGAAACCATTGATCGTTATGATCAAGAAACAGGAGAACAGGTCAAAATAGCCAGAAAGCTTTTTAGTATCCAGGAGGTCTTATCTCTGCTAGATAAAGAAGGTTTAAAAAGTGAATTGATTCTCATTCAAAAGCAACTGGAACAAGAGCTAAGTGCTGATAATAAGGTCGTTTTGGAGGGTTGGGCGGCCAAGCTAGAGGCTTATAGTGCTGAGCAATTTGTATACGAGGTACGAGGGAAAGCATTCAAAGTAGACAATTATTCTACCTCGCTTTCTCAAAATAAAATTCCTAAGATTGTTTTACCTAAATATAAAGATTGGGGAGAAATCTTAAGATGGGCCAAACAGGAAAATGTACCAGGGGAGTTTCCATATACGGCAGGTGTTTTTCCTTTTAAGCGCAAAGGAGAAGACCCTACAAGAATGTTTGCCGGAGAAGGCGGTCCCGAACGCACCAATAAGCGTTTTCATTATTTGTCCCAGGGGATGCCCGCCAAAAGATTATCAACAGCTTTTGACTCCGTGACTCTTTATGGCAATGATCCAGGTTATAGGCCCGATATTTATGGGAAGGTGGGTAACTCAGGCGTGAATGTGAGTTCCTTAAATGATGCCAAGAAGTTATACTCAGGTTTTGATCTATGTAATCCGAAGACCTCCGTTTCGATGACCATCAATGGTCCAGCGGCTACGATTTGTGCCTTTTTTATGAATGCGGCTATTGATCAGCAATGCGAACTATACATCAAGGCCAATGACCTAGAACATGTGGTCGAAGCAAAGTTTAAGGAGGTTTATGATGATAAAAATCTACCAAGGCCACAATACAATGACGATCTTCCAGCCGGCAATGATGGTTTAGGACTGTTCCTTTTAGGGCTTACTGGAGATCAGGTTTTGGAGCCTGCTATTTATGAAGAAATAAAAGCCAAGGCTTTAAAAGCCGTTAGAGGAACGGTACAAGCTGATATCCTGAAAGAAGACCAAGCCCAAAATACCTGTATCTTCTCCACTGAATTTAGCCTCAAGTTAATGGGCGATGTGCAGCAGTATTTTATTGACCACCAAGTCCGAAATTTTTATTCCGTATCCATTTCAGGATATCATATTGCAGAAGCAGGAGCCAATCCTATTACTCAATTAGCTTTTACCCTTTCGAATGGATTCACCTTTGTAGAATATTACCTTTCTCGTGGGATGGATATCGATGCCTTTGCACCTAATTTATCCTTTTTCTTCTCTAATGGTGTTGATCCAGAGTATGCCGTCATAGGGCGAGTAGCCAGGAGGATTTGGTCAAAGGCCATGAAATTCAAGTATGGGGCTAATGAAAGATCACAAAAGCTCAAATACCATATCCAGACTTCGGGCCGCTCTTTACATGCTCAGGAAATCGATTTTAATGATATCCGCACTACCTTACAAGCTTTGTATGCTATCTACGACAACTGTAACTCCTTACACACCAATGCCTACGATGAGGCGATCACTACGCCTACGGAGGAGAGTGTAAGAAGAGCGGTAGCCATCCAAATGATTATCAATCATGAGCTTGGTCTAACCAAAAATGAAAATCCATTACAAGGGGCATTTATCATCGAAGAGCTTACAGATCTGGTAGAGGAAGCAGTGCTGTTGGAGTTTGATCGAATTACAGAAAGGGGAGGTGTGCTAGGAGCTATGGAGACGATGTATCAAAGAGGTAAAATCCAGGAAGAAAGCTTATATTATGAGACTTTGAAACACACCGGGGAGTTTCCCATTATTGGTGTTAATACCTTTTTGTCTAGTGATGGGTCGCCTACTATTCAACCCAAAGAAGTTATTCGAGCAAATGAAGAAGAGAAAGTGCTCCAAATCAAAAACTTAGAGGCTCTACAGCAAAGAGGTGGTGAAAAGGCTACCCAATTGTTACAACAACTGCAAAAGGCTGCGCTCCGAAATGACAACCTCTTTGAACAGTTGATGGAAGCTGCCAAGTACTGTTCCCTAGGACAGATTACAGAAGCTTTATTTGCAGTAGGTGGACAGTATCGAAGAAGCATGTAGTCACGGATTTAAAAGGATTAAGCGGATTACACAGATTAAAAAGAATCCATCCGTGCAATCCGTGTAATCCGCCAAAATCCGTGATCCTAACCGTGAATTCATCTTTTTTGCGAACTATAAGACTTAGGGTGAATTCTCTTCTTTAACCAGTTGGTAGAAGCTGCCAAGTACTGTTCCTTAGGACAGATCGCAGAAGCTATATTTGCAGTAGATGGACAGTATCGAAGAATCATGTAGTCACGGATTTAAAAGGATTAAGCGGATTACACAGATTAAAAAGAATCCATCCGTGCAATCCGTGTAATCCGCCAAAATCCGTGATCCTAACCGTGAACTCATCTTTTTTTGCAAATTAAACGACGAAGTTTTAATTCCCTTCTTTGATTTAAAAGGGATAGGCTATTATTGCGCGAGCACCCTATAAATAAGTTTGTTTATGTCTAAGTTGATGCATGAATCCATCACTAAAGAGATTCTTGGTGCTGCCTTTTCTGTCCATACTTTTTTGGGTAATGGTTTTCCTGAAGTGATTTACCAAAGAGCATTGTACCATGAGCTTCAAGATCGGGAATTGCTTTTTGGCAGGGAAGTGTCGATGCCTATATTTTATAAAAACCTGCCAAAACCTATTGGCTATCGACGCGCTGACTTTGTCGTTGAGGACAAAGTAATTGTAGAGTTGAAGGCCCGAAAAGCCTTAGAAGATACCCATGTCGCTCAGGTTTTAAACTACCTGAAGGCCTATAAAATGAGAGTAGGACTTTTGATTAATTTTGGAACTGTATCCTTGGAGTATAAGAGGTTAGTTAGATAGATTACTGAAAGTAGGGAGGACCTCTTGATTCAAATCGCGAATAATTCCCTTCTTTTTGGGATCATAAAGCCAATTGTTATCGAAATATTCAAGAATCATTGTACTTGGGTCATCGCTGAGTGTAAGGCTATGGAACTGTGCGCCTTTGTTTTGTTGAAAAAAGCGCACATCCTTTAAAACCTCCTTATTGACGCGATACATGATGAAGTCTGAAATGACCAAAACATCTGCATCTTCATAATCATTGGTCTTTAATTGTCTTAAGGCTTCGTATAGAGGAAGAGAGATGTCGGTACCACCATAAAACGACATTTGCAGGAATTTGGCTAACTCATCTACCGAATTGGCAATGTTGTATAGGTCGAGGGTTTTAATACCAATTGAAAAATTGATTAAATAAGCCCGCCTATTTTCTTTGATGGCCATTTTTAATATGGCGAGGCAGAGGACTTTGGCGATCTGTTCTGGTCGACCAGTCATAGATTCGCTGGTATCTACACAAACGATAAATGGACCTTTTTCTTTCTGTTTGACTTTTTGATGTACTTCAGTGCTGTGGTGTTCGCTTTTTACTAATCGTCGGTCTTCGTATCTGAAGGTGAGTAGATTCTTCTCTGCAAATCGTTGCAAAAAGAGGTTTTCGGTAGCTTCGTTACTTAAAAGGCCCGCTTCAGAGCTAAGTAGATTGTTGAGGTCATCACTTTCGTGGATGCCTACGATTTCGGCTTTGGAGAATTCGTCTGTAATCCACTCTTGCCTGATGATTGTTTTCTCAAAAGTTTCTTCCTCCATTTCTATTTCTGCTTCTCGTAGTCGGCCGAGTAGGTCGGCCAATTCTTGCACGGATTGTTCATCTTGCAGCAGCTCATCATACTGCTGGATAATGTCAAAAGAGGTGTTCTGCCAGAGACTGCGAGACATATCCCAACCAAGATAATCGGAAAATGGAGTAACGATCTCTATCAATTGAGTGTACTCACTAACTTTAGCTTCCATTAGCTCCAAATAGTCCTCTCGTTCTTTTTCCAATTTTTCGAGCTGGTAGGCCAGGATTTTGGCATTTAAAAGGGCATCCCACTGTGCCAGTAAATCGGTAAGGACCAACTCCATTCTTTCCTGGTCTTTAGGAGCTATTTGTGATAATGGTTTACTACCAATCAGCGCTGCAAAGGTGGCTTGGTAAAAGGCGGTATCAAGTTGGTCTTTTGCATAGGTTGTTTTGAGATATTCGGTAAGTACAGCCCAGCGCTCTACGAATAGATGTTTAGGAGTAATTGACCACATCTCTATCCGTTTAACTTCATCTTCGTAGGGGTTCTGGCTACGTACTTTATCATAAGTTTTGCGAATCCAATACAAGGTATCTAAGATCAGTTGCTGGCTGATGCGCTCATTAGTTTGTAGGATAGGCATGAGCTTATGAATATTAAAAAGCCGATCTAAGGCATTTTTAAAATATTGAAAATATTGATCCTTGAGTTCTTCTGGAACTGAAAAATCGGCATGTCCCAAGAGATTTTGAAGATATTGCACAAGATATTTACGGGTCTGGCGATCCAATAATTGACCAAACTCAATAAATCTTTGATATTCCTGATCTAGCTTTTCTTGTAAACCTTTTTGCATATCTACAAAACCCCGTAGTTTAGACTATGTTTTGGTTTTGACTTAAATTTAATCTTACGCAATGAGAAACCTTTATATTTTTCTTTTTATACTATTCCTTTCTTGTGAACCTTCTTCCCCAAAGAGTGGGATGAGGACGGATGCCTTTCCTATCGCTACTATTCAAAATGTTTTGCCTGAATCGATGGTGATGCGAGAAAACCTCCTGGAAGAAAGAGGAACTGTGGGGCTAGATAGTACCGCTTTAGTCCAGTTGAAAATGTATAAAAATGGAGGGGATTTTGCTCAGTTTTTTCCTTTAGGCAAAATGCTTAGTAGTGATCAAAGCGCCTACCTTTTGGTTTTAGAAGAACAGCCTAATTATGCTCAAGCTAAGCTTTTGGGCTTCGATCCAACTGGCCAATTAAAAGAGGAGAAATCCGTTTTTCTTGAGCGACCTCATGGCCTTTTACGTGTTCACGCCTATCGCAAAGCAGACACTTTGAAAATATTTGAAAACGGTATTTTAAGGCAATTATATTTACTTGTAGACGGATTATTTCAACCACAATAGGCACAGTAGGATACATCGTAGTTATGTTTTCCTATGTCCCTATTGTGGTTGTTCAATTAAGCCTTCGGCTTTGCTGCTAGTTTAGTTAATTGACGTTTACCAGCTTTTTTCTTTTTACCCATTGTTTGAACTGCTTTTTCAAAGGCTTTCTCAAGGTTGACAATCCCGCCGCTTTTGCTCAACTCACTAAATTTGACCTTGTATTCTCCACCTGGCAGTAATACATCTTGATCGCTTCTCTCGGTAGTTGTTTCCTCAAGAATCTCTTTAACCTGTACAGCTGTAAGATCTGGAAAATAGGCTCTCAAAACAGCTGCTACACCTGCTACCACGGGCGCTGCCATACTCGTTCCTTGCTGATTTTTGTATTGATTTTCT
Source organism: Saprospiraceae bacterium (assembly GCA_042095835.1). Classification (GTDB taxonomy): domain Bacteria; phylum Bacteroidota; class Bacteroidia; order Chitinophagales; family Saprospiraceae; genus DATFKA01. The sequence goes on from JBELML010000062.1 coordinate 15,704, forward strand.
GGGGTAGTCGAATAGATAGCAGTACCAGGTGCAAAAAGATCGACATACTCAGAGCTATAATTAGAGAAAGTAGCGGCAAGTTTGTCTCCTTCTTCCCAATTTGCAGCACCTACCTCTATCCAGTTAGGAGCGAATTTTTTACCAAACAGCCCTTTTTTCTCGTATTTATCGGTAGGATAATTATTGGCGTCGTCTATTTTTGAGCCATCATTCCCAGCGGCATGTACTAACAAGACATCCTTTTTAGCAGCGTACTTAACGGCTTTATCAACTATTTCTTTATAGGGAGAATAGCCTTTGCCAAAACTCATATTAATGACGGTAGCACCATTATCGACTGCATAATAAATCGCATTGGCAACATCTTTATCACGCTCATCTCCACCTGGGACAGCTCTTAGAGCCATGATTTTCACTACACTAGCTACTCCATTCATTCCGATGCCATTGTCCCTTTGTGCTCCGATAATTCCAGCTACATGGGTGCCGTGACTAGCATCAGGACCTTTTACATCTGGGTTGCCATAAAAGCGCTCCGTTTTATCGGCGTAATTATCATCTACATATTGACGACTATTATAATCTGGGTTAAAATTGTATGCGTAGCGCTCCTTGTAGTATTCATAAAAAGTTTTGATTTCATCTGCAACTGCGGCATAAGTAGCGCCACCGGCCATTTGTTGAGCAATAATTTGAGCTAATCGTACGAATCTTTGGTCGGGATTGCTGAAACTTGTTAAGTCATCTAGTGTGACAGAGTCCTGCTCCGCGAAGGCCTTGTCAATAGCTTCGATACCTTCGTTTAAAACCGTGTAGAGTTCATAGTTTTGCTTGAATTTCTCGCGTCCAGTTTCAGTCTCTTCTTTTGTTTTAAGAAATAAATCGTATTCTGCTTTTTCTTTTTTTGAAAGTTCGCTAGGGTCGACATCTTTGAATTTATCTCTTAATTGAGCATAAAGACGAGCTACTTCTAGGTTGTCGTAGTGTACGTTTTCCCCATTGGCTTTTCCGATAAAGTTCCAGCCATAAACATCATCGACATAACCATTGCCGTCGTCGTCTATTTTATTACCAGGAATTTCGCCTTGGTTCCGCCACATGACATTGGTGAGATCTTCGTGCATATAGTCAACACCGCCATCTATTACAGCTACTATTACGGTGTCAGGGACAATGTTTTTAGGCAGTCTTTTGTAGAGTTGTTCGGTCCCAATTCCTGGGAACCCTTCTGCAGGGCTAAGGTGCTGCCATCCTTTGGGCGGCGTATCTTGAGCTGATAAAAAGGTAATGCTAAGTAATAAGAGGAGACTGAGAAACCACTTCATATTATAAAAAAGTTATTGAGGAATTATTTTTTCAAACCCACTGATAGTTAACAAATGAAAGTTGGAATTATTTTAATTAATTGGGATTTATCGACAAAAAAGCGACTTTAGTAGCTGACGATAAACATTATGATTACGAGTTTTCAAGTCAAATCTTTTCTGCGCTATTATCAATCTGCTAAAACCATTTACGAGATTGATTCGCCTTTTGTTTTTGATTTCTTGAAAAATATTCTTGAAGATGACCGTCATTACTATGTTTTTGATGTGGTAGAAGACATTAGAGCTGTGCTCAATAGCGATATAAGTGTACTGCCCGGCATTGACTACGGAGCGCCTTCCAAAACTTTAAGAAAGGAAAGACGGGTAAAAGATATCGCTCAAAAAAACGCTATTTCTCCTAGAGTTGGCTATTGGCTTTTTAAAATCATTAATCATTTCAAACCAGAAGTGATGTTAGAATTAGGAACTTCGCTTGGTATTTCAAGTGTTTATCAGGCAGCAGCTCATTTTAGTGGAGACCTGATCACTGTAGAAGGTTCTACCGATTTAGCAGCTATTGCTCAACATTATTTTGACCAAGTAGGGCTTGCTAATATTCATATCATTAATGATTCTTTCGAATCTGCTTTGCAGGTGATCTTGCCCGACTTACCTCAGCTGGATTATGTATTCCTAGATGGTCACCATATTGGAGAAGCTAGGCTGAAGTATTTTGCTCAAATACAAGAAAAGCTACATGAAGACTCAATTGTAGTTTTCTCGGATATGTACTGGTCTCCTGATATGTTGGCAGCATGGCAGCAATTACAAGCGCTACCGAGTGTGAGTCTAAGTCTTGATTTATACGAAATTGGTATTCTTTTCTTTAATCCTGCTATCTCATCACCGCTGCACCTTGCCCTCATCGAGCAAAAATACAAACCGTGGAAAATGGGGTTTTGGAGATAATTATTGTTTGATGATCTTTTTAAAAGATTGGATCACTCGATCTACGTCCTCCTGGTTGGAATAGGCAGAAAGTCCTAAGCGTTCCACGCCTCCTTTTTCTTGAAGCCCGAGTACTTCAGCTGCGCGTTGTGCATAGAAATGTCCATGCCATGCACAAACATTCTCAGCAGCTAAGGCTTTGGTGATTTCGGTAGGATGGTGACCTTTGGCGACTACCGCTAGGGTAGGGGTTCGCCTTGTGTCTTCTAATGCTGGTCCGATTATTCTGATACCAGGAATGGATAGCAAACCTTGGTGTAGCTGCTCCAGTAATGTCCTTTCATGTAGCTGTATCGCTTTCATTCCAGAAATGATCTCTTGGCGTTTTTCTTTATGATCTTCTCCTAGGTCTGCAATAGCATCTACTGCGGCGGATACACCAGCTAATGCCGCATGATTGAAGGTTCCAGTCTCAATACTTCCAGGAGCGCTTTGCGGGGCAGTTCTGAGTCTATCGGTTGGTAGTTGATCCAGCAGTCCTGGTTTGCTATAAAGGATGCCGACGTGCGGTCCGTAGAATTTATAAGCGGAACAAAGTAAGAAATCACACCCAAGTGCCTCAACATCAATTGGGAAATGCGGGGCATAATGTACAGCATCTATTAGGAGCCAAGCCCCAACTCGGTAAGCTTGTTCACGAGCAATCGCTATATTATTGACCGTACCCATGAAGTTGGACCCATAGCCCATTGCAATGAGTCTGGTACGATGGTTCACTTTTCTGGCTAAGTCTTCGTAGTCTAGATATCCATTTCGCAATAATCCTACTTCTTTGACAATAATACCATGATCTCTAAGACTCAACCAAGGCCCACGGTTAGCTTCATGGTCTAGCTGTGTAATGATCACTTCATCTCCAGGCTGAAAAACTCGACTCATGGCTCTGCTGAGTGCAAAGTTGATGGTCGTCATATTGGATCCGAAGGAAATGGTACTTGGCCCTTCTGCTCCAAGGAAATCAGACATTCTCTGTCTGGCTCCCTGAATAATCACATCTGTCTCTTGTGAGGTGATAAAAGGACCATGCGAGTTAGCATTGGATAGTTTGTAATAGCTAGCAACAGCATCTATTACAGATTGTGGGACTTGTGTACCACCAGGGCCATCCATAAAGACCAGCGTCTTTCCTTCATGCTTACGACTTAGAGAAGGAAACTGCGCGCGAAAAGATTCGAATGTGGACATATTAGTATTTCCTTGTTTTTGTTTGTTGCCTTACCCTTTCTATTTCAAACCAAGCTTTTTCTAGATCAGAAGGGTATTTGAGGCGCTCATTGTACCAATAATCGTAGATGGTTTGGTCCTCAAATTCGCAGGTCCTGACTTGATCTAAAACTGCTTTTTCTTTGAGGTATAAAGCCTGAAGTTTTGCTTTATACTTTGTATCGGTTTCTCCTAATTGCTTGGCCTCAAGTGCTTTAAATTGCTCTTGGATTTTATTGTCTTTTGCGACCAAGTTTTTGCAGGGGCTACAGCTCGTAAAGGCTAAGCCCAAAAAAAGAATAAATAAGTATCTCATAGGTATATGATTATTCTGCAAATGAATTATGTATACTTTCCAAAAGGCTCGTATCTCACCTTTGTCAGTATGTATTTTAGATGACTCTACACCAGAACATTAAACAACGGTCTAATAAGTTCTCCTAGTAATAAAGCTGCTTTCTACAACTCTTTACACCAAAACTCCCGCTCTCCAGGCCTCCCCCTCTCTCAGTCTCCCAGTCCCCGCTCTCTCCGTCCCCAAGTCTCCCTAAACCTCTTCAATAAACGGCTCCAGTTTATCAATGGTCACATGCTCCATGACTACAATTTTATTCCATTGCGGCTTGAGGTGGTCATCTGGAACTAAACCATATTTTTGAGCAACTTTCGGATCGATTTGTGAGGCTTTGATTGTCACAATGTTGGAATAAGGGTTTCGATAAAAAGATAGGCCTTTTTCTTCTAATTGTTGGCATAGCCAATTAGTTCTTAGGAGCAATATCTGTATTTTTTCAAACCAGCCATGTTTGCCGTAGGCTGCCAATATCATCCAGACCGCGACGGCATTGGCCCCCGACCGACTACCAACCAAAGTAGCGTCAAGTCCTTTTACATAACTGGCAGAGTTGGTATTAGCATACTGCATTAATCCCTTTCTGGCTAAAAATATACCTGTACCATACGGCGCTTGTAGCATTTTATGGGCATCAATGGTGATAGAACTGACTACCGGATTATCGAAATGCAATAACGTTTGTTGTTCGCATGAAAAGGGATAGAAAAATCCACCATACGCTCCATCGACGTGTAATTTATAGGAAAGACGCAGCTCCTCCAAAATCTGGGTGTATTCATGAGGTTGATCTACTGAGCCAAACATGGTTGTCATCATATTGCAGATGACAATGAAATATTTTTTACCCGCTTTTTTTAGATGGTCTACATCTGCTCTTAATTGATCGGCCTCAATTTTGCGGCTGTCATAATCTACTTTGGCCTGATGGAGATCAATATGCAGAATCGCCGCACCCTTGGCCATAGAATAATGACTATCTGCTGAACATAAGACACAGATTTCTTTGAGGTCTGCCTGATGCTCTTGCAGGAAATAATTTCTGTAAATCCACAGGGCTTGTATATTGGCTTCGGTGCCACCTGAGGCGACGTATCCATCTTGCTCATCTGGGCCTCCTCTGAAGATGTCCTCGGCGCAGATACGAATTACCTCCCGCTCCAACTCATGGGTGCCCTCGAAGTAGGATTCTGATTCACCTAGTGTATGGCAGCCAATGTGATTTGGATTGGAAATCATCGTATAGAGAAAAGGAGCATCCTTTAGGAAAGGTGCCTCCGAAGAGAATACTTTTTGATCTAAGTGAGAACCGGGCACACCTAGTGTGCTTTCATTAAAGAAATCAATATTGTGTTGTACCGCTGAGAATACCCGCTTTTTGATAGTAGCCGTATTAAGACGCTTCCAGTTGCTCATATTTTGGTTTGCATTTCCTTCCTAAAATTAGGGAAAATTGGAACCTGGGCAAATTAACAGCTTTATAAAAAGCGACTTCTTTGTTTTCTGAAAAATCTACACGAATTCCGCAATGAAACAGTATTCGAATAAAATTAAATTATTTGATAAAGAAATATCAATCGAGACGCTTTGGTGCCCTGAGAGGTTTCTAATCAATGAACTATATAAAAGTTTCCTAGGCATTAGACTGAAAGTATCCTAAAAAAAATTATCTTAAAGAAATTTAAATAAATGACCTGTCTCTTTTAAAGCTATTTGACAGGCTCATCACCTAATTCATTAACACCTTTTCATTACTTACAAAACCTAGGGTTTTTATAATCAACCTTAGGGACACCAAAAGTAATTGAAAGTATAAACCCATCATTATGGAACAAAGATTCCCACTTATTGCTCTTCTTTGCCTCATCTCAATGTGTTTTGGGATACAGGGTATCCAAGCACAAAAAAAGTTTATTAATCCGGTCCCCATTCCCTACTCGATTGAAGGCCCCGATTGGCGCATGGATATTATTGATACTGTCCACAATTTTGATCCCAACGGAGCTGTAAGTATGGTTATAGATCAAAGGAACGGCGATACGCTTTTTTTTAATTTAGATTCTTTGATACAGACCTTTGCTTACAACAATCCAGATAGGAACAATATGCCCGGCGCCATGACCTACGGTGGCCCTACCATTATTGTACCTAGGACAAATGATCGGATTGATTTTCCTATTACCAATAAAGCAGCTCCACTCACTACCGTCCATTGGCACGCTTTAAATTTGCCAGCTGAAGCAGATGGTGGTCCTCATCAGAGAATTAGCCAAGATCAAACGTGGCATTCCATTTTTCCAGTTATTGACGAGGTGCAAACGGCCTGGTATCACAGTCATTTGATGGATTTTACAACCGATCAGGTCACCCGCGGAATGGCAGGAATGATGTATGTCCAAGATCCGGATAATGATCCTTTATACGCACAACTTCCCAACGAATATGGCGTAAATGATATCCCTTTAAATATTCAGGCTAAAAACTTTAATTTCAACTCCAACAAAAAAGTGACCTCCATTAAAGGTGGTGAAAAACCTGGTCCTGGTAGTTGGGGTATGGTAAATGGCGTCGTTGGCGGGGTTTTACATGTTCCTCAATCAATGGTTCGCTTGCGGATGCTAAATGGTGCAACCATTAAAATATTCAATATCGGCTTGACCAAGGACCTACTCTATGATTATACCACATCGAGTGATTCTATACATTTTGAAACCATGTATATGGTTGCAACCGGTGGAGGCTATTTGGACTATCCTCGCCCTATGACCAATAATTTATTATCACTCGGAGATCGAAGAGAGTTTGTTGTTGACTTTAGTCAATACAATAATGGAGATACCCTCTACCTGACCCACTTTGATAATAAGTTGCCAGCCGATGCAAAATATTCAAAAAACTGGTATAGTTCTGCGATGATGGCTTTTGTGGTGGATAATACGATCCAACCAACCAATCCCGTCAATTCTTTACCTGCTACATTAAAGCCTTATGAAATTGCACCTGGACCTATCTTTAAAACTCGTACCAAGAATTTAATAGGAAGTGGGGGATCAGGAGATCAGTGGACGATTGACGGTACGCCTATGATTATGAATGTGATCAATGATACGGTACTCGTGAATACCAAGGAGGAATGGGTAATTAATAATACCACCACCAAAGCCCATCCTTGGCATATTCATAAAATCCAGTTTCAAGTAATTGAATACATTGGGGATATTGGTCTTCCAGATGGGAAAGGAGGATTTAATGACACACCAGCGATCTACACTTATCCTAATCTGCCAGATGAACTTATGGGATGGAAAGATGTACAGTTGATTCGAGGAGGCGCTGAAATGACTTATGTAGCGCGCTTTGACAGTTTTCCAAGTCGGTATGATATGGACAGTCTCTTCACTCATGGGTTTATGTATCATTGCCACATTCTTACGCATGAGGATAACAGTATGATGCACCAGTTTGTGGTAGTAGATTCCCTAGTATCGGCAGTTACAACGGATGTCGAAGAATTAGAAGGGGCGAAAACACTTACTCTGTTCCCTAATCCAGCTAGTAATTCGATTAGCTTCAAAGGAGACTTTATAGAGCCAGGTGTATTGCGCTTTTTTGATATCAATGGCAAACTATTGGATCAACGAGATATGGATTTCTTACCTGGTTCAAATATTCCTACAGATCATTTACCTAGGGGTTTGATCGTGGTAGAGTATGTTTCGGGTAATATTCGATTTGTAGAGAAATTAATGCTTCAATAGCGATTGGAGAAAAATAGGAATGAGCGTCTCATTTTGAGACGCTCATTCCTATATAATAAACTCGATTCATACTCACCAACTTAAATTACAGTGTATCACCTTGTTTTCAAATAAGTAATTGCTAAGCCTTCAATTTCCTCTAGCTGATCGACTTCTTCGAGGTGTACTTTCGCGATCTGGGCTTTCATTAGCCGGAGGGTGTCTTGCACTTCACTTTGTCTAATCGCGACTTGGACAGAAGCCGATTCTGTGAAATCCTGTTGAACCATTTCAAGGTTTTGCTTTTTGATGGCATTCATGACATTGCTCATGAGCGCATAATCGAAATGAAACTCATAAATATCCTCTACGGTTTTTTCAATGATTTCTGCGGTTTTTAGGGCTTCCGCAGCGGCGCCTTTGTAGGCGGCAATCAGACCTGAAGCACCGAGTAGGGTGCCACCAAAATACCGGACAACAATAATGATGGTATAAGTTACGCCAAAGCTATCGAGCTGCCCAAGAATAGGACGTCCAGCAGTGCCGGAGGGCTCCCCATCGTCGTTTGCTCGGTATTTGAGTTGATCTAGTCCTAAGCGATAGGCGTAGCAATGATGCCTAGCTTTAGGATGTAGTTTTCTTACTTCATCGAGCCGTTGGTGGCAATCCTCTTCCGTATAGACAGGGTAGGCATAAGCCTGGAATTTACTACCTCTATCTTTGAGCTCTCCATAAGCATGACCGGCAATCGTTTTATAAATATCTGGCGACATCTTCCAAAGGTAATTAGTAGTCGTTAATTCTATACCAGATTAGGTTAATTTTTGATGCTTAGAAATAAAGCATTCCTTTTATCTTTAGACTAAAAAAACATGACTACGAATTTTATTATTATCGGTGTCTTACTCGTACTTTGGATATTCTTGAGAATGCAAGGAAAAAAAAGCCAGCAACGACGTAAGAATAGGTCCTGAACCTTTTTCACTTTGCTACAAACGTTCTAACTTACTTGTCAAACAACTTATCAAAAAATCGCAATAGATATGACTACACTTGAAGGACCTATTCAGGCTAAAATCCAAGCTTGGCTGGATGGAGACTACGATGCAGATACCAAGAAAGCTATCCAATCTTTATTGGACCAAAAAGACTTCGAGACCTTAACGAATGCTTTTTATAAAGACCTCGAGTTTGGAACAGGAGGTATGAGAGGTGTTATGGGTGTCGGTTCCAACCGTGTCAATAAATATACTTTAGGCATGGCTACCCAAGGGTTCAGCAATTACCTTTTGAGTAGTTATCCTGGCCAGCAACCCAAAGTCGTCATTGCTCATGATAGTAGGAATAACTCTGGTCTTTTTGCTCAAGTCGTTGCCGATGTCTTCTCCGCTAATGGTATCTATGTTTACTTCTTTGAAGGCCTGCGGCCTACGCCCGAATTATCTTTTGCCATCCGGGAATTAGGGGCACAAGGTGGCGTAATGCTTACGGCTTCTCATAATCCAAAAGAATATAATGGCTATAAAGCCTATGGTGCTGATGGTGGGCAATTAGTCGCACCGCATGATAAAAATGTCTTGGATGAAGTTCGGAAAATTCAATCGGTTGCAGCTATTAATTTTTCTGCAAAACCCGAAAATATTGAGAAAATTGGGAAAGAAATAGATGAGAAATACCTCGATGCTTTAGCCGAATTATCAATTTCCAAAGAAGCTATCGCTCGTCAAAAAGACCTCAAAATTGTCTTTTCACCAATCCACGGTACTGGAGCAGTATCTGTTCCGCCGGTATTAAAGAAATTTGGCTTTGAAAATGTAATATTGGTAGAGGAGCAGATGGTAGCTGATGGGAATTTCCCTACCGTCGTTTATCCCAACCCAGAAGAAAAGGAAGCCATGTCTATGGCCCTCAATTTAGCAAAGGAGGTAGATGCGGATTTGATTATTGCTACCGATCCTGATGCCGATAGAGTAGGTATGGGCGTAAAAAATCATAAAGGAGAATTCGTTTTACTAAATGGAAACCAAGCAGCTTGTTTATTGATTAACTACGTACTAACCGCCTGGGAAAAAGCGGCTAAGCTTGATGGTACGCAATATGTAGTAAAAACAATTGTGACTTCCTATCTGATTGACGCCATCACCGCATCCAAAGGACTCGACTGCTATAATACCCTGACGGGATTTAAATATATAGGTGAGTTGATGACCAAACATCAAGGCAAACGTACTTTTATAGCTGGCGGAGAAGAAAGCTATGGCTATCTGGTTGGCGAACATGCCCGCGATAAAGATGCGGTCATCTCCTGTGCTATGATGGCCGAGATGGTAGCCTATTATAAAGATCAGGGGCGTAGTCTATTCGATGCCTTACTTGATTTGTATGTAGACTTTGCTTTGTACAAAGAAAAGTTGGTCTCCCTCAAAAGAGAAGGAAAGGCAGGAGCAGAAGAAATCCAAGCCATGCTCAAAAAATTAAGAGCAGAACCGCCTGTAAGCCTTGGAGGAGCGAAGGTCACCATGATCAAAGATTATTTATCCAGTATATCCAAGGATATGGCGACTGGAGAGGAATCAACCATTGATTTACCTTCTTCTAATGTGCTTCAATTCTTTACAGAAGATGGGAGTATCATTTCTGCTAGACCATCTGGAACAGAGCCTAAAGTGAAGTTCTATTGTAGTGTGAATGCCCCATTAGCAGACAAGGCGGCCTTTGATAGCGTGGAGGCATCTTTAAATACTAAGCTAGACGAGATTCTTAAGGATTTGGGCGTAGCTTAGGAGGAAGTTGAGGAGGTTATAAGTTGATGAGGTTATAAGTTTCTATAACCTCATCAACTTATAACCTTTTTAATTATAAATGAATCACTTCATCATAAGCTGCAGCAGCAGCTTCCATCACTGCCTCACTCATGGTTGGGTGCGGGTGAACTGATTTGACGATTTCATGTCCAGTTGTTTCTAATTTCCGAGCGACTACTACCTCAGCGATCAATTCGGTTACATTCTGTCCGACCATGTGCGCACCGAGGAACTCTCCATATTTGGCATCAAAGATGACTTTGACGAAACCACTTTTATCTCCTGCGGCACTGGCTTTACCAGAAGCGGAGAAGGGGAATTTACCCACTTTGACTTCAAATCCGGCTTCTTTTGCTGCCAGTTCGGTCATACCTACACTTGCTACTTCCGGCACACAATACGTACAAGATGGAATATTGCCATAGTTGAGAGGCTCGACCTGATGTCCTGCCATTTTTTCTACACACAAGATACCTTCTGCACTAGCTGTATGGGCAAGAGCTGGTCCAGGAGTGACATCACCGATGGCATAAATGCCAGGTACATTGGTCTGGTAGAAATCATCTACCGCAATTAAACCTCTTTCGGCCATTCTAACGCCCAGCGTTTCCAAGCCAATATTTTCGGTATTGGGTGTCACCCCAGTAGCCGAGAGGACCACATCACATTTGATCTCGCTGACCTCTCCTGATTTGCGGTTTTTGACAGAAACTGTGCAGCCTCTACCTTTGGTATCTACACTTTCTACTGCTGTATTACCTAGTACTTTGATGCCTTTCTTTTTATAAATCTTGTTCATTTCTTTAGAAACGTCTGCATCTTCTCTTGGTAATAAGCCCTGTTGCATGAATTCTACGACAGTCACCTCTGTACCGATAGAAGCATAGAAATAAGCAAACTCTACGCCGATGGCACCAGCACCGATCACAACCATTGATTTGGGTTGTTTTTCTAAAGTCATCGCTTTGCGATAGCCAATGACTTTTTTTCCATCGATGGGAACATTAGGCAATGCTTTAGCGCGACCACCAGTAGCAATGATAATATTCTTAGCTGTATACTCTGTTGCTTTACCATCTTTGTCGGTAACTTTTACCTTCTTGCCTCTCATCAACTCACCATTACCTTCTAAAAGAGTGATCTTGTTTTTTCTAAATAGAAAATTTATACCCTTACTCATCCCGTTGGCTACATCACGACTACGGCCAACCATTTTATCAAAATCGACTTTAGCACTACCGACCTTGATGCCATAATCTTCGGCATGAGAAATATATTCAAATACTTGAGCACTTTTTAATAAAGCTTTGGTAGGAATACAACCCCAATTCAAACAGATACCGCCTACAGCCTCTCTTTCTACAACTGCTACTTTCATACCAAGCTGCGATGCACGAATAGCCGCTACGTATCCTCCTGGGCCAGAACCAACTACAATAAGATCAAAATTCATATGTTAGTCTATTTAATGTTGTAATGTCGTAATGATGTCTACCTCCGCTACCCGCGTAACCTGAAGCTTACGCCTGTGCCATAGTTTCAGCGTAGGAGCAAGGCGAAGGACTCGGTAGATTAATAATGTTGATATCAATCTTTGTGCTGACAGAAATCACGATTTCTCGTCAGCAGTTATAATGATGTAATGTTTTTGAAGTGGTAATAGTTGGCCTAGCACTTTAAACAATTGAATGAGCCAACTTCCCAATTCCCAAACATCCTCCTTGAAATTGGCTGCAAATATAAATAGCAATTGGGACAAAAAGAAACCTATTTCCTTTATTGGGAGCCCAATGTATTTACCGCTAAATGATAGGCTAAACGAGCTCCTACATTTCCATCCCATTCCTGTGGTCTACCGGCGACTTCTACTAGATCAAAACCTATGATCTCTCGTCCCGATTCAACTAGCGTACTGATCAAAAAATAGGCTTGATCAAAACTTAATCCTCCAGGGACGGGCGTCCCTGTATGGGGGCAATTACTGGGGTCTAGGCCGTCGATATCAAAGCTGATATAGACTTTTTGTGGAAGAGCAGCCACGATCTCTTCGCAACGTGCCATCCAGGTCTGGCCATTGAAAAGGGCTTTTTTATTATCATAGTTATAAAATACCTCTATCCTCTGGTCCTCATTTGCAAGCTGGTGTTCTGCTTCACAATAATCGCGGATACCTACCGAAACGAGCTTTTCTAGCTCAGGAATAGAGAGAGCATTATAAAAAATGGAGGCATGCGAATAGGTGAAACCTTCATAGGCATTCCGCAGATCGAGGTGGGCATCGATATGTAATATCCCAAAACCGGAATGCTTCTTGGCGAGGGCCTGTAGATAACCTAATGGCGTAGAGTGGTCGCCACCAATTAATCCTACGAGTTTTCCTTTGTTTAGCAAACGAGTTGTTTGTTCCATCACCCAGTTGTTGAGATTTTGGCTGCTTTGATTGATGGCCTCGAGGCTGTTTTGCATTTTTTTATTCGATGAGATTGCTCCGCCTTGCTCAATGAAATCAATATAGGTTTTAGCTTGTGGACGTAATTCTTCATTTCTTTTTGACCAATAGGTATTAGGAGGCATAAAAAAGATGCCTTCTTTCCAGGCGGTTGGTTGTTCAGGATGCATGAGGTCTAGCTGGGTAGAGGCCTGCAAAATGTTTTCAGGGCCATCTGCTGTGCCGTCTTGATAAGAAACGGTGACATCCCAGGGAACCGGAAAAAGAATCAGCTGGGCACTATCTTCATCAAAGGGTAGCCCGATGAAATTACCATTTTGTAGTCCAGGGCCATTTGGGTCAAAATCCATCTGATTGATTTTAAAGTGATGCTGGCTTTTATTATTATTGACCTCCAGTGTTTAAATAGTCTTAGGGTACAGTTGAACTACTCTTGAAGCAGAATGGATGGGCCTAAAACCCAGGATCGAAGGTCCCTAAACCAAAGTCAAAGCCCCTAAACTGCACAGAAGCTGCTTAAACGGAAGTTTAAAATTCAGATTAACTTTTGTTATAATCACCAAGGAAAGATAAGCTAAAATACCTATTTTAATAAAATCAAAAATGTTTAAAGCTCATTACTCACCAAGCTAACACGCGCTAAAACAAGAAAATGAAGAATAAATAGGAAAAATGGTAATCAAAGACCAAAGTGCCGTCAGGCACTATATATGGGTGAAACAAGCCAAAGATCAAAGTGCCCTTACGCACAAAATATGTGTAAACTTTTACCAGGCGAAAAACAAAGCGTGCCATTAGGTACGCCATCTTTCATGCCTACATAGCGTACCTAAAGGCACGCCGATATTAAAGGCCCGATTGTTCTTCCTAAATGGCGTCCCTACAGGACGCTTACTTGGGTTTGGTTCTTAATTCACATTAAAAGAAAATAGGTACTGATAATCATCGTTTTATCGAACATAAAGAAGGATAATTAGATATGAAAATACCAACCATAAAGGGAATAATAGATAGGCGTCTTCTAATCAATTATCAAGTTGATGAAGAAGTATTAAGTAAATATCTGCCAGAGCCATTTAAACCTAAATTGATAAGAGGAAAAGGAATTGCAGGAATATGTCTAATAAGGCTTAAAGAAATTAGACCGAAAGGGTTTCCAAAGCAAATAGGAATTTCATCAGAGAACGGCGCACATAGAATTGCTGTTGAATGGTACGAAAATACAGAATTAAAAGAAGGCGTTTTTATACCGAGAAGAGATACCTCTTCAAAATGGAATGCTTTAGCTGGAGGAAAAATATTTCCAGGTATCCACCATTTGGCCAAATTCAAGGTCAATGAATTTAAGGGCCATTATGAAGTTAGTTTTAAGAGTAAAGATGAGACGTATTTATCAATAAAAGCAAGAGAGTCAAACAAATGGAATAAAGAAAGTGTATTTACCGACTTGAATGAGGTGTCAAAATTTTTTGAAAGCGGTTCGCTAGGATATTCACCAGATAATAATGATTTCGAAGGATTAGAATTAAGAACTCAAAATTGGAAAGTATCCTTATTAGAGGTGAAATCAGTTCAATCGAGCTTCTTTGAAGATGAGAATATATTTCCAAAAGGAACAATCCAATTCGACAATGCACTATTGATGAAAAATATAAAACACGAGTGGATTGGACGAGGAAAAATCCCTACTTTATAAAATCAGCAATGTTTAAAGCCGATTGCTTCCCCACGCTAACACGCGCTAAAATAAGGAAGTAGAGAATAAATAGGAAAAA
>JBELML010000062.1:30438-35070 GCA_042095835.1 Saprospiraceae bacterium
AGATGAAACTTGAACTTTATCAAATAGATGCTTTTACAGATAAAACCTTTGAGGGAAATCCAGCCTGTGTTGTTCCTTTACAAGACTGGTTACCTGATGATCTACTTTTGAAAATCACAAAAGAAAATGCCGTTGCAGAAACTGCTTTTTTTGTAGATAAAGGGGACAAAATTCACTTGCGTTGGTTCACGCCTGAAATTGAAATGGATTTATGCGGACACGCAACGCTGGCAACTGCCCATTGCCTAAAGTCAATTTTAAACTACCCCAAAGACCTAATAATATTTGAAACAATGAGCGGCGATTTGCCGGTTTCTATAAAAGATGAAGTATACTATTTAGACTTTCCATCACGCATGCCAATAGAAGCGGAACTACCTGAGATAATAAAAAAATCTTTGAACATTCAACCAAAAGAAGTTCATAAATCGAGAGATTATATGCTGGTATACGATACCCAGGAAAATATTGAAAACATCCATATTAATAGACAACTATTTGACCAAATAAACCTTGACCCCGGAGGCGTAATTGTCACAGCAAAAGGAAAAAATTGCGACTTTGTATCAAGGTTTTTTACACCACAAGCATCTATTTTAGAAGACCCTGTTACTGGTTCAGCGCATTGTTCCTTAATACCGTATTGGGCATTAAAACTTGGAAAAACGAAACTAGCTGCTATGCAAATTTCTAATAGAGGAGGAAAATTACAATGTGAACATCAAAAAGAAAGAGTGATTATTGGAGGGAAAGCAAAAACCTATTCAATTGGACACTTGTGGACAAAATAATGATACCGCTAATACTTTTCACCCCAATACTATTCTCTAATTCCAAAACTAGATTAAATTTGCCAGCACTAAAATATTTGGTTAAACCTGATAATCGTATCTCTAAATGGCAAAAGTTGTAATCATCGGTGCAGGTGGTGTCGGTAGGGTAGTCACCTATAAATGCGCACAACACCCCGAGGTGTTTTCTGAAATTTTATTGGCAAGTCGCACTCAAGCTAAATGTGACCTCATCGCCGAACATGTCCAGCGCGATACGGGGCACCAGCACATCACTACTGCCGCAATTGATGCAGAAGATGTACCCGCTTTAACCGATCTGCTCAAAAGCTTCCAGCCAGCATTGGTCATCCACGTAGCACTGCCGTATCAAGATTTGACGATTATGGATGCCTGCTTGGCAGCAGGTGTACACTATCTCGATACAGCCAATTATGAACCCAAGGAGGAGGCCAAATTTGAATACTCCTGGCAATGGGCCTACCAAGATCGTTTCAGGGAGGCCGGACTTACCGCAGTATTAGGATGTGGCTTTGATCCTGGCGTCACGGGTATCTTTACAGCGCACGCTGTCAAGCATCACTTCGACGAAATGCATTACCTCGATATCGTTGACTGCAACGGTGGTGATCATGGCAAAGCCTTCGCTACCAACTTTAATCCTGAAATCAACATCAGAGAAATCACTCAAAAAGGGAAATACTGGAAGGACGGCCAGTGGGTCGAAACAGAGCCTTTTGAATTTAAAAAAGTGCTAAACTATCCTAATATCGGACCTCGCGACTCCTATCTCCTTTATCATGAGGAATTAGAGTCATTGAGTAAAAATTATCCTAGCCTCAAACGTGCTCGGTTTTGGATGACTTTTGGTCAAGAATACCTGACACACCTACGCGTTATCCAAAATATCGGTATGGCCTCTATCGATCCGATCCAATTTCAGGGACAAAAGATTGTACCCTTGGAGTTTTTAAAAGCCGTTCTACCTGATCCAGGAAGCTTGGGAGATAATTATTCTGGCGAAACGTCGATTGGTTGCCGAATCAGAGGTGTAAAAGATGGTCAAGCCAAAGACTATTATATTTGGAATAATTGTAGCCATGAGGCTGCTTTTAAAGAGACTGGGGCGCAAGGTGTATCCTATACTACAGGAGTGCCAGCCATGTTGGGCGCCATGATGGTACTCACCGGAGAGTGGTCAGGCGCAGGAGTGTACAATGTAGAAGAATTTAATCCAGATCCGTTCTTGGCCAAGCTGGGCGAGGATGGCTTGCAATGGTATGAGCAAGTAGGGGGCAATTTAGAGTTTGATTATGATTAATCTTTCTTATGATCCTCAACTCGTACAAACGCCGGCTTTTGTGATCGACCAGCAGCGGCTGAAACGAAATCTCGAAATCATCGACAGGGTCCAACACGCTGCGGGGGTTGATGTCATATTGGCTTTAAAAGCTTACGCAGGCTGGCCTACTTTTCCTTTTATCAAAAAATATTTGTCTGGAGCGACGGCCAGTTCCCTAAACGAAGCGCGCTTGATCTACGAAGAAATGGGTGTAAAAGCACACACTTACGCACCTGTATATCTGCCAGATGAGTTTGATCATTTGCAAGCCTTAAGTAGTCACTTGACCTTTAACTCCCTGAGTCAGTTTGCTCGATTTAGGGGGCATATTTCTGGAGAGGTATCGATAGGCTTACGTGTCAACCCAGAATATTCTAGTGTTGATACAGCCTTATATAATCCAGCGGTTCCTGGCTCCCGACTTGGGGTTTTGGCAGCGCAATTGCCCGAAAAACTTCCTGAGCTGATAGAAGGTTTGCATGTGCATACCTTATGTGAGTCTGATGCCGCATCTACGGCAGCACTGCTGGCTGCTATCGAAAATCGATTTGGAAAGTACCTACCCCAGCTGAAATGGCTCAACTTAGGTGGTGGACATTTGATGACCCGAAAAGGCTATGATGTAGAAGCTTTGATCAACTCGCTGAGTACTTTTCGACTTCAATATCCTCATCTTAAAATCATCATGGAGCCTGGAAGTGCTATTGCCTGGGAGATTGGAGAATTACATACTACCGTGCTAGATGTGGTAGAAAGTGGCGGAATTCAGACCGCAATGATCGATGCCTCTTTTACCGCTCATATGCCAGATACGCTGGAAATGCCCTATCGACCTACCATAATGGAAGCAGTAGAAAAAGGAAACACACTTTATCCATATCGAATAGGTGGTATTTCATGTTTGGCGGGCGATTTTATGGAAGCCTACGCTTTTGATCAAGCCTTGAAAGTGGGTGATCGGCTTACTTTTTGGGATATGATTCATTACACAATGGTCAAAACGACGATGTTTAATGGCGTACGCCATCCTTCGATCTATCTGGCCAAGGAGAGTGGTGAATTGGAGTTATTACGCAGCTTTACCTACGAGGATTTTAAACAACGATTGGCTTAGGTCGGTTAAATTGAAGTTAATACCTGTTTAGAAAAAGGACTTCTAAAGAATACCTCTTATTATTACCTGAGTCAATCTAAATCCTCAACAATGAAATACTTCCCGATTTTCTTATCTCTTTTTTGGCTTGCAGTCACCTCTATTTCTGCTCAAACGATGATTTCCTTCCAAGATGCGCAAAAGTATGATGAGAAGCGCTATGCGGATATAAAAGGCACCGCTTATTTATACAAAGATTTTGTAGATGGCTATATCACGGGCGCTGATGGCGTCAAATATGATAAAGTGGCCATCAATTATAATGGTTATGAAGAATCTTTCGAGATCAAGCAAGGAGACCAATTCATCACCCTTGATGAGCAATATTATTCTGAGATAAAGATTGCCCAGGAGGGTAAAGATACCATGACTTTCATTAGGGGCGTCCATCCCATTTTTAAAGGAAAATTCATTGAGTTAATCTATCGAAGTGAGACTGCTACTTTGGTACGGCGGCATTATGTAGGTCTATCAGAGACCACCGTCAATAATGTAGGACGGAAAGAAGAATTCAAAAGGTTTTTGAAAAAGACCCAGGTCAGATTAGCTACTGGAACGGGCCCTAAGGATATCCAAACGCTTAAAGCCAATAAGAAGAAATTAGTACAAGCACTTGGCCATAAAAAAGAATTGGAAGCCTTTATCAAAAATGAAAAAATCAATTTAGACACTAACGCCGGCTTAGCAGCTGTAATCAAAAAATGGGATGAATTAGAGCATCCTTAGACGTAGTCTTCTTTTCTCCAGTCTGGACTTTCCTGCCGCTCTAATTCCGGAAGGTCTAGTCTTTCATCTTCATAGTTTTCCTGACCAGGTTGGAAATTCATCTTTTTGCGGATGGCCTGGACTTCTTTTTTCAATTGCTTTTCTTCCCATTCGGCAGATAAGGCACCATTTCCTGGATATCCAAAGGTAACTAAGTAGTGTATAATAAGCCCCACGGACCAAGGCAGTAGCGGAAAGAAAAACCAAAGCTCAGGATCCCAAGGGTCCATTGTGGCCATATTCAAGGCGAAAAAGAAGAAACCAGTGGCAATAAAAGTAGATAGATGGATAAAAAAGGCCTTCTTCTTTTTTACTCTTTTTTTTGCTAGTCTAATTACTGGATCGCTCATGCTATTTATAATGATGTCTACCTATACTAAGGCTAAGGTAGATGAATAATGATAAAGTTACTGACGAAGAATTTTGTAAATGCTTGTCAGTGAAAATATAGGCAACTGAAGTTTCAAAATAGACACTCTACTTGATGAATGAAAGCTTATTCGACTACTGTTTTGAAATCTACGACATATCCATTGCTAGGACGATTTCTATTGCAAAGTTGTTACAATAATTACCTTTTA
>JBELML010000063.1:0-33162 GCA_042095835.1 Saprospiraceae bacterium
AAATACTTAAAGAAAGACCTTTAATCTGCTCCTTGATACATCCACAAGGTCTTTATAGCAGGGCCCCAGCACTGGCTTTTTTCCAGCTTAGGAATCGATAAATTACAGGTAGACACCAAGTCAAAATTGAAGGGTTCGAAGTGGCAACGCAGATTATCCATATAGATGACCTTGCCGCCCGTATTATCAGCCAGACAGATGTACTCCGAAAAAGCACCAGTATTGTTATAGGTAGAATTGAGAAAGGTCAAGACATTGACAACGATTCCTTTTCGGGAGAGATCAAGTGCGAAGGAGCAGACATCAAAACCTCCTTCTCGGCAGGTGTTGGCACCATCGCTAATCAAGAAAACACTTTTTTTCTGCTGCACACTATCTGGGAATAATTCAGCTACTTTTAGCAGCATCGAGAGCATAGGAGTCGTCCCATCAGGTATTAGAAACCTTAGATCTTGATCGAGTGCTCTTTTATCTAGACTGCCTGTGGGTTTCCATTTTGCTGGCGTATCCAGACAATCTCCTCCAATCGTACCAATCCCCAAGTCTGTAGTACTGGGCAAATCGTTGACAATTTTTCTACTCAATATTTTCATCACTTCAAAGCGAGTCTGCCCCATACAAAGGACTTTCTCCATCACCATAGAACCCGATACGTCTACTAAAAAAGCTACGGACTCGAAAGTCTCCAAGTCCAAGCCTCGCATGATTTTCTGATGCATATTTAGAAAAGTCGGCTCATAATTAGCATTGGCATTTTGGACATCTCCTGGAGGATTATATTGAGGGACTAGCTGAAGCGTATCGCAGAGTGTTTTATAATTCTCATAGGCATGAAAGTTCTCTTCATTCCATTCCAGCGCATTGGAGAAGTGGCTAAGTGCTTTTTCTAAGTCTCCTTTTCGCACATGGATATGAGCCCCTAAATCTGTGCCTTTGTGTCGATTCTTTGATTGATTGAGGATGGTTAAATAACCCAGCGTATTTTCGAAGGTGCTTTTCAGGTAAGCCGAGTCTGGTGCCTGATACAGGGCCGACCTGACGCTGGTATAGGCATTGGCATAGGATTCATTATAGGCATAAACCATGCCTTTCAAAAAACGGGCTACGACCTTTTTGTAGAGGTAATCGGGATCTTCTTTTTCAAGACCTTTAAAAGCCTGGTTGATCAACTCTAGTCCATTTTTCTCTCTACCAAGCCGCCCCTCACTCAGGCCGTAAGCCAAGCAAAAATAAAAGTTATCGGGCAGGATAGAATAGGCATTTTTGAACTTATTATTCGCCTTTTGGATAAAGCCTTCTGAATAAAGTAGGGATCCTTGGTAGTGCTCACTGTAGGCTTTCTTGAAATTAGGTATAGACCTAGCGGTCTCCGCCTTCCTTCCAAGGAAAAGTAAATGGATAAAAAGAAGAATACTTATCGAAAAGTAGATTGGCCTCAAGAGGTCGTTTTCTTGTATGTCAAATAATAACGGGTCGAATGATCACATCTACCCGTCGATTTTTGAGGCGCCCCTCCCAGGTTGAGTTGTCATAAACGGGATTGAGTTCGCCAAATTCTTCTATCGAAATCTGCTCTTCCCGGATAAGTGCCTTTTTGAGTAATTCAAAAATAGCGGCATCGCAGCGCATCTCAGATAGCCATTGGTTGTACTCCTTGCCTCCTATATTATCGGTATGGCCATGTACACTGATCTCGTGTTGGTCAATATCAGGGATATCATCCAAAAAATCACTTAAGCCTTGCTTTTGATCGGGGCTAATATAAAAATTCCCTCCTCCGAAGTAGATACTATAGATATAATAATCTTGTTTCTCTTCTTCTTGAGCAAAACCAGCTACCGCAACGCCTAAAAGAAAGCACAATATACTCCAACGCTTCATATCGGGTGTTTTAAAGGATATTCCTAAGAAGGTTCTTTAGTAACAGTCAAAAAACAACTTTTCGATTTTGATGGAATCTTCTCGATCAAAATGCGATACTTATTCTTTGTCCGTTACTTAATATAAGAAATTATCAATAGAAAAGTTGGATAAATAATGCCTTACTACACGATTGCTGACAAAGAAACCATGATTTTATCAAGCTTAATTCGGCCAACACCGCTGAAGTCTTGGGTCTCTTTAAAATAGGGTCACATCACTTGCATCTTACCAAAGAAGACCATGACTTGTAAGGCGACAAAGGGAGAGAGTAATCCGACCAAGTAGCCACCGTAGATATCATTATGCTCATGCTGCTGGAGATAAAGGCGTGCAGAACCCACAATCCCTGCGAGGACAATCCCAAGAAGTAAAACTAGAATCAAACTAATCTGAAAAGTACCTAAAAATGGGAGCTGAAGGCTGAAAACCTGATATTCAGACAGGAGCATGGTCAAAAGGAGCATAGAGATAATAGCGCCCATTCCAACGGCATGGATACTGATTTTAGAGAAAATATTGATCACAAAGGCTAGAAAGAGCGCAATGGTAGCCGCCAACATAAAACAGGTGAAAATGGTAGGCGTGATAGTACTATCCCAAAAATTACGAGATAGCCACAGATAGAAAATACCCGTAATAATATAGGGCCCTGTTCGATCAAGCGCCTCATCTAACTGTAAGGAACGTACCATACCTAAGAAGTAAAGCATCAAAATGGCCATCATAGGTATGAAGAAGGTGGATAGAAAAACCCTCAAAATTAGAACTCGGCTATTAAAACTACCGAGCCCATTGGCCCCAAAAGAATAGGGATCAACCAAGATCAAGACCAATAAGATGTAGGTCAACACCAATAATGGATGAAAAAGCAGCGAGATCGTTTTTGCAAAAAATTT
The DNA here is from genome assembly GCA_042095835.1 of Saprospiraceae bacterium. GTDB lineage: Bacteria > Bacteroidota > Bacteroidia > Chitinophagales > Saprospiraceae > DATFKA01. The sequence continues at coordinate 2,820 of JBELML010000063.1, forward strand.
GATCATAAGGGCGCTTGTACTATTCCTGATTTTATACAAAAGTAGATAAAGTCAGAGAATAATGCTCCTCTTGCTCAACAAATCCTCAAAGATCGCATCAAGAGCCTGGCAGTACGTTAACATTTTTAAGAGAAGCTAGCTTTTAGGGAAATAATTTTATTAAACATAAGTTAAACGCTGTGTATTGCGGAGTACTTTGATGTAAATTTAGGCGTTGTAAAGGCGTATCTCCCAGGAGATCACCACTACCAATTGATTTAAGTAGATGTTCACCATTAACTATACCTTTTATGAGGAGCATCTACTTACCACAAATAATTATACATTATGAAGAAATTATTATTCTCTTTACTGCTCACGCTAGCAACTACTTTTACACTTTCGGCACAGCGTATCGCCTTCGTGGATATGAATCAAATTTTGGAAAGTATCGAAGAATACAATGAATCCCAGCGCGAGTTGGACCAATTGGCTGCTAGATGGAGAGAGGAGATTTCTAAGGAGTACGACCAAATCAAAAGTTTATACAACCGTTATCAAGCGGAGCAAGTCTTATTATCTGATGAAGCTCGTCGTCAAAAGGAAGACGAGATTCTAGCTAAAGAAACCAATGTAAGAGAGCTACAAAAGGCAAGATTCGGTCCAGAAGGGCAATTATTCAAACGTCGCCAAGAACTTGTACGCCCGATTCAGGATAAAGTTTTTGCAGCGATTGAAGATTATGCCGATGATCGCGGTTTCGATTTTATTTTTGATCAGTCTTCCGGTGCTGCCGGCATGATCTTTGCGAGTCCTAAATATGACAAAACCGAGGATATTATCAATAAATTGAAATAATCTAGGTCAAATTCACCACATAAAGCTTCTTATCCGTCTTATTTCCTTTTTTATCAAAACGAAAATTTTATTTTTGCCGTCGAAAACGCGGTTACATCAAATTGTAAACCAGAAAATTAGTATAAAATGAAAAAGACAATTCTATTAAGTGGCTTAGTTGTAATGTTCCTTGCGGCTACAGTAAGTGTACAAGCTCAAAAATTTGGCTACATAAATACAGCTGAAATTTTAGCTGAATTACCTGCTGTAAAACAGGCGGAAACTGAAATCGAAAACTTCTCTAAGCAATTGCAAAAGAAAGGAGAAGCTGAAGTAGCTAAATTGCAACAAAAGTTTACAGATTTCCAACAAAAGGTACAATCAGGAGCCATCGCACCTGTTGAACAGGAAAGAATGCAAACAGAAATTCAGAAAGATCAAGCTGAATTGCAGCAAATGGAAGCTGACATGGTTGGCCAGATTCAGCAAAAACGTCAAGATGCGCTTAAACCCATCTATGACAAACTGAATGCTGCTATCTCGGCTGTCGCTAAAGAAAATGGCTACACCATGATCTTTGATAAAGCCGTATTGCTTTATTCTGAAGATAAAGATGATGTAAGTGCGATGGTAAAGGCGAAACTCTAATTTCGACCTTGTTGTAGGTACATCAAAGAAAAGCCCTGAAGGATCATCCTTCAGGGCTTTCTAATTATACACGAAGACGGCATCTCTTAGACTGCCACATCATAATCGCGTAAAGCATTATTGAGGGATACCTTTTTGTCGGTACTCTCCTTTCTTTTACCAATAATCAAAGCACAAGCTACATTATAGGATCCCGCAGGGAACTGCTTGGTATAAGAGCCTGGTATAACTACCGAACGTGGAGGCACCTCCCCTCTGTAAGTTACTGGCTCTGCACCTGTCACATCAATAATTCTTGTACTTTTCGTTAGTACCACATTGGCTCCCAAGACAGCTTCCTTACCAACCCGTACACCTTCAACTACAATCGAGCGAGAGCCGATAAAGGCATTGTCTTCAATTATTGTAGGTGTAGCCTGCAAAGGTTCCAAAACGCCACCGATCCCTACACCACCACTGAGGTGTACATTTCTTCCAATCTGAGCGCAAGAACCGACTGTGGCCCAAGTATCGACCATCGTACCACTGCCTACCCAGGCACCAATATTGACGTAACTAGGCATCATGATTACGCCTTTCTCTAAAAAGGCACCGTGGCGAGCAATAGCGTGAGGTACCACCCGTACGCCTTTCTCCGCATAGTTGGACTTCAAAGGAATCTTATCGTGAAACTCAAAAGGTCCTACCTCTATCGTTTTCATTTGAGCGATGGGAAAATAGAGGACTACGCCTTTTTTCACCCAATCGTTGACTTGCCAATCGCCATCGTCTGTAGGAGCAGCAACTCTTAGCGCTCCAATATCAAGCAAGCGAATGACCTCACGGATAGCATCTTGGGTTTCTTGTTGCTTCAATAGGCTACGGTCTTCCCAGGCCGCTTCAATTTTGTGTTGTAGTTCGTTCATGTTTTATAAAAAATGATTTAATAGTTTATCAGCAATTAGCTGGTCTTCAACTCCTTCAGGAGTAAGTCTGCTGCTGCTAAATCTTCCAGCGCATGACCAACCGATTTAAACAACGTTATATCCTTTGGATTGTTTCTACCTTGGGCTTCTGCTCTGCACAATCCAAAAAGATCTCCTTTAATCTGAGATTGGCGTAGAATACCCTTTTGCAAAGGAATCACTATATCTCCTGTCTCTTTGGTCGCTCCCTGAAAAGTATCCACATAAACTTGAGCCTTGACAATGGCTTCATCGTCGGCTTCCCGCATGCTGGGCTTATAAGACCCCACTAAATCGATATGCTGCCCCGGCCGTAACCACTTCCCAAAAATCAAAGGATCTGGCGACAAGGTAGCTACCGAAATGATATCCATGTTTGGCACTACTGCAGCGAGATCTACTACTACCTCTACCTTGCTGAAGCCTAGATGCTCAATTCGTCGCTTGAGTTGCTGTGCTTTTTCAGGATTGCGGCCCCAAAGATAAACTTCTTTAATGGATCTCACAGTCGCGTGGGCCGCTATTAGTTGAGGTGCCAATACACCCGTGCCCACCATCAACAACTGCTCACTATCGGGGCGTGCCAGATAATCTGCTGCCAGTGCCGAGGCTGCTGCCGTTCGTTTACTGGTGAGGGTGCGAGCGTCGCATTGTAGCAATGGCTGCCCCGTAGAAGCATCAAAAAGCAGGTATACCCCATGTATGGCGGGTAGCTGAAGCTGGGCATTCTCGGGAGATACCGTCACTACTTTCACGCCTAGTGTCTCCCCTATTTTCCAGGCAGGCATCAACAATAAAGTCGAATCTTGCTCAGCGCTGGGATGAGCAAAATCATGGTGGTGGCGCATGGGCACCGTAATATCACCGCTGAAGGCACGTCTTAGTGCCGGTATTAAAGATTTGAAAGGTAGCGCCTGCTCAACTTCTGCTTCACTTGGAAAAATCACAATAGGATAGAATGATGGTGAGCAATCAAGTTAGGAAATTCCTACAACTCCAATTTAGCTATACGCAATTTCCCTCGGTTTTCACTTGGTACAAGTACCTTTTCTGCACTTATTTGTACAGCATCCCGAAAGCGTAGTCTCAAATTTTGGTTGTCGGTACTCAGGATACTATTTCGATTAAAATTCCCTGTTCCTATCAACACATATTCGCTTACGGTATTCTCTAATTTGATTTCATCATTAAAAACAAGTCGAAGATTTTTGGGGTTTTTGAATAAGAAAAAAGAAGAATAGGCCCCACCATCATCTTGCGAAAACTGTTTCTTGTGTAAGATGGTCTCCCAATCTAATTCCCCTTTCGGCCCGATGGAAAGGACAAATACATCGTTGAAATAAAAGTCTGTTACACTCCGCACGAAACCATCGTAAATAGACCTTCCTGTATTCGCGGTACGCCGAAAAAAGTTTCGATTTTCTTCTCCAATAATGACAACTCCACCATCTCTCCGCAGCACAACGTCTTGTATACCGACCTCCTCCAGGCCTTTATTTTTTCGGAGTTCTTTTCCAAGCAAACTTTCTACAATTTTATCGCTAAAAGGATGTAAATACACGTCGGCATCTCCAGTAGGGCCATCGGGTACTTTGGCAAAGAAAAAACCTTCAGCTCGCGCAGGGTTTTTTTCATAATAAAATCCTCCAGCAGACAACTGCTTATTGGTGTTATCATAGTTGAAAAATAGATCAAAGGTTTTCAGTTCTTGCAGATCAATTAATTTGCGTACAATCCCCTTAAAGCCAGGGCCGTAGTGAAAAACTTCGTAGTGGTGATCCTTCTTGCGGATACGATAATTGTCTTTTTCAATGACAAAAAACATATCGCCCTCATTGCTGATCACTAGATGGAGTACATCTTCACTGTAGCGCATATCTTGCGGCTCGAAACTATACTCCCACATCAATTCCATCTTCTCATTATCGAACATAAAAGCCCTCAATTCCTTTTGTCGATCAATGAAGTAAAGCAAAATTTTAGACCGATCCTCCGAGCGTAGTATATCCAAATCTGGAGCTGTGAAAAGGCCCTCTAATTCTGCAATTTTTAGCGAATCCTTGAGCGTAGCGGAGGCATCGTAGCGGTGTGCGCGGATGATATGATTCCCTCGGTCGCGGTGCCTGTAAAACACGGTGAAACTATCTCGAATGGTATTGATTCCTGCTACATCTGGAGAGCGTTTCATTAATTCCAACTCTTTGGTCCAACTACTACGCATATTCTCATCGAACGCCTGCACCTCGAAGGTGACGCTTTTATCGCGAAACAATAAGACATCTTCGCCAAGCTCTCCTATTATCTCATAGCCCACATCTGAGCGCAAAGGCAACTCATCTGAGACAATAATTTTTTGACTCAACAATAGGATTGGCAGTACTAGAAGGAGGAGAAGTGAAAAAAATAATCTCATTGAAGAAAAATTTTAATATTGAAGCTGTTTAAAGTTTCCTTGTTGGGCTATCAAAAACATCTTTTAAGGCTACTCTTCGTTAAAAAGCCTCATCTATGCGATGCATAGCTTGCGTTTTTTGCCTCGATTAGCCTCAAAATACTGTTTTCTCGCCAGCAACAGAAAACCTTACACAACTTCAGTATCAATCACCGTAGTTGAAAAACTAGTTTATAAAATAATAATACATAATTTTGCTAAATGTTGCTTAGCCGATAGCTTGTTTGTGTGTTTTGCAACATTTAAGACCACTTATAATAGAAACCAAGGCTAATGACATCCCGACATGCGCTTCGCTCAGCCGGGATTAATTCGACCAACGTTGCTAAAGCACTGGGGCTCATTAACATGACACATAGCACATGGCACTTGACACATAATACATTCCAAACTATCCCGACTTCCGCTTCGCTGCGTCGGGATTAATTCGACCAGATTCCGTTGCTGCGCACCGAAAAGGTCTCATTAACTTGGCACTTGGAAAGCTCTTCTGTAAATTTGCTCTCATTGATTCATTCACACATTTACACATTTTTTAACCGCTGGAGCTTCATGCGAAGGAGGTACCCCATTCACACGAACCATCAACTCAACAAAAGTGAGCAAAAGAAATAAGCTACAGAAATTTGCAGAAATATTAGGCTACTCCAATGTGATTGAAAATTTCGATCCTACCATTCCAAAACTCATCGGAGAAAATGGACAAGAAGTAGAGCGTAAAGGACAATGGCAGTCTGACCAATTTGGAAACAGCGCACCGCTGACTCTAGAACTTGCCTGTGGTCGTGGAGAGTATAGTTTGGCCTTGGCCCGTAAGTATGCTGAGCGCAATTTTATCGGTGTAGACATAAAGGGGGCCCGTATTTGGAAAGGAGCAACCATCGCTAGAGAAGAGGGTTTGGACAATGTGGCTTTCCTACGTACCCGTATCGAGTGTATTACCAATTTTTTTGAGGAGGGCGAAGTTGATGAACTGTGGATCACCTTTCCTGATCCTTTTTCCGCAAAACCTAATCGCAGGCTTACAGGGCCCGTCTTTTTAGATCGATATCGCCGTATTCTAAAAAAAGACGGCCTCCTTCATTTTAAAACGGATGCTACCGAGCTTTTCGAATACAGTGTAGAAGTGATGAATGCCGATCCTAAAGTAGACATCCTCTATATCAACCGAGACATTTACAGCGGACCTTTATACCTGCCAGAGCTAGAAATCAAGACCTACTATGAGAATATGCACTTGGCTAAAGGAAAGACGATTAAATACTTGCAGTGTCGAATTCATGGAGAATAGCAGGTATCTGGCCTTAACTTTAAAAGAAAACTGGTAAAATTTGTATCTTTTGAGCTGATGCAAAAAAGTACCTATGCCTTTACGAATTATTGCTTTCATTTTTAGTGTTTTCTGTTTTACTACGCTTTCTGCTCAAACCAATGCGGAGCTCTTGCAAGAGATTAAAAATCTTCAAGGCCAAATCAGTAATCTCCGCCACCAGTTTGATCAGGTCGACAAGAGTGTTGACGATATTATTTGGTATAACAAGGTCGGAGATATCGCCTTTATAGACAAAGTACGTCTAACCGGACCGCCACTTGGCGAGCAAAAATTCAAAGCTACAAAAGGTCGCGGTAATCCACTTTTTTATGAAAATCCTTACCGTATCCAGACCTATCTTTTTATCCCAAAAGATATAGACCCCAATAAGCAATACCCGCTAATGGTATTACCGCATGGTGGCGTCCATAGCAATTTCAATACCTTTTATGCGCACATCATCCGCGAGCTAGTTGCCCAGCAATATATTGTCGTCGCTCCCGAATATCGTGGTAGCACAGGCTACGGTGCAGGCTACTATCGAGCCATAGATTATGGCGGCTTGGAGGTAGAAGATGTAAAAGCTTGTAGAGATTATATGATTGAAAGCTACGACATCATTGATCCTAAGCGAGTAGGTATCATGGGTTGGAGTCACGGCGGATTGATCACCTTGATGAATTTATTCGATTATGCCGACGACTATAAAGTCGGATATGCTGGCGTACCCGTCAGTGATTTAATTGCCAGAATGGGCTATAAAACGCAGGGCTATCGGGAATTATACTCAGTAGACTATCACATCGGTAAAACTGCCTATCAAGATACGGAGGAATACAAGAGGCGCTCCCCCGCCTGGCAAGCTCATAAACTCAATACGCCTCTACTCGTCCATACCAATACCAACGACTCAGATGTCAATGTCCTAGAAGTAGAACATTTGATCAAATCGCTACAAGCTGCTGATAAAGACTTTGAATATCAGATTTATGAGAATATTCCTGGAGGACACACCTTCGATCGGATGGACACCAACTTTGCCAGGGAGGTCCGCTTAAAAATCTATCGCTTCTTAGGCAACTATCTGAACCCTCCAAGCCCTTTCAAAGATGTAGAGGCACTTAGGAAAGCAGGTTACGGGTACTAGCCTATGAGTCTAGAACTGAATACGATCAATGCGCAACTACTACTCTCTATAAAGATTACTCTTCATGATTTCCTCAAAAACGGGCTCAGAAACCAAGTACTTAATCGATTTTCCTTCGCGTAAGTTCTTTCTAATAAAACTTGCTGAGATAGACATTTGAGGGACTTCGTCAAATACTTGTACCCGCTCATGCTCAGCGAAAGGGCCTAATTCATAATTGGGTCGAGCATATACGTAGATCGTATAATCGCGCAGTATAAGTTCATAGTTTTTCCATTTATGAAAAGTGCGCAGATTATCTCCACCCATGATCAGGGTAAATTCCTTTTTGGGATATTTCTCTTTGAGGTGTGTAAGAGTATCGATAGTATAGGAGGGCTGTGGTAGGTTAAACTCAATGGAAGAGGTACGCAGGTTGGGATTGCCCCCAATGGCCAGTTGGACGAGGTATAATCGATCGTAATTATTGGCTAGAGTAGACTTCTTTTTTAATGGATTGTGCGGACTGATGACAAACCATACTTCTTCTAGATTGGTATGGTCGACCATATAGTTTCCAATGATCAGATGACCTATATGGATGGGATTAAATGAGCCAAAAAACAGTCCAACTTTTTGCATAATTCTTATTGATTCAGCAGACTATCGCGTGCATCAATCACTTCTTTGTTGTAATCAATAGCCTCCTCGAAAGGGAGATCTACTAGCCATCCTTTAGAGGAACGAAGGAGTAAGAAAGCGGCAGGATAAGTTTCGTATTGATCTTTTAAGATAGCATCACAAAAAGCACTATCATTTGAAACACGGCAATCTAATTGTAGAAATTCCGTCTCCAATATGGTGGAGTCCAAATCCATAGCCAACATCTCCTCTAATACCTGAAGTTGCTGCTGCATAGCCGGCGTGCAATACGCAGCGGCAGCTTCGAAATCGTTTTTATCATACGAAGCTTGATAGGCTCGCAAAACCTCAGCGGGCTCCTCTAGTTCAGGAGCACAAGAAAAGAGCAAAGCCAACAGGCAGAAACAACAAAAGATTAAGTACTTCACGAGTTGGTCAATTAATTACTAAGCATCACTGGCATGACTAGCATAAGAATCTCCTCGCTATCCGCTTTCTCCGATGGCAATAAAATTCCCGCTCTAGTCGAAGTAGATAGTTCCAGCATGATGTCTTCAGATTCTAAGACGCTCAACATCTCCACTAAAAACTTGGCATTAAAACCAATAGTGAGGGCATCGCCTTCATAGGTACAAGACAACTGCTCGGTTGCTTCATTAGAGAAATCTAAATCTTGAGCCGAAACGGTAAGGCTACCTCCATTAATATTGAGGATAACTTGGTTCGTGGTCTTATTGGCATAGATGGCAATCCGCTTTAAGGAATTTTGGAAGTCTGACCTTGGGATGGTGAGTAAGTTGGGGTTATTCACCGGAATCACGGCGTTGTAGTCTGGATAGCGTGCGTCGATTAAACGGCATACCAGATTTGTATTTCCAAACTTGAAGAAAGCATTGGCTTTATTGAAAGACATCGTGACTTCCTCTCCTGCGGGCAGCGCTCCTTTTAGTAAATTCAGTGCTTTTTTAGGCACAATAAAAGAAGTAGACACCTCCGTACTCAAATCTTGATAAGTGTACTTCACCAATTTGTGGGCATCTGTAGCCACCATAATTAGCTTATTAAACTCTACTTGAAAGTAGACGCCAGTCATAGCAGGACGTAGCTCATCATTACTTGTTGCAAAAAGCGTTTTATTGACCGCTTGCGTCAAGGCATTAGCGGGTATGCTAATAGAATCGACCGAGTCGGGTTCGGGTATCTTTGGAAAGTCAGCACCATTTTCACCGGCTAGTTTATATTTACCAAAAGCAGAGGTAATCTCGATGGCAAAAGTACTATCGTCAATGGCAAAAGTAATTGGTTGCTGCGGAAGTGCTTTTAGTGTATCTAGTAAAATACGAGCAGGCACAGCAACAACTCCATCTGAGTCAGAGGCCATAATTTCGATCTCTGTAGTAATAGAAGTCTCCAAATCAGTAGCTGCAATCTGCAAGGTATTACCTTTGATGGTAAAGAGAAAATCCTCTAAAATGGGTAACACAGGATTAGAGCCGATCGAACCGGCAGCTAGTTGTAGCTGTTTTAGTAAATCTGAAGATGAAGCGCTGAATTTCATAGATGCCTTGGTTTAAGCTAGGAAAAAATGGGATAGCTATGTTTAGTCTTTTTTATAAATTATAAACATACTCTATTAATACGCCGTGTATTAACCCTCTGTAATGCACAAATGTACTAGCTTACGTGCATATTTTCAGCAATAGAAATTAACAAATTGTGGATAAGTAGTTCCTAAATATGCCTAATAGACAACAACGGCCGCCAATTTATGACTTGGACCAGCTCCAGCTCCCCTCAATTGACCGAATTGTTCTTGACAATCAGGTACCTATCTACGTGATTAATCAAGGTGCTTCCGATGCGCTCAAACTCGAGATCGTCTTTAATGCAGGCAGACCTTATGAAAACAAACCGCTGGTTGCTCGTGCTTGTGCTGCTCAGATCAAAGAAGGTTCCAACCTCCATACGGCCAGCCAAATTGGAGAGTTGATGGATTTTTATGGCAGTAGCCTAAAGGTACCTGTAGATATGGACTTTTCCTGCATCACGCTTTATACCTTGAAGCGACACTTCGCCAAGGTGGTCCCTTTTGTTGAGGATATTGTACTACATCCTACTTTTCCGCATCGAGAACTTGAGCATTATATTGAGTGTAGTGCTAGTCAACTTGAAGTAGAAACCAGCAAGGTTGATGTGATTGCTTACCGCAGTATCACGGAGCAGATTTTTGGTGCGCAGCACCCTTATGGATACAACAGTACCGCCAGTATGTATCAAAATCTTCGTAGAGAAGATTTACTCGATCATTTCCAACAACATTATCATGCTGGCAATTGTAGAATTTTTATTTGTGGCGCTATTGGCAACAGGGAATTGGACATTTTAAGCGAAAGTCTTGGTAAGATCCCTTATAAATCCGCTTCGAAACCTCATATGCCTTTAAAAACGCCTGCAAGTCAACCTTTATTTATTGAACAAAAAGAGGCTTTGCAAACCGCTATCCGCTGGGGCCTTCCCTTGTTTAAACGCGCCCATCCAGATTATGCGGCCCTCCAGTTTATCAATACTATTCTGGGAGGATACTTTAGTAGCCGGCTGATGAATAATCTGCGAGAAGATAAAGGCTACACCTACAATATCTCCTCTTCTATCGATGCGATGCGCTTCGATGGTTCCTGGATCATTAGTACAGAAGTAGGCAATGAGTTTGTTGAGCAAACTCGAGAAGAAATCCACAAAGAGATCAGTCTTTTACAAGAAGTTTTGTTGGATGAGCAAGAATTACAAATGGTGAGAAACTATATCCAAGGCACCCTACTCAGCATGATTGACGGGCCTTTCAATACCGCAGAATTAGTTAGAAATCTCATCAGTAATGGGGTACCATTAGAAGATTTCAATGAGACGGTCAGTGTGAATAAAATGTTGAGTCCGGAGCGGATCAGAGCTTTATTTAGACAATACCTGCCTCTGGATCAGATACAAGAAGTAATTGTTGGTCCCAAAGCACCTAAAAGGGGGCTATAAATAATGTGCATTTCTTTATAAAGTCCTAAATTTTCTGTTGATTTGCAGTAATTTAGGAAACGTTATAGGGAAAATATCCGTAATCTCAATTGAGAGCAATAATATTGTTTGAATTAGCGTTTAAGAGGATTATTCACTGAAGTTATCAGATCTGTTGATTTTATTAACTTCAATAAAGTAGAGGAACTGTTTTGATGAAATTTTTTTCCTTTTTTAAACAGGAATTAGCCATTGACTTAGGCACTGCCAATACCTTGATTATTCAAGATGGTGATATTGTGGTAGATGAACCTTCCATTGTAGCAATAAAGAGACGCTCCGGCGAGACCATAGCCGTTGGCCGCAGAGCAATGCAAATGCACGAGAAAACACACGAAGATATAAAGACAATACGCCCACTTAAAGATGGCGTTATTGCAGACTTTCAAGCAGCTGAGAATATGATTGCTGGCCTCATCAATATGATTGAAGGTCGTCGAAAATTTTTCAGCCACCTTAAAATGGTCATTTGTATTCCTTCAGGTATTACTGAAGTAGAAAAAAGAGCTGTTTTCGATTCTGCCGATCATGTCGATTCCAAAGAGACTTATTTGATTCACGAACCCATGGCCGCTGCCTTAGGTATTGGCCTAGATGTGGAAGAGCCACAAGGGAATATGATTATCGATATCGGTGGTGGCACTACGGAGATTGCCGTCATCGCCTTGTCGGGTATCGTTTGTGATCAATCTATACGTACAGCTGGTGATGAATTCACCAACGACATTATCAACTATATGAGACGCCAGCACAACATCCTGATTGGGGAGCGTACTGCTGAGCAGATCAAGATACACGTTGGATCAGCACTGTCTGAGCTAAGAGAAGATATTGCTCCTGAGGATTTTGCCGTCAATGGTCGTGACTTGATGACAGGTATTCCCAAACAAATCAAGATTGGCTACAGTGAGATTGCTCATTGCCTAGATAAATCGATCTCCAAAATTGAAGATGCCGTTTTGAAAGCCTTGGAATCTACTCCGCCTGAGCTTGCCTCAGATATTTATCAAAGAGGTTTACATCTTACAGGTGGTGGGGCACTCCTTCGAGGCTTGGACCAAAGGCTTTCCATCAAAACCAAACTAGATGTCCATGTAGCAGACGATCCACTGACTGCAGTAGTTAGAGGTACAGGGCTTGCTCTTCAAAACACTGATCGCTTTCAATTTTTGATTGATCGCAAGAGTGTATAAATCACTAAAGTTGCACCTCAAACAAGTAGGAGGTGTGTTTAACCTGAAATAAGCACATGTCTAGCCTTAAAGATTTATTCAAAAGGCCATTAGCTGTAGCTATTTTTCTTATTCTTCAACTGGTTTCCTTCCTGTTGATCATCAACTCTAATGAGCAAAATGCAGATACCTTCCAAGGTTTTAGAGCCTCTGTTTCTGGCTCGGTAAAACAAATCCGCACCAACTGGACGGAGCGCATTTTTTATAAATCCAGATTCGATAGTTTATTGGAGGTACATACTACTCTACTGAATGATCTATCGACCAGCTATTACGATGGAGCCGTTGTGATCGATACGATTCCACCAGACTCTCTATCCAATCGACAGTTTATGTATCGCTCTGCGCAAATCATCAATAACTCCTACAGTCAACGGAACAATTATCTAACGATCAATAAAGGAGAAGCACAGCGAATACAAAAACGAATGGGCGTGATTTCTGATAAAGGTATTGTGGGTATCGTCACGGCGACTAGTCAACATTACGCTAGAGTGGCGTCTATTTTACATAGTCGAATTAAAGTAACGGCTAGCGTAACAGATATACAAAACCAAAGCTTAGAAGGGACACTGGAGTGGAACTTCATCAACCCAAAATATGTGTACTTGGGTGGCATACCCAATCACTATCAAGTTGCTGTTGGCTCCGAAGTCGTGACGGGTGTTTCTTCCAGAACCTTTCCTCCAGGTCTGCGCATTGGTACCGTAGTAGAAACCAGTCTACCTCCTGGAAGCAGTACCCTTCTACTAAAAGTAGAGCTGTCTAATGATCTTATTTCGGTTCAGGATGTCTACGTCATCGAAAATCTACATGAGAAAGAACTCAAAGAGCTAGAAGGAGGGGCTGCCAATGAATAATCTACTGATCTTAAATACAGTACGCTTCTTCCTGTTTCTTGGCCTACAAGTGCTGATATTGCAGCAGATGATTTTCGGACCAATCCTGGGAGAATACCTCAAAGGATTTATCTATCCGCTTTTTCTACTCCTTTTACCATTTCGCACCAGTATAGAAATATTGATGCTCGTTGGCTTTGCGATGGGCATAGCGGTAGATTCCATGTATGACACTATTGGTGTACACGCCAGTGCATCGGTAGGCTTAATGGCCTTGAGAGGATATATTTTAAAAAGATTACAACCCAAAGGAGGCTATAATCTCAACAAAGGCCTGACGCCAGCAAATTATTCCCTCAATTGGTTCCTCAGCTACTTGGCTATTTCTTATGCCGTATTCACACTTTGGGTATCTGTATTAGAAATATTCCAAATATGGAAAGTCGGCTCTATACTATTACGAGCAATATTTATGCTCCCTATATCTATATTTTTTATTTTTATCATCATGTTGATTTTTAAGCCAAAAAACTAAGCCCAAGCTTTCGCACTCAATTGCTTAGTCAAGGACTCAGAAACACAGCGATCACTATTCATCTACCAAGTTCTTAGCCTAAGCAAACATCACTATATCATAACATCACTACATATAAAAGCACATGTCTGAAAAAACGAGTATAAGGCATTTACATATTCAGCTCTTTATAGGCATCGCTTTACTAGTCTTATTAGCAAAAGCGGCACAATTACAATTAGTCGATTCCACGATGCGACAAAAAGCGGGTGCCGTAGCTGTAGATTCCTATACGATTTACCCGTCTCGAGGAATCATTTATGATCGTGCAAATCGCCCCCTGGTCACCAATAATCCGATGTATGATTTACTGGTCACTTATAATCAGATCGATCCTCAAATGGATACACTTCGGTTTTGTGAATTATTGGAAATAGATCGCGCCTATTTTGAGACTATCCTCGAAAAAGACTGGTCGAGCCCACGTTATGATAAAACGGTGCCTTTTACCTTTCTCAAAAAAATCCCTAAAGAAAAATTCTTAACCTTTCAAGAGAGTTTACACGAGTTTCCCGGCTTTCAAATACAGCACCGTAATGCCCGATCCTATCCGATACCTTCGGCGGCCCATGTATTAGGCTATATTTCTGAAGCCACCGAAAATGATATCAAAAACGATCCAGACAATTACTCCCTTGGCGATTATATTGGAGCTAGTGGTGTCGAATGGGCTTATGAAGAAGAACTACGCGGTACCAAGGGCAAGCGCTATGTCTTAAAAGATAACAAAGGCAATGAAATGGGCCAATACGCTGATGGCAGTGAAGATGTCGACCCAGCTTCTGGACTAGACCTTATCTTGTCTGTTGACATTGAGCTACAGCAATACGCAGAAGAACTTTTACAAAACAAGCGAGGAGCTGTAGTGGCTATTGAGCCAAAAACTGGAGAAATCCTCACTATGGTTACTGCCCCAACTTATAATCCCCAATCTTTAGCACTCCACAATAAAAACCGAGGTAAAGCCTACCAAGGTTTAAGAGAGAATAAAGAACTACCACTCTATAATCGGGCGATTCTGGCAGAATATCCTCCTGGGTCACTTTTCAAACCCTTCGTAGGTTTGGTGGCGCTACAAGAAGGAATCACTCAGCCACAGCGGACCATCACTTGCGATGGCGCCTTTTACTTTAAGGGGCAGCGGCTCACAGGATGTCACGGGCATTTTACCTGTCGAACTATTTCTCATGCCATCCAAAATTCTTGCAACACCTACTTTATCACACTCTTCAGAGAGACAATCGATCAATTTGGTCAAAATACGCCCGTTGCGGGACTAGACACCTTCAACACCTACTTGAGTCGATTTGGGATGCAGCAGCGCCTGGGTATTGATTTTCCAGGAGAAAAAATGGGCGAATATCCAGATGGCTCTTATTTCAGCAAGGTTTATGAGAAAGAGCAGCGTTGGTATTCCGTCTGGGTCAGATCTCTGGGTATTGGACAAGGCGAGTTGGGCACCACCAATCTACAATTGGCCAATATGGCCGCCATCTTGGCCAATCGTGGTTGGTATAAAACGCCCCATTTGGTCAGAGCATACAAGAACAATGTCCAGGCTATTGATGATAAATACCTTCTCAAACGGGAAGTTGGTATCGACGCACAGCACTTCGAACCCATTATTGATGGTATGGAAGCCGTAGTTACTTCTGGTACAGCAAAATTGGCCTATATTTCCGGTATCCCGGTCTGTGGTAAAACAGGTACTGCGGAGAACGCAGGAAAAGATCACTCCATTTTCTTTTGCTTTGCGCCTAAAGACGATCCCAAAATTGCTTTGGCCGTTTATGTAGAAAACGCTGGGTTTGGTGGCTCAGTAGCTGCTCCAATTGCTAGCCTAGTGATCGAAAAATACCTCAGAGGAGAAATTCGCGGCGCGCAACGCAAATACTTAGAGTCTTATATCAAAGACATGAAGATTTTAAAACCAACGCCCTAATGACCATCCGTTCTAGCCTCTTCTTGTCTTGTTTTTTGCTATTCCGGCTATCTGCTCTTGAAGCGCAGGCAGATTCTAACTATATCCATGAGTTGGATATGATTTTTGTAGGAGACATCATGGGCCATGGGCCACAAATCAAGTCCGCAGAAATCATCAAAGACTCCATTTATGACTATACGCCATGTTTTGAATACGTAGCGCCTATCTTGCGAGAGGCCGACTTAGCTATTGGCAATTTGGAACTCACCCTTCCTGGAAAGGGCCCCTACTCGGGATATCCCCGGTTTCGTAGTCCTGATCAACTAGCAGATGCCTTACAACAGGCAGGCTTTGATCTCCTAGTCACGGCTAATAACCACTCCAACGATGGCAATAAAATCGGTCTTGAGCAAACCATTAAATCTTTACGGTCTAGGTATTTCTACCAAACGGGCACTTTTCTCAATCAGCTGGATAGAGATGTGTTTTATCCTTTGATTGTGTATAAAGGCGTATTTAAATTGGCTTTTTTGAATTACACTTACGGCACCAATGGGTTGCCTACACCTCAACCCAATATTGTCAATCTCATCGACGAGGAGCAAATTCAAGCAGATTTGGAGACCGCCCGACAATTAGAACCAGATTTTATCATTGTACTCATGCATTGGGGCTACGAGTACCAGATCAATGAAAACAAAGCCCAAAAAGCGCTCAGTAAAAAAATACTGGAATGGGGCGGAGATCTTATTGTAGGTGCTCACCCACACGTTGTACAACCTGTCAAGAAAATGGTGGTAACTAGGCCCGATAGTACACAATTTGAAGGTATTGTTGCCTACTCTCTAGGAAATTTCATCTCCAATCAAAGAAAAACACTGACCGACCTTGGATTGATGTTGGACATCAAACTCCAGAAAAATCTCCTCACCAACGAGACTCGATTAATAGACCATAGCTACATTCCGGTCTATCGCCACATCGAAACCCCAAAGTCGGGTAAGAGAACCTATCGCGTGCTACCCATTTCCACCTTTGAATCAGCGGCGTGGGAAAATGTTTTACTGAATAAAGAGACCCGCAAAGCGATGCAGGCTACAGCAAAAAAAATAAGAGACCATCTCTTCAAGTTTGATAGTCGAGAGCGAATTGTATCTTTACCACAGCATCTAATCGAACAAGAATGATCGTATCTGCAATCGTAGCGGTAGCTAAAAATCGGGTAATTGGGCGAGACAATAATATCCCTTGGTATTTGTCTACTGATCTGAAGTTTTTCAAGAAGACCACCCTGAATCATCATGTGATCATGGGGCGCAAGTCTTTTGAATCTATCGGCCGACCACTCCCCAAGCGCACCAATGTGATCGTCACCAGGAATGCTTTTTATATGGCCACCGGATGCATCTGCGTACATTCCGTAGAAGAGGCTTTAAGCATTGCCCAGGATAATGGAGAACAGGAAGCTTTCATTATCGGAGGCGCTCAAATCTATACCCTAAGTCTACCCTATTTAGATAAATTATACCTCACCGAAGTAGACGCAGAACCAGAAGGCGATGTCTATTTCCCAGAATTGGACTTCTCCGAGTGGCAGCTATCAAGTCAGAAAGATTATCAGAAAGGCGAAAAAGATGATTTTGATTTTTCAATCAAAGTCTATGAGAAACGAGGTAATGATGAATAAGCTCATTTGAGTCTGCCGACCATACTTATGCTGCTAAAGTAGACGAGAGTGAGGCGCTTGAATCAACTTTAAAAAAATGAAAAAACACTGGCTACTCCTACTAACAATCAGCATCTTTTACAATTGCCATTCCTCCCCAAAGACCAATCAGGAGCTTAAACCTACCACCATAGCCGATGATCAACAGGACACGATACCCTACGAAGTGATTGATCCCGAAACTACTCTAATACCCGAGGAAGTAGCAGATACCCTGTCGCCGACTGAGGAAACCACTCCAAAAGAGAAACCGCCCGCCCCTTCAAAGCCCAGTAAAGAACCCGCTCAAAGCCTTCCAGATACTCCTAAAGAAGAGGCTCCCAAGGCAGCTGAACCTGACCCTAGCCAAAACAAACAAGAGGAGCTTAAAAACCCACCTACTACCACAGCTCCCTCCCAAGCACCTAAGCCAGAACTCAAGCCGCCTGCCAAAGAGGAAAAAGAAATCCTTCCTGAATCTCGTCCTTTTTCACATGCGCCTTTTGACGCCTTACTCCAAACTTATGTCTCCGCAAACGGACTGGTAAATTATGCCGGGTTCAAAAAGGATCAAGTAAAACTGGAAACTTATTTACAAGAACTCAGCGAAAACCCTCCTCAAAATAAAAGCCGAAATGAGCAAATTGCTTACTGGATCAATGCCTACAATGCTTTTACAATTGATTTAATCTTGGATAACTATCCTACGAATAGCATCCTAAAACTCGACGATGGTAACCCTTGGGATGTCAAAAGAATTTCTATTGGAGGGAAGCTTTATTCGCTCAATGAAATCGAAAAAACAGTACTCCTGAAAGTACTCCGTGAACCACGTGTCCACTTTGCCGTCAATTGTGCTGCTCAATCTTGTCCTCCACTACGCAACCGCGCATGGCAAGCGTCTAGCCTACAGCGAGATTTGGAGGCCGCCACTAAAGCCTTTATCAACAATCCCAAGTTCAATACCATCGAAAAGAAGAAGGCTGCTCTATCAAAGATATTCGAATGGTATGCCAACGATTTCGGCAGTGTCATCGACTTTGTGAATCAATATAGCACTACCCAACTCTCTGCGAAAGCAAAAATTTCCTACCTGGAATACGATTGGAGTTTGAACCAGTGACTTGTTGTGATGTGGAGACCCTATTTGTTGACATAGTGATGTAGAGAGATATTGACGTGGAAGATATTGTGATGTGTTGACATCCAACTCCGCCTCAAACCTCTCCCGCTCAGCACAAAACACTAAGGCCTGAAAGTACGCTTGCCAAGCCGCATAGTCTTGATCGCACCTAAATCATCGTTGATCAAAGTGACTAGATAAAGGCCATTTGGTAAATTGAACAGATCATAATAGGCTCCGGGAGCAGCGCGATATTCCTTCACTTTATTTCCTACTAGATTGTAGATAGCTACCCGATCGATGTCTTCACTATTGGTCACTTGGAAATAATCTACCGTAGGATTGGGATAAAGTACAAACTCTTGGTTTCTCATCTGATCAATTGTACTCGTGACTACACTAGCTACCTCAAGATCAAAAGTAGGACTTGCCAAAATACTATCTGGCTGATTCACCATGGCCAAATCCAAGGCAAACATACCTGATCCCGCTATTTCATTAGGCAGAATATATAAAGAGATCTTTGTAGAATCACCAGGGCCGATCACTACAGGAGCATCGATACCCAACCCATCATCAACATTAGAATTGACTTGAGGAAAATAACATTCATTAGGATCACAAACCTGTGTTTGCCACCCTTCTGGCTGGTCCAAAACGAAACGCTCCCATCTCAGACTGATAGTACTATCGGTATTGTTAGTAATCGTAATCGTAGGATCTTGTATGAGAAAAGCCTCCTCCAAATCTACCGTAAAGGTCTGCTGGTAGTTGGCAGGTGATATTGAAATAGGCGACTGCCCATTTACCTGTAAGAGGAGAAAAAGAGAAATTATACTGAGTAAAGTTTGCTTCATTTGTTGGTCTTTTATAGAGGTATATACGGGGATTCCCTCTTAGTGGTTCATGGTTTACAGGCTCTAAAAATAGAACTTATTCCTGCCACCTTCAAGTAAATTCCATTACTTAAATCCTTTTTAACGCTGTTGATGCACTCCCTCATTCAAAAAACCAGTCCCAAATACATACTTATTCCTTAATAAAAGGCTATGTCCTCATTCGGACACCTATTTTAAAATCTATAAATTTACTTTGTAATCATCTTCAATGCAATTCTTGAAGAGCACTTTCATTCTAGCATTCTAGCCAACAAACGCTTATTTATGCACGTCGTTATTCTAGGTAACGGTATCAGTGGAATCACTACAGCTCGTTATATACGCAAGTTGAGTGATCACCAAATCACCGTTATTTCCGCTGAATCGGATTATTTTTTCTCTCGTACTGCACTAATGTATATCTATATGGGACATATGCGGCTCAAGGATACGCAGCCCTATGAAAATTGGTTTTGGGAGAAAAACCGCATCGACCTGAAAAAAGCGTGGGTATCCAATGTTGATTTCAAACAGAAACAATTACAAACGTCCACTGGCGAGTCTATACCCTATGATAAACTCGTACTTGCAGTCGGTTCTACGCCTAATAAGTTTGGCTGGCCCGGTCAAGACCTCCAGCGAGTAGGCGGTCTGTATACTTTACAAGACTTATCTGCTATGGAGGAAGCTAGCCAAAAGGGAATCCAAAAAGCCGTCATTGTTGGAGGCGGCTTGATTGGCATCGAGATGGCGGAGATGTTCCACTCTAGGCATATACCTGTGACGATGCTGGTACGAGAGGAAAGCTACTGGAATAATGTGCTCCCAGCCGAAGAATCGGCTATGATCAATCGACACATTGCTGAACATGGCATTGACCTCAGGTTACAAACCGAACTCAAAGAAATCGTAGATGATGGATCTGGCAATGCGAGTGCGGTCATCACAAACGAAGGGGAGCGGATAGATTGCCAATACGTTGGCCTCACGGCTGGCGTACGGCCCAATACTGACTTCTTGAAAGAAAGCGGCTTAGACATGCAGCGAGGTATTTTAGTAGATCAGCATTTACAAACCAATATCCCTGATGTATACGCTATTGGAGATTGTGCACAAATGCGCGAACCACAGCCTGGTCGTAGACCTATTGAAGCCATTTGGTATACCGGTCGTATGATGGGCGAGGTAGCTGCTTATAATATTTGTGGCCAAGAGGTGAGCTACGATCCTGGCACTTGGTTCAATTCTGCCAAGTTTCTAGATATCGAATACCAGGTTTATGGCAGCGTATTAGCTCATCCACCAGAAAATCACCATTCTCTTTATTGGGAAGACGCTGATGGAAAGAAGAGCATTCGTCTAGTGTATGATAAAGATTCGAAATCTATTTTAGGGTTCAATCTAATGGGCGTTCGCTATCGCCACGAAGTTTGCGAAAAATGGATTGAATCTGCTACACCAATGGCCGAAGTTTTACAAGACCTCTCCCTAGCCAATTTTGATCCAGAGTTTTATAAGGAATTTGAACAGGAAGTCATCACTCAGTATAACCATCAAAATGGAGCTCAGGTGCAACTCAAGAAAAAACGGAAACTCGATCAAGTACTAGCCTTTCTACGGAGCTCCTAAAAAGATATTAACCTACCACACTCGATCATAGCAAGCAACACATTCATTAATCAAACTGGAAAACACTACACAAAATGAACCAGATCGATCCAAGTATGTCCCTCGCCAGCCCTAGAGCGCACTACACTTTAAACGCACAGCAGAAAATAGGAGCTGCTTTGAGCGCCATTGGCCTCTTAGTACTACTAGTCGCTTTTTTAAATATCCGCCTACCTAATACCACCCTTTTTCTATGGTTATCGATGCTGGGTATTGGAGTGGGAACCATCATCTTTGCGAGCGGTTCTTACCTGAATCTGCCCGAAGGCATCAAGAACAATGGCGTTTGGCTTCGCTCTTTTACCAACAAAGGACTCTGGGCTTGGGTATCAGGCATCGTGATTACTGGTTTCTATGTCTTACTTTATTGGTATCCCCAATACTTGGGACTCAATGGTGAAGGCGACAACGGTGGTATGATTGCACTTTTTGATCCATTAAGTCGATTTTTAAGTGGCAATCCGGCGAGCCAATGGTTTATGTACGGTACACTTTATACAGTCTTGATTTTCTTTATGGGTATAAAATTCATCTGGAAATATCGTCATAATCGCTATCAAATACTCCGGACGATATCCGTTATGTTTTTCCAGACAGGATTCGCCTTTATTATTCCTGAGCTACTAGCTCGACTGAATGGTGATTGGCCTTATAACGACTTCAAAAACATGTGGCCATTGAACTATTATTTCTTCGATGGCTACCGTATTGAAGGGTATACCGCTTCTAGTTTTGGTTTATTCATGCTGATATTTGGCGTAGCGATGATCTTTCTGATCTCTCCTGCCTTGACCTATTTTTATGGTAAACGCTGGTATTGCTCTTGGGTCTGCGGCTGTGGAGGTTTAGCAGAAACTGCGGGAGATCCTTTCCGGCAATTATCTGATAAATCTTTAAAAGCCTGGCAAGTCGAGCGCTGGTTAATCCACGCGGTATTGGCCTTTTCTGTAATCATGACAGTGGGGGTCATCTATGGTTATCTGCATAATCACCCAGATGGTTATTGGGTAACTAAGGAAGTTTTTATGGGGATGGTTTTCGTCCTATTAGCAGGCTTGGGCTTAGTCTTATGGTTTCGCCCAAATTATGTCAAAAGCCTTAGCAAGCAGACTAAATATATCATCTCAGGTATTTTAGGCGCTATAGTTCTTTTCACACTTTTAGCTTATGTGACCGGCAATTCTAATGTCTTTTTCATTGGCAATTATCAATTGAGATCTTGGTATGGCTTTTTTATTGGTGCGGCATTTTCTGGTGTAGTTGGAGTCGGTTTTTATCCGTTAATGGGTAGCAGAGTTTGGTGTAGATTCGGCTGTCCGATGGCAGCGATTTTGGGTATTCAGCAGCGATTTTTCAGTCGCTTTCGCATCACCACCAACGGTAGTCAATGTATCTCCTGTGGCAACTGCTCCACTTATTGTGAGATGGGCATCGATGTACGTTCCTATGCGCAAAAAGGTCAGGACATTGTGCGAGCTTCTTGTGTAGGATGTGGTATTTGTGCGGCCGTTTGCCCACGAGGTGTATTGCGCTTGGAAAATGGCAGTACGGACATCTCTACACGCACTACTGACTTGAGAGCGATCCACGTAACAGCTGAAGAAATAAAATTAGAGATGTAAGCATTTAATAATCATCCAAATGGATGATTATTAAAATTTATTCCAGTAATTTCAACTTTTCTTTAAGGGCGCCTGCTTTATCCACAATATATTCGTAATGAGCCGTTTTCTGCTCAATGATCGTTTGGTAAATAATCAGCGTATTTTTGAAAACCAGGAGGTCTTCTTTATGCACCAATTCCATCACCGCTAAATCGGTATTAGAGACCAACCAAGGGAGTACATTGTCAAAAAGGTATTCCGCTTGAATTTCATTTTTTGCAGTACATTCCATTACCGTACCATCGTAGAAATCACTTAAAGCTTCTTGGATATTTATATCTTCAATCAACTGTAATTTACCAGAAGATTTTATGGAATTGTAGATCGTATTATTGGGTATATAGTTTTCTAGCTGAATGGTCCCTGCTAGTAGGCCTTCGCTACCAGCAATATCGCCTAGCGTCAATAAACCAATGAGGCTATCAATGAGTTGATAGTGATTTTGATTCACAGGTACATGATAGTCTTCGTAAGCTTTAATATCAGCAGACAAATCATTGACCATGGCATTGACCAGCAAGGAGAGCTCTTTTTTAGAAGCCGCCTGCTTCGCTCGCTCGTTGACGTAGAAAGCCAGGTAAACACCTAGAATAACTGCCAAGAAATTGAAAAGATGATTGAGCCAATTGTATCGCTTTTTCATAACCAAAAGATATTGGTGAATATTTCTTGCTGTTCAACCACGAATGATGGGTAGGTGTTCAAGAGTTTATGCTCGTACTCGCAGATCAAGTGCATGCCCACCCAAAACCTAACTCATTTTGATCAACTGGACTTTGAGTAAGATGACCAATACCTACATCTCCAAACATATACGGTAAGTTATCATTGGAAATAAGCTGAAATAATAACTCCATTTGGTCACCTGTCTTACGATCATTTGGATACTCTACACTTTGTATCCAATAGGGCCAACCAAAAAGCTTATCTGCTTCAACTGGCATGCCCATTTCCTTAGATTCCATCAACTCAAAAACTTCATCCTCTATATCTAAATCTAAACCAATGAGATCATATTCCTCAAAATGTGGATAATCATCAACCGCTTGCCAAGCCACAATCTTCTTTTCGGCAAATACTTCCTCAATAGTAGGCACTATCTGAGCGCCCGGCCTTTCAATTTCCACTCGTCTACAATGAGCCCCTTTAGAAAAAGGAGAGAAAGCTCCCAATTCACTTTCGCAACCTTGACTACTTGTACAATAAAATAACTGAATAAGCCCTTCCTCCTTTTTTACTGGAAGTTCATCAAGATTCAACTGCAAGAATAATTGCATATTTTGCTGACAATTGGGGCAAATTGGCCAATCATTCTCGTGCCTTAAGTAAGGAAAACCTCCGATCTTACTATCTGTAGAAAAAGTAGGATCGTTTTCTTTTACAATGGGGAGATAAGCTACTCTTTTGTACTTTTCAAGTACTTCTAAGGTTTGCTTAAAAGCATCACCTAAGTTGTAAACAACTTGACCTTGCTTTGAAGCCTTCGATTTTTTGAATAAATTTTTAAAGAATCTCATTCTATTCAATGCTTTTATTTTTTACTTTTTGAGCCACTTCTTCTAATTTTTCCTTTACTATTTCGGCCGTTCGCTGCCAAGAAAACCGCTGCCGTTGCAACCTACCTTTCTCTACAAGCTCCTGTCTCAACTGAGGCAATAAATACAAGTTTTGCATAGCTTGAGCAATCTCTTCTATGCACTCGGGATCAACCAACAGGGCAGCATCTCCTGCCACTTCTGGCATGGAACTTTTATTGGAGGTGATCACAGGCACCTCGCAGTACATGGCTTCTAAGATGGGGAAACCAAATCCTTCGAAGAGCGACACATAGGTCAAAGCTAAGGCTGAAGCCATCACCTTTCGTAACTCCTCCTCTGATAAGTATCCTAAAAATGTAATATCCGCGCGATGTACTGCTTGATCATAAGCCGACTTAATCGCTCCAGTTTGCCAAGCGAATCGACCACCAATGAGGAGTTTGGTCTTTGCTTTAGAGGATATTTTGAATTGGTCAAAAGCCTCAATAAGCCGATCTATATTCTTGCGTGGATGGATCGCTCCTAAATAGAAAAAATAATCTTCTCCTCCAGCGTATTGCTCTTTCGTTGCTCGCTGTACCTTTTCACTGATCGCCTGGAATGAACCGCGCAAGGCATTTGTCGCCACCGATATTTTTTCAGCAGGGATGTCGTATTGTGCAATAATATCTTCTTTGACAAAATGAGAAACTGTCACGACATGATCTGCGCGCTGAAGATATTTGGGTACGTATTTATTATAAAAACGTAGCGGCCATTTCGGCACCTGGCTGGGATAATGCACATGAGCAATATCGTGGCAAACCATCAGTGTAGGTACTTTTGACCTCAAGCTACAATAGCTATCTGGAGACAGCAAAACATCTACTTTATACTTGCCAAGGTAATAGGGCAAACTCCATTCAAACCAGATCCACCACAAGACAGGATGCCGAGCTGGAGGAGAAACTACAACGCCCTGAACATTTTCACCAAACAAAAAAGCAGGATCAAAAGGACGATCAAAGAAAAAAACAAATTCATGTTCTGGATGCGCAGCTACCAAAGCTCTACACAATTCGTAATTGTGCCAACCCAGGCCTTCTAATTTGCCTTTGATGAGAAACCGAGTATTGACACCTATACGCATATTAATCATCCATTTCTTCTATAATTGGTTCTGCTATCTGCTCGGGTAATTGGTGGTTTTTCACAAAATTACACCAATGGCAATCGGGTTCATTACAGCCCTCATAAAAATCGTGTGCTTTGATTTTGGCATAAGTATCTTTGATTAAATCTCTTACGACTTGGGTATCATTTAATTCAAACTCAATTGACTTGGTGATAAAAGTCCCATTTTTATCTGGATCGAGGTAGGCGATTTCTGCACTTTTAGCGATGCGTCCTGTCTGATCGAAGTTTTCGTAGAGGAGTTTATAAAAAACTAATTGCCGCCAATAAATACCTCCCAGTGGTTTACGCTCGGTAGGCCTGCGTAGTTTTTCCGCTCTATGACTCCCTGTTTTGTAGTCTACAATATGTACTTTCTGCTGCTTTCCAAACTCAAGTTTATCAATCGTCCCCGTCATTGGCACACCTTCAACTTCGGCAGTTCGGATAGTATATTCGACCACTACTCGCTTGTGCCAGCTTCCGTAATGCTGCTGGTAATATTGCTTGAGCAGGTGCCTTCCTTTTTCTAATCGCTGCAAATATGCATCTGGTGTAAAATACATCTGTAGTCGATCCATTTCCTGATCAAAATACTTGATGAAGACACGTTGTGCCGGAAATTGACGCGGTTTGGAGCGCTGCATATTTAGAAAAAGGCGTTGTAGCGCATTGTGCATAGCCGTACCATAGGCTGCTGCCTCACTCATGAGACCTGGTGCTTTAACTACATAAGTGTAATAAAAACTCAATGGACAGCGTAGGTAGGTATTCATTGCTGAAATACTCAATTTGAAAGGATGCAGCAAGGCATCTATAGTCGCCTTATCTTGGGCAGGGATATAGACCTCTTCCTGGCTTTGAATCTGTAAAATCTGACTTTTCATTAAGGTGGCCACATCAAGTTCTCGCTCCATGAAGGAAACTCCTTGGGCATCCATTAGCTCATCGACAAATAACGCTCTTTGCAAGGGTCGGTTTTTCTGGTCAAAACGAGCATAGCTGCATATCAGTTCTCGTTTTGCTCTGGTCATAGCTACGTAGAATAAGCGGCGTCTTGCTTCCAGTTCGTCAGCTTCTCCTGACAAGGTCAAGGTATCAGGCAAGGTAAACTGGAACCGACTTCCCCGCGATTGCGGCTCCCACTCTTTTTTGACTACATCTAGTAAAAAGACCTTTTCAAACTCCAAACCTTTGGCACTATGTGCGGTAATCAGTTGCACTCCTTTACGTATATCCAGGCCTGCATCAATCGGTAAAATGATCCGATTGCGCTGCATTCGTTGGATGACTTTCAAGAGCTCCTCAATGGTTAAATTAGGCCGCTTGCGGTGTTCTTCTTTTACAAAATTCAGAAAAGACACCAGTAGTTGTACTTGCTCCAGCGCATGGTCCGCTTGTAAGTTATAGGCTAGAATGGGTAAGCGGTTGTACATCCTTTCCACGAAAGTGGGCAGACTGAAGTTGACGCTATCTTTTAAGAGCCCTTCCAATACTTTAGAAAAAGACAGAAAGCCATGCTGTGTTTGGATGGCTTTTCTCCAGGGTGCTTGTTGATCCCAAGCTACTGCCGCCCGACTCAAACTCAAATCTGTAATGGCTTGGCTATCTAATTCTAAAAAGTCAAAATGCAGTATCTCAAACAATAAAGACTCCCCCGAAAATGCATGGCGAATCTCCAGATTAAAATATCGAAGCAGCTGTAGTATTTTCTGAATAAGCGGCGTATCCAAGACGTTAATGCGCCGACGAGTTTGGAAAGGAATACTTTGCTTTTGTAGCAACAATTTAAGTTGCTCTATCTGCTGATGCCGCGCATAAATGACCGCTACCTCTTCTAGCGGAAACCCCTGCTCCTGTGCCGCCTTGATAGATTCGACAATGGCCACAATTTCCTGCTGCCGATTGGGAAACTCCTGCACTTGTATGGCCACCTGCTCCTCCCTACGGTCAGGATGACTCGCTTGTAAGACCTTTGCTATCGTTTTGCCCTCAATCTTATTGATGATCCGGAGTTGATTGCGATCGATCAACTGTCGACTCGCATCGAGGATATGCTGAGTAGATCGGTAGTTTTGTTCTAAAACTAATAATTGGATATGCTCCTGGTAACGCTCATAAATATCGGTCAGGTTCTTCAGTCGAGCCCCTTGAAACTCATAGATCGACTGATCATCATCGCCTACAATGAATAAGTTCGGAATCTCCCAGTAGCTTGCAAGGTATTGGATCAATTCGTTTTGGGAGCCGTTGGTATCTTGGTATTCGTCCACTAAAATATAGAGATACTGCTCCTGGTAATTTTGTAGTAGTGTTTTTTCTTTTTCAAAAGCACGAAGCACCCAAAGGATCATATCGCTATAATCGTAGCGCCGTGCATCGAATTTAGCTTGCTCGTAGATGGGATACAGGTCTGCGGCAGCACGCAACTTATTCATCCGAATAATGGCATCCTCCACTTTCGCTTCTTTCAGATCGCCCTTTTGATTGGTTCCCGAGCGCCTTTGGTAAACAAAAGCCTTGTTGTTGGGCAAATCTTCAAGATAGAAGTCGATCTGCTGATGGATATACTCTACCGACCAATCCTCCATTTTCATTTGCTGAAAAAGCTGGTACAGATGATTCTCATAGAAATATATGTCCGAAATACCCAGCCTTAAGGCATGGTCCATCGGTAAGCGATCCAGGATATTCCGAATCAGATCAATCCGATCCAGTTCGCTGAGTGGCTCCATATCCTGCTTTCCAAAAAGCTCCAGATTGTCTTGGATAATGGCATTACAAAAGGAATGAAAAGTATTGATGTGTACCCGATGAGCCTCTGGTCCAATGAAGGTCAGCAAGCGATCGCGCATAGCGATTACGCCAGCATCGGTGAAAGTCAGACAAAGGATATTGTTCGGTTGGGCATCGGTTTCCAACAGTATGCGACCAATACGCGCGGCGAGGATATGTGTTTTACCTGTTCCTGGTCCAGCGACGACGAGTACTGGGCCATCGATTTGATCGACGGCTTGTTTTTGCACAGTATTGAGGCCTTCGAGGGTTGCTAGAAAGCGTTCGTTATAATCCTGTCTATTCTGCTCTATTGGCGGCATGAGGAATGCCTTTTAGTGGTTTTCAATATTCCTCAATGATACAATGTTTGGGTGGAAAACGGAAGTATATTTATACTATTCAAGCAACTTGAGAAAAGCTGAGGATGAAATCACATTAACTTTTGGAAAATCTACAGATGACAATCCGTTCTCATGTGCGCTTCCGACCACTCTTTCATAGTATCTTCTGTCCACCCTTGTTGATCCCAGAGTTTGTCCATTTCTGCTGTTGCTTTATCAGCAAAATAGTTGGCCAATAAGCTTTTTATTTCAAGGAGCTGTTCTTCTTCGAGATCATAACTGAAGACTCGTAATAGCTCTAGCTGTAAATTTGTTAATGATCCTACCTGCTGCGTCATAACCATCTTTTTTACAAAACACATTTATATCAAAGGGAGTTCCTCAAGAAGCAACCGGAATCTCTGCCTCTGCGGCCAAAGCATCCATATCGCGGACGAGCATTCTACGGCGATTGAAAGTCAGTAGGTTTTTATTTCTCAATTCGTTGAGAATGGTCGTTACGGTTTGGCGAGAAGTAGCCGTTAGGTTGGCAATCTCCTGATGGGTCATAAACCTTCGTACCAGCATCTCATAACCTACCCGCTGTCCTTTATTTTTGGCCAAATTATACAAGAACTCTATAATCCGAGTACGAGAATCTTTGAATACTAGCGACTCCAGGCGCTGTTCCATTTCCAGCATTCGAGAACCCATAATCTTCATCAAGAAGAGGTTCAGACCATTATGCTCTCGCATGAGGCTTTTCATCTCAGGTACCGTGAGTACACAGACGGTGGTCTCCTCCATAGCATAGGCGAAGTCACGGCGTTTGCTTTCGCCCACTAATGCTAACTCTCCGAATACTTCACCAGCGGTTAAAATTGCTTTGGTGATTTCTTTACCTGTTTCGCCATAAGTGCCTATTTTGACGCGACCTTCAGTGAGGAAGAAAATGCGATCAGCTGATTCCTCTGGCAAGAAGATATATTCTCCTTTTTTATAGATTTTGTGGGCGTGATGCTCGAGGGCACCGGCACCAATTTTCTTAGGACAAAAGATACCCGTCACATCAATATTCTCCAGGTACCATAAAGATTTTTCGCTCATAATGTTGGCTTTTTAGGAAACTAGGTCCAAATGACCAGACCTCTTGTATGTGTAATCAGCAACTAAACGTTTTAGAAAAATAGCGAGTTTTAAAGGCTTGGCAGAATTTAGTCCAGTTTTAGGACAATACTTGGTCTACTGTCCTCTGGCTTACAGCCATTTATTAAAAAAGTCTTAATGGCATTTTTTTCAGGCAACCCTACTTTAGGAATGAGTCAATAATAAATTAAACATCTTTATTAATGCCCCATTCCTTAGCATATCCGCTAATCATCAAATCTAAGCCCAAAGCGGTTGGCCAGCGTTTTCACCTCAGGATTCTGCTCATACATCTGGCGGAGCTTTTCCTTACTCGTCAATGGCTTTTGAATTTTGGGCCCTTGATCAATTTTGCTTTTATCGATTTCGATGGCTAGACTTAGATTGTCTAATGCAAAATCTTCTCTCAATTTGGTAATCAAATCCACCTCTTGCCGCACTGCATTTTCAACCAACTTAGAACTTACAACCGCCTTGACTTCCTGGGCATTGAATTCTAAATCTACATTCTTGAGCATATTACGCACAGAATCTGACTCAATAGTCTCTGCAAATTCGAGCCAGACTTTTTTGATATTCTCTAAAGTCAGTTCATATTTAGCTTCGACTACCACCTCCTGCGCTTCCTCGGCTTTGAGTTGTTGTAGCATGGCTTCCATACTTCCAATCTTGGGAGTCGTCAAAAGTACAGGTTCCTCTGGCTTGGGTGCCTCCGTTTCTACAGGAATATCTGTAGTTGTGGTATCTGCTTCCTCAGTGATATCTTGCCCTACCACCGTTTCTTCCTCCGATTCTT
>JBELML010000064.1:0-33057 GCA_042095835.1 Saprospiraceae bacterium
TTCCAAATGCTAAAGAAACAAGTAGCCGGGATTTTAAACTTAAAAAGTAACTAAGAGCATGTTTAAAAATTTATCCCTGCCTGACCGGCAGGCAGGCTTCGGGCTGAAATTTGCCCTTTTGCCCCTAGAATTCGTTAAAAATGCTCGTAATAGCTAGGCTATTACTGTGCTTTTTGCCTTTTCTAGAAACAAAATCATCAAATTTTACCTCCAAAAACAAAATTTAAACATACTCTACCCCTCCTGGCGCTCTGAAAGTGTATTTTCTATTCTTTTATATTCAAAATAAACAGGTAATCCAGCCAGTAAGGCAAGGATAGAAACGACACCTGTTTCCCAAGGTAGAATGCCATCTGCTTTGAGTCGGATGAAGGTAGCCATCAAACCAATACTAACGCCCATGATGAGAATGGTTAAGGCTAATTTTCTAAACTGCAGCATCTTTTTGAGCTGGGAACTCGATAAATGTTGAATTGTTTTGCTGTCCATTTCTTTAATGTTACGTTGTGGAATAGGTTGGTAAGAAATATACGCTATTCCTGCTTTTGAATCCAGTTCAATTTACCAAATCCACCTATTTATAGATTAAAAAGTCTGGGTGCTTACTTTTTGAATAGATGTTGACCAAGTACTTAACTTATAGTCGCTTATTGATAAAATTCATTCAAAGGTCTAGTCGCTAAGTCGTATAGGAAATCGCCCATTTTCTGGCAAAGGTCTTCCAAAAAGGCGGCTCCTTTTTCTGCACTGGCTTCATGGGGACTACCCGTACCAGTATCTGCGCTGATAGTAGACCAAGGGCGTTCTGTCCAAGCCCATTTTTCACGAAAACCCTGGATTTGGTGCTTTTTCTCTGATCCATCGCCCCATTCTGTTTTAGGCAAAATAAGATCCGGCCGCAGGTGCAGCATTAAACTGGTCTCCATTTCGTCGGCATGATCTCCCATTTCGTCAAAATAGAGTGTCTTATCCATTGCTTGGAACCAATTCGAGAAACAAAGCAGCATATCCGGAAAATCCAAACCCAGTTCTCGTAGCATGCTTTTAAAGTTGTTGCCACCGTGACCATTCAATAGTAAGAAACGCTTGAGCCCTTGGCGTTGGAGCACTTCAAGTATATCTCGGAGCACGGCCATCTGCGTACTTGGCCGCATATTGATGTCGAGATAAATATCGGTCTGACCCGTATTTACGCCAAAAGGGATACAAGGTAATACGATGACTTTAGCTCCCTGCTCCCAAGCAAGACGAGCAGACTCTGCCGCAATCGAATCGACTTGGATATTATCTGTAGCATAAGGCAAATGATAATTATGGGCTTCGGTAGCTCCCCAAGGCAGAATAGCCAAGTCAAATCTGGCATCTTTCAGATGCTTCCAATTCGTTTCAGCAAGAAGGTATGGACGGATGGGCATGGCTTGAATGATTCAATGATGACTACCTACGCTACGGTAGATAAATAATGATGTAACGAGTGGATGTTTTCTAAATAAAACTAAACCCAAAACTCCAGAACCCCATCTACATCCCAAACCGTTCAAACCCACGTGCGATGTGCATTCCTGCATTTAAAACTTGCTGACTTGCTTTGGAGTCTGGATTAATCAGGGGGTTGGTATGATTGAAATGAATGAAATGGATTTTTGCTTTTTCGGAGGCCGGTAGCTTGCTGAAGCGCTTCAAGCTTTCTTCTACAAAGGGGTGAGGTATTTCAGACATGTCTCTACCAGGTATTTCTCCATTAGCAAAAAAGCTACCGTCCAGGAAAGCGTAGTCGTGGACACTAATCACGGAATCTATATTATGCTGCCAGAGCTCCCATTTGTCGATGTCGGGAATAAATAAGGCGCGTTTATTGGGGCCTTGGATGCTATAGCCGACTGTCTCGGAGAATTCATCTCGATGAGGTACTTGGTGAGCTGTAACCTTTAGCGCATCATCTACATCTATCTGTACGGCTGATTGCAAAGCTTGGATGTCAATATTGTTTAATGATATAAGTTGACTCCAAGGGCCATTTTGGGATAGGAATTGAGCCATCTTGGGCATCGCAAAAACGGGAACTTTATCTGCGCCCATAACTTCACGCCCCAGATGCATCAAACCCGTGTAGTGGCCGATGTGGGCATGGGTCAGAAAAATACCAGATAGCTCAGCACCTAAGGTATTTTGGATATGGTACAATTGATCTTTAAAGTCTGGAGTAGCATCGAAAATCCAACCTTGAGCACTGCCAGGATCTACGAAGCCTAAGCAGCTCACCATTTCTCTTTGGACGATTCCTTCCCAAACGGGACGACAACAATCTTTTTGGCAGGCAGCTTGGGGATAACCTGCGTCCTGCGCGATTCCAAGGACCACTAAATAAGGCTGCTTATTGCCTATAGATGGATCATCTACCTGCTTCATAGCCTGCTCTGAGCTAGGCTCACAAGAAAATAATCCCCCCAATAGGATACACAAGATGATACAATCTATTCTCATACAAATCCAAAATAATACTACAATTCAAATAGAAACTCTAATCCATTACTAGACCACACATGATAAGATGTTGACTACATCCAAGAAGTCTGATTCAATAGGATTGTGGGATTTAATGGCTTCTGCAAATGGCGTATAAGTAATTTTATCATTGACCACACCGATCATTACGCCATTTGTGCCATTGACAAGTGCTTTTACGGCCTCGACTCCCATCCTACTTGCTCTTACTCGCTCAAGACAGGTAGGACGACCACCTCGCTGGATATGACCAAGAATAGAAACACGGATATCGTAGCGATCGAAATATTTTTCCTTGACGGCCTCAGCAATTTTGATGGCACCTCCCATATCATCTCCTTCGGCTACCACGACGATGCTAGAGTTCTTTTTATTCTGGTAGCAGGATTCTAGCAGATTGATCAAGTCATCAATATCGCTGATATTTTCAGGGATCATTACTGCTTCTGCACCTGTAGCAAGACCGGAGTTGAGTGCTATATAGCCAGCATCTCTACCCATAACCTCCACGAAAAAGAGACGATCATGGGCATTGGCGGTATCTTTAATTTTGTCGATGGCATCCATCGCTGTATTGATAGCGGTATCATAGCCAATCGTATAATCTGTTCCAGTTAGATCATTATCTATAGTACCTGGGCAGCCTACCATTTTAATGTCTGGATATTCATTGATGAATACATTAGCGCCGGTAAAGGTCCCGTCTCCACCAATGGCGACTATTCCATCGATGCCTTCTTTTTTGAGGTTTTCGTAGGCTTTACGACGACCTTCTTTCGTCCTGAATTCCTCGCACCGAGCGGAGCGGAGGATCGTACCACCAAGGTGCAAAATATTGGAAACAGCGTGGCCATCCATTGCTTTGAAATCAGCATCTATGATACCCTGATAGCCACGATAGATGCCTACAGCTTCCAAACCAAAATGTAGGCCTGATCTGACTACTGCGCGTATACAGGCATTCATACCTGGAGCATCACCACCTGAGGTGAAAACTGCTATTTTCTTCATTGTAATGTCGTTGTTTGTTGCGCAAAATGGTTCATTATTTCCTCAGTTTTGAAAAGGAAAATTTCCGGATAAGGTGCGATTTGTCATTGGATGATGATAGAAGTTGACCTCCGCTTGCTGCTGAAGGTAAGCAAGTTCGCTTTTATCCGCTTCATAAATATCTCCTTCTGATGGTTTTAATAAAGCTTCTAGCGATATCGGCTCGCTCCTCATCTCCCCAATTGTACTGCTCCGCAATATTGATCAAAAAGCGCTTGGCTTGATCCATACTTTCAAATCGATTGAGGGTGCTCAAGGATTCACCCAAAATATTGGGTTGACGACCAAACAGCTCATTGGAGTAGAGGAGTTTATCGTTGATCGACAAAGCACTCGTCAAATCCCTGATCGGACTATCGCTGAGTTTTTCGGAGAGCTCCTTTGCTTTTTTGAAAACAAATAACTGATTAATCGCTGTAGAGTTTGAGCTAAAGCTATCAAATGAAGCCTGTGTGATGGGCTCGGCTTTAGTGACAGGTGGTGGCGGCGGGAGAGGTGCCACGGTTGTTGTAGGCGGTACAGTAGTCGGTGGTGGTGGAGCTGGTGCCAAGGTAGTTGTGGGTGTAGGCACTGGAGTAGTCGTAGTGGGCGCCGCTGTAGTAGAAACTATTTTGCCGATGCCCATAGCTTCTGGTGGGATCATTCCCGTAGCAGGTTTGATTTCAGCTTTTTTACTTGCACTGCCCGTACTGGCTTCTGTTTCAACAAACTCCTCGTAAAGATCTCGTACATATTTGAGCATTAAATCGCGCTCAATTTTAGAGAGTTTACCATCTTCCATTTCTATAGAACCGAAGAGAGAATTGATTTTCTTAATGAGAATTTTGGCACGTTGTTTATCCATGATATATCTAAAAGTTTTTTTGTCTATTGAACCTACGACTCGCGCCAGTAGATTATTGGGTGAGTTGATCTTGGTATTTCGGTTATTTAACCGTTATTTAGTCCCCTAAAAGTATGTCAAAATATACTTTTTTTAGCTGCATCAAAAATATATTCATTTTTATATGTTCTTAGAACCATCCTATAGAGGTCAGCGTAAGGGTTGGATTGAAGTGGTCTGCGGTTGTATGTTTTCAGGTAAAACCGAAGAACTGATCCGTAGACTGAAACGAGCCAAGTTTGCTCAACAAAAAGTGGAGATTTTTAAACCCAAGATTGATACCCGTTATGATGACCTGCGCGTGGTTTCTCATGATTCCAATTATATCCTGTCTACGCCCATCAAAAATTCTAAAGATTTGTTGGGACTGAGTGAGGGAATAGACGTCGTTGGTATCGACGAGGCGCAGTTTTTTGATTTGGAACTAACCAAGCACTGCGAAGAATTAGCCTTAAAAGGCATACGTGTCATCGTCGCAGGCTTGGATATGGACTATCGGGGCGTCCCGTTTGGACCAATGCCCAATTTGTTGGCAGTGGCAGAATATATCACTAAGGTACACGCTATCTGTACCCACTGTGGTAATTTGGCTACCCATTCGTACCGCTTGACCGAAGAGGGAGATACGGTTTTATTAGGAGAGAAAGAAAAATATGAGCCCAGATGCAGGTCTTGTTATAGTATGGGGAATATCCTTCAACTCAAGTAAAGGTGACTTTTCTCAATTTAAGCGATTTAAATCCGATTTTTTAATTGAAAATATTACCTTAAGTAACGGACAATGAATAAGTATCGCATTTTGATCGAGAAGATTTTGTGCCAAGACAAGGCAAAAAAAGTAGATGATGCAGGGCATCAGCGAGGCTTTTTAACGCAGTATTGGGGCAAAATCTTCCATCAAAATCGAAAAGTTATTTTTTGATCGTTACTAAAAGACCAAATTCAATTGTCGTCTTATGAGTAATTCAGCAATTATCCTTTCCATCTGTAGCGAAGCCCTTGCAGGTAACTCTGGTAAAGATTGGTGGGAGAAAAAAGTAGATCAGGTGAAGAATGCGGATCGACCAGCCGTTTTTTACCTAGCTTTCAGTAGTGCGCCACGCAAAGTATCAAAGTCGGCCCTACAATTATCTGAACAGCAAGTTGCAGCTTTAAAGGCTATTAATCCCGCTTTTAATCTAGCCACTTGGACTATTGATGAGCTCTGTCGCATAGGTCTGATGACGGCTTTGCCCATTCGTAAGAATCAAGAGATTTTAGATAAATTGTTCTCTACCGCAGATATGCGAGAATCTGTAGCCTTATATAAAGGGCTGATTTATTTAGACAATGCCAGCAGCTTTGTGATTAGGGCAATCGATGGCTTACGCACGAATATTCAACACGTTTTTGATGCCATCGCCTTGGATAATATTTTCCCAAGCAAATACTTTGAGGAAGCTCCCTGGAATCAAATGGTACTCAAAGCGCTGTTTATGGATCGACCAATTTATCGTATCCATCATTTAGATGAAAGACGCAACGCTACGCTAGCGACTATCTTACACGATTATGCGCACGAACGCTGGTCTGCTCATCGCAAGGTGAGTCCTGAACTGTGGCGCGGTGTAGTAGGTTTTGTAGATGGTGCCATTGCTGATGATCTCAAAAAAGTGATAACAGAAGGCGATAAAATTGAAGTAGCTGCCGCAAAAAGAGTAATCCTGGAAAGTGGTCTAACAAGTGATTTCGATGTAGGGGATATACTAGAGGTACTACCGACTTGGGATGAAATCGGTGCCCAACTCACCAGCTAAAATATATATACTTATAACCATGTAAGCTTATAAACCAATAAACTAATGTATATAGACCCACACGTACACATGATTTCTCGCACCACTGACGATTATGAAAGGATGCGAGCCGCCGGAGTCGTAGCCGTAATTGAACCCGCATTTTGGACTGGCCAACCCCGTACAGAAGCAGGTACTTTTAAAGATTATTTCAGCAGCATTATGGGCTGGGAGCGATTTAGGGCCAGCCAATTTGGAATCAAACACTATTGTACCATTGGTCTCAACTCTAAAGAGTCGAATAATGAAGCCCTAGCAGAACAAGTAATGGAGTTATTACCCTTATTTGCTGCCAAAGAAGGGGTCGTCGCCATAGGAGAAATCGGCTATGATGACCAGACCGAAGCAGAGGATAAATACTTCCGTCTCCAAATCGAGCTGGCCAAAGAAATCGACTTTCCAATCATGATCCACACGCCTCATCGCAATAAAAAAAGAGGCACAACCCGTAGCATGGATGTCCTAGAAGAGCACGGAATGGACCCTAGCATGGTAGTGATCGATCATAACAATGAAGAGACCGTCCGCGAGGTATTAGATAGAGGCTATTGGGCCGCCTTCACGATTTATCCAAATACAAAAATGGGTAATGAACGGATGGTCGATATAGTCAAAGAATATGGTCCAGGGCGCATCATCGTCAATAGTGCGGCAGATTGGGGTGTAAGCGATCCTCTCGCAGTACCTAAAACAGCTGCATTGATGAAAGAACGGGGCCTTTCAGATGAAGTAGTGAAGCTCACCTGCTATCAAAATGCACTGACCGCTTATGGCCAAAATGGCGAAATGCAAGAATCCGATTGGATTGATGGGTTCAAAGTAGATCAGAATGCCTTATTTGAAGGGAATCGAGTGCTGCGAGGCCAAACACCAAAAATCGGTAAATCAGATAATATCATTGAAAACTAAGTACTTTCTTCAAATCATACGGCCGGCCAATGTCATTACTGCGGTGGCAGACGTATTGGCTGGAGCAGCAATAGCCGGATTTTTTTCATCTCCACAGGAGGTGGGATTGAATGCCTTGCTATTGCTAGTGTTATCTACAATGGGACTCTATGCCGGAGGCATTGTTTTTAATGATGTATTTGACTACGAGCTCGATAAGGTAGAACGGCCAGAGCGCATTTTGCCTAGTGGAAAACTAAGTAGAAAAACGGCTATTATCTTTGGCTTGTTATTGCTGGGTTTGGCTATTCTTTCCGCTGCTTGGGTGGCTTGGGAAAATGGTTTACTCGCTTTAGGTATTGCTATATTGGCCTTGCTTTATGATAAATACAGCAAACACCATGCTTTTTTAGGTCCTCTTAATATGGGACTTTGCCGGGCATTGAATTTATTACTTGGTGTGAGTATCTTCTTACCGGCATTGTCGGAATTCTGGTGGATTGGTATCTTGCCCATTTTATTTATCGGAGCGATCACTTTAACTAGTCAAAAAGAAAATTCAGGTAATAATAAAAATGCCATCCAATTGGCTTTAGGTTTAGACATCTTGATTGCAGTATTGCTCATTGGATTAGGTTTGATGGGCTACCTGAATTTAAGCGTAGCCATGGCTTTTATCATTCTTTGGTTTATTGTGAATTTTCGAGCAAAACGCAAAGCCATCCGCTATAATAACCCAGCTAATATTCAGAATGCTGTCAAAATGGGCGTCTTATCTTTAATTCCCTTAGATGCTAGCCTAGCTGCTGGATTTTCTGGAAACATCTTTCTGGGTATTGCGGTTCTATCATTGTTGGGCCTTTCTATTGGTTTGGCCAAATTATTTGCTGTAACTTAGGCGCTACCCAAATAAAACTACGAATGAGCCATACAATTGAACAACGATTCAGCATACCCTACGAATACAACATCTACTTTACACAAGACTTATTTGCGCGCTCCAATAAGCTGCTGCTTGACATCATACAAGCACAAAACAAAAGACTTCCCGCTAAAATTGCGGTACTTATTGATTCGGGCGTACAAGACCATCATACTGATCTAATTGAGCAAATTAAAGCTTATGCTCAAACTCACCACAGCCTTCTCTCTCTATGTGCTGAACCCTTGGTAGTGACAGGTGGCGAATCCACCAAAAACACCCTGGATGATGTCCAAAAAGTACTCGAACTCATCAATGATGGCAAGGTCGACCGACACGCATTTATCATCGCTATCGGTGGCGGAGCGGTATTAGATATGGCTGGTTTTGCCGCAGCAATCGGACATAGAGGAATTGGGATTATCAGGGTGCCTACCACTGTACTTGCACAAAATGATTCCGGCGTAGGAGTGAAGAATAGCATCAATTTTTTTGGAAAGAAAAATTTCCTGGGCACCTTCGCTCCACCGATTGCGGTGATTAATGATAGTCATTTCTTAGCGAGTTTAGATGATCGTCAGTGGAGAGCGGGCATCTCAGAGGCCATCAAAGTAGCGCTGATTAAGGATGCTACCTTTTATCATTGGATAGAGGATAATGCCTATGCTTTATCAGAGCGATCATTGGAGCCAATGCAATACCTCATCCATCGCTGTGCGGAGATGCACGTTGCGCATATCGGTACAGGCGGCGATCCTTTTGAGAAAGGCTCTTCTCGTCCTTTAGATTTTGGGCATTGGGCTGCTCATAAATTGGAGCAATTGACCAATTTTGAAGTTTTACACGGAGAAGCTGTAGCAATGGGTATCTGCTTGGATGTCGTGTATTCTTATTTGATCGGTTGGGTGGATCAATCTGTGGTAGCAAGAGTGGTTCATTGTTTTAAGACATTGGGTTTCGAAACGTATCATCCTATGCTTAGTGATGACAATGGCAATGGCGTTAATCCGATCCTGATTAATGGTCTGGAAGAATTTAGAGAGCATCTTGGCGGGCAACTCACCATTATGCTCATTGATGAGATTGGCCACGGAGTAGAAGTCCATGAAATGAATAGCGCGATCATCGCTCAAGCAGTTGATTATTTAAAAGCTACTGTGCCACAGTTGATGTAAAGCCTTTTATTTTATAAGTCCTACAAATGCCCATTTTAACTCATTATCTCCATAAAATCTAGAATTAGAATTGTATGAGAATACAGCATGATACCCATCTCAGCTATTGTACGAATATCCACGCAGGAGAGTCATGGCCAGATGTATTACAAAGTCTTAAAGAATATTGCCTGCCGCTCAAAGAAGCCTTGAGTCCGGATGCTCCTTTTGGTATTGGCCTGCGCTTATCCAACCAAAGCGCGGAACAGCTTAAAGAGGAAGCCACCTTAAAAGCCTTCAAAGATTGGCTCGATGCGCATGGTTTGTATGTTTTTACCATGAATGGCTTTCCCTTTGGAGATTTTCATTTTACTTCCGTAAAAGACAAAGTCCATCATCCTGATTGGACGACTTCGGAGCGCTTAAACTATACTAAGCATCTTTTTGATATTTTGGCCCAACTGCTACCTGAAGGTTTGGATGGAGGTGTTTCTACTTCTCCTATTTCTTATAAATATTGGCATGCTTCTGAGGCGGATTTAGAGCAGGCTAAACTTAGGGCTTGTGAGCAGATGCTAGATTTAGTGGAGCATCTGATTCCTATAAAATTAGCAACGGGCAAGGTACTACACTTAGATATTGAGCCAGAACCAGATGGGATATTAGAAGATTGCGCTGGTTTTATTCAGTTTTATAAAGAATATTTATTGAAAATAGCTGCCCCAGAATTAGCTCGAAGAAGAGCAATCCCCTTGGATCAGGCAGAAGATCATATCAGAGATCACATTCAACTGTGTTATGATGTTTGTCATTTTGCAGTAGGATTTGAGTCGCCTTCCGAAGTGATCGACGCTATTGAAGCATTGGATATCGGAGTAGGGAAAATTCAGATTAGTGCAGCCTTGAAAGCAGCCTTAGGACAAGATGATACCGCTGTAGTCCAGGCCCTGGCACCCTTCAATGAGTCTACTTATCTTCATCAGGTCACTTTACGAGATGAGGAGGATCAACTCTCTTATTATCCAGACTTGGGGGAAGGTCTGGATGCCTTGAAAACTGCTCAATATCAAGAGTTGAGAACCCATTTCCATGTGCCAATCTTTACTGAAGCCTATGGAGTATTGCAATCGACTCAAGATCAAATTGTAGAAACCTTACAGCTTTGGAAAAAGCGCCCTTTTACAAAACATTTGGAAGTGGAAACCTATACCTGGGAGGTGCTTCCAGTGACCGATAAGCTCCCTCTCAGAGATAGCATCGAACGAGAATTAAAGTGGGTACTTGGTGTTTTAAAATAGCGAACCTAAAAGTAGGAACTATTATTCATTAACTCAATAACGCATTCTTCCTTGAATAACACAGCCGTAATCAACATCGTCGCATTAAGCCAACATTTGATAGGCGAACATACGCCGAATATCAAAAACTATCTCGAGTCCAAGGCACAATTGAGTACCATTGAGCCTGCTTTTCCTGCGGTCACTTGTACGGCGCAAACGACCTATTTAACCGGTAAAAGCCCCTCGGATCACGGGATCGTAGCGAATGGTTGGTATTTTAGAGAGGAATGTGAGGTGAAATTGTGGCGGCAATCTAATAAGTTGGTGCAGTCACCCAAGCTTTGGGATTTGGCTCGAGCCAAAGATCCTAATTTTACGGTAGCCAATATGTTTTGGTGGTACAATATGTATTCAAGTGCGGATTATTCGGTGACTCCACGACCACAGTATTTAGCTGATGGCCGAAAAATGCCCGATTGTTATGCTCACCCAGCCAGCTTGAGAGATGAATTACAAGTAGCTTTAGGTACCTTTCCTCTGT
Organism: Saprospiraceae bacterium; assembly: GCA_042095835.1. Classification (GTDB taxonomy): domain Bacteria; phylum Bacteroidota; class Bacteroidia; order Chitinophagales; family Saprospiraceae; genus DATFKA01. The sequence continues at coordinate 11,059 of JBELML010000064.1, forward strand.
TCAGTTTTTGGGGCCCGAATACCTCCATCAAATCTAGTCAGTGGATCGCCGATGCGAGTAAAATGGTTTATCAAAAACATGAACCCAATCTCACCTTGATCTATTTGCCACATTTAGACTATGGTTTGCAAAAATACGATCATGATGATCCACGTGTACTCCAAGACCTAAAGGAAATTGATCAGGTAGTCGGAGATTTAATTTCTTTTTTTGATAAAAATGGTGTGCAGACCGTTCTCCTTTCTGCTTATGGCATAACGCCCGTTTCAAAACCCATCTACCTCAATCGGAGTCTTAGAAAGGCGGGCCTCATTAATGTACGTGTAGAAAGAGGTTTAGAACTTCTAGACGCAGGAGCCAGTGATGCTTTTGCGATGGCAGATCACCAAATCGCTCACGTTTATGTGAATGATAAAACCCGTCTTGGCGAGGTGAAGCAACTATTAGAACAAGAGGCTGGTATTGAAACCATCTTAGACGAAAAAGGTAAAAAGGAATGGGGCATAGATCATGATAGAGCCGGAGATTTTGTGGTCGTAGCCGACTCAGATAGTTGGTTCAGTTATTATTATTGGTTGGATGACAAAAAAGCACCTGATTTTGCCAGGAATATAGATATCCATCGCAAACCAGGATATGATCCCGCAGAGATGTTTTTAGATCCCAAAAAGAAGTTCATTTATCCAAGGATTGCCCTGAAAGTTTTGAAAAAGAAGCTGGGTTTTCGCATGAATATGAATGTCATCCCATTAGATGCAACCCTCGTTCGTGGATCACATGGGCGTAAACATATCCCCGAAGCTTACAAGCCGATTTATATCAGCCCCAATCAATCTACGACCAGATTAGAAAGTACGGCGGTATGTGAGGCCATCCTAGGAGAGATTTTTGGGCATTAACTCATTGCATATGAAAAACATCTTAGTTGCGATTATGATCATAGGGGCATTGCTGTCCTTCGTACAACTTTTCCAAATTCTTCCTCTTGAAGAGGCTTATCTGTATCGAGGTATTGTTTTGACCTGTACAAGTTTTATTCTGAAGTTGTCTAAGGTTTTCTGTTGCAGGCGAGAAAACAGTATTTTGAGGCTAATCGAGGCAAAAAACGCAAGCTATGCATCGCATAGCTGTCCCGGATTCACTCCGGGATTAACGAAGAGTAGCCTTAAAAGATGTTTTTGATAGCCCAACAAGGAAATTTTAAACAGCTTCTCGATCCCTTTTTCTACAAAACCGATCTAAAAAATAAAAGAGCTCCTTGCAAACAGCATTTATAAGATCCAAAGCCTCTTGTAATAAAAAACGCTATGCATAAATTAGTCAAATCGCTGGTTATTCTCCTCTTAGCTGGCTTTGCGATCATCTTGTCACCATTTGCGCTAGCTTCGGTAGGGGATCTATTTTATAACTCCTCGGAAGAGTACCAAGGGGAAGCGGCTAGAGCACCCATTAATGATTTCTTCAATATCGAGCTACCCGAGGAGGCTCAAGTTGAGTCCTTTTACCATAAACCTGGTGTTCTATTTTATCGCTTAGATACGAAATTTACGCTTCCAGAATCTACCTTTAACCAAACAGCGAATGAGATGATGTCTTGCTTGGGTGCCGATGTATCCGATCTAATCCTTGATGGAGAATCTGGTGATTTCCAGAGTGGAAAAACAGCAACCAATTATTACGGTTTTAGAAAGAACGAAAATGGTTGGACCGTAAAGTACGCCTGTGGAAAGCCCGATTATGAATACAATTTCACGGTCGATAAAAGCAAGGGGTCAATATGGTCTATACATATCGATGCCTATTTTGATTAAGAACCCAACATGGCCTCAACATCCGTTATGCCAATGTTGAATTCTGTAAAAAAATTGACGCTATAGCCGCCATTTTTTCCTTGGAAACGCTCTAATGCTTAACCAACTTTTAAACAATCCCTAGAAGTAGATAGACCAAATCTAATAAGTTCTCACCTCGTCCTACTTAGATTTCTAGGCCGTTAACAATGGGTTTGAGAGTGATTAAGAAAAACCTTTATGCCCAGCGATATTTAATCTTGATTGGCCTTCTTTTTGATTTCTTTTTATTTCCACTATTTTAGCAAGGTCCAAAGAAAATTTGTGGCTAAGTCTACTATGTACTTAGCTCGTTTCTTCATTTTGTGTCCTAGCTAAAAATGGTAGACTTATGCGATTCAATGCTTTGCTATACTTTCTTATAGCCTCAGGTTTTCTACTGATGCAATGCGGTACCCAACAAAAAGAATATGTAGGAACTTGGGATTATACCATCACTTATAGCGCGGATGATCAAGATATCGGGGCGCTTGATATCAGTTTTGAAAATGGAGCCTATCAGGCACAGATATCTTCTCCTTTTTGGAATGCCCGCCCACTCGAGAATTTGGAGGTTCAGGATAGTGCCCTTTCGGGCGTATTTAAATTATATGGTAGAGATTGCCTACTGAATGGACGCTTCCGCGGTGATCGCTTTGAGGGGACGCTGGACATGAGAAGGGACGATCCCTTCGACTTCAACGCACAAAAATTCATCGAACAATACGATCCCATTGACCGGTCAGCGATATCCTATCTTTTAACTGAAGATGATCTTTCTGATTTTGAAGCGGGTATTGATCATGCTGGTATGATTGCTAGTTTTGATGCAGATGGCTTTGAGCGTGGAGAGCGTATTTATAATGCTAATTGCATCAACTGCCACGGTACACCCGAAATCGAAGGTTCTATTCCCTTATCAAAGAAATTTTGGGCACAACCCTATAAAGCAGGAATAGACCCTTATTCTATGTACCAAACGCTGACTAAAGGCTATGGTTCTATGCCGCCACAAGTCACTATGACACCACAAGAAAAGTATGATGTGATCCATTATATTCGAGAAAAATATATCCGCCAAGAGAATCCATCTCAATATTATAAAGGCGGGCAGCAATATTTAGCGAGTTTGCCAAATGGAAACTCTACAGGGCCCGAGCCTAAGCCCTACCATCCCTGGGCGGACCAAAACTACGGCAACTTCTTTATGAATACCTACGAATTGGCTGATGAGAAGACGGGCCCAAAGCGATTCCATTCTCCTGGACCGACGCCGTATCCTGATGAAGACTATCTTCAGAATAATTTCGCGTATAAAGGAATCGCTGTTCGATTGGATCAGGGCGATGGAGGGGTCTCGAATGGGAAAGCTTGGATGGTTTTCGATCATGACCTCATGCGGGTAGCAGGCGGCTGGATCGGTGAAGGTTTTATCGATTGGAAAGCGATCTTACTTAATGATGAACACGAAACCTACCCTCGTAATGTTGGACAGTTACATTTCGAAACACCAGTAGGGCCTGGTTTTGCTCATCCCACAAAGGGAGGTTTGGATGATCCTAGATTTACTGCCCGAGACGGTCGGCAGTTTGGACCACTCCCCAGGCAATGGGTAGATTATAAAGGCCTTTACCAATACGAAGGAAGGTCTATTATTTCGTACACAGTTGGGAAGACGGCATTTTTAGAAGAACTAGGGATGCAGGAAGTGGAAAAAGATATCTTATTTACCCGCAACCTAGATATTGGCTCCTCTACAAGGGCTATGCAAATGGTCGTAGCCAAGGCACCTGCTCAGGTAGCGGTACGATCTGGGCAGGCGGAGATATTAGAAGTAGATGGCCAGCTAATGCTGAAGATTCCGGCTGGATCATCGCAGTTGTTGAAGGTAGTGATTGCCGCTCCAGATGTGAAAAACTTTGATGAAAAAGTCAATAAGGTTTCAGAAGGAGTAGCTTTAAAGGCCTTCACTCAAGGAGGTAAAGCGCTTTATGCAGATCAGATTCTCCAATCGCCTATTACAGTTGGCAGAGAAGAAGGCCCTTTTGCAGTTGATGTCATGATGCCACCTTTTAACAACCCTTGGTCTTGTAGGATGAAATTAAGCGGCCTTGATTTTATGGCTGACCCCAACATTGCTGTAGCTTGTGCCACCGACGGTGACATCTGGAAGATTAGCGGATTAACCCAAGGCAATGGACAATTACAGTGGCAGCGCATAGGTGCAGGTTTGTTTCAGCCGCTAGGGATTAAGGTGATCGAGGAGGAGATATTTGTAACCTGTCGAGATCAGCTAGTAAGACTACAGGATTTTAATGGAGATGGAGAGACTGACTTCTACGAAAGTTTTAACCACGATCATCAAGTGTCGGATCATTTTCATGAGTTTGCGATGGGACTACAAGCTGATGCTGCTGGCAATTTATACTATGCCAAAAGCGGGCGTCATGCTAGAGAAGCCCTCATTCCTCAGCACGGCACGCTATTGAAAGTAAGTAAAGATGGCAACGAAACGGAAGTATTAGCCAAAGGCTTTAGAGCTGCTAATGGCGTCTGTATTAATCCGGACGGCAGCTTTATTGTCACTGATCAACAAGGCTATTGGAATCCAATGAATCGGATCAATTGGATAGAAGGGAAAGGCCGCTTCTATGGTAATATGTGGGGCTACGATCCACCCAAAGATAGCTCCAGAGCAGGAATGGAGCCACCTATGGTATGGGTTGATATGGAGTTTGATCGCTCCCCCAGTGAATTGACCTGGGTCGATAGTGAAGCTTGGGGCCCCTTAAATGGCCAATTGCTGAGTTTTTCATATGGATATGGAGTTATACAATTGGTATTGCATGAGCGGGTCAATGGACAAATGCAAGGCGCTGTAGTTAATCTGCCTGAGATTAAGTTTATGACGGGTGTGATGCGGGGCCGGTTTAATCCAGGAGATGGCCATTTATACGCCTGTGGAATGTCAGCTTGGGCAACCAATCAGATGATGAAAGGAGGAGGATTGTATCGGGTTCGATATACGGGCAAACCTTTAGCGGTGCCTATTGATTTGCAAGTGCAGACAGATGGTGTCGTTTTGACTTTTGAGGACGAACTCGATCCTCAAACCATAGCTGAAGTAGCCAATTTCGAAGTCAAAACCTGGGACATCAAGCGAACCAGACGATATGGATCGGATCGGTATAATATCCAGACTTTAAACATTGATAAAACGGGCTTAAATGCCAATGGCAAGTCGGTGAAAATCTTTCTACCAGAGATTAAGCCTGTTGACATCATGACGATTGCTTATAAGATCAAGGATGCTAAAGGGAATGAATTAGAAGGGATTTTACAGAATACGATCCATAACTTAGGACCTGCTCAAAATCAACAATTAACCTTAAAATAAACACAATATCTATGCGTATAGGGATGAATATGTTACTCTGGACGGATCATGTGACGGAGGAATATTTTCCGCTTATTGAACAATTAAAAACAACAGGTTACGAAGGGATTGAGGTGCCATTGGGAGCAGGTGATGAAGCACACTATGCTTCAATTGGTGCTTTCTGTGATCAACTTGGCTTGGCTAGAACCTGTGTGACCTCTTTACTAGAAGAGACCAATATTGCCAGCCCCGACCCAGCCATACGAGCCGCCGGGGTAGATCGCTTAAAATGGACAATTGACCAAGCTGCAGCAATGGGGGCAGAGCTGATTTGCGGACCTATTCATTCGGCTTTTGCCTATTTTACCAATCAGCAGCCTACTGAGGACGAAAAGCAATGGAGTATAGAAGGTTTACAAAAAGCGGCTGAATATGCAGCTCAAGCAAACATTATACTAACGCCCGAAGCTTTGAATCGATTTGAATGCTATCTATGCAATACGATGGCTCAAATTAAAGAAATTGTAGAAGGTGTGAACCATCCTAATGTTGGAGCTATTTATGATACCCATCATGCCAATATTGAGGAAAAAAGCCAACAGCAAGCGATCGAATTAATTGCCCCTTACCTCAAGCATGTACACATCACTGAAAATGATCGAGGAACTCCTGGCAAGGGACAGATCAATTGGGACGAAGTTTTTCGTACCTTGAAGGCTGTTGGTTATGATGGTTGGTTAACGATTGAAGCATTTAGCACCACCATTCCAGCTTTCGCCAATTCGATTAATGTATGGCGTGATTTTTCCCCTGCTGACGAAGTTTATCTAGAAGGCTTTCGCTTTATTCAACAAAAATGGCAATCAGCATGAGACGACCTTCTTTTTCTTTAGGTAGTTGGGCTTTCTCCTTCGGACCTTTTGAAAGCAATCCCTGGTCTTTTGATCAATTCTTAGCGTACACGGCCCAAGCGGGCTATGATGGTATTGAAATTAACGGATTCCACCCACACCCGCATCCTGATGTTTATAATACCAAAGAGAAATGTGCTGTACTCAAAAAGCAAATTCAAGATTTAGGCTTAGGTATTTCAGGGTATGCACCAGATTTTCGACATGTTCCTGCGGCGATAGTGCCGCAAGAAGATCACTTAAAAGCCATTGATAAGGCTTTAGCTTTTTGTAATCACATGGAGATTGATGTACTAAGAGTAGATACCATCAGTCCACCCGAAGAGCTAATCGGATCTGAATATAGTCGCCGATTTGATCGCTTGGCCGACACCTGGCGAGCGGCAGCGGAGGCCTGTAAGCAAGCGGGCGTATTACTGGTATGGGAATTCGAACCTGGGTTCTGGTTGAACAAACCCAGAGAGGTCAAGCATATCGTGGAGGCCGTCAATCATAGTCATTTCAAGGTTTTATTCGATACGAGTCACGCTTTCATGTGTGCTGTGACAGGAGCCAGGCATACCGGCGAAAAGGAGATTTTGGATGGTGGTGTAGTGGAGTTTGCCAAGATGCTCAAAGGCCATATCGGTCATTTTCATTTGATTGATAGCGATGGCACTTTACACGATAATGAAACGAGTACGCATGCACCATTCGGTACAGGTTTGATTGATTTCAAAGCTGTGATTGAGGAAATCCGTGAAGAAGTGGAGCCTCTAGAGTGGTGGTGCTTCGATTTTTGCTTTTGTCCAACTACGGAAGAAGATGCTAAAAAAGCGATCCCTTTTGTAGAACAGGTAATTGCAGCCATCAAATAGTTAGAGGGTTTTGTCTTAGGCGAAGTCCTTCTTCATAATATCATTACATCACCATATCCCTATATAAATTATGCCATACGCCAATTCAAACGGAACAAAGATTTACTATCAAATACGAGGGGAGGGAAAACCTCTAGTTTTATTGATGGGATTTGGAGCAGATGGAAATGTCTGGGAGCAACATGCAGCTGTATACGAGCAACATTTCCAGTGTATTATTTTGGATAATAGGGGAGTGGGATTGTCTGATCAACCATCTGGGCCGTATAATACAGCCATGATGGCCGACGATACCGCCGCGGTAATGGATCATGCCGGTGTGGCAAAAGCCAAAGTTGCGGGCATATCCATGGGAGGCGCGATCGCTCAGGAATTTGCTTTACGCCATCCCGATCGAGTAGAATGTCTAGTGCTAATCAGCACTTGGCCACGCTTTAATAACTATGCCAAGACAGTGTACGAAAACCTCAAAAAATTGAGGACGACTAGCGCACCGGATAATTTTATGGAATTATTGCAGCTTTGGATATTTGCACCGCCCTATTATGAGAAACATTTAGTGGATTTGAAAGAAGGCCAAAAGGCGGCTAAAAGTAATGCTAAACCACAAAGTCAAACCGGATTTGAAGGACAATTAGATGCATGTATCCAGCATGATACCGTAGCTCGACTTGGTCAAATCCAAATTCCTACTTTGATTACGATTGGAGATATGGACATTTTTACGCCACCTGCCTTCTCGCAACTCCTGCATCAGGGCATTAAGGACTCTGAATATGTATCTTTTCCAGAGGGAGGTCATGTACACCATTGGGAGGATTTGGAGCGATTCAATCAGGTGACAACGGATTTTTTATTAAAACATTAAAACGGAAAGCTCATGCCTATTCGATTGGCTTGTGAAACCTATACCTGGCAAATGCCTGGAGAGCAGTATAAGGGTAAGCTGCCGCACATTATGAAGGTGATGGCTGAAGCAGGCTTTCAGGGAATCGAACCTGAAACAAGTTTCTTCGGCGACTTGTCGGATCCCTTAAAGATGAAAGCTGCTTTAGAGGAAAACGGCTTGGAATTGACAGCGCTATGTCATGTAGAAGATTGGTTAAATCCTCAAGAAACACCCGAGGAAGCCGCCAATGCCGAGCAATGGATGGCCTTCATGGAGCATTTTCCGAATACGATATACCTACTGGTGCAAATGCCTGGAAAGGATAGGCACCATTTGGAGGAACGCCAGCAGAATCTGCTTTCCTGTGTCAATGCCGTTGCTGAAAGGGCTTATGATAAAGGGATTAATTGTTCCTATCACCCGAATTCTCCAATGGGTTCTATCTTTAGGACGGAAGAGGATTATAAAATTTTATTACCTGGTTTAGATGATCGGTATATCGGATATACGCCAGATGTTGGGCACATTGCAAAAGGCGGTATGGATCCTTTAAGTATCATGAAAGAATATATGAATCTAGTCAATCTAGTTCATTACAAAGATATGTACGCTGATGGTCGCTGGGCACCTACTGGTGAGGGAATCATCGATTTTAAAGCAATCACCGAATACTTGGTCGATCAAGGCTACCAAGGATGGATCATCATGGAAGACGAATGCGATGCCTGTATAACAGATCCTGATGGGGTGACTTTACAAGACGGAATATTCATCAAAGAAAAAATTGAAACTTTGCTGTCTTAATTGACCGGCAAGAAACTCGGATTTTTATTGAATTTTACTGTACCTTATATCAACCAAGGAATCAATAGATTTATAAACGAAACGATATCAAAAAATGAAATGAGCATGATCTTATTTAATCATAAAATCACCAAGCGGTGATGATTAAAAAAGATTATGCGAAAGCGAAGCGGTTGCAGATGTTTAAAATTTCTGCAAAAAATTAGCTTTCTAGCATTTGCAAAAATTTTAAACAGATGAAAAATATAACACTCCTCTTTTGTTTTGCTTTTATGCTCTTCGCCTGCCAAACCAAAACCGCAGAACAAGAAACCACTACAGCAACTACTCCCGAAACCCCAATCCAATGGCTCACTTTTGAAGGCAAAGCCGATATGCCAAAGATCGTACTTGTGTCAGGAGACGAAGAGTATCGCTCCGAAGAAACCCTTCCTCAGCTCGCTAAAATATTGAGTGAACATCATGGCTTCAATTGTACCGTATTGTTTGCTCAAGATCCCGAAGCACCAGGCATTATCAATCCCAATTATCTCTATAATATTCCAGGTCTTGAGCAATTATCAGATGCGGATATGATGGTCATGTTCACCCGTTTTCGGGCCTTACCCGATGAGCAAATGGCCCATATCGAAGCCTACCTAAAATCTGGCAAACCTGTATTGGGTATCCGTACTGCTACCCATGCTTTTTTCTATAATGATAAAGTCCCCTTCGAGTCTAGCTATACTCATTATGGCGACTTTAATAAACTGGAAAATGAATGGGCAGATGGTTTTGGTCGCTTGGTCCTAGGAGAGCATTGGGTCACCCATCATGGGCATCATAAACACCAAAGTACTAGAGGGTTACAAGCAACAGGAACAGCAGATCATCCCATTTGGCAAGGAATCGAAGACGGAGCTATCTGGGGAGCCACCGATGTATACGGCGTTCGGCTACCTCTACCGGGAGATGCTCAAGCTATTGTACTTGGGCAGGTCGTTAATCGTGCCGGTGAATTTGACGAAGATGATTTGCTATACGGAATGCGAGATACGGATACCGAAGTGGCCACTACTACACAAGATAAAGAATACCATCCCAATGATCCAATGATGCCTATAGCCTGGACCAAAAGCTACCAGCTACCTGGCGGCCAGACGGGTAAAGCTTTTACCACCACGATAGGTGCCTCAACAGATTTTCTGAACGAAGGTGTACGAAGAATGATGGTGAATGCCAGTTATTGGTTATTGGATAAAGCGGTTCCATCTCCAGCAAAAGTAGATCTTGTAGGCGATTATGCCCCTACGCCCTTTGCCTTTCTAGAAGAAGATCATTTTGTGAAGAAGAATGTGAGTGTCGCTTCCTTAGCTAATTAGAACTCTTCAAGTGCATCTACTAGCTTGTCAATATTTGTCAATTGTGCTCGACGGATAAAATTGATATCATTGGAGCGAATCAATTGCTGTGCTGATTGTAGTTGACGCAGTAGGTTCTTTTTTCGGGTTTCTAGTGTTTTAGGATCTTCAATATCTTCCAGCAAACTGTATTGGGCGATGGATTGATTGAGTAAGAGACCGGCATGGAGATCTATTTGCCAATCGAAAAGTTGGCTAAGTGTGGCCCCGAGTTGACAAGCGGCAATAGCCTTTTGTTGTAATGCCATATAACCTGAGATATCTCCCTTGCTTTGTAGCTGGTCTGCTTGATCAGAAAGCCGACCTGCATAGTCGTAAAGGGCATGGCCATAATCCTCTTTTATATCCGTAGTAGGATTGAATTCATAGGACAATTGCGCCTCTTTTAAGCGCCTTTCGGGTAGCGGAAGTGCTAAAAATTGAGCAATATTATCGGCATAATTAAAGCAGGAATCTGGCTGTATGGCTTTTTGATAGATTTGAGCCGCCTCCATTTTAAAGTCCTGTGTGCCGATAGGGCAAGCTAGGAGTTGCCACATGGGGATTAATGGCAGATGGTTGACAATGAACTTCTCGGGACTTGTCAAGAAAAAGCCCTCATGGAAAGTTTGTACAAAATCATTTTCCTGGTTGATAATTCCTCTTCCCCAGGTAACATCAAGGAGTCTCCATCGACCCTCTAATAAAACAGCATTCCAGGCATGATCGGGTTCGTTCAATTGAGGTGCAGAGGTGATCGTGCCTTTGCTATAACCAAAAATCATTTCTGTAGAAAACCCGGCCAATTCGGCCATCGTCTTGAATAATTGGGAGTAGCCAAAGCAGACAGCTTTTTGCCGATCCAAAATATCTCGGTTGTGCCGATTAATTCTTCGATTCCCATTTTTATAGGCTTCCTGATCGTATTGGATATTATGGATCAGCCAAGCGTATATGGTCCACAGTTTTTCTTCTTCCGTTTTACAGGCCGAGGTGAGATAAGGCACTAGCGTTAATACATTGTCCTTCAAGTTTTTTGGCGCCCGTAAGGCATGTCTTGTTAGTTTGGGATAAGGATCAGTCACCTGCGCATGAATGGAGGATGCCACAAGTAGAAGAACGCCAATCAAGAGGTATATAGCCTTATTTATTTTCAAAATAATTCGATTTAGTAGCCTGCAACATAGGTCTTTAGTTTTTTATAAAAAATCTAATTCACGCCTGTCACAGGTCCTTAAAATAGCGATAAAAACACTTTTTTCCTATCTGAAGATGAAGCAGATAGGGACATTGGCGCTTGGTTAGTTTAAAAAAACCTATAAGTAAACTCCAATTTTAAACGATTAATTATTATGTTAGTCGCTCGATTCAACCAAACTATTTTAAAGAAAAAGACTCAAAAACAAAACCTTATTCGCATTTGAGTCTTGGATCAACGTAAACTTTGCAAACAATGACTAAAGAAAACAGGTTATTTTACGGTAGCTGTTTTGCTCTCATCACTACCGCTTTATCCTTCAGTATTCGTGCGGGAATTCTGCCACAACTTGGAGAAGAATTGAGCCTTTCTGCGCAACAGCTAGGGCGTATCAATAGTATGTGGTTTTTTGGCTTTCCTATTTCCATGGTGATTGGTGGTTTGATCTACCATTCAGTGGGTGGAAAAGCCATCATGCAATTTGCATTCTTTGCCCATGCAATAGGTATTATCCTAACTATTTATGCAGGGAGCTTTGGCATGCTCATGTTGTCTACCTTCCTAGTAGGATTAGGTAATGGCTGTACAGAAGCTGCTTGTAATCCAATGATTGCAGATACTTATGAGGGCAAACGTATGAGCACCATGATGAACCGATTCCATATGTGGTTTCCGGGTGGTATAGTCATCGGTAGTTTAGTATCACTCTTAATGACGAATATGGGGATGACTTGGCAAGCCCAAATTTGGGTTATCTTGATTCCTACCGTGATTTATGCCTATTTATTCTGGGGGCAAGATTGGCCCAAGGCAAAAGTCGTACAGGCTGGAACTTTATCCGGAAATCTACAAGCGATGCTTTCACCCTTGTTCATCTTTATGATGGTATGTATGTGGTTCACCGCCCAATCCGAGTTCGGACCGACTCAATGGGTCGAGTTGATTTTAAGTTCTAGTGGCGCGACGCCAATGCTTGTATTGGCCTTGATAACAGGTACAATGGCCATTGCTAGATATTTCGGTGGAGAGGCAGTTCACAAATTCAATACGACAGGAGTATTGTTGGGATCAGCTATTCTCGCAGCTCTTGGTTTATTCTTGTTTACACAAATTACAGGCCCGGCTGTCTACGGTGTTGCCATCATCTTTGCCTTAGGGGTAGCATATTTTTGGCCTAATATGATTGGATTTATTGCAGACTATGTGCCAAAGAGTGGTGCACTTGGGATGTCGGTAGTTGGAGCTATAGGTATGCTTTCATCTTATTTCATGCAACCTATTATTGGAGGCTGGATTGATAGTAATCGTACCGAAGGTATTGCCCAAGGCTTAGCAGATTCCAATTTAGAGCTATATACAGGACAACAGACCTTAACAACCATGATTTTCTTTCCAGGAGTCTTGATTATTATGTTCACAATACTGTATTTTTGGATGAAAGGCCGCAAGCCTCAAAGTCAAGAGCACGCAGAAGCTGCTGTTGCCTAGATACTGCTGCGGCATAATAGATACATTAATTATTCTCAAGCGCCCTAAGCGACACTCGTGTACGTTTAGGGCGCTTGTTGTTTTTAACCAAACCAAAATCCAAGATTATGAAGAAAAATCGTAGAGATTTTATCAAAGAATCAGCCTTAGTAGCAGCAGGTGTTGCTATGGCTCCTACTATTGTTCCCGCATCTGTAATGGGAAAGAAAAGTGGCTTTATTCCGCCTTCCGATCGGATCACCCTTGGTTTTATCGGTGCAGGAAACCAAGCCGGGAACGATGCCCGTCGTTTCCTACGTGATGAGCGCGTACAGATTACGACGATCTGCGACGTTAATGCCGAAGGGCCGGGTTATTGGAACGGCTCCGTCGCTGGTCGAAATCCACTCATCAATACCGTGAATGAAACTTACTCTGAGAAGTTTGGAAAGGCTTATAAAGGCACCAAAGGCTATGAAGACTTTAGAGAAGTGCTAGCATTGAAAGATGTCGATGCTGTGGTTATTGAGACCCCCGACCACTGGCATTCGATACCCGTCATGATGGCTGCCGCTGCTAAAAAGGACATCTACTGCCAAAAACCACTATCCCTAACTATTGCAGAAGGTCGGGCGATGAGTAATGCTGTGAAAAAGTATGATGTCGTCTTTCAAACGGGCAGCCAACAACGCTCAGACCGCAATTTTAGAAGAGTTTGCGAATTGGTGCGAAATGGTCGTATTGGCCAATTAAAAACCGTTACGGTTGGCCTGCCTGGAGGTACACCCGACTTTGGTAAAACGGGAGATCAAACAGAGACAGTCCCAGTCCCCAAAGGATTTAATTATGACCTTTGGTTAGGACCAGCACCGGATGCACCCTACTGTCCTGCAAGAACGCATGTCAACTTCCGTTGGATTTGGGATTATTCTGGTGGCCAAGTGACCGATTGGGGAGGACACCATCCAGATATCGCTCAATGGGGTATGGGTACTGAGTATACCGGCCCTGTGCGTATTGAGAATGTCAGTTCTAAATGGTCAGATCATCCGGTTTGGGATACGGCTACTGAGTTCCATTTCGAATGTGTATATGCCAATGGAGTACGTTTGATCTACACCAGTAAAGATGGCAATACCGGCGTCAAATTTGAAGGGACAGATGGACACGTTTGGGCACATCGTGGTAGGCACGGAGCTAGCTCCGAAGACATCTACTACAGCAAAATTGCTGAAGACGAGCTCAAACTGTACGAAAGTAATGATCACTACCGCAACTTTATTGATTGTGTAATATCCAGAAAAGAGCCCGTGGCACCTGTAGAAATTGCCCACCGTTCTGTTTCGGTAGCGCACTTAGGTAATATTGCCATGAAGCTGAACGAGGACTTAGTATGGGATCCTAAAAAGGAAAAATTCAAAGGAAATCGGGCAGCGAATAAGATGCTAGAAAGACCAATGCGTGCGCCTTGGGATAAGGTGTATCGCGATCATTTGGTTTAAAAAATGCAATAGTATTCACCCTAAATCTTTAGGGTGAATACTATTTTTTAAATTAGCGTTTCCCTAAAGCTGGATGCCATACCTCGGAATCACTACCCTCTAGGGGAATAAACTGTAGTGGTCCATGCCCAAAGGTGGTCTCCTGAATATTTTTCCCTTTTAAAAAGGACAAGATCGTAGGTATAGTCTGCGGATGGCTGATGATCTGCTCATGCCCCGCATTCTGTACTATAATATGCTGACTATTCGAATAGCCCCAGCGCACTTCTTCGGCTTGATGTGGAGGCGTATTGAAGTCTAAGGTTCCACTTAAAAATAGCGTAGGAATGTCTGTGATTAATGGGCTGCGGAATTCCTCTCCTAAATCTGGATCAGGCCAAAAGCCATCCATCTCATCAAAAACATCAAGGGTGATATTGACGACCTCTCCAAACTGACTTTTAGTTTTGTCCTCTTTAATCCTGAGCTGCCGAGAAGGGCTAGAACCCGAAGCCAAGTCCATAGTAGCCGACATTCCTTGGATGCCAAAAACCATCCGATAACGCTTATTCACAAACCACGCTAAGGCCGAATAATCCTTTTGCTTAATTTGATACAGAAGCCTTGGGAATACAGGTAGATCACTAGCATCTCCAATGTCTAATCTTAGAATGATGTTTAAACCAAATGCCCCGACTTTGATCGTCTCCTTTTCTCCAGTTAATGGCGATCTAACGGTGACTTCAGCAGGTTCTTTTTCGAGCTGTGCAGCTACTTCTTTATACAGCTCAAAGACATTAGGCACTTCCTTGGCTATTGCTGGATCTTGTTGGGCCATTTGACTAATCTTTTGGAGTTGTACATCCATAGCCAAAGGCAATTTGTAAGTATGGTCTGGCCCCTCTACACCGATAAGTATGGTCTTGTCTACGCTTTCACCAAAATACCTTTGATAAGCCTGTCCTAAATGGGAGCCATAGCTGAAACCAAACAGATTTATCTTTTCAAAGCCCAATGCCTGCCGCAATTGATCAATATCTGTAGCATTCTCTTTAGTCGTATAACCCCTTAGATCAATACCTCTTTCTTGGAAGCTGGGCAGGGCTTTCTTAGCCATATTGCTATAGTGTTGTTGTGCCACTTGATAGTCTTGGAAAATACCCTCTGGTATAGCATCCATCCAAATATAAGTCAGCCGTTCGCTACTTTTACCCGTTCCTCTTTGATCGACTAATACGACATCTGCGATAGCTAAAAACTTGGACCAATACTCAAGGTAGTAATCATTGTCGGCCTGCCAAGTGCAACTACTTCCAGGACCGCCCTCTAGATAAAAAATAGGAGCACTAGGTTGTGGATTCGTGCTTTTAAGATGTACAAATTGAATGGGGATCGCACTTGAATTTGGGTTCGCTCGATTTTCAGGAACCAAGATCGATCCTACTTGGCCTTCGACTTTTAGGCCTGATTCCGTTTGGAAAGTTTTGTTTTCGATGCTGATGGACTGAGCAATAGTTTGATGTACAACGAAAAAAAAGGATAGGATAAATAAGTACCTCATGACTGATGATTTTATAAAATTGATGTTAAAATTGAATCTGAGGACAAGTTGTAGGATTCTAAAAGACCTTTGGAGAATAATCGTCGAAGTATGGATTAGCTATCCTTGATACGCAAGTTGAAAGGAGGAATTGAATTGAGGAGTAGGAAATACAAATTGAGGAGTCGTACTTTGAAATTGATCGATAAATCACGTGAATCATCGAGAGACCTACTATTTTTGATAATAGATGAAGAAATTAGATCAAATATTAGAAAATCGAATCGCACGCCATGTGCTCTTTTGGGTGTGTGTTGTTTTTGCAGCTCCTTTATTTTCTGAAGGTTTAGGTGGGGCATTCATGGACTCCTTGATCTATAGGGTAGTGGGTTTACCTTTGAAAATAATGGCCACTTATTTGTTGGTTTATTATCAAATACCTCAATTTTTTCAAAAGAAAAAGTATTTCCTCTTCGGTTTATCCTTTGCGATTAGTACCTATGTTTTTTGTGTGATATATCGGGTGAATAATATTTATATCGCAGAGGCTCTAGCGGGGTCTGACCATTATAAAGAGACCTTTTGGGAGATTTTAAATCTCTCCTGGTGGACAGTAAATAATTATTTTATACGTGTTTATGGCTTTAGCTTAGTATTCATCCTGCTGAAATATGGTAGAGATCGCATGATCGAAAAGCGCAAATTAGAGGCTCTTCTAAAAGAAAAGGCTACTGCAGAGCTCAATTTTCTCAAAGCTCAAATTCATCCGCATTTTCTTTTTAATACCTTAAATAATCTCTATGCGCTTACTTTAGAAAAATCAGATGATGCCCCTGAGGTAGTAGCTAAGCTCTCGGAGATATTAGATTATATGCTCTACCAGTGCAATGATCCCACGGTTTTGGTAAGTAAAGAGGTTGAATTAATCCAGCATTATATTGACCTCGAGAAATTGAGGTATGGAGACCGCCTATCTCTCCATTTTTCCGCACAAATCGATGACCCTCAAATACGAATCGCGCCACTGATTTTACTTTCGATCGTAGAGAATGCCTTTAAGCATGGAGCGAGCGGTTCTCTACGCCAACCAGTTATCAATATTGATTTAGTTGTACAAGCAAAGCGTTTACACTTTAAAGTCTTTAATACCAAAGCCCTTCATCTAGCGCAAGATGAAAGAGCTTATCGAAAAGGAATCGGTACGGATAATATAAAAAGACAGCTTGAATTAGTCTATCCTAGCCATCATGAGTGGTGCGTCGAGGAAGGAGAAGAGGATTATGAAGTGCAATTAAAAATTGAGTTATGACAAAAATTAAATGCCTTATAGTCGACGATGAGCCACTCGCTGCAGGACTGATCAAAAAGCATCTAGAGCACTTTTCTCAATTTGAATTGGTGGCTACTTGCTGGAATCCCTTGGAGGCTTTTGAATATTTAGAAAAGGAAGAAGTGGATTTGATTTTTCTGGATATCCAAATGCCTGTTATGAATGGTATGGAGTTTTTGAGGTCTCTGAAGAACCCACCAGATGTTATTCTTGTGACCGCCTACCGAGATTATGCAGCTGAAAGCTATGAACTGGAGGTAGTAGATTATTTGGTCAAACCGATCACCATGAACCGCTTCTTTAAGGCGATTAATCGATATTTAGCCCAACAGCGACCTGTAGAAAAGGCACTTCCAGTTCTACCAAGATCCTCTGAAGCTGGACCAACTTTCATCTACGTCAATGCCAATCGGCGCCATGTGAAAATATCGTTCCAAGATATTCTATATATCGAAAGTCTTAAGGACTATATTCGGATCCATATGACTACCGCGACCACAACAACCAAGGAGAAAATTAGTGAGTTTGAGCAAAAGCTTCCTGCTCATTTTCTACGTGTACACCGATCGTTTATTGTAAACCTTGACCAAGTCACGGCTTTTACGAATCACGATATCGAAATCAGGGAAAAAGAAATTCCAATTGGCGTGAGTTATAAGCAGATGGTTTTTGAGATACTAAAGAAATAAGTTTTTCTTACCGACCAAGTGCTCGGATTGCAGTTGGCCTGGTAGGCTTGTTTTAGAGGTGCTTTCTCCAAATTAGTGCTAAAATGCAGTATCTTTAGTTGTATAAACCAAAACCAATTATGAAGCTAAAGCTATATGCTATATTGATGACTTATTGTTTCATTAATGCGACTGCTGCCCAAATGGAAAATGTAAAATCACGCTTGGAGATATTTAATATAGAAACCAATGAGCGCAGGCTTGTCTTGGAAGAAGATACCCATTTTGAAGCACCCAATTGGAGCAGAGATGGGAAATATTTATTGCTTAATAGCAAGGGCTTACTTTATACCGTAGATTTAACTAATCCCAAACGAGAACACCTCGATACAGATTTTGCCCAACGTTGCAATAATGATCACGGGATTTCGCCAGATGGCTCTCAAATTGTGATCAGCCATCACGACCACGAAGGTTTGCCAGAGGACATGCACAATTATCGAAGTAGCCGAATTTATATCTTGCCAATTGAGGGAGGGGAACCACAAATGATCACCCCTAAAACACCGTCTTTCTGGCACGGGTGGTCGCCTGATGGTAAAGAATTGGCTTACGTTGGAGAGCGCGACGGAGAATTTGATATTTATACCATCGATGTAGATGGTGGAGAGGAGCGAAAAATTACGAACACACCAGGCTTGGATGACGGACCTGACTATAGCCCAGATGGGCAGTATATTTATTATAATTCTATGGCATCGGGTAAAATGGAGATTTGGCGGATGGCTCCTGATGGTAGCAAAAAGGAACAATTGACGGATGATGCCTATTCCAATTGGTTTCCGCACCCAAGTCCCGATGGGAAAGGTTTTGTCTACATCGCTTATATACAAGATCAAGGGTCCAAGCATCCAGCTATGAAAGACGTTGTATTGCGATATTATGACCTCAAAAGCAGCAAGATCAAGGACCTCTGTTTTTTTACGGGTGGACAAGGAACAATCAATGTGCCTAGCTGGTCACCCGATGGAAAGGAATTTGCTTTTGTAACTTATGAATACCTGAAATAAGTCAACCCCGACTTATCCCTGATCAGCGACATTTTCTTCCTGCTGGGGTTCATTATCTATTATGTAGGTAGATTTTCCCTGTGAATAGTCGTACTTTCTCCCTGTCTAAGCCGCCTAGGTAGATCAGATTTTATGAGAAAACTACAAACCGTACGACTAAATATACTTGTCCTCGCGTTAGTGTCGACCTATACACTAAACGCCCAATCTATATTGCCAATCCAGGAGAAATATAGTTTCAAAGAATTAGTTGGTTTTGTACCGAGTGCTCAAGTAATCTATGAGTACGATGCTGGTGGTCGTATCACGCGAGAAATCACCCGTAATGCTGCTCTGGACCAAGCCAATAATGAACTGGTTAAATGGGTGCCTTGGAGAGATAAGCAGACTCAATATGATCTTAATGGGAATGTGATTAAAGAACAACTTGATAAATATAGTATTAATCATAGCACCGGAGAAGTCTGGTTAAGAGCTATCAGTACCCTTGAGGTGGATTATAATGAATTTGGGCTTTCCAAGCGGCAGACTATAGAGCGGGGCTTTACTACTGAAGGCGCAGCCAATATCGTAACGGGATTTCGCATTTCTTGGGAATATGACAATGGTTGCCCATCAAGAAGGTTTACAGAGTCTTTATATGTAGAAAGTGGAGAGGCTGAAGTCTGGCAGATCGATTCAGATATCTTGTACATCAATAATGCAGATTGTCAAGTGCTAGAACAGATTCACCTACAGGGCGGTGAAGAAAAGGAACGTACGAAATATCAATATGATAGCCAAGGTTTAAAAATTAAGGAAGTAAGCTTACCTGCCTGGGCCAATAGAGTGACCGAACAAAATTTTACCTACGAAGGTGGGCAACTATCTACCTGGGAAACATTGCTTAAGTATCCTGATGATACGGCTCGCACATTAATACGGTTTGAGTACGACGATCAAAACCGAAAAATAGGTGAAAACCGGATCGAATATAATGCAGATCATCCACAGGGCGTCGTGACCCGTCGTTTAATGAATAGCTACGATCAAGCGTCTAATCTAATCGAAACCGAATCTTTTTCGTGTCATACCTACGAGCGATCAACTGGACTAAAGGATACTTCCTGCACTACATTATTCCTAGAAAACATCTATGCTGATGATGGACTTTTACAAAAAGAAAAAACTTTTGTAAGAGTAAATGAAGATGGACGACTTGGAGATTCTTTATTGACGACAAGGTATTACGACTATCTATGTCCCGATAGAGGTTTAATCAAACAGACCTATACCATTGCTGGTCCTGTAGGGAGTACCGATACCATTAATAAAAGACAATTGTATTATCCTGATTTTTTCACTTGCGAGGCTGGTTTAGATAATGAAGCTGATCTAGTGGTTTTCCCCAATCCAGTTCAAGGAAGTTTAACCATCTACAGCGATGCACTGAGAATGCTAAAGGGTACCCTCACAGTTGTTGATGCAATCGGCCGTATCGTTTTTCAAAACACTACCGAAGGCTTAGATGTATTACGCATAAACACCCTTGGCTGGGCTAGTGGTGTTTATACCGTATCTTTTAAATCTGGAGGAGAAACCTATAAAAGTCGCTTCATCGTCCAATAAAACTTAAGCTTAACCTAAGCTTCATCGAAAATATTTTGTCATCCCTAACTAAGTTTTTAAATTTAGAAATCGAAGTTATTTTCGTCGAAACACCTTTATATTATGAAAAACACTTGGTCCCTAATGTTTTTGGTTGCATTGCTTAGCCAATGCCCGCAAATGTACGCCCAGCAAGCAGCGCGTAGCATTTTTGATGAGTTGAACTATGATGACATTTTAGAAATCGAGTTATTTACCAATTTTAATAGCCTCGATTCCTTAAAGAAAACCAATACCTACCAAGGAGCTACTCTGATGTACCTAGATGAGAATGGCGAAGAGGCCAAGTGGGGACTAAAAGTACGTACAAGAGGCAAATACCGTCGCCGCATCTGCGAAACGGTACCGCTTAAGTTTAATTTCTCTAAAAAAGAATTAGAAGAGAAAGGACTCAATAAGGATGACGAACTGAAATTTGTCACTCAATGTATGCCTGGATATGAAGGACGAGGATATGTATTTAGAGAGTATTTAGCTTACCAATTGTATAATATTTTATCGCCGGCTAGTTTTAGATCGCAGCTCGTACGAGTGAGGTATAACTGTACAGCAGACGGTACTCGTGATCGGAGCTGGGGAATTATCCTAGAAGATGAAAAAACACTTGCCCGTAGATTAAATGCAGATATCTGTGAGGGTTGTTATTCTACTCCTAAAGAGCGTTTTGAATTATCCTGTGTCAGTACGGCCAGCCTTTTTCAATATATGATTGGAAATGAAGACTACTCCATTATAACCAGTAAAAACCTGAAACTTCTGGTTACAAAGGAAGACAGCGTCTATAGAGTAGCTCCCTATGACTTTGACTTCTCAGGTTTGGTAGATGCCAGTTATGCAGTGCCCAACTCTGATTACCAATTGAAGAGTGTCAAAAGTCGAGTGTTCTTAGGTATTTCTAATGACAAAGAATTACAACCCACTATCCAGCATTTCAAAGATAAGAAGGAGGAAATACTAGCTTATATCGACAATTACACCCTGCTCAACAAAAGCGAGCGGAAAAGCATCAAAAAGTATATCCTGAGCTTTTATGATTCACTAGATAAGGGTGTTATTCGACCAAGTGATATAAAAGCATCCACAGATCGCTAACTTGGATGATGGAATAATCGAATCATTTTTCCCTCTTGATCAATGATTTCAAATCCTACATCGTAGCAGGCAAAGGCTTCTTGCCCATTCTGGTGTTGATACCTGGAAGTGAAAAAATCATGTTTGAAGCCCCTGATTAATAGCTCGTTCAGGGGCACTCGGTCCAGGTTGTTTTCTAAATAAGATTTTAGAATACTTCGATTTTTCCTTAAGGTAGAATTGACTCGCCTGAGAATAGCGTTATCTGCTCTTCGCTGAGCATTGTGGAATTGGTTTCTACAAAAGTCTGAACAAAACTTCTGATCTGTTCTCCCTCTGAGCCTGCTTTCGCAGATTGGGCAGCATTTAGACATGGTGGTAACGTTGGGAGTGCTTTCTATACAAATGTAAAAACTTCCATCTTTTTTGTGGAGAGCTCCTTTGTCAGCTGAAATGCAAAATCCTATAATTCCTTTAAG
>JBELML010000065.1:0-7748 GCA_042095835.1 Saprospiraceae bacterium
AATTCAGAAGGTCGTATGGCTAGTGCCTACGGCCTTTTGTCTTTTATACCTCTTTTCTGCTTTACCTAATTAGGGCAAACGCATTAAAATAAGAACTGAAAAAGGAATGCTAATTACTCAAGATTAAGTGCAAAAAAGGTCATAAGTGAAGTGCGGGAAGCCGCCTAGGCATTGTCTGAGCGGAGCGAGTTTGGCTAGGCAAGATTTTTTTGCTTCGTTTTTGTATCGAATGATCCCGAAGTAAATTCGGGAAAGATGCTAGAGCGGTTTTGAATTGGAGTTTCAGTAAGAATTATAAAAAATTGCAGGGTAATTTTTTGGTGCGTTTGCCCTAATACCTTTATTATCGAATCAATAAGACATCTCCTGTCTCCCGAATCACTCGATTATCCAAATACTCAATCTCTGCCATAAAAATATAGACTCCACTATTCATCGGCTCTCCTTTAAGCGTGCCGTCCCAACCAAGCGCTTCTTGTCCAGTAGGAAAATCCTCTTCCTGAAAGACTAATTCGCCCCATCTGTCGTAAATTTTAAGACTAAGTATCCTAGTAGCAGAATCATCTGAATAAATGGTAAAGAAATCGTTCGTTCCATCGCCATTTGGAGAGAAAGCAGTTGGTGTATATATCCTTCTAGCTTTAGATACGGTGACGGTGACCTGATCTACGGCCTCGCAGCCATTCGGGTCTGTAACAGTAACTATATAAGTCGTAGAATTTAGCGGAAGAGATAATGGACTCTGGCAATCATTACAAGTGAGATCTTCGTCATTAGACCAAAGATAGGTCACCGGTAATCGACTACTTACCGCTTCCAATATAGTCTGATTTCCCAGCTCTACTACCCTATCGGTACTTGTTGCCTCGACCGTCAATAAAGGCGGTTGATCGATAGCAACCGTATTCCGAATAGCGCAACCTTCAGCATCTCTTAACTCCACTTGGTAGGTTCCAGCAGGAAGGTTTAGAAAAGTGTTCTCCGTTATAAAATCTTGCCCATTAATGCTAAAGTCATAGGGAGGTGTTCCTCCACCCCCAAGTATTGTGATTCTTCCACTTTCATCGCCAAAACAAAGTACGTCTTCTGCCAAAACATCATTGATAAAGATCGTATCTGGTTGATCTAACTCAAATAAGGTATCTGTTACACAGCCGTTTTCATCGCTTACGGTTAAAGCATAATTTCCGGCACCAATACCCGTGATGATAGCTCCATCAGCATTAATATTCCATTGGTAATCATAATCTCCAGTTCCTCCAGTTCCAACCGCTGTCACCGTGGCATCTGTTTCACCAAAACAACTCACAGGGTCGATATCAAAATTGATACCCACTGGGTCAGGATCTACAATATCGAACTGGAAATTGCCCAAACATCGATTGGCGTCTCTAATTTGTACCGTATACACACCATCTACAATTTCTGTTAAAGAATTCTCATCTTGAAAACCTCGATTATCTTGCCAATCATACTCATAAGGTCCTAGACCATTACTTACTACAACTTCAATCGCCCCATCAGGAAAATCAGTACAGCTCGGAGGCGTAATTTGGGTCACCGTCGGATCGAGTTCTAACTCCAGTTCGCGCACCTCAATGATCCTTTCGGTTGTACAGTTATTGTCATCAGTGACCGTGACGGCATAATCCCCAACGGTCAAGCTATCAATGAAATTATCGCTGATAAAACCCTCGCCCTGCCAGTTATATTGATAGGGTGCTTGTGCTCCCATTACACTTAGCGTGATGGCCCCATCTTCTCCTTCGTCACAGGTGGGCATAGTGATATCTGTGGCTATAGAGAAGGTATCTGGAGAGCCCACTTCAAAGGTTCTCGAGATGGTACAAGTCGCATTATCTGTAATAGAGACTTCATAAAAGCCTCGTGCCAGGGATCCGATATCTTCATCGACTGCTCCTGTACTCCATTCTATATCTGATATGCCAAAATCAGAGCTCGCGCTGAGATCAATTGCCCCATCACTGGCATCTGGACAAGTGGCATTGATAATGGAGGCATCAACCGAGAACTGAGTCTCACAACAGATGACATTCAGGTTCACAATTTCTGAAAGGATACAACCATCGACACTGGTTACACTGAGTAACACTTGTTGGATACCAGGGCGATCAAAACTTACATTGAATGGGCCTTCACCATTTGCATCTCTCCTACTCGCATTGGGGCCAAAATCCCAAGTCCAGTCCACAATTCCACCTTCAAAAAAGGAAGCATCCGTAATTTGGATTTCTTGGCCAACACAGGCGGCCGTTTGCCCTAGGTCAATTAGGTTGGTACTGAAATCAATATCTGGGCCTCTGAAAGTACCCGTACCTCCGAACTCCAGCGTGAAACCATTCCCGCTGTCCGTGAAATTGAGGACCACCAATGCGTAGGCTCGCCCTGCTACCATGTCTATCGGCCGGATGTAGTTATTGTCATCTGGGTCACAGCCACAATTTTCCCGTTCATCGTTTTCTCCTTCTCGTAATCCTGTACTACCTACACAAACTCTCCAGGTAGCGCCGGTTTCATCACCTGTATTTCTACCAGAGAGCATAATTCTTAATGGGCGCTTATCCGAACAATCATTTAAACCATTGGGCAGCTCATAGAGTACAAAGTCTAAATCATCATCAGGATCAATGGGCAGAATATCAAAGTCCAAAGTCCCAGGGTCCTCACATATCCATTTAAACCAAGTGGATTGTACCTCAACCACAGGGGAACCATTCTGACAAAAGATATCTGTAATCTCGTTCGGTACATTACCTGCTGTCAGTACGGAGGGGAGAGTGAAAGGACTTTTATCACACAATACCAAACCCGGTTCGCAGTCACTAGATACATTCGGGATAGCATTAAAATTATTGATACAGAGCTGGAAAGTTCCTCTTCGTTCGGCAGCTGCACTGACTCTGATATAATAATCTTGGCCAATGGTTAGATTGCCAGTGATCGATTGTGCGGTAGTTGCCACTCCTAGTGGGGAGGTACAATTGGCCTCCGTGAGGTTGCCGCAAGCACCAGTATAGATAGTAAATTGAGGAGTACGAATGTTTCCGCCTGAATTGTTGAGCTCTGCGCCTCTGACCGAAATACTGACATCTGTTGCTTGGGCAGTAAAGACAAACCAAACATCAAAAAAGTCAGTTGCTGGAAAGCAATTGGGACCTTCCAAGGCAGATTGAGTGGCGTTTTGGTTGCTAAATTCAGCTGGATCAGAGCAGTAATTACTTACTTCATCTATTCGGATCGCGTCGATACACTCATCGTTATTTTGTGCAATTGCTAGTATGGGGAATAATAATAGAAACAAAAAAGTAAACGTTCTTTGTTGCATAGATTAGAGTTTTCTCTGTAATAGGACAGTATCTAGTTGGTTTTTGCGAGTAGTTTGCTACAATTTAACGTAAATTTTAACAGCACAAGTGCAAATTGAATTTAGGAAATACAAAAAATCAGGTATCTGTCAAGGAGCTTACAAGCTTAAATTAATAAAGTCCTTCATTAAGAAAAGTAGTTGTTCACAATTATCTATAAGTTTTATGAGGGTATCTTTTTCCTCAACTTTTCGTTACATCCTCGATCGATGTAAATCGATCTGCGGGTGTGCCTCAATTTGAGTAAAAATCTACTCGCTCAAAAACTATATTTTATTATGATCACCTACTTAACTATATTGGGTTTCAATTAATGATCCAAAAACCAAACATGCAATCCAGTATCTATCACCAATTTTTGGAAGCCAAACGCCAAAAAAAACTGGCTGTCCTGATTGATCCCGATCAGATGAAGCTTAGGCATATGGATCATTTACTCCGCTTATTGAGTTCGGTGAAGGTCGATTTTATCATGGTTGGTGGTAGTTTGATTTTGGACGACAGATTGGACGAATGTTTGACCCTACTCAAGCAGCATACCGAGTTGCCCTTGATTTTATTCCCAGGAAGCAGTCATCAGGTATCTGCTAAAGCTGATGCCATCCTCTTTTTATCCTTGATTTCTGGTAGAAACCCTGAGTATTTGATTGGCCAGCAAGTAGTAGCAGCGCCCTATATCAAAGCAGCTGGGCTAGAAGTCATCTCTACGGGTTATATGCTTGTAGAGGGCGGTCAAGCTACTACAGCAAGCTATATGAGTAATTCTCAGCCCATTCCGCGAAATAAAAAAGAAGTGGCTGCTTGTACCGCTATGGCAGGGGAGATGTTGGGATTAAAAACCCTATATTTAGATGCGGGGAGCGGCGCAAATAGGGCAGTCCCATTTGAAATGACGGCCACGGTGGCAAGCCAAATAGAAGTGCCCTTGATCGTAGGAGGAGGCATTCGTAGTCCCGAAAAAGCTTTAGGTCATCTAAGGGCTGGAGCAGATATCATCATGGTAGGTACAGGCATCGAGCAAAATCCTGACCTCTTAGGGGAACTATCGGATGCCATTTACCATTTTACACCCTAGTGATGATTGACTGATAATTACATCACATATCATTATGTCACTATATCATAATATAATAAATGCAGGAAGGAGTAGTCATTAAGTCAACGGGGAGCTGGTACAATGTAAGATTAGAAGATGGACGTATCCTACAGTGTAGAATCGTGGGGAAATTTAGAATGGCTGGAAAAAAGCTAACCAACCCTGTTGCTGTAGGTGACAAAGTAGGGCTAGAGGCTGATCATGAGGAAGGGAAAGGTATCATTAAAGTCATTCGAGATCGGGAGAACTATGTAGTCCGGCAATCGCCTCGCAAAAAGCATGACCTTCATCTTTTGGCAAGTAATATTGATCAGGCGGTGTTGATCATTACGATTGTGCAGCCGAACCTAAAGCAAGGGTTTATTGACCGATTTCTGCTGATGACAGAACCCTATAATATTCCGACTACTATCGTATTCAATAAATCAGATGTCTATAGCGATGATGATTTGTTAGTCTATAAAGCACTAGATGATATCTATGCGGAGATAGGCTATCAAACCCTCTTGGTTTCTGCTCAAGAAAAATTCAGAATTGGCGCATTAAAAGAGCTACTCAAAGACAAGGTGACCTTGATCAGTGGCCAGTCGGGGGTAGGAAAATCTAGTATCGTTAATGCCATCCAACCCGATTTGGGCTTGAAAACTTTGGAGATTTCTGGTTATTCGGGGAAAGGCCAACATACGACTACATTTGCCGAAATGTATCCCTTAGATTTTGGCGGATATATCATCGATACTCCAGGAATTAAAACATTAAGCTTTAATCATTTTGAACCCTTAGATATTGCGCATAACTTTCGGGAGTTTTTTGAATTATCTTCCGATTGCAAATTTGGTGGAAGTTGCTTGCATCGTAATGAACCTAAATGCGCAGTGAAAGCTGCTCTAGAAGATGGCACGGTAAGCGAACTACGCTATTTCAACTACCTCACCTTGCTAGAGGAAACAGAGGAGCAAAATTATTGGGAGAGAAATAAAAGTATGTAAATTATGGCCTATAAAAGTAGGAAGCGCAATTATAAAAGTCGTAGAGAGAGAATACACGAGCATTGGAGAAACATCCGGATTATGTTCATCTTTGGAATCATCATCTTAGCGGTTCTACTGTTTAAGAATAGGATATCCATTTGGACTTATTTTCAGACCTTTTTTTACTAGTAAACTAGGTGCTGGATTCTCCATCTTGTTCATCCATTTTAATTACGCGCACCATTTCAATTTTCTTGTCACTCACCATCTCAAAGATGAAGCGGTAACCGTGCATTTCTAGGGTGCTATTCTTCTCTGGGATGGTCTCCGTGGTCATGACTAAATAGCCGGAAAGCGTATGGTACTCTCCCTCAGGAAAGTCTATAGCTTCGTACTTTTCGTTGAGCTGACTGATTTCTAGGCGACCCGAGAAAAGAAACTCCGTTTCGCTGATTTGATTTTCAATATATTCTTCTTGGTCGTGCTCATCTTCAATTTCTCCAAACAACTCCTCTAGGATATCTTCGAGTGTGATAATGCCAGACACTCCACCGTACTCGTCAACTACACAGGCGATATAGATTCTTTCCCGAATAAACTTGTTCATTAAGTCTGTGACACGCATGACCTCTGGCACAAAAGGAATATCCATGATAATCGACCGAATCGACTTGGGATGTTGGAGCAACTGCTGGTGATGTACGTATCCTAGTACATTGTCAATATCGCCATCTGAAACAATAATTCTAGACAACTTAGTGCTTCGAATCAGTTCTTCTAAAGCGTCTAAATCATCATTGACATCGATGTCCTCAATCTCTGGTCTGGGCACCATAGCTTCTCTTACTTTGACCTCTTTCAGGTTGAGTGCTTTACCAAAAAGCTCAGTATCGATTTCCTCTTCTTCATTATTCGATTGAGATTGATTGATAAACTCCTCCAAGTCTACTCGAGTAAAGACCTGCTCCGTCTGTTCAATGGGAAACTTGAATACCCTTTTTAATAAAAAATTAGAACCCTTGGTCATAATCCAAGCCAAAGGAGATAGCAGCCATTGAAAAAACCGGAGTGGAAAAGCCAAGAAGTATAGAATATCATCAGAAAAAAGCCTGAATAAAGTCTTGGGTATAAACTCCCCAAAAATCAGTACTACAATAGTGACAGTCAGCGTAATAATGAGCAATAATGCAATTTCTCCACTTATAAATTGACTATAAAAAGGATGGAGCACACTCTCCATTAGCATCGTAAAAATGACCAAGGCTGCATTATTGCCCACAAGCATAGTGCCCAGAAAATTAGCTGGCCGCTCATAAAAGTTGGTGATAATCCTTCCTCGGCGAGTATTCCGCTTCTTGATCAGTTCTACCTTCAGTTTATTGGCAGAAACATAGGCAATCTCTGAGCCTGAGAACAGTGCAGATAGTGCAAGAAACAAGAGGATGGATAGCGTTAGGATCATAAGTCGCTATTGTTGAAATCATCGACGATAATAGTACCGTCCGTTGAGGTCATTTTTATTTTGGAAAAATCCTGAGTAGCCTCAAAGTATTGGGTGAAAATGGTATCTCTGGGTGCTGTAATTACAGAAAACTTATTAGTATAAATCAACTGCTTGCGTTCGTCCCAGATGAGTTCGCTAGTTTCCAGCATTCTCTTATCTGCACTTTTCCAAACTACACTATCGCGTGCAATAATCCGATCATCCATCTCGTATTGGATGGCATATTTAGCGGTCAGCACACTGCTCGTAGCTCCCTGTTCGTCATAGAACTCCACGCGTATTCCCTTCGGGAATTCTTTTCGTAGCCGATTCCGCTCCGTATGATTCAACATCAAAGGGCCAGTAACTTGCACCTTTGTAATAGCAGAATCACTATACAAAAGTCTTACATTCTCCGTCTCCTCCACCAAAGCATCTTCAGGTTTTAGCTCTGGCAGATTAGCATCTAAATCTCCTTTACTACAAGTCGTAAGAATGATAAAGATGACTGTAAAAACACTAATATGCTTTATTTTCATTTGCTGGGCTATCTATATATTATGTGCTATGTGTCAGGTGTCAAGTTAATGAGACCCGGTGCTTCAGCAACGTTGGTCGAATTAATCCCGGCGGAGCGTAAGCGGCTGTCGGGATGCTTTGCTAGGTATTATGCGCCAAGTGCCAAGTGTCAGATGCCAAGTTAATGAGACCCGGTGCTTCAGCAGCGTTGGTCGAATTAATCCCGGCGGAGTGTAACGGATGTCGGGATGCTTTGCTATTTATTATGTGCTATGGGGCAGGAACGTCACTAC
>JBELML010000065.1:7848-32712 GCA_042095835.1 Saprospiraceae bacterium
TCCATGCCGACCAAGATAGGTACTTTTAAACCGGGCATTGCATTAGCCATCATCTCTTCTATAATGGGTTTGACCTGCTCCAGCTCCTCTTTAGGAACGTCAAAGACCAATTCATCGTGTACTTGGAGGATCATTTTCGTTTTATAATTTCCTTCCTGCAAAGCTTTTTGGATATTAATCATAGCTACTTTGATTAAATCAGCAGCAGAACCCTGAACTGGTGTGTTGACCGCGATCCTTTCCGCATTGCTCCTAGCCAAAGAACTTTTCGAATTAATATCTCGGATATATCTTCTGCGACCGAGAAGTGTACTCACATAGCCCTTTTCTCTAGCCTCCTCTACAAT
Organism: Saprospiraceae bacterium; assembly: GCA_042095835.1. GTDB lineage: Bacteria > Bacteroidota > Bacteroidia > Chitinophagales > Saprospiraceae > DATFKA01. The sequence continues at coordinate 8,196 of JBELML010000065.1, forward strand.
AGAGCGCATGTATTTTTGAAGTCCTTGATACTGTCTAAAATATTGATCAATGAGGTCTTTCGCTTCTGTTCGTTTGATATTGAGCTGCCTGGACAAATTGGTCGCACCAGCACCATACACTATACTGAAGTTGACCGTCTTGGCGCGATAGCGCTGCTCTTTGGTCACTTCTTCATAGGGTACTTCAAATACTTTGGCAGCAGTAGCTCGGTGGATATCCTTTCCGGCTTGGAAAGCTTCCAACATGGCCTCATCTCCTGAGATTTCCGCAATTACACGAAGTTCTATTTGAGAATAATCCGCCGCCAATAACACATGATTTTCATCACGCGGAATGAATGCTTTCCTGATTTTAGCGCCCTCCGGCGTTCGGATCGGTATGTTTTGCAGGTTAGGATTATTAGAACTCAGCCGTCCGGTAGCGGCCAGGGCCTGATTATAGGAAGTGTGTATTCTACCTGTTTTGGGGTTAACCATTCTAGGCAGCGCATCTACGTAGGTAGACTTGAGTTTCGACAGACCTCTAAAGCGTAAGATGTCTTTCACAATAGGAAATTCTACCGAAAGCTCGGTGAGCTTCTCTTCATTGGTCGAGTATTGGCCAGTCTTGGTTTTACGCCAACGGTAAGGCAATCCTAATTTATCAAACAAAACCTCTCCTACTTGCTTAGGCGAGGCAATATTGAATCTGGTCTCTGCCGTATCATAAATCTTTTGCTCAACAGCTAAAATTTCTTTTCCTAGTTCACTGGAATAAGCCTCCAAAAAACCAGCATTCAGACGTACACCCTCAAACTCCATTGCTGTGAGTACCTTGATTAATGGTGCTTCGATTTCTTTATAGAGTTTCTCAAGACCATCTGTTTTTTCTAGCTGAGGGTATAAAAATTCGGCCAACTGAAAGGTGATATCTGCATCCTCGGCTGCATAATCCACCACCTTACTCACGGGCACCTGACGCATAGTGAGTTGATTCTTTCCTCTTTTACCAATCAAAGTGGTGATAGAAACGGGTTTATAACTCAAATAGGTTTCTGATAAGTAATCCATATTGTGCCGCAATTCTGGCTCCAATAGATAATGGACGACCATAGTGTCTAAGATATCACCTTGTAGATACACACCATACCATTGTAGAACCAGGGCATCATACTTGGCATTTTGGGCGATTTTCTGAATGTTTTCATCCTCAAGTATAGGTTTAAACTCCTGCACGATGGCCATTGCTGGTTCCTGCTCTTCAGGGATGGGAACATAGTAGGCTTCGCCGCTTTGAAATGCAAAAGCTATACCGACTAGATCCGCTTGGTTGGCATCTATACTTGTGGTTTCGGTATCAAAACAAATAGACTTTTGCTTCCTCAGTTGCTCAAGGAGATCAGCACGCTTTTCAGCAGTATCAACCAAGTGATATTGATGTTCTGTATTTTCGATATTCTTATTCGCAATACTATGAGAAGGGAGCCCGCTTCCGATAGGTTTGGCAGCAGGTGCTTGCGGAGCATCTCCGAATAAATTTCCTTGTGTACCTCCAGCGCTTGAGGGACTTGGGGCTTCATCTCCCCCTAGGATAGTCTTAGATAAAGACCGGAACTCTAATTCTACAAAAACTTCCTCTAGTACGTCTCTATTAAAAGGCTCGATTTCATAGCGTTTGGCATCGAATTGTATAGGCACCTCCAGATCAATTGTGGCTAGAGTTTTTGAAAGCCTGGCGAGGTCAGCGTTGGCCTCTACTTTTTCTTTCTGTTTTCCTTTGAGCTGATCGGTATTAGCTAATAAACCTTCAACACTATCGAACTTTGCCAGTAATTTGGCTGCTGTTTTTGCACCAATCCCTGGGACACCAGGTATATTATCACTACTATCTCCCTGTAAGGCCAAAATATCAATGACTTGTAAAGGATCCTTGATACCCCATTTTTCTTTTACTTCGGGTACTCCCAAAACCTCTACGCCGTTTCCTTGGCGGGAAGGCTTGTACATGAATATGTTTTCAGAAACCAATTGGGCGTAATCTTTATCAGGAGTGACCATATAGACCTGAAAGCCTTCTTTTTCGGCTTGTTTGGCCAAAGTACCTATCACATCATCAGCCTCATAGGTTTGTACCATGACAATTGGGATGTTGAAGCCCTCTACAATACGCTTGATATATGGTAAAGCGATACGAATATCATCGGGCTGCTCCTCTCGATTGGCTTTATACTCTTGGTACATCTCATGCCTGAAAGTGGGGCCTTTAGGATCGAAAGCCACTGCAATGTGCGTGGGGTTTTGGGTCTGCATGAGGTCCCAAAGTGTTCGGGTGAATCCAGTCATAGCAGAGGTGTTCACACCTTTAGAGTTAATCAATGGCCGATTGATAAAGGCGAAATGTGCTCGATAGACTAGTGCATGACCATCGAGCAAAAAGAGTTTTTTTTCAGACATAGTAACGTTTCAGTTTGAACCTTCCTTAACGTATTTGAGTGACTTAGAACTGGGGCCTATAACTTATCCTTCTGGATTTGGGCCAGAAGGCGGTACAATTGGGATCACTTCCTGAGCTTTGACCTCGTAGGTTTCGCTTAATAATTTGCTAAGTGGTATAATAATCACTTGTCCTTTCTTTCCTTGTAGGGTAAAGGAGGTCGCATCAATGGCAATGACGGTACCTGAGACACCATCAATGGTAATCGTATCTCCCCGTGTTATTTTCTTACGGTTGTAATAGGAAGATAGCATGCTTTTGAGTAGTGGTTGGGAGGCAAAGCCATAGCCAAGGGCAAAAGCAGCAACAATTCCTCCAAGGATAATAGAAATATTGTCCTTGATGGCATCCGTCTCAATACCTGCTTGAGATAATGACATCATCGCGACATTGATTAAAAGGAAATAAAAAACAAAATTCGCTAAGATGCTTCCTACTTGAGAGTTAAAGGACTGGGTAGCAGATTGAATAATTTTTTTCAAAAAGTCTGCAAGAAATAAGCCGCCTAAGAAAAGTAATATTGCGGTGAATAGATTGGGGAAATAGGCTAACAAGGTGCCAATCATACTCGTGAGGGCCTCAATCTGTGCAACTCCGGCCGCAGTCCAAATGAAACCAAATAATAAGAGATAATAAACAATCTTAGAAAGTAGCTCACTTGGTACGAGGTCCATACTCGTTTTACCAATCATGTCAATATTCTGGAGGCGTTCTGCAAGTCGATCTGCACCAATTCTATTGAAGAATTTTTTGGTGCCTCTAGCTACGACCTTTGCCAGCCAGCGTCCAATTAGAAAGACGAGTAAAGCGGCGAATAAACGGCCAATGAAAGCTCCACCATTAACAATGAACTCTGTAATTCTTGGGGATTGCGCTTCTAGATTGCTAAACCACTCCGTAATTTGCTGCATCGTATTAGATTCTTTATGAATGCTCTATACCTAGCTGGGTCGTCAAATAAAACCTTTTCGTGGGATTTTGCTTAAAGGGCTAGGAATAGAATAATGTAAGATGACCTTATAGAATGGGAAAATAATGGTTTTTAGATAAAAAGCGAGGTTTTATCGGATTTCAATTGGGCATAGGCATAAAAAAAATGACGATAGTTAGGGAGCTATCGCCATTTGATGGTTTTTATGACACAGTTGATATTCGTTCTGCTTATTGACTAGAATCGTGAGGTGGTATCTGTTTAATGTCGTCATCGTCCTCGGAGTTATCCGAGTCATCATCTTCATCGTCAGATTGATCAGTGTCTTCTATAAAAAAGTCACTGCTATAGTTATCGTTACCAAGATTAAAAATAGATTCGAACAATACGGGGCCATACAAATTGGCGACCTCGGCAAATAAGTTCGTAAAATCTTTAGAACCTTGGATAGCTTCTAAAATTTGATCGCGTCGCTCTCGCTCAAAACGTTGGACCATCTCCACCATTTTGGCATCTTGTGCCTCGAGCGCTGCTAACTCCCTGAAATTCGGTAATGCTCTTCCCATGATTTAAACGTTTTCGCGTTGTTTCTCAACGAGTCTTCTAATTTTTTGAGCTTTTGCTTTAGCTCTTTTTATTTTCATTTTGATGGCACTTTCGGTTTTACCCAAAGCCGCCGCAATTTCCTTTATAGCCATTCCTTCTTGGTATTTCATCCGAAGAATAGCTCTATCTCCTGCAGGCATCTGACGCATGACTTGCTTTAATACGCCGACTTTTATCTCAGCCATTTCTGCGTCTGAGACATCATCGCCTACTTCGTCGGGTGCCTTTTCTAGGTCATCCGAAAATATAGAACCATGTCGCTGATCCTTACGCAGGGCATCGATACAATAATTATAGGTGATCGAATAAACCCAGGTTGAAAACTTCGACTTATGGTTAAACTTGGAAAGGTTCATAAATATTTTCATGAAAATTTCCTGCGTAGCATCTCCTGCTTTAGCTTCATCTTTAAGCATAGATATACACTTGGCAAAGACCTTACTGGCATACCTTTTATAAAGAATCGCAAAGCATGGATTCGCTTTTGAACGTGCGAAGGCCAATGCGATCTTCTCATCGTTCATTTTCTCGGTACAGTTCTTACTCAATTTTGCTTGTTTAGTACTAGGCTAATATACTAATTACGGAATGAAATAAAATGATTCTTGATCATTATACTCATATAACAGTTAAATGTCGTCTGAGTTTGTGCTTTCGAGTGGTATTCTCTTAACGAAAAGGTAGGTGATAACCGATTTTGATCTTAAGACGGCAGGATTTCCAAAAAGACACATCTTTTTTTGTTAAAATCTTAATTTTTTTAACGGCATTAGGAAACGGTAGGTATTTCTTGTTAAGTGGTCTGTATGCTGTTGGGAAAGATCAAGTCAAAACTAAAAAAAGAATGCGATGCCAGACCATTTATAGCGTTCTAGCATCGCATTAGAATCCTAATTCTATTATAGGTCAAAAATAATTGGACCTACTGCTTTTTCTTTCATCATTTCTATTACTTGTTTTAGATGACCTTCTTTTAGCTCAGAAAAAGCAGCTTCTACTTCATCTGTTCTTTTTTGGAGCATCTCTAATACTTCATAATAAGAATCTGCTGGCTGGAAGTCTCCAATGGCCACATTAGTTGCCAGATAAGACAGTTTACTCGCTACTTGGGTGGGATAGCGTACACCATCTTGTCCGGTGCCGGTATACTTCAATTGAATTAACTTTCCTTCAAGTTCCTCAATATTGTTTTCCAGGCTATCTAAAGCTTTTACCAAATTTTTATTTTTCTGACCCGACATCAACATAGATTTAGTATCTAGCAATTGTCTCCGAAGACGCTCCATCTCATTGATATGCTTAGCTACCCTATCGGAAGTCTTTTTAATATCCTCCATCAAGGCATTTTGCTTCCCAATATCGCCCATTGTCCCTTCGGAATTAGGGTCTTTCAGGACTTTTAGGTTTTCCGTGAGATTTTGGTCACCTACCTGTAGGTGTACCTGATAATCACCAGGAGGCAATAGAATAGAAAATGGTGCAATGGTCGACTTTCTAGTGCGATTTTTATCTAGCTCCAACCAATCTGCAAATTGTGGTTTGGTACGCATTACAATGGCTTCGCTGCTTTCGCCACGTAGGTTCCAAAAGATGCGATTCATCCCTTTCTTAGGTTGCTGCTTCATGGTGCGCACGGTGTCACCAGCAGTGTTTGTAATATATACGGTTGCTTTTGTTTGCTCATCCACCTCATTCATCCAATAATGGATCGATGCTCCGTACTTTGGATTGGTACCAGAGGAAGCCTCTGGAAAAAACTGCATGGTCATGGTTACATTTTGAAAACGATAGGCGGGCCTTGGTTCAAAGAGATGGGTACCGGCCTCCGCTAATGTTTGATCCATTTGCTGTAAGGGCGTGATATCGTCTAGAATCCAAATCCCTCTGCCGTAGGTGCCTACTACTAGGTCATTATAGTGCTCAGGAATATCAATCCAATAATAAGGGGTGGGCGGTAGATTCGTCATCAGAGATTGCCAGTTGGCTCCATCATCGAAAGATACATAAAGCTGACTTTCTGTACCTAGATATAATAGCCCCTTCCGCACTGGGTCTTCTCTGACACAGCGGGTATAATTCAAATTGTCATCAATAATTCCCTTGGTAATCTTCGTCCAGGTTTTACCAAAATCTTCGGTTTTATAGACATAGGGTTTAAAGTTGCCTACCTGGTGAAATTCTATCGTCAGATAAGCTTTGCCGGCATCCCATTTTGAGGCATCAATATTTCGCACAACGCCATATTCGGGTAGGTCAGGAATATTTGCCGTCACATTAGTCCAGGTATCGCCACCATCCTGACTTACTTGGACTAGTCCGTCATTGGTGCCAGCCCAGAAGACACCCTCTTGTACGGGAGATTCATCAAAGGCGTAGATTACATTGAAGTATTCTACATTAATATTGTCACCCGTAAGGCCTCCAGAGGAACCTTGCTTGTCCTTTTCGTTTAAGGTTAAATCAGGGCTGATAATTTCCCAAGTTTGCCCCTGATTGGTGGTGCGGTGTACGTTCTGGCTCGTTACGAAGATCGTATTATTATCGTGCGGGGATATCAATAATGGGAATGTCCATTGAAAGCGATATTTTACATCTTTGGCAGGCGTTCCACCACTGTTTTCTGGCCATACTTCTAATTGTCTGTACTGCTTCGTTTTTTCACTATATCGTGTCACAATCCCTCCAATTGGACCAAAACCAGAGGTGCTTGACCAGATGATATCAGGATCTTCAGGATCAGGAGTTGCAAAGCCACTTTCTCCTCCGCCAATCGCTCTCCACATACCTGATTGGATAAAACCAGGGCCGAAGAAACTACTCACTCTAGTATTACTTGGTCCCTTCATTGATGGCCCATCTTGGCGGTTAGTGAGTACATTATAAGGGATGTTGTTATCCGTGGTTACGTGATAGAGCTGGGCGACAGGTAAGAAAGTTCGGTGCCAGCTTTCGCCTCGATTCTGAGAAATAGAAACGCCACCATCACCTACAACGATCATACGGTTGCCATTCGTTGGGTCAATCCACATTTCGTGGTGGTCCCAGTTTGGTGCACTAAGGGGCGAGCTAGGAGCTTTTACACTCACACCACCATCAATACTGGTAGAAAACCCTGCTGCCATAAAATGAATCTCATGAGGATTGTCAGGAGAGGCTGTACAACGGGTATAATAGGCTTGCCGACCTCCTAGGTCGCGGTTGGAATTCACGAGTTGGAAGGTTTTGCCGTTGTTGTCAGATCGCCAAAGTTCACCCGCTTCGGTAGGTTTACCTTCATAAGGTACCCCATCGCCGGTTTCTATCAGGGCGTATACTCGATCTGGTTTGGCTGGAGTCATGGCCAAAGCTATTTTACCAAGCGGCCCCTTAGGTAGCCCATTACCTTCGAGTTTTCTCCAAGTGTCTCCTCCATCCGAGGTCATGTGAATACCTGAGCCCGGTCCGCCACTAGTCCGATTCCAGGTTCGCAGTTTAAGTTGCCACATACCAGCTAACAAAATCAAGGGATTATCCGGATCCATTACAATATCAGAGGCTCCGGTCTTGTCGTCTACAAATAGGATATGCTCCCAGGTTGCTCCGCCATCGGTGGTACGGTAGACACCTCTTTCTTTTTGCGGTGCGTAGGCGTGGCCAAGGGCAGTGACGTAAACGACATTTTCATTTTTGGGATGCACCAAGACTCGACTGATCCTTCCGGTGTTTTCCAGGCCAATGTGTTTCCAGGTCTCCCCTCCATCTGTAGATTTATACATCCCTTTTCCAATAGATACATTTGAACGGATGAAGCTTTCTCCTGTCCCTACATAAACGGTTTGCGGGTTGGAAGGTGCAATACTTAGGGAGCCAATAGAGTGGACATCTTGCTTGTCAAAAACAGGACGCCAGCTAAGGCCACCATCAACTGTTTTCCAAACGCCACCACTTGCAGCACCTACAATATAGGTGAGTGGATCGCCAGCTACGCCAGAGACCGAATTTACCCGATTACCAATCGGGCCGATATGGCGAAAACGCATTTGCTCAATGGTGGATTTATCAATTTCTTGAGCTTGAATAGGTGTTGATGAAAAAGAGAGTAGTAAGAATAGTCCGCTTATCAAAAGCCAAGACTTTCCTCCAAGGCGAGTAGTCATAATGAATGGTTTTGGTTTTTTCATATCATCTAGCATACAGTAGTTTTCTGACTGCAGTAGATGAATTATCCTAGTAGTAATTTAGCGATAATTCGTCTGATCACAAAAGAAAGCCCTTTACCAAAAGAAAAATCCCGAATTTCAATAGGTTTTGAAATTCGGGATGAGTTGATAGTGGATCGTATCCGGCTTAAATATGCAAAGGACGATCTCCGGTAGCAGCTAGAGCTGCCTCCTTGACTGCCTCTGCGTAAGTTGGATGTGCATGAGACATACGTGCGATATCCTCCGCAGATGCGCGGAACTCCATTGCCGTCACGGCTTCTGCAATGAGATCTGCTACTCTTGGGCCGACCATGTGCACACCTAGTACTTCGTCGGTTTCTTTATGAGAAAGAATTTTCACCATTCCTTCTAAATCCATACTTGCTCTGGCGCGACCTAAGGCTTTCATCGGGAATTTTCCTGATTTGTAGGGAATGCCTGCGTCTTTCAATTGCTGCTCGGTTTGTCCTACTGCGGCCACTTCTGGCCAGGTATACACTACGCCTGGTATGAGGTTATAATCAATATGTGGATGCTGCCCGGCCATGATTTCAGCAACGAGTACGCCTTCTTCTTCAGCTTTATGCGCTAGCATCGCGCCCTGGATAACGTCGCCAATCGCATAAACGCCAGGTACACTTGTTTGCAAATGTTGATCTACAGGGATTCTCCCACGATCATCGGTGGTGATGCCTATATTTTCTAAACCTAAGTTTTCGGTATAGGGTACTCGACCAATTGCCACTAGACAGTAATCTGCCTCTAGGGTGAAGGTGTCTTCACTATCTCGCTTCTGTACCTCCACTTTTACCTTGGTTTTAAGGCCGTCGACTTTGGTGACCATGTGCTTCAGGTGGAATTTGACACCCAACTTTTTCATAGATCGCATCAATTCTTTGCTGCAATCTTTGTCCATACCTGGAATAATCCGGTCTAAGTACTCAACGACTTCTACTTCTGTACCCAAACGCGCATAAACGGATCCCAACTCTAGACCGATCACCCCTCCACCAATGATGACCATTCGCTTAGGAACTTTGGTGATTTCTAAGGCTTCTGTTGAAGTGATGACTCTATTTCTATCGTAATTAAATACATCGGGAGTATTGGGTTTAGAACCCGTGGCGATGATCACCTTATCAGTTTCGATCTCTTCGGTTCCTCCCTCGTTCTTTTCAATTTTGATTTTATGGGCACTCACAAAAGAGCCGAAACCGTAGTAAGTATCGATTTTGTTTTTCTTCATTAAAAACTCGACACCTTTTACGGTTTGAGATACGACCTCTGCTTTACGCTTGATCATTTGGGGCATATTGACCTTCACTGAAGGTACTTCGATTCCGTGTTCTGCAAATTTACTCACGGCTGCGTGGTAGTGCTCAGAGGAATCTAGCAGTGCCTTAGAAGGGATACAACCTACATTGAGGCAAGTGCCACCAAGAGACTTTTTCTCTATGATAGCCGTTTTCATTCCTAATTGTGCACACCGAATGGCGGCCACGTATCCACCGGGGCCAGAGCCAATGACTGTTACGTCATACTTCATTTTGATTAGGTTTTTTGTTTGCCGTTACCGACTAATCTTTCTTTGTATTATCGTTATTATTTTTATTGGGATTGTTCCGCTTTTTGTTGCGCCAATTCCTGTTTTTACGTCCCTTGTTTCTACTATTAGAAGAAGTCTTGTTATTCTCCGTTTTGCTATCTCCTTGATCCTTCTGCCCTCCTGAGTTACTCTGATTCTTGGTTTGGGAATTGTTGCTCTTATTCGGACGTTTTTTAGCTTGATTTTGTTGACCTGGTTGGTCCTTTTTTTCTTTGTTTTGCCTTTGGTTGCGACCTCCTCTGTTTTGGCCTTTGCGTCGGTTATTGCGGTTGCCGCGTTTTTTCTTTTTACGGCGACGCTCCTCGGGTAATTCTATTTCTCCGGTGACATCTGCGAAATCGAATTCTTCTTCCGCATCTGGGAAAACCAGTTCAGTTCGGAGCAAGGATAAGTCAAAGTTGTAAACCCCAGCCTTGTTTTCTCGGATGATTTCAGCTACTTTATCTACGGGCAAAGGATAGACCTTGCCGCGCTCGCCTTCTAAGATGTAGAACATAATCTTCTTGAAAATGTCTGTCTTGATTAGAATGGCGTTGCCTTTTGTAGTTTTTAATCTTTCTCCGCCTTCAGGAAAATCTTCTAGAGCTTCTAAGTAGGTGTCTAATTCATAATTCAGACAACACTTCAAGCGACCACATTGACCAGATAATTTAGCCTGATTAATCGCGAGGTTTTGGTAGCGGGCTGCCGAAGTAGATACCGACTTGAAGTCAGAAAGCCAGGTAGAGCAGCAGAGTTCTCGTCCGCAAGATCCTACGCCTCCAATCCTGGCGGATTCTTGACGGGCACCAATTTGGCGCATTTCAATCTTCACCTTAAACTCTTTGGCAAAGTGGCGAATCAACTCTCTAAAGTCTACGCGCCCATCAGCCGTATAGTAGAAAGTAGCTTTGCGTTTATCACCCTGATATTCGATATCGCCAACCTTCATATCCAGACCTAGCGTACGGGAGATTGCTCTTGATCTCACCAGCGTAGGTTTCTCCAGGCTTCTAGCTTCATGGAGTCGCTCCAAATCTCTATCGTTAGCTCGGCGGATGATGGAATGCATGACATCATCTTCCTTGGCTCGTTTCTTTTTCATTTGTAGCCGCACTAGATCTCCTGATAGCGTAATGGTGCCAATATCGTAGCCATTGCCCGTCTCAACGACGACCCAATCTCCTGTGATAGTACGAATATGGTCCGGCACACGGTAGAAACTTTTACGCGCGCCATTTTTAAAACTCACCTCTACTATGCCAAGAGGTACGGCATCAGTAATGTCTAAATTAGAGAGCCAATCAAATGTATTTAAGCGATTACAACCTCCAGTTGAGCAATTGCCGTTGCTACCACAACCTGAGGGTTTCCCATCTTTACTCGTCGTTGTACATACTGTACATCCTTTACATCCCATGATCGTTCAGTTTATATAATGATGTAGTGACAGCTACCTGATATTGTACAGGTACGATCTCTCTACCTCTTTATGTCCTATTATTTACTAAGTTACTGCCCTTCGCTTTTGCTTTAGGGCGTTTAATTATTTTTGAAAGCTGGATGGATGCATCCAACATTATGATTTTCGGGTTGCCATTTCTTTCTATATGATAGGCGGCATCCTGGAATAAGTCCATCATCTCTCCTACCTGATCAATGCCTAGTACATTGGTTAAATTTTGTGCCGTTTTTAACTCATTAGCACCTAATCTGACCCGCGCTGCTGGATTGATTTTTTGCTGTAAAAATTCTCTGATAAAAAATAGCGCATATTGAAAAAATTGCTTCTGATTTTCTCTTCCCAATTTTGCAAAAGCTTCGCTCCAAGTAGCCATTTGTACTCCATTGGCTTTATAGGCTTTGCGAAGCCAATCTAAAAGCATTTGCGCATTATCATTTTCTTTGGTCGAGGCCAATTTTTGAGCTTCGTTATAATTGCCATCCGCGAGGTAAGCAATCCGCTTCAACTGCTCGTCTTCTATATCTTTGAACTGTTGACTCAAAGCAGTGATAATTTCCTGATCATCGGGTGCTTTGACCTTCATAATTTGGCATCGAGAGAGAATCGTATTGAGGATGAGCTCCGCATTTTGAGCGACTAAGATGTAGTAGGTGTCCTGCGGTGGTTCTTCAATGATTTTGAGCAAGCGATTTCCTTCTTTTGCCAGATATTCCGGCAGCCAGATGATCATTATCTTCGCTTTGCCTTCGAAGGTTTTAAGGCTCAGCTTCTTGATAATCGCCATGCACTCTTCCTTCGTGATATTACCTTGTTTGTTCTCTGCGCCGATGTATTGTAGCCAATCATTGGCGTTGAGGTAAGGGTTTTCGGAAAGTACGGCTCGCCATTGGGCGATGTATTGGTCGCTAGTTGCTTTGGAGCCTACCGTTGGAAAGACAAAGTGCAGATCAGGGTGCTGCCATTTGCTCAATTTCAAGCAAGACCTACACTGTCCGCAAGATTCGTTGGAGCTACTATTTTCGCATAAGATAAATTGGGCTAAAGCCAGCGCTGCGGTCAGCTTGCCACAGCCTTCAGGGCCTAGCAGGAGTAGGGCATGGGGCATCCTTTGGTTGTGCCACATGGCCAGCAACTGGTTTATAAAATCTTTTTGTCCAATTAAATCCTTAAAATGCATAATTCTCTAATAGTATTACTTAGTAATACTCCAATAATAACTTATTGATTTTGATGGAATCTTTTAATCCAATACATCGTTATAAAGCCTCGATGATGCTAGGCATCATCTACTTTTTATGCCTTGTCTTGAATTAAAATCTTCTCGATCAAAATACGATACTTATTTTTCGACTATTACTAACGAGAATAAATAGCAAGAAGTGTATCAGTTTATAGCAAAATGACGCATGAGTGCATCGTCGAAAGGACTCACACTGGAAGGAAAATGATCAATCAAATGCCCTTTTTCGTCAAGCAGGAATTTATTGAAATTCCAGTTGACGCTAGCATCTTTAACACCATTCTGGTGTCGGGAAGTGAGCCATTGATACAAAGGATGCACAGGTTCCTTTTTAATATTCATTTTCTTACTTAGTAAAAAACGAACACCGTAATTGATCTCACAAAAATGCTGAATGGCGTTTTCATCGCCTGGTTCTTGTCCACCAAAATCATTCGACGGACAGCCTATGATAATTAATTGATCTTTTATTGCTTCGTAAAGCTCCTGAAGCTGGGCATATTGCGGTGTAAAACCACACTCGGATGCGACATTTACGATCAGGATCTTCTTCCCCACATAATCGCTCAATGCGATTTGCTTCCCACTAATTCCTTCTATTGTCAATTTATGAATAGAATGATCTTCCATTACAATTATTCTCAACAACCAAAATTAACTCTGGTTATTGGTAAAAATATGTATTTCAGGGCCTGAACACAAATTATATGCCTAGATTTTTACAAACCAAAGTGCTGATCTGTTGTTGAGCAAAGAAAAACTATATGCGAATCGCAGTATATCGCAAGGCCCATTTCAATGCAGCGCATCGCTTGTACAACCCGAATTGGTCGGATGAAAAGAATGAAGCTGTTTTTGGACTTTGTAATAATCCGAACTATCATGGGCATAATTATGACTTAGAAGTGAAAGTCGTTGGCGAGGTAGATCCCGAGACAGGCTACCTGATTGATTTAAAAATTTTAAAGGATTTGATTAAGTCTGAAGTGGAAGATCGGTTCGATCATAAGAACCTGAATTTGGATACAGAGGAGTTTCGAGAATTGAATCCTACCGCTGAAAATATTTGCTATGTAATTTGGCAAAAATTGAGGGCTAAACTGGATGGAAAGTATGATCTAGTTGTAAGGCTCTTTGAAACGCCCAGGAATTTTGTGGAATACCCAGCTTAGGATCAATTAAAAAATAACTTATCAATTTTGATGGAATCTTCCCGACCTATAAGTCGGGACAGGCTTGCTCTAATACTTCGTTAAAAAGCCTCGCTGATGCCCTGCATCATCTACGTTTTTTGCCTCGTCTTAAAACAAAATCTTCTCGATCAAAATGCGCAATTTATTCTTTACCTGATCCTTAGAAATGGCGCGATTAGGCATAAAAAATGGGCCGTCCCAAATTATTCGGGAGGCCCCATTTTTTATTATCTTATAAATCCAGTAGTAACTTTCCTGGATCTTCTAATAACTCTTTCACGCGTACCAAGAAAGTAACCGAAGAACTTCCATCAATCACTCGGTGATCATAGGAAAGCGCCACGTACATCATTGGGCGAATCTGTACTTCTCCATCTATGACCATCGCACGCTGCTTGATACCATGCATGCCTAAAATCGCAGACTGCGGTTCATTAAGAATGGGTGTACTCAATAAAGAGCCAAAGATACCACCATTGGTAATCGTGAACGTACCGCCCGTCATTTCTTCCAAAGTCAAAGAGCCTTCTCTAGCTTTTCCAGCAAGGGCTTTAATTTTATGCTCGACCTCTGCGAAAGTGAGCGACTCGACATTATGTACAGGTGGTACCACTAGACCAGTAGATGTAGAAATAGCAATGGATATATCTGCGTAATCGTGATAGATAACTTCGTTGCCATCTAGAGAGGCGTTGACCTGAGGCATCTCAATCAATGCTTTGGCACAGGCTTTCGCAAATAGAGACATAAAGCCTAGCTTGATGCCGTATTTCTCAACAAATTGCTCCTGATAGCGCTTTCTAAGCTTCATCACTTCTGACAAGTCGATCTCGTTAAAAGTGGTGAGCATCGCCGTTGTGTTCTTGGCACTTACCAATCGCTTGGCGATGGTACGGCGCATTCGGCTTAGTTTTTCTCTACGTGTATTTCTGCTGAAAGCTTCTGCCGGGCGCACATTGACTACAGGCGCGGGTGCTTCCTTTTTAGCAGGCGGTGCAGGCGCAGTAGCAGGTTTATTTTGTGCCGCTTGTTGAGCATCTGCCTTGGTGATTCTTCCATCTTTACCAGTACCGTTGACGGTAGCAGGATCCACTTGATTCTCGGTAAGAATCTTTTTAGCTGCTGGCGAAGGGTGCCCAGTTGCATAATTGGTAGTAGCTGGAGTTGGAGCCGACTCTTGCTCAGGCGTAGTTTCAGCAGCACTAGTTGTTTCTTCTGCTGGCTTTGCTTCTGCTTTGGCAGCACTTGTGTCAATGGTAGCCACAACCGCTCCAATTTCTAAATCATCGCCTTCACTAGCGACATATTTGAGGATGCCAGCTGCTTCAGAAGGAAACTCTAATGTGGCTTTGTCAGATTCAAATTCACAGATCGGTTCATCTAAGGCTACATAGTCGCCCTCGTTTTTTAACCAGGCGGCGAGGGTGACTTCAGTGATAGACTCCCCGATTGTGGGTACTTTTAATTCTACTATTTTGCTCATCGTTTACTTGATCAAGATGGATAAAAATGTGTCCACAAACTTGCAGTAATTGTATTAATAAAACAAAAAATCGACAAGTAAATTCTAGGGGCTACCCTTGAATACAGACATTTCTAGTTTCACAACCGCAGCTTAAGGCAAAAAGTTGAAGCGATAGATCGTTCCTTTGCCGCCTTTTCCTTCATTTGAAATAAAAAGATGGCCGTTTTTATCAAAACAGATGCCTTCGGGTTGTTCGTGGATAGACTTTTTGAGTTTTTCAATATGCTTAATCGTTCCATCTCGATCCAAGATCATTAAGATTTTACCTACCGATGAAAGGATATACATTTCTCTTGTCTTCGGATGAATCGCTATCGCTGATGGGCTGAAACCGAAAGTAGACTCGCCGGGCGCAAAAAACGCATTTAGTTTTTCCAGCTTTCGAATCAATGGATCAGTCTTAAGGTAATTGTTGACATCATCCAACTTAATAATATACTTTGGACGAATGTCTAACTCCATTTTTTTGAGGTCAAAGCGATAAATCGCTTTAGTCATTGCAAACTCTTCTCCTTCGCCAGCAGCAGCTTTACAGGCCAGTAGCAACTCTTGTTTTTGACTGTCATACGCCAAACCTTCGACATCATTGGTCGATCCAAGCAAGGTGTTGTATTTAGTGACATCGGGTACATCCGTGCCGTTCATTTTTATTTGATAAAGGGTACCTGTGCTTTTTACGACAAAAATTCCTTGCGGTGTGAATTCAACACCTTCATAATCACCATCTTTCCAAAACTTAAGCTCTTTGGTCACCTCCCCACTCTTTTTATCAATCCAGAAGACCTTGCCGTCTTCGTCTTGTATTGCAAGTAGGTAGTTATTATCCGCTGAAAAACTAAGCCCTGAAATTTCCTCCAAGCGCCCTGGTAATTTGATGACTTGGTTGGGATCATCTAATTGATAGGATATCTTATATGCATTGGAAGCCATGGAGTCTGACTGTTGTTGAGGAGCTTGAATAATTGGTTTGTCGCTTGGCGTGGTGCAAGCCGAAAGGCTACAAATCCCGCAGAGGGTGAGTAGCCCGATCATCGTATAAAGCCCTAAATTTTTCATATCCAATCATTTATTTAATACCATCTGGTAGGTCTCAATCGACCTTCCGGATGCTAATAATTACCTTTTTTGAGGCGGGAGTTTTACTCTTTCGTTCGTAACTATCTATAGGTACCAATACGTTGGCTTCTGGGAAATAGGTTGCCACACAGCGTGGTGGAATATCATAAGGTACAACAAAAAAGCGTTTGGCAACCCGTTCTATATTTTTATAATGGCCAACAAGATCGACACAGTCTTTTGCTTTTAAACCAGCTTGATTCATGTCATCTTGATTCATCAAAACGACTCTTCGCTCACGATGGACACCTCGATAACGATCATCGAGGCCGTAAATTGTAGTATTGTACTGATCGTGGCTGCGGATCGTCATCATCATGAATTCACCGTCTTTAAGTTTTGTTTTGGGTACCTTATTGATGGTGAAATGTGCTTTGCCGCTTTTGGTGTTAAACTCTTGTTTGCGAGCACCGTTTGGCAAATAGAAACCTCCTGGCTCTCTGACCCGTTGATTATAATTGTCGAAACCAGGAATTGTTTGCTCAATTGCATCGCGAATGTGATCGTAGTTGCCGACCATTTGATCCCAATCGATAGGCGACCGATCTTGTAAAGTAGCTTTTGCAATACCCGCAATAATGGCTGGTTCGCTTTTCAAATCGTTGGAAAAAGGGGGCAGGATGCCTTCTGATGAGTGGACTACACCCATTGAGTTTTCTACGCTTACAAACTGCTCACCGCTTGCTTGTTGGTCAATATTGGTACGTCCCAGACAAGGAAGTATGATGGCCGTTTTTCCACGCACCAGATGGCTACGATTCAGTTTGGTTGAAACCTGGACCGTCAAATCACAGTTGCTTAAAGCTTGTGCCGTATAGGCCGTATCTGGAGATGCCGAAAGAAAGTTTCCGCCCATACTGATAAAAACCTTAGCTGCTCTTTGGTGCATAGCTTTGATGGCCTCTACTACGGAGTAGCCATGCTTTCTGGGAGGCGTAAAGCCAAAATTAGACCTTAGCTTACTTAAAAACGCGGGTTTGGGCGACTCCCAAATCCCCATGGTACGGTCTCCTTGTACATTGCTATGACCGCGTACTGGGCAGGTGCCGGCCCCTGGTTTTCCAATACTCCCTTTTAGTAACAAAAAATTGACCACTTCTTGAATATTGGCAACGCCATTTTCGTGTTGGGTCAATCCCATAGCCCAGCAGACTATGATTTTCTTTTTCTTGCGGATGAGTTCTACGGCCTCTTTAATTTGTTCTCTAGGTACTCCGCTAGCTTCGGCTAAGGTGTTGAAATCATATTGAGAAAGATCTTTGATGAATGCTTCGTAGCCTTCCGTTTTTTTGGTGATAAAATCGAAGTCAAAAACGGTGCCTGGGTAGCGTTTTTCTTCTGCGAATAACAAAAGCATGATCGCTTTCAGTAGAGCGATGTCGCCATTAATCTTGACCTGGAGTAATAGGTCTGCTAGTTGTGTCCCTCCACCTAGCATTTTTGAAGGTCTTTGTGGGTTGACAAACTTAGTGAGTCCCGCTTCGGGTAGCGGGTTGATACTGATGATCTTGCCACCATTTTCCTTGCAGCGCTCCAAAGCCGTGAGCATTCTGGGGTGATTAGTCCCAGGGTTTTGCCCCATGACAATGACCAATTCGGCTTCGTAGAAATCTGTTAATGTTACGGAGCCTTTCCCAATACCTAGAGTAGCGCTTAGGCCTTTGCCGGAGGACTCGTGACACATATTAGAGCAATCGGGTAAATTGTTGGTACCGTAGGCTCGAACAAAAAGTTGATAGAGAAAGGCTGCTTCATTACTTGTGCGGCCAGAAGTGTAAAAAATAGCCTGATTGGGATCTGGCAAATGGTTTAGGGTGCGGCCTATTTTTTCAAAAGCTGCTTCCCAGGAAATAGGGAGATAGTGGTTTTGTCCTTCTTCTATGATCATCGGCTCGCTCAATCGACCTTGTTTACCTAATTGGAAGTCGCTCCAACTTAAAAGCTCGTCTATGCTGTGCATCGCAAAAAACAAGGCATCGATTGATTTTTTACTGGCTTCTTCGGCGATTGCTTTTACGCCATTTTCGCAGTATTCACCTAATTTAGATCGTTCATCATCTGGATCGGGCCAAGCGCATCCAGGACAGTCAATACCGCCTTTTTGGTTCAACTTGAAGAGTGTCTTGCGTGCAGTGCTCAAGTCCATATAGCTGCGCGTCTGCTGGATAGCAGATTTCAGTGCAGGGCTACCACCCGATTTCTTAGGCGGTTTTTTGATCTTTAAGTTTGTGCTCGGTATTTCTGAAGAATGCTCGGGATTATTTTGCTTACTCATTGCACTTGGAATATTTACAATTGGTAAGATAAAAATTATATTGGAAGAGCTGAATATCTAAATATCTAGTTGCAAGACAATATGATCAATTGGGAATACTTGAGCGTATCCTATCAAAGAAAAAAGGTCCTGCCTCCCCCGAAGAGAACAGAACCTTTGTATAGTTATGAGCTTAGCTAGCTTAGCACACAGTACTTAGCATCAGTAGGCTCCTACTTTTTTGCTTTTGCGGTAGTACCATTACTTTTGGCTTTACCATTTTCCGGGTCATCAAGTAATTGAGCCTTGATCTTATGCTCAATTTCTGCGGCTACTTCTGGATTGTCCAGCATGAATTGTTTGGCCGCTTCTCTACCTTGAGCGATTTTAGCATTGCCATAGCTATACCAGGCACCACTTTTCTTGATGATATCCATATCGACTCCAATATCTACAATCTCTCCACTTTTAGAAATACCTTGCCCGTAAATGATATCAAAAAGAGCAATACGGAAAGGAGGAGCGAGTTTGTTTTTAGCCACTTTTACTTTCACGTGGTTACCCACTACATTACCTTCTTTATCTTTGATGGCGGACCCTGTTTTACGAATATCCAGACGCATGGACGCATAGAACTTAAGGGCATTACCACCTGTAGTCGTTTCCGGGTTACCGAACATTACGCCAATCTTTTCCCTAAGTTGGTTGATGAAGATACAGCAGCAATTCGTTCTGCCGATTGTACCGGTCAGTTTACGCATCGCCTGTGACATTAGACGTGCTTGTAGCCCCATCTTGGAGTCTCCCATCTCCCCTTCGATTTCGCCTCTGGGAACAAGAGCTGCTACAGAATCCACTACGATAATATCGATGGCACCGGAGCGAATAAGATTTTCCGTGATTTCTAATGCTTGCTCCCCATTATCTGGCTGAGAGATCAATAGATTTTCGGTGTCGACACCCAACTTCTCTGCATAAAAGCGATCGAAGGCATGCTCTGCATCTATAAATGCTGCAATACCGCCTTGCTTCTGTGCTTCGGCAATAGCGTGAATAGCGAGGGTTGTTTTACCAGAGGATTCAGGTCCATAAATCTCTACAATCCGTCCTTTGGGGAAGCCATTAATACCTAGAGCGACATCCAAACCAAGAGAACCCGTAGGAATGATTGGTACACGAGCTACTTGCTTGTCGCCAAGGCGCATGATAGTACCTTTACCGTATGCTTTCTCAATACGGTCTACGGTCATTTGTAGAGCTTTTAATTTTTCTGTTTTATCGTTTGCCATTTCAATGTTTTTAAGTGGTAAATTTACAATGCTTGTTTTAACCTGTTCTCCTCCAGTACAGGACAAATATAAATAAATTGTTTTAAAAATCAAATACTTGTTTGATTTTTGTTGGATAAAATATTTAAGCTGGCCTATCACCGCTCTGTCACCTTTCCATTTAGCCCTTGTCTTTGTCGGTATGAGAGTATTAAGCAAAGGTCGATATTATGGAGCCATGCGGGCCGAACGACAGCTCAATGATGTTTTGTTTTCTGAATATAATTACTTTGGAGACCGTACAGATTGGCATTTTCATGAGAACCCCTATTTCATGTATGTGCTCCAGGGAGATTTATATGATGTCAATAAAAAACGGAAGACGAACTGCCCTTCGGGAAGCTTTTTACTACACAACTGGCAAGAGCCTCATTTCAACTCCAAGGAGTCTGGGCATGCGCGAGGCTTTCATATTGAGTTCGAAAGTAGCTGGTTTGAAAATAATAATATAGATGTCAAGCTATGGGAAGGAAGCCAGCTGATCAAGCACCCTAAACTCCATCGTATTTTAGCAAAAATCTACACTGAATTTAAACATGCAGACCCCTATTCTGAAATCTCCTGTGAACTATTGATAGCGGAATTAGGCGACAATATTGAAAAGGAGAAGATATACCAATTCGAAAAGAAACCTACTTGGTTGGCTAGCTTGGTGGCGATCATTCATGAACAAGACGAACCCTTTGATTTAAAAACGCTATCGGCTCAGTTAGGCATTCACCCTGGGCATTTATCCAGAGCCATACCACAATATTTTTCTACAACCTTAGGCGATTATATTCGACAAGTCAAAGTCAAAAAAGCCGTTGACTTGATGATTTCTTCTCGAAAATCACTTTCAGAGATCACCTACGAATGTGACTTTTCGGATCAGAGTCACTTTTCTAGAACCTTCAAAAGGTATATGGGTATGACGCCAAAACAATTCTATAAAAAATCTCGCTGATGTGAATTTTATTCTATTCTGGCTCAGGTTTCCCTTCTAGCTTTGTGCCTCACTAATTTATCACGAATGAGATATTGCATCATTACTATCCTAATCTGTACCAGTTTAATGGCGACATCATGTGCACAAAACCCAATGCCCAATATTGTTGAAAACCAGGGCATCACTACCGCTATTCACCAGGCAAATGTTGGGAAGATCACCTTTATGGCCGATGTCATTCCTCTAGAGGAATACCAGGCAGAGGACTTTCTATCTTCATTTGAAATTCAGGACAATAGTGATTTGAATATCCGAGCATTTTTCGGCAATTCCTTAAGTAACTATTTACATCAACTTGCGCCTTCTTTGACCATTGAGGAATTGGTTAGTCAGGGAAATTATCAATTTTCTTTCTATATAGATGAGGACTTGCTATACACCGAAAACCTCCATCCAGGAGCTGGTTTACCTCATCAGAAAAACAAGTACACCAGTTTGCGTGTGCCTTTGTTGAGCAGCCGCAATGAAGACTCCTGGGGACGCTTTTTATGGATGCGATTTTATTATAGAAATGGTGGCGAAGCGGCGCTTGAAAAGGGTAGCCACCAGCTCAGGATAGAAATACGACCCTATCTACAACATGATGAATTGCTAGTTGGTGATATAATCGCACAAGGCGAAATTGCCCTTAAACTAAAAGAACCTACTCCAGTAAGTGAGGCGCAGATTGCCATCCAGCCCATTCAAAACAATAGCGGGTGGGAGCTGTCAAAAGCCCATTTTGACCAACAAAAAATCAGGGACCTCAATGAAAAAATCGCCCAAAACAAATTCAAACAAATTACGAGTATCGTAGTTGCCAAAGATGGCCAGCTTTTGCTAGAAGAATACTTTAACGGAGCTAGTCGAGCAAGCTTACACAATACCCGTTCTGTGGGTAAATCATTTGCCTCCACAATGGCGGGGATAGCGATTGAGGAAGCTTATCTCAAGAACGTCAAGCAAACCCTTAGCAGTTTTTATGATCTTTCTCAATTTGCTAATTATGTACCTAAGAAAGATCGAGTGACCCTCAAAAGTCTCCTGACCATGAGTTCGGGTTTTGATGGCAACGATAATGATTATGATTCTCCAGGGAATGAAGAAAAAATGTATCCCACTGATGATTGGATCAAGTTCGCACTGGAGCTGCCTATGGATTCCTCAAAGCAGGTTGGCAAAAATTGGGATTATTTCACAGCAGGTGCTGTACTCCTTGGGGACATTATAGACCAATCTGTACCAGGAGGCTTGGAAAAATATACAGACGAAAAGTTATTTCAGCCATTGGGTATTTCTAATTATAAGTGGTCCTATACACCACAACAAAAAGCCCATACCGCAGGTGGTTTACAAATGAATGCCCTGGATTTTGCAAAGTATGGTCAGGTGTATAAAAATGGTGGGCAATGGAAAGGGAAACAAATTATACCTGCTAAATGGGTAAAGGAATCTCTAACAAATCATTTTGCAGATAATCCCAATCAAACGGCCTACGGCTATTTATTTTGGCATGCTAATTATGTCGTCAATGGCAAGAGCTATGAGGCTTTTCAGTGCAGTGGAAACGGAGGTAATAAGGTCATTATCTTTATGGACCAACCTTTGGTGATTGTTATTACAGCTACCGCCTATGGACAAGCTTACGGGCACCCACAAGTGAAGCGAATGCTAGAGGAATATATCCTGCCTGCTGTACTAGATTAAGTAACGGACAAAGAAATAAGTCCCGCATTTTGATCGAGAAGGTTTTATGCCAAGACAAGGCAAAAAACGTAGATGATGCAGGGCATCAACGAGGCTTTTTAACGTCGTATTGGTGTAAAAGATTCCATCAAAACCGGTAAGTTGTTTTTTGGCTGTTACTCACTAAAATAAAAAAGAAGTGCCAGCCCCGAAAACTGCACTTCTTCATTCAAATGTTCAAACGATTTTTGAGGTGGTGACCGATTAATCACCGATTTGCACTATACATTTATTTTGGATACGCCCGAACGCGATTCGGGTATTGAGGGGATTTTGATTTGTTGATGATATGCTCATGGGTTTAATGCTAGGGTTTTCATCATCTGTATGGGATATTAATGGGATTATATTGGTTTCAACAATAAGTGTATTGAAAGGCGGAATTATAACCGCGTATCACTTATTTTTATTGAAAAAATACTAGTGACAAAAAAAATACCCAATATTCCAGCTTGGAAGACCATTATCAATGCCCCTCAATTTTTGAAAAACCCCATCAAAATGATGCGGGCAAATATTGAAAAAATGGGAGATACCTACTCCTTTACCTTAGGAGGGCATGCTGCCATTTTTACAGCAAAACCTGAATTTATTCAGCATGTTTTGCAAAAGAATCATCGAAACTATATCAAGTCTCCTCCTCATTTTGAGAAATTAGCCAGATATCTAGGTTATGGCTTACTCAATTTGGATGGCCAAAAATGGTTAAGGCAACGCCGACTCATCCAGCCAGGATTTCATCGGGAGCGGATCGCTAGTCTGGCAGACATCATGAATACGGTGATCGATGATTTTATCGATGATTTCGACCCACAGATTCTTGCAGGAGACATTGATATGTATGATCAAATGCAACAGGTCGCCTTTCAAGTCATTTCTCAATCTATTTTTAATCTAAACATCGACCCGCAGGAGTTGGATTTTGCCAGAGAGCATATCGACTACCTACAGGCATATATTATCAAAGAAATTAGAACCCCCTTTCTGATCCCTTATCTCAAATGGAGCGGGCAGAGTGGATTAGCCAAAAAGTATGCTGAAGAATTAGATGATATCTTATTGAGGTTGATTCGAGATCGGCAATCGGGTGAGGCTAGCTACGATGATTTGCTCCAAATGCTCATGGATGCACGCTATGAAGATACCGGGGAGGCGATGTCAGAGCAACAACTCCTGGATGAAGTAAAAATTCTATATGTAGCGGGCCACGAAACCAGCGCCAATGCCCTCACATGGACTTGGTACCTATTAGCAAAACATCCTGAATGGCTCGATATTCTTAGGGCAGAAGTTGCCGAGGTATTAGGTGATAGAAAGCCAAGTTATACCGATCTGCCTCAACTGGTAAAAACGAGGCAGGTACTACAGGAAGCCATGCGCTTATTCCCACCTGCTTGGATGACTGATCGAATGGCTTTAGAGGATGACGAATTCGAGGGAATTGCTATTTCAAAAGGTACAATGGTTGCTACTTTTATTTATGGTGCGCATCATCATAAAGATTATTGGAGCGATCCTGATACCTTCCGCCCAGAGCGTTTTGCGGAAGCCCATAAGGCCAATCTCAAGAATGCTGCTTATCTTCCCTTCGGGAGTGGACCCAGACTCTGTATTGGTAATAGCTTTGCTATGATGGAGATGCAAATGGTCATCGCCAGGATGGTTACTCAATATGATGTCCAGCTACTCTCGGATGAGGAGATCAAGCCCAAAGCACTCATTACGCTGAAGCCGTGGAATGGCTTGAAGATGCGTGTTAAGAAATTAGCGCCTTAATAAATCTGCAGGAAAAGCATCTTTATACCAATCCAAAGAAGATTAAAAACTTAGCCAAAGAAGCTTTTATACAAAAGAACATTTTAACCAATGAGACTAACATCACTACTAATTGTATTATTGATAGCAAC
>JBELML010000066.1:0-9802 GCA_042095835.1 Saprospiraceae bacterium
TGGGCGGCAAAAGAACAAGTAAAGATGTTTAATTTATTATTGACTCATTCCTAAACAAGCCTCTCCCACGCAAAGGGCGTGATTGGAATCAATTGGTATGAAGTATAGTGAAGTGAATTTTGTAAGCACAACAAATTTAAAAAATCTCTATTAGATTGTCAAGTAGCTAAAGGCCAAATCAGTAAACTAGCCAAATGCCTTCTTCAGCCCGTAGCGCATTAATATCAAGAGGGCTAAGAAAATAAAGATGACTACCTCGAATCTCAAGCGCACAATAGCAAAGATATGGGTGCGATCAATGATCCACATAAAACCTAATAAAGCAGTAATTAGTATTAGAAAGCCGCCGAGTTTGTCAAAGCCCGGAATATGGGACATGTCCATATTTCTTCGGATGATGAGTAGGGTTAGGATCATAGAGACAATCGGGAGGATCTGCAAAACCAAATCCATTTGCAT
Source organism: Saprospiraceae bacterium (assembly GCA_042095835.1). Lineage (GTDB taxonomy): Bacteria > Bacteroidota > Bacteroidia > Chitinophagales > Saprospiraceae > DATFKA01. The sequence continues at coordinate 460 of JBELML010000066.1, forward strand.
GACACTTCTTTTCTCAAATAAAAACAAATAGACGTTCAGCGTCAAGGCAAATAAGCCTGGTATACAAACCATGTAGATCAATACAGAGTAGATATATTTCCAGGGAGAAGTATGACCACGGTCCCCATCCAGGATACTCCCCAATAGCGCAGCAAAAGGAATGATCGCAAAGTAGAAAAGAATATAATTGGGATTAGCAGAAACGTAGTTGAAAAGCTCTTGTAGTGTCATGGCTGATTAGAATTTTGAAATCATCGGCTGAAAGATACTGCAAAAAAATGGAGTAAAAACGATTGCGCCCCATCATCTGCAATATCAGATAATGGGGCGCAATAATAAAATTTGACTTTAGTCCTAGTTGTCCGTTTGATCAACTACGGGTGCTTGGTCGCGATTGGCCACCTCCCAAGCTGTGACAAATACGAGCTGCGCTCTTTTGGCCATCAACTCATACTCAATTTTATCTGGTGTGTCGCCCGGACGGTGATAGTCTTCGTGCGTACCATTGAAGTAGAAGATGATTGGAATATTGTGCTTCGCAAAGTTGTAATGATCAGAGCGATAGTAGAATCGATTAGGATCATCCTTAGAGTTGTATTTGTAATCTAGCTCAATCCCAGGTACGAATTTTGCAGATACCCCTTCGCTGATATTATGCAAATCACTAGATAGCATCGTTGACCCAATGATATAAACATAGTTGGGATCTGTCGCACGATCTGGATCAACTCGGCCAACCATATCGATATTGAGGTTGGTTACGGTTTTGTCCAATGGGAAAATAGGATTGTCAGAATAATAGCTCGATCCGAGTAGTCCCTTTTCTTCTCCCGTCACCGTCATAAATAGGATACTTCTTCTTGGGCGGTTTCCTTCTTTAGCAGCAGTAGCAAAAGCATCAGCCATTTCTAATACACTCACGGTACCAGAGCCATCGTCATCTGCACCATTGTTGATCTCGCCGCTAGCATTTACGCCTACATGATCGTAGTGAGAGGTGATCACTACGATTTCATCTTTCAGGTCGGTCCCTTCCATGAAACCTAATACATTCTCGGAAGGAATAGCCTGATCGCGGTAATCAAATTTGATACTTGCTGTAGTCGAATACATACCACCCATTGGTTTTCCTTTCTTCATACCTTTGGCAAGCGCTTTTTGGAATTTTTCTGGGCTTTCGCCAAAAAGCTTAGCTACTGCGGTAGGACTAGCAATTAAAGAAGGTGTAGTAGCGCGGCGGCGGTTTCCTTTTTTCAGGGAAAGGCGTGGTTTGGTGACCCCACTGCCGAATAATCCAATTCTGCTTTGCGCTTCCTCATCGGTAGGTGGCATGGTGATGATATATTTTACGCCTTTTTCAATCAAGTTGGCATATTGCTGGCGGAAGTTGGGCAGCTTATCGAACAACTCATTACCCTTTTTGTCTTTTGGTGTATCTGAAATCATGACAACACCCTTGCCCTTCAGGTCGAGTCCCTCAAAATCGTTGTAGCCTTCTTGCTCAAGACCATAACCGAGGAAGACAAGTCCAGCATTCTCCAAATTGAGATCAGAAATACTACGGGTTACAAAATCTTGGCCGAGGACTAGTTTGGCATTAGGAGAGGAGAGCATGATGCTACTTACGTATCTACCAAAAAAGTCGATTGGTTGGAAATAAGGGTTGGGATTCTTCGTGACTGGACCAGTGAGTCCATTGTTCATAAAATGGCGAGCGATATAATCGGCTGCTTTTTTCTGACCTAGCGTCCCTGTTTCGCGGCCTTCATATTCATCAGATGCCAGAATATAAAGATGCTCTTTGAGCTCTGCTGCCGTGATGGTCTGCATATACTTTTTGACAAGCGACTCATCCGACTCTAGTTGAATCTTTTGAGCCGATAAGAAATTGGTAGCCCCTGTCATCAGTAAACAACAAAAGCATAAACAAAGAAATTTTTGCATTATTATCGTGTAATTTGGTTTCGAAACGGTGAAATTACACAAGCCCAAAGAAAGTTCCTAAATTAGAACCCTAATTCATAGTACATTTTACAAAAGTATTAGCCCCAAAGACCATTATCTATTTCGGAAAATAGGTAGCATTACAGACGAGAAATCCTACTGACGAGTTCTGTCAGCACAAGAAGGTTTCTGTCAGGATACATAAATCACTACTCATCTGCCAAAGCTTAAGTACAGTGTATTTAGCCTAGGCAGGCAAAATTAAATCCTCATGGATAAAAAGAACAAAGGCAAGGAAAAAAACTTAGACGTGCATCAAGATCTCAGTGGCTTCAATATCAAAATTAATGAGTTTGGAGAGATTACTTCCAGTTTAGAAATCGATCAACTCAACTCTTTTCTAAATGAAAATGTAGTAGATAAGAAGTTATCCGAAAGAGAAGATGCTTTACAAGATGAAGAGGAGTAAGCACTAAAGTGATCTTTATTACAGAAGTAAGCAAGTAGGACTATTATCTTTGTATCATCAAAAAGAAAGTAATTGAAGATTAGAATACTCAATAACAGTATCAGATTGCGGCTATCTCAGAGCGAAGTACAGCAATTGGCCAAGCAAGGTTCGGTTCAGGCTTCTACTAGATTTGGTGCAGAGGAGTCGGCAGTGTTTCACTACCAGATTAGGGTAGTAGAAATGGAGGAAATGCTTTCGGCAAAAAATGATGCTCAATCGATTACGGTATTCATCAATGAGTCAACAGCTCAAATCTGGGCAGAGGACGACACGCGCATTAGTGTACAATCAGAACTACCAGTAGCAGAAGATCAGTCACTGATCTTACTAGTGGAGAAAGATTTCAAATGCCTCAGTCCTACACGGACTGAAGATGAGTCGGACTTGTTTCCACACCCTAAAGAAGAATCTGTGAAGTGTTGATTTTTAGGTGTTTAAACCTTAGGAGGCTTTCTTGAGCTTTAAATACATGAAAATTCGTTCATATATTTGTATATTGGAATAAAGATTAATTTTAGCAATAATAAAACAATAATAGTTTTGATATGAAGGTAGAACAAATCTATACCGGATGTTTAGCTCAAGGAGCTTATTATATCCAAAGTGAAGGCGAAGCCGCAATTATTGATCCACTCCGTGAGACGGGGCCTTATATCGAGAAAGCAAAAGAAGATCAAGTACAGATCAAGTACATTTTTGAAACGCACTTCCACGCAGATTTTGTCTCAGGGCATTTGGATTTAGCCAAAAAAACCGGAGCGACAATCGTATACGGACCAGAAGCTAAAACCACATTTAACAAGCACGAAGCCAAAGATGGAGAGGAGTTTCAAGTAGGGAAAGTGACCATTCGGGTGCTGCACACACCAGGTCATACACCTGAAAGTACAACGTATTTGTTGTTGGATGAGCAAGGACTTCCACATGCTATATTTAGTGGCGATACGCTTTTTATTGGTGATGTAGGTCGGCCAGATTTAGCGCAAAAGCAGGGATCTGTCACCAAGGAGGATTTGGCCGGTTGGTTATTCGATAGTCTGCGCAATAAGATCATGACATTGCCTGATGATGTCATCGTCTATCCAGCTCATGGTGCGGGTTCTGCCTGTGGTAAAAACATGAGTAAGCAAACTTGGGATACACTGGGCAACCAGAAAGCTACCAACTATGCTTTGAGAGCAGATATGAGCAAAGAGGAATTCATCAAAGAAGTTACTGATGGTCTATTGCCACCACCAGCGTATTTTGCCAAGAATGCTATGATGAATAAAAAGGGCTACGAAAGTATCGATACGGTCATGGAGCGCGGAACACGTGCACTTGATGCCCGAGCTTTTGAGCTACTGGCCAATGAAACAGATGCGATTATCCTGGACGTTCGCGATAAAAAAGATTTTGTAAAAGGTTTTATCCCCAACTCTATTTTTATAGGACTGGATGGTAGCTTTGCTCCTTGGGTTGGTGCTTTGATCCCTGATTTGATGCAGGAGATTTTGATCGTAGCTCCTCTAGGACGCGCAGAAGAAACCGTGAAGCGCCTCGCTAGAGTTGGTTATGACAATGCGATTGGTTACCTAGAAGGAGGTTTTGAAACTTGGGTGGCTTCAGGTGGAGAAATTGATAAAGTGGATACCATTTCTTCGCAAGCCTTTATTCAGCAATATCAAAAAGACCAATCGATCAAAGTTCTGGATGTCAGAAAGCCCAGTGAATGGGAAGCAGAACACGTGGAAAACTCGCAAAACTTTCCACTTGATTTTATCAATAAAAACATGAGCGAGATCAACCGCGATGATCAATATTATCTACACTGTAAATCGGGATACCGCGCTACTGTAGCCGCTTCCATCCTGAAAGCCAGAGGTTATGATCAGCTTATCAATATACAAGATTTATTCACTACGATTGCCGATAGTGAAGAAGTACCAACAACAGCTTATGTATGCCCTTCTACCTTAAAGTAGGGTCGAAAAAATACAATACAATTTAGGTTTAAGATCAGTCCAGTAGTAGTTTGCCCACAAAGCACTGCTGCTGGTCTTTTATTTGGTAGAAATAGATGCCTGGACTCCAATTCTGCAGGTCGATACTATAGCTATTTTTACCATTAAGCTCCTTGCCAAAAATTCTGGATTTGATCTTTCTACCATTGGCATCGAAGAGTGTCAATTGTAGGGACCTGCCCGCTATTTCTGCCATTTCAAAGTTGAAAAGGCCCTGACTAGGGTTGGGGTAAACTTTGATGCCGCTATCGCTAGGTAATGATTTTTCGAGTAGATTAGAATACCAAAAGCGGCCATCTGCTGCGGTGGCTTTAATTCTATAAATATAGCTTCCATTTCTGCCGGGTATATCTTGATGACTGGTGGTTTCCTGACGGGCCAATACTTCAAAGTTGAAGTAATCGGTACTCCGCTCTACCTCAAAAAGTAGCCCTTCTAAATCTAATGCAAAATTCCAACTGAGCTGCACTTGCTGGCCTTTAGAAAAGCCATCTAGCTCGAAGGTGGGCACTGCTCGATCTGTACAGTTTGGATAGAGCCATCTAGTTTCTTGGCTAAATAAGCCTTGCTCATCACTCACCTTGAGTACCACGCGGTAGGAGTAGTCCTCCACACTGCATCCCAAGGGCGCTAAAATCGCAAAAGACTGTTGCCCAGATTGAGCATTAGCAAAGTGGAAGTGGCTATTGTGGTGCAGGAATATTTCCCAATCGTATCGCAGTTGAGCCTGATCCGATTCTGTATCTTCCGCCCAAGCATCTAAGCGAATGAGGCTAGAAACATCCAGAGGATATTGTTCGTCGATGCCTGGACTCAACCAGTTAATCTTAGGAGGTGTGTTGTTGAGAAAGATGGTCTCGGAAATACTATCTACGCCTCCAAAAGTATCTCGAACAATCAATTGAACGGGCACTTTCGCTATGCTTTCATCCGTAAAGGTATAGTTCAAAATGCTGTCTTTGGAAATAGGATGGCCATTCACTTTCCAGCTATAATCCAGCCCAGATTCGTAGGCGATGGAAGCCGCTCCATTGAATTGGATGGTCAAGGGGCTAGGGCCAAAGTATTGATCTAGTTGCATGATCGCTTGAGGCGGGCGCTTCCCACCAAAAGTCAATTTGTGTAGTCGGCGCGTAGCTAGACTCAAGAAGTAAATATTCGGTGCTGTTGGGTGTGCCGCTGCGGCAACCACGCGATCGGGGCCATCCCAAAAGTGCTGTGTTGTTGATAATTCACCTCTTGTTCCAAACTGGTAAGTGCGTAACCAGCCGACATAATCTACCTGGAATAAACGCTGGTGTAATCCTTCTGGAAGGCTGCCTTCCTGGTAATAAAAAGCAGGGATACTCGCATCTCCCTGAAAAGCAGTACCAATTGGCCGGGGTGCCGTCTCTTCGATGGAGGTGCTGGTCGCTTTACCTTCTGCATTATAAGTAGCAACCGCCGCATAGGCAAGGGTATTGCCTTTAGAGTCTTGGTTTTGGTAAATGAGTTGTGGGCGCTGGTGTACAAAACTTGGGGTACTTGTCTGCAACACTTGATTGGCGAAACAAGGATGCTGTGGAAGGGCCTTACTCTGCTGATCTTCTGCAAGGAGTTGGTGGAAGAAGAATTGCTCTTGGGGACAGTCGTTCCCTTTTTGATCATTGATAGCAAAAGGATGAGGCAATTCAATTTGACCATAAGTTGGCGAAAGTTCCATGCCTTCGTATAGTGGCCACCCCGCATTTTGCCCACCCTCATCGAATCGATTCATTTCCTCCCAGCTATATTCTCCTACATCACCGCAGATAATGGTTCCGGGCTGCCCATCTTCAGCATAGTGGCTACCTGACTCCGGAATGACCAGAAAACGAAAAGGATTGCGCAAGCCCAAGGTCCAAACCCTGGAGGCAGGGCTTTTGGGGTTTTGCTGATCATAAAAAGGATTACTAGGCAGGCCTTCACCAGTTTGGGGATCGATGCGGATGATTTTTCCTGCCAGCGATTGAATCATTTGAGATCGAAAAGCGCCTACATTTTCTTTGGGCTGGATGATGCCGCGTTCTAGACCTTTCTCAAAATAAGAACCGCCATTACCACCGATATCTTTCCACACCGAATTTGCGCCATCGCCACAAGAAGCGAGTAAGCTGCCATCGGTTCCAAAAGCAAGACTACCAAGGCCATGCGAATCAAAAAGAATAGGGAAGCCATCTTCTGGGCTATGCCCTAAAAGGATATGTTCGCTATCTTCAACTACGGTCGTGAAATTGCTTGCCGCATCGGCTGTGAAGCGAGCTATTCTACCGAAAGTGGCGGTATTCGTTTCGGTCTTTTGGGGATTATAATCTGCTGTTCCATAATATTGATAATGGTGCCAATCTACAGGATATAAGAGGTAGAAATAACCATTGTCGAGGAAGTTGGGATCGAGTGCAAAGCCCGTCATTCCTATGTCTAGCCATTTGGCCATTTGCTCGCTGATGTCAATGAGTGGTGTTTTTTGGATTTGATCCAAGGTATCCATCACATATACCTTGCCAGTCATATCCCAGATATAAGCTTGGCGATTGTCATCAAAACAAATGCCGACGGGTAAGTCCCAGGGCCCACGGATAGTTGACTCCGCGAAATCGAAGGTAGATTGAGCCTGGGTTTGGTACGTTGCTATAAAACAGAAGCAGAGGAATAGTCGATGCCACATAACAGAGATTTTTGATCGGCCATACCTTACAAATCTACTGTTTATAAGTTTTAGTAGGGTTTATTTGGGTGAAAACCTCCCGACCTTTTGCATATATTCTTGATAAGCTTGCCCATAAAACTGTAATAGTTTCTGCTCTTCATAGCGCGCTTTAAAATAAAAGAGGATGAAGAGACTAAGCCCAACTAATAGGATCACCAATTCTCCACTATAAAACAGATAACCTAGTAGCATCAGTAAGATACCGGCGTAAATAGGATGTCTTGCATAGCGGTATGCACCACCTGTTTTAAGTTGGGCTCCCGCTTTGGGGCTTGGTAAAGCGGTTAAGGAGCTGCCCAAAGTTATCGTAGCATATAAGGTCAGAATAGCTCCCAAGAGGCATAAGGCTAAGCCTAGCATTTGTATAGCGAACGCTGCTTCAAAAATTTGTTTTTGTGGCAACACAAAAAGGCAAGCGAACAATAAAAACTGAATACCTACATAAATATAATCAAGCCTCATCATGAAAGGAGATTTTGGATAGCCGTTTGTACTTGGTTGAAAGGAAACTCTACTAGAACGCGATCCATCTTTGCTTTGATCTCGGCAGTACACAATTGACCTATGCTCCCTTCGTGGGTATGATTTACCGTTCTGGGAGGGTCAAAATTTCCAGATTCAATTTCCTGACCAATTTTTGTGTAAGCATCTCGGAAAGGCATTCCGGCTAGCACATCATTATTGACCACCTCTACACTGAATAAGTATTTATACATCTCTTCTTTATCCAAAATATTGGGATTCACCTGGATATTTTTCAAAGCGAAGGTGGCCATTTCAAGGCATTGATTGGTCATCTCTATTGCTGGGAAAAGGGCCTCTTTTAAAATCTGAAAATCGCGATGATATCCTGAAGGTAGATTTGTCGTCAGTAGACTTACTTGCTGTGGTAATGCGATGAGTTGATTGCATTTTGCACGGATCAATTCAAATACATCGGGGTTCTTTTTGTGGGGCATGATACTAGAGCCTGTCGTGAGTTCATCAGGAAATTTGATGAAGCCAAAGTTTTGGTTCATGAATAGCACCATATCCATTGCTAATTTGCCAAGGGTATGCCCAATGGCAGATAAAGCAAAGGCCAAAAACAACTCCGTTTTCCCTCGACCCATTTGTGCATGGACCACATTATAGTTCAAGTCGCCAAACCCTAGCAGTTGAGTAGTGTATGTTCGGTCTAATGGGAAAGAAGAACCATAGCCTGCCGCAGAACCCAGTGGGTTGTGGTTCATGATTTTGTAGGTAGCTAGGAGTTGCTGGGTATCATCTACCAGAGACTCTGCATAGGAGCCAAACCACAATCCAAAAGAAGAAACCATCGCTACTTGGAGGTGCGTATAACCTGGCATAAGCACCGCCTTATGTTCTTCAGATAAAGATTGGAGCTGAGTGAATAGGTCTTGGACAGACTCGACTAGGCCTGCAATTTCTGCTCTGAAAAATAAACGGAGATCAACCAATACTTGATCATTTCTAGATCGGCCGCTGTGTATTTTCTTTCCGACGTCACCCAAGTGCTGAGTCAGGAGCATCTCTACCTGAGAATGCACATCTTCTACACCTTCTTCAATTTCGAAGTTGCCCGCTATCGCCTCTTTGTATAATTCAGATAGCGTTTTAGAAAGCAATACTTCTTCTTCGGCCTCAAGTAAACCTACTTTAGCAAGCATTTTTATATGTGCCAGGGAGCCAAGAATATCATGCGGAGCAAGGTATAAATCCATCGCACGATCATTACCGATGGTAAAGGATTCAATCGCCTTGTTGACTTCAAAAGATTTCTGCCAAAGTTTATTCTTCATTTGTTATTATTTTCTAAGTTCTTCTTCGCTTCAAGATAAGGCCAGTGGGATTATGTCTTATATGCTATGTGCTATGTGTCATGTTAATGAGACCCGATGCTTTAGCAACGTCGGTCGAATTAATCCCGGCGTAGCGCAGCGGATGTCGGGATGCTTTGCTATGTGTTATGTGCTATGTAGTTCAGAGTTTCTATGTTTCCTATCTGCTCTATGTGTTTCAAAAATCTTAAATGCTCTTATAATCCCTTAAATGGTTCAAAAATAACTCCTATTCAAAGCTATGTCTTATGTGTTATGTGTTATGTAGTTCAGAGTTTCTATGATTCCTATCTGCCCTATGTGTTTCAAAAGGTCT
>JBELML010000066.1:9902-32576 GCA_042095835.1 Saprospiraceae bacterium
AAATGCTCTTATAATCCCTTAAATGGTTCAAAAACAACTCCTATTCAAAGCTATGTCTTATGTGCTATGTAGTTCAGAGTTTCTATGATTCCTATCTGCCCTATGTGTTTCAAAAGGTCTTAAATGCTCTTATAATCCCTTAAATGGTTCAAAAACAACTCCTATTCAAAGCTATGAGCCTTATGTCTTATGTGCTATGTTAAGAGTAAGCAGACATACCTACAACTCCTTCCAATAAACGAATATAATCCCGAATACCTGCTCGAATCTCTGAAAGGTAAATATACTCATCTGCGGTGTGACTCCGAGCAGAATCGCCAATACCCATTTTTAGTGTTGGAAAAGGCATCAGGGCTTGGTCAGAAAGTGTGGGAGAACCGTAGGTTTTTCTACCCATTGCCAGTCCGCTTTTTACGAGTGGATGGTCCAATGGAATACCAGATGAATTCAAGCGATAGGATCGCGCTTTTAGCTCAGATTGTGTCATTTTATTCAATAAGTCACGAACTTCTTGATTACTGTATAGTTCGTTGGTACGAACATCTACGACAAAAGTACATCGGTCGGGTACTACATTGTGCTGGCTTCCTGCCTGGATTTGAGTGACGGTCGCTTTAGTTGGGCCAAGTAAGGGCGATATTTTTTCAAAGGTAAATTCTTGGATTTTTTTGATATCATCTAAGGCGATATAAAGGGCATTGATGCCCTCATTGCGAGCGGCATGACCTGATTGACCAATGGCCTCTCCATCTATGACCATTAAACCTTTTTCGGCAATAGCCATCTGCATTTCGGTAGGCTCACCGACTATTGCTGTATCAATCTTGCCTAGACTTGGTAGTAAACTGGCAATACCATTTGGGCCCGAAATCTCTTCCTCTGCCGTAGCTGCGAAAATTAAGTTGAAAGGCAATTTTTTCTCATAAAAATGACGGAAAGTCGCCATCAAACCTACCAAGGAAGCGCCCGCATCATTACTACCCAGACCAAATAATTGCTCTCCTTCCAGCGTAGCACCAAAAGGGTCTCGCTGCCAACCTTTTGCTGGCTTGACGGTATCGTGATGAGAGTTGAGCAAGATAGTCGGCTTTTGCGCATCCCAATGAGCTGACCTGGCCCAGACATTATTCTGCTGTCGTTGTGCAGAGATGCCGACGCCTAGTAGAAAATTCTCAATAAGATCGGCAGTGTCTTGTTCTTTTCTTGATAAAGAAGGCGTTTCGATTAGCCTTTTCAATAAGTCAATCGCATCCTCTTCCAGAGAACCTTTGCTCTGATAGCTAAAAGTAGCTTTACTTGCACGTTCAATTGAAGTACCGCCTGTACGGATATTATAGGGACCACATATCCTCACCTTTTCTACACCCGCTTGCAGCGCAGCGAAGGCATTATCAAGCTTAGGAATCATGCCACCACTGATGACTCCTGCTGTTTTGTATTCTTGGTAGCTAAGGGTATCTAATTTTGGAATCAGCGAAGCCTCTTCATTTGGGTCGACCATTACACCTGGTAAATCCAAGCACAGTACAAGTTCTACTTTGTATTGCTTGCTCATCGCTCGAGCTAGGGTAGAGGCAATAGTATCTGCATTGGTGTTCAGCAATTGGCCTTGGCGATCATGGGTGATGGCGCAAAACACAGGCGTGACCTCCGCTACCAATAGTTTGTGGAGTTGCTCTTGGTCAACGGCATCTATATCTCCAGCAAAGCCGTAATCGATCGTTTTGACGATGCGTTTATGGGCTTGTATGAGGTTGGCATCGGCTCCACTTACACCAAGCGCATTACAGCCAATCGACTGCAATTGACTGACGACTTTTTTATTGTAAAGGCCAGCATAGACCATGGTTACAATTTCCAGCGTAGTAGCATCGGTTATCCTACGACCTTCTATCATAGGTGCGGGATGCCCCATTTGTTCGCCCACTTGACTGGCCCTTTTGCCCCCACCGTGTACCAGGATTTTATGCCCTTTAATGGCATGGAAGTCTGCTAGTACTTTTTTGAGCCTTGTCTCGTCTTCTATGACTTTGCCCCCAATCTTAAGAATGGTAAGTTGGTTTTGCATAATGCTTATGGATTGCTTAAGATGGTTTTGAGTACGGCCTGAGCGGCATAAGTACGGTTGCCTGCTTGCTGAATGACCGCAGATTTTGGACTGTCGATTACGGCATCAGCAACGATTACATTGCGTCGTACCGGCAGGCAGTGCATGAAATGAGCATCGTTGGTCAAGGCCATTTTATCAGCGGAGATCATCCAGTCGACTGCTTTGTTTTTTATTTGACCATAGGGCTCGTAGGTAGACCAGTTTTTGGTGTAAATAAAGTCTGCTCCGGCAAATGCGGCCTTTTGATCATAAACCACAGGTGTGTCTTTGATGAATTCAGGCGCTAGGTCATAACCTTCTGGATGAGTCACGACCAGCTCTACTTCGCCCGCTTGCATCCATTCTATAAAAGAGTTAGCCACGGCTTGGGGTAAAGCTTTAGGGTGCGGTGCCCAGCTTAAAACGACCTTGGGACGAGCTGTTTGTTTTAGCTCCTCGATAGTGATCAAGTCGGTGAGGGATTGTAGTGGATGACGAATCGCCGACTCCAAACTGATGACTGGAACACTTGCATATTTTATAAAGCTATTGATAATCGCATCTTGATAATCTTTCTCGCGGTCAGTTAAAGAGGGGAAAGTACGAATACCAATGACATCGGCGTATTGACTGATCACTGCGGCTGCCTCTTTGACGTGTTCTGCCCGGTCGATATTCATCACAGCCCCATCTTCAAATTCTAGGGCCCATCCTTGTTTGGCATTCATGTTGATCACATTCATACCCAGGTTGAATCCAGCCCTTTCGGTACTGAGGCGTGTCCGTAAACTTGGGTTAAAAAATAGCAGGATGAGGGTCTTATCTTTACCGATATGTTGGTCTGCGAAGGGGTTTTGTTTCATACGCAAGCCCTCTTGTACGAGTGCTTTTACATCACTGACATCTTCAACGGAAATAAATTTTTGCATTGTATTTGGGTACTTAGGAATGAGTCAATAATAAATTAAACATCTTTACTTGTTCTTTTGCGCCCAGTTTCGTTAAAAAGCCTCGTTGATGCGCTGCATCGCCTGCTTTTTTTGCTTCACTGAACAGCAAAATACCTGCGTAAATCTTGTATGCTTTATTAACGCCCCATTCCTTACTGATTTAATGACTTGTAGTAGAAAGGCTATAATCCTCTACAACAGGTATAAATTTTTCTAAAAATAATTGCTCTTCCTGATCACCAATGTTTAAAGCAGGAAGTAGACGTATGACATTTGGGTCAGAAGAAGAACCTGTGAATACACCATCTTCAAAGAGTAGCTTTTTGCGGATGACTTTTACGGGGCCTACCAATTCCACTCCAATCATTAAGCCTTCTCCTCTGACTTCTACCGGAGAAGACATTTCTTGCAGCGCTTTTTTGATTCGACTACCACGAGTGGCGGCATTCTCAATCAGGTTTTCGGATTCTAAAACTTCCAGTACTGCTAGGCAAGCTGCACAAGCCAGGTGGTTGCCACCAAAAGTGGTGCCTAAAAGGCCATATTTGGCTTCGAATTTTGGATGCAGTAAGATGCCTCCTATCGGAAAACCATTACCCATGCCTTTGGCCATCGAGATAATATCTGGTTCAACGCCCAAATGCTGAAAGGCAAAGAATTGTCCAGTACGCCCAAAGCCGGATTGGATTTCATCTAAAATAAAGACCGTATCGGTTGCATTACAAAGGCTTTGAACTTCTTGTAGAAAAGCTGCATCTGGTAAGTGGATGCCGCCAATACCCTGTAAACCTTCAATAATGACAGCACATACATCACCTTTATGCAAACTAGCGGCAACGCTTTCTAAATTATTCCATTGATGAAACTCCACCTCGAATCCACGATTAATGGGCGCTTTAATTTTCTCGCTAGTTGTCACATTGACGGCTGCCGAAGTACGCCCGTGGAAGGCTCGCTCGAAAGCAATAATCTTGGTGCGACCATTTTGAAAGGAAGCCATCTTGAGGGCATTTTCATTGGCTTCTGCACCGCTATTACACAAGAAAAGCTGGTAATCTTCGAGACCAGATAGTTGGCCTAATTTGTGCGCTAATTGGGCTTGCAATGGGTTCTGGACAGAATTACTGTAGAAACCCAGTTGGTTTAATTGCTCACTAATTCTTTGGATATAATGCGGATGACTATGACCGATAGAAATAACGGCATGACCTCCATAAAAATCTAAATACGACCGTCCATCGGCATCGTAAACGTAGCTGCCATTTCCCTTTACAGGTTCTAGGTCGAAAAGTGGATAGACATCAAAGAGTTGCATATGATTGATTTAAGGTCCTTGATTAAATTGTAGCCTATTCGTATAGTTTGCTTAAAGTTGAGAAGCTAACTGATTCCTAACCTCTAAGCCCTAAACTATGGCTATCTTAAAAAGCTAATGCTTTGAGTTGTAGGCCCATTGTTTCGGGCATTCCAAAAACTAAATTCATATTTTGTACTGCCTGGCCGCTGGCCCCTTTCAATAAATTGTCGATCATGCTGATGATCAAAACTTTGTCCTCGTGTTTTTCTACGTATACTAGTGCTTTATTCGTGTTGACAACCTGCTTGAGGTAAGGGTTTTTATCGCTTACAATCGTAAAAGGATGAGCTTGATAATAATCCTGATATAAAGCTTTTACCTCTTCTTCAGAAAGATCAGTTGGGGTATAAAGGCTGGCAAAAATACCTCTTGGGAAATCTCCTCGTAAAGGAAGGAAATTCAAAGCCTTGTCGAAACTCGGCTGCAATTGGGCTAAGCTGCGTTTGATCTCTCCCAGGTGTTGATGATTGAATGCTTTATAAATAGAGAGGTTGTTATTCCGCCAGCTAAAATGGGTAGTTGGTCTTGGCGATTGGCCTGCCCCAGTAGAGCCAGTAATGGCATGAATATGTACCTCCTCTTTCAACAAACCAGCTGCTGCTAAGGGCAATAAGCCCAATTGAATACAGGTAGCAAAACAACCACAATTCGCAATTCGATTAGAGGTCTGGATAGCATCGCGATTTAACTCAGGAAGACCATAAATATAGTCTTCGGAGAGTCTATAGTCCCTACTTAAATCAATAATCGCTACTCTTTCAGGAACAGGATTAGCCTCTAGGAAAGTGCTAGATTGTCCGTGCCCCATACAAAGGAATAAGACATCGATATCAAAATGATAGGCCCCCGAAAAAGTCATATCAATTTCCCCAATCAAATCTTCATGGGTTTCGCTGATCTTTTTCCCTTTTTGACTATTCGAATACACATAAGCAATGTCTACTTTTGGATGGTATTGTAGAATACGAATCAGTTCACCTGCCGTATATCCACCACCTCCAATGATGCCTGCTTTTTTCAATGTTGTCATGTTTTAGTGTTGTAATGCATCAATGATTCAATGCGTGAATGCCCAGTGTACACAGGTCACTATATCATCAAGTTTTCACGAAGTCTACTCTTCAGAAGAACTATGTACAAATCGATGAATCATACTCTGGTTCCCTAGAATCTTGGTGAAACCTTTGACATCTTCGCCACTCCATCCTTGGTTCATTTCTCCGTAGTGACCGAATGCTGAATTCATCAAGTCGAATTCCGATTCGATACCTTGTAGCTCAAAACGATAAGGTAGTAGTTTGACAATAACGGTACCTGTTACGGGCGCTTGAGTATCGGCTAGGAAAGTCTCAATATTGCGCATTACGGGATCCAGTAATTGCCCTTCATGGAGGAGCATGCCGTACCAATTGGCCAATTGTTCTTTCCAATATTGCTGCCACTTGGTGAGGGTGTGTTTCTCCAATAAGTGGTGTGCTTTGATGATGATGAGTGGAGCTGCCGCCTCAAATCCTACTCTTCCTTTGATACCGATGATGGTATCACCCACGTGGATATCTCTACCAATCGCATAGGCAGATGCTAGGTCATTAAGTGCTTCGATGGCTTGTACTGGATGATCGAAGCTAGTATCATTGATACTCGTCAACTCGCCAGCTTTAAAGTGCAATTGTACTGTACAAGCGACTTCTTTTTGTAACTGCGAAGGATACGCTTCGTCTGGAAGGGCCTGGTTGGAGGTCAATGTTTCTACGCCGCCTACGCTGGTTCCCCACAGGCCTTGATTGATAGAGTATTTGGCTTTTTCCCAGGAGTAGTCGACACCATTTTGTTGCAGGTATTCGATCTCTGCTTGTCTGGAGAGTTGCATATCTCGAATGGGAGTAATGATTTCGAGGTTGTTCCCTAGAATATTGAAGGCCAAATCAAAACGCACCTGATCATTTCCAGCACCTGTACTACCGTGAGCTACCGCATCTGCTCCAATCTCATTGGCGTATTGGGCGACCTCCAAGGCTTGAAACATCCGCTCCGCACTTACAGATAGAGGATAGGTATTGTTTTTAAGGATGTTGCCATACACCAAATAGCGAATACACTGATCGTAGAATCGAGGTACTGCATCGACAATTTTATAGGATGTTGCCCCTAGGTCAAATGCTCTTTTCTCAAGAGATTGGGCTTCGGGGGTATCAAATCCGCCAGTATTTACGGTTAGTGCGTGTACTTCGTATCCTTTTTCTTGACTTAGATATTTCACACAAAAAGAGGTGTCTAAACCCCCACTATAAGCCAAAACGACTTTTTTTGGTTGCATTATTTTGATTGATTTTTGTCGACGATTAAATGAGAGAGGTCGTGTTCGATTTCCACTTTAGATGGAGCAAGCATAGCCGTGCAAAGGCAGAGTTTACGTTCGTTACGTGTGAGGATATCGTAGTTAGGGCAGCTTTTACAGCCTTCCCAAAAGGCATCATCTTGTGTAAGTTCTGAAAAAGTAACAGGAGCATACCCCAAAGAGGAGTTGATCTTCATCACTGCCAAGCTGGTGGTGATACCGAAGACTTTAGCCTCGGGGTATTTATTCCGTGATAGCTCAAATACTTTGGCTTTGATTTTTTTGGCTAGACCAAGCTTCCTGAATTTTGGTACTACGATCAGTCCCGAATTAGCGACATACTTGCCGTGACTCCAGGTTTCGATATAGCAAAAACCAGCTAATTCGGTGCCGTGTAAAGCGATAACCGCTTTGCCTTCCAGCATTTTACTAGATACATACTCTGGTGTACGTTTGGCAATACCGGTGCCGCGTGCTTTAGCAGATTCGGCATAGTTGTGGCAGATGACCTCCGCATATTGAAGGTGCTCAGGCTGGGCTACCACTATATTGATTTCCATTTCCTTTTAGAATAAATGATCAATAAGCCCACACAGGACTATTAATAAAGATAATTTGGTGATACACAATTGGAATCGAGCAGATTGCAGGAAGGTGTCTATACTAAGTTTTTTGGAGTAGAAATACTACAAAAATGCGGCTAAGACACCCGCAGAGGGATAATATGGTAATGAATCGCCCCTAAGGGCGGCGAGCCAATCGGCGGCGATTGGTCAATACAAAGGCATTGATATGTCTAGATGAATTGTTCATTACGCCAGCAAATGTAGGGTCTACTTGCGTAGGAAGCAATAGTTGAGGGTGTTTTTTTTGCAAATGGTTAAAAAAACGACTTTTTTTGAATTGCTAGGCTGTTTCAGGTTTATTGTTTTTAGGGAGTTCTTCTAATCAAAAATTAATCATCCATGAATGAATTTTGGCTAATTATCGGTTTAATCTTGATTTCTAGCACTTGCACTAAGAAAGATGTGCTAATAGAAGAAAAGGATTTACTGCTAAGTGAGACTATTATTGGTGAATGGGAAATAAAAGCGGAAGTTGATCTAATGGAATTTGGCGATTTGGATTGGCATGATCTCTCACCACCTTATACTACATATATTTATAATAGTGTAGATACTTTAGGTATCTATTTTAGTGATGGCAGGTTGTTTGATGAAATACCCTGTTTTGTAAATGACCAAGATACTTTACTCTATTATTATAGCCCTGGTAGTAGCACTAGAGATGTAACGTTTTTTGATAAAAACCGCATTGAGTTTTTCTGGCAAACGAGAGAGGGTCGGAATGGTCGTCGAATTATTCGAAAGGAGTAGAATAGACCCTGAATAGCTATCCTAAACCTTCTAGGTTTAGGATAGCTATTCCAAAATCACGCCTCATAATTCAAAACTGGTGCCAACCAGCGTTCCGCTTCCTCAATACGCATTCCTTTGCGTTTTGCGTAGTCCTGGACTTGGGTTTTGTCGATTTGGCCCAAGCCGAAATACTTGCTCTGGGTGTGCCCAAAATACCAGCCACTCACGGAAGCAGCCGGATACATGGCAAAGCTTTCCGTTAGTTTCATACCGATATTTTTTTCGACCTCTAGTAATTGCCAAAGGGTTCCTTTTTCGGTATGCTCCGGACAGGCCGGATAGCCAGGTGCTGGTCGAATGCCTTTGTACTTTTCAGCAATGAGGGCGGTGTTTTCCAGATTTTCTTCACTAGCATAACCCCAGAACTCTTTACGAACGCGCTCGTGCATCCTTTCGGCGAAAGCCTCTGCCAAGCGATCTGCTAATGCTTTGACCATAATGGCCTTATAGTCATCGTGGTCGGCCTCGAAGCGCTGGACATGCTCCTCGATACCAATGCCTGCCGTTACGGAGAAGGCTCCCATATAGTCGGCAGTACCCTTGGGTGCTACAAAATCTGCTAAGCTGAAGTTGGGTTGCCCTGGTGCTTTTTTGCGCTGCTGGCGTAGGTGATGCAGCGTCGCCTTCACTTCACTCCGCTCTTCATTGGTATAGATTTCGGTAGAGTCCCCTTTGATGGCATTAGCAGGGAAAAGGCCAATGACCGCCTTGGCTTGCAGCCACTTTTCATCTATGATCTGGCGAAGCATTGATCGAGCATCGTTGTAGAGCTTTTGTGCTTCGGTGCCTACAATCTCATCCTCTAGAATGGCAGGAAACTTACCAGCCAGCTGCCAACTGGTAAAGAAGGGCGTCCAATCGATATATTCAGATAGTTCTTCCAGCGAATAGTTATCGAAAACTTGTACGCCCAATTGTTGGGGCGCAACTGGTGGATGCTTTTCCCAATCAATGGCAGTAGGGTTTTTGCGGGCATCTTCCAATAGGATATACTTTTTGATCGACTGACGATTCCCTCTGGCGACGCGTACGCGCTCATAATCTGCTTTGATGTCCAAGATGAAGTTGGAACGAGTGTCTTCTTCACTGGAGAGCAAATTGGAGGCCACTCCTACAGCACGTGAAGCATCTAGTACGTGTACTACTGGTCCAGAATATTGTGGTTCGATCTTAACAGCGGTGTGTGTTTTGGAGGTCGTCGCTCCGCCAATCAGCAGCGGTGTATTCATTCTTAGTCGCTCCATCTCTTTGGCGACGGTCACCATTTCATCTAAAGACGGCGTGATCAATCCACTCAAACCTATAATGTCGACCTGCTCTTCGCGAGCGCGTTGTATAATTTTGTTATAAGGCACCATAACGCCCATATCAATTACCTCAAAGTTGTTGCAACCCATCACGACGCCCACTATATTTTTGCCGATATCGTGTACATCTCCTTTTACGGTAGCCATGAGGATTTTCCCTTTAGATTGAACACCAGTTCCCTCTTTTTCTTCCTCAATATAAGGCGTGAGATAGGCTACTGCCTTTTTCATCACACGGGCACTTTTCACCACTTGAGGCAAAAACATTTTACCTTCTCCAAAAAGATCACCGACGATATTCATCCCATCCATCAATGGACCTTCGATCACCTTGATCGGGGCATCGAACTGCTGGCGAGCGAGCTCTGCATCTTCTTCAATAAACTCGGTGATTCCTTTAACTAAAGCATGCGCGATGCGCTCATTGAGGGGTTGCTCCCGCCAGCTCAAGTCTTTTTTGATCGTACGGCCACCATCTCCTTTAAAGCGTTCGGCATAGTCGGTCAGGCGATCGGTGGCATCATCGCGGCGATTGAATAGCACGTCTTCTACGCGCTCTAATAAGTCTTTTGGAATATCCTCGTATACTTCTATCATGCCCGCGTTGACGATTCCCATATCCATTCCAGCCTTGATCGCATGGTATAAAAATGCAGAATGCATAGCTTCGCGTACCACATTATTTCCACGGAAGGAAAAGGAGATATTGCTCACGCCTCCACTGATCTTTGCGCCAGGACAGCGCTCTTTAATCCTGCGGGTGGCATCTATGAAATAAACGGCATAATTATTATGTTCCTCAATTCCAGTAGCTACAGCAAAAATATTGGGGTCAAAGATGATATCTTCAGGTTTAAACCCTGCTTTCTGGGTAAGGATATCATAGGCTCTTGCGCAGATTTCTACTTTTCTATCCGAGGTGTCGGCCTGACCTTCTTCATCAAAGGCCATCACAATAACGGAGGCACCAAATCGACGACAAATTTTTGCCTGTCTGAGAAACTCTTCTTCCCCTTCTTTGAGTGAGATGGAGTTGACAATACATTTGCCTTGCACGACCTTAAGACCTGCTTCAATGACCGAGAACTTGGAGGAATCGATCATAATAGGAAGTTTGGCAATATCTGGTTCGGCCATCATCAAGTTTAAAAAGGTCACCATTACATCCTCAGAATCTAAAAGACCTTCATCCATATTTACATCGATCACCTGTGCGCCCCCTTCTACCTGGTGCTGGGCTACAGAAAGCGCCTCCGCATAGTCTCCAGACTTGATTAAGCGAGCAAATTTTTTGGAGCCAGTTACATTAGTACGTTCACCAATGTTGACAAAATTAGTATCTGGGCGTATAATCAAAGGCTCTAATCCACTCAAGCGAGTGAGCGGCTCAATGTCTGGTATTTTTCTACCAGGCATACCTTCTACGGCTTCAGCCATCAAGCGGATATGGTCAGGACTTGTACCGCAGCAACCTCCGATCATATTGACAAAACCACTACTGACGAAGTCGCGGATGTATCCGCGCATTTCTTCGGCAGTTTGGTCGTATTCTCCAAATTCATTCGGTAAACCAGCGTTGGGATAAGCACTGACAAAGCAGTCTGCTTTTTCGGAAAGGGCCTTGAGGTAGGGGCGCATTTCTTCTGCTCCCAAAGCACAGTTTAAACCTATACTGAGTAGCGGCATATGGCTCATAGAGATCAAAAAGGCCTCTACGGTTTGCCCTGATAAAGTACGGCCACTAGCATCTGTAATGGTACCCGACACCATAATTGGTATAGACTGGCCCCGTTCTTCAAAAAGCAGATCAATAGCGTAAAGTGCTGCTTTCGCATTGAGGGTGTCAAATATGGTTTCTACTAAGAAGATATCTACACCACCATCCATCATTCCACGCGCTTGCTCGTAGTAGGAATCTTTGAGTCGATCAAAGGTGATATTCCTAGCGCCTGGGTTGTTGACGTCGGGCGAAATAGAAGCAGAGCGCGTTGTGGGTCCAAAAGCCCCTGCTACATACCTCGGTTTATGAGGGTTTTGGTCGCTGTATTCCTGGACAGCTTTGGCAGCGATTTTGGCAGAAGCCAAACTGATGTCATAAGCATAAGCTTCGAGCTGGTAGTCTTCTTGAGAAATACTGTTCGCTGCAAAGGTATTGGTCTCTATAATATCAGCGCCCGCATCCAAATAAGCCTTGTGAATGGCTTCAATGATATGCGGCTGTGTGATCGACAGGATGTCGTTATTGCCTTTGATCTCCTGCTCAATGTCGGCAAACTGCTCCCCACGATAGTCGGCTTCTTGTAATTGATATTGCTGGATCATAGTGCCCATAGCTCCATCAATAACTAAAACACGCTCTTCAAGTAACTTACGGATATCTGGCTTCATGTATGTAGTGATGTAGTGATGTCTACCTACGCTAAAGCTTCGGTAGATGAATAATATTGTAATGGTTAAATGCCAAGTACATCATTATAACAACACAATATTGATTACGGTCTGCAAAATTACATATTCCAAGGCTTAGGTTCAAGTTTGATGTGGATTTAGGTGATATGGACCGTCACGGAGGCGTAAAGTATATGACGAATGTATGGGCTGAAGTAGGTATTACGATAATAAATATTTGTACGGAGCGTAATTTTTTTGAACACATTTGCAACACCCGAAATCATATGCCGTACTATAAGACCAGAGCCTAAAATTTGAGATTGTTCTATTTACCTACCTGCATACATCCTAAAAATTAATCCGAAGTATTATTCTTTTGTTTTGGGGACTTGTCGCCCCCACTAGGTCAAGTACCTAAGAGACAAGTAATCTCTATTGTATAACAAAGGGTAATTATCCTGTAATGTATTGTATTCCATGAAAAAAATCACCTTAGTGCTTCTCGGTGCTCTTTGCCTAGGAGCATGCACACAAGACGAACTGATCAATCCGCTGGATGGTCGATTAATGAATATCCTGACACGTTTGTCTCCTGACGACGATATGTCTCATTTTATACTACCCGCTTCTGACGATTATGATGCCATTCCTAATGGGGCACAAAATCCGATTACCGAACAAAAGGTAGCGCTTGGGAAGCTACTCTTCTACGAAACTGGCTTGGCGCGTAAAGCCAATTATGAAGAGGGGAAAGGTACATTCTCCTGTGCTACTTGTCATGTGCCCTCTGCCGGATTTACGCCAGGAAGAGAACAAGGAATTGCTGATGGAGGACTTGGCTTTGGAGAAAATGGAGAAGGACGTGATCGATTTACCTCCTATGCACCATCGGAGCTTGATGTGCAGGGTGCAAGACCTATTAGTTTACTGAATGTAGCCTACCAGACCAATACCTCGTGGAGCGGTAAGTTTGGAGCCAATTATATCAATGCAGATACAGAGAATCTCTGGGATAAGGAAGAGGACACCGAAATCAATTACCTGGGATTAGATGGTTTAGAAAGCCAAAATATAGAGGGCCTGAAAATCCATAGAATGGATATTGACGATTATGTGTTGGATGATTTAGGATACCGCGATTATTTTGATAATGCCTTTGAAAATTGGGAGACCGAAGATCGCTATAGCCTCAAGGCGGCTAGTTTTGCCATTTCAGCTTATCTCAGAACCTTGATTACCAACGAAGCACCTTTCCAAGATTGGCTGAAAGGTAATCAAGCAGCACTGACAGATACAGAGAAACGCGGTGCAATTGTTTTTTTTAATAAAGGCGGTTGTTATCGATGTCATAAAGGAGCAGGTCTAAGTTCTACAGAGTTCCATGCTTTAGGGGTAAAAGATTTATACGAAACAGGTGTCGCTTTTAATACAGATATCAATGATAAAAGAAACCTAGGAAGAGGAGGATTTACAGGGCGTTCTATTGATATGTTTGCCTTTAAAGTACCAGGAATTTATAATATGGGGGACGTTTCATTTTATTTTCATGGTAGTAGTAAAAGTAGCCTTGAGGAGGTTGTAGCATACTTTAATGATGGTATTCCAGAAAATGAGAATGTACCAGAAGGAAATATTTCGAATCAATTTAGGCCACTTGGTTTAACAGAAACAGAAAAAGCAGATTTAGTCGCTTTCTTGGAAAATGGATTGCGGGATGCCAATCTGGAGCGTTATGTGCCAGAGCAGATTCTGTCAGGAAACTGTTTCCCCAATAACGATCCCAGCTCGCAATCAGATTTAGGATGTAACTAGCCGATCTCATCAACATATACTTAAAAAACCGGGGTGTTTTCTCGCCAAATGCGCACCTCGTACACTATGAAACTACTAAAGAGAGGGCTGCCCTGAGGGGTGGCTCTCTTTCTTAGTACACTGTGCAAAAAGTTTATTGATGTTTTGAACTACCAGATTTTAAGCTAGATCAAGGCATGGCGCAGTCCCGATTTATATCGGGACGAGTACATAACGCAGAGATTGCTTAAAAGATGGCTTCAAAACATTAAGTAATTTATTACACAGTAGAGTTTATGTAAATCAATTTCGTATGAGCCTAAAAAATCTTTTTGCACAGCTCTGCGGCACATGCTCGCCATAATAGCTATGGCTATTAGGCTCCGCCTGTTTCTTGATCTGTTCAAAAATCTTAATTGATTCTCTATACAAAACTAACTTACATAAACTCTAGTGTACTTGGTAGAAAGCAAAAAATACCTTTCGATTTATGGAGACCTTGTCTTTTTGAACCTCGTTTGAAAGGAAGTACTATGTTTCAAAAAGACAAGGTCAAATCGATAGTAATTACTTTTTGGGGCTTTAAAATTTCCATACTTGAATAAATGAACAATGGTTTGTATGTCAATGAGTGGTTTCATCCTTATATCTAAACCACCTATATTTGCCTTGAAATGATATATAACGATGAAAAAAGATTCAAAATTACGGAGTATTCTTAAGGCAATTACTTGGAGAGTTATCGCTACAGGTACTACCTTTACACTTGCTTATACTATCTTTTCTGGCTCAGGCTGCGAAGACGCTTTAGCAAAGTCTAGTCTAGTCGCCGGATTAGAATTGGTGATTAAGATTGTTATTTATTACCTGCATGAGCGGGCATGGCAATCAGTACCGAATGAAACCCTAGAAAAGGCTTTCAGTAGGAAAAACTAAATAGAATAACTTGACAGAACATATTCATCCTATCTTTGACCAGCTACTTCAGCGTAGTGATCGGGAGCAGCGACTAAATCAAAAGAGTAAGGTACTTTGGTTGACCGGCCTTTCAGGCTCTGGTAAAAGTACGATTGCTCGCCAATTAGAGCAGGTACTATTTCAGGAGGGGTTTTTCCCTCAGGTACTCGATGGAGATAATATCCGTTCGGGTATTAATAACAACTTAGGATTTAGTACCGAGGATAGAACAGAAAATATCCGTCGCATTGCCGAGGTGGCCAAGCTCTACCTCGACTCCGGGGTCATCTGCATCAATTCTTTTATCAGCCCGACTAAGCCTATTCGAGATTTAGCGAAATCTATTATAGGTGCTGATGATTTTATAGAAATATACATCAACGCCCCATTAGAAGTCTGCGAAGCCAGAGATGTGAAAGGACTGTATAAAAAAGCTCGAAGTGGTACAATCAAAGGATTTACCGGTATCGATGCACCCTATGAAGCACCCCAAAATCCTGCTTTGGAGATTCGTACAGATCAGACAAGCATAGAAGAAGCTACCCAGCAAATATTAACGTACATTAAGCCATTTATAAAGCTTTATTCTAAATAATTTTGTATGGCTAAAAAAATATCTTTTAACCTCACTCTGTGTTACGTACTCGCCTTAATAGCTAAGGCTATTAGGCTCCGTGCGCGCCTTGATTGAAGTCAAAAGTTGATCTTTTTATCTCATAAAACTATTTTAGCATAAAGTCACTTAGTATTACATAATTTATGGAAAATTTTGATTATAACCTCAATCACCTCAAAGAATTAGAGGCTGAATCGATCTTTATATTGAGGGAGGTGGCCGCGCAGTTTCAGAATCCTGTCATCATGTTTTCAGGTGGTAAGGATTCTATTTTGATGACCTATCTGGCGGTTAAGGCATTTCATCCAGCTAAGATTCCATTTCCACTTTTACATATCGATACTGGACACAATTTCGATGAGACGATCCAGTATCGCGATGATCTAGTCAAAAAGATTGGAGCACGCTTGATCGTAGGGTCCGTGCAAGAAGCCATTGATACAGGACAAGTCGTTGAGGAAAAAGGGTACAACGCAAGTCGAAATGGCTTGCAAACTGCTGTCCTACTAGACTCCTTGGAGAAAGGTAAATTCGACGCTGCTATGGGCGGCGCACGTAGAGATGAAGAAAAAGCAAGGGCAAAAGAACGCTTCTTTTCCCATAGAGATGAATTTGGTCAGTGGGATCCTAAGAATCAACGCCCAGAACTCTGGAACCTCTTCAATGGCAAAAAGCACATGGGAGAGCACTTTAGAATTTTTCCCATCAGTAACTGGACCGAGCTCGATGTTTGGCAATATTTAGCTATGGAAAAGGTAGAACTTCCTAGCCTCTATTTTGCCCACAAACGGAAAGTTTTTGTCAGAGACGGAATCTACCTAGCAGATTCAGCATTTATCCCTAAAAAGCCAGATGAAGAAGTAGTAGAGATGATGGTCCGCTGTCGTACCATTGGTGATGTCACCTGTACGGGTGTATGGCCATCAGAGGCTTCTACCGTCGCAGGTATTATCGATGAAGTAGCCACTACTCGAGTCACCGAACGTGGCGGCCGGGCCGACGATAAACGCTCCGAAACAGCCATGGAAGATCGCAAGAAACATGGGTATTTCTAGGCAATAAACAATCGAGCCGAGAATACATACCAGTATTCCATAAGAGCATTAACAATATTTATTTTATCCGACCTAGCTTTAATACCGTCGGAATACCATTTATCATTATCCACTATGGATTATCAGAATAGCGAATTACTAAGATTTACCACAGCAGGTAGTGTAGACGACGGGAAGAGTACTTTGATCGGTCGTCTGCTATACGATAGTAAATCAATATATGAAGATCAACTCGAAAATATCAGACAAACTTCCGAAAGAAGAGGAGAGGAGGGGATCAATTTAGCATTGCTCACCGATGGTTTGAAATCTGAACGGGAGCAGGGTATCACCATCGATGTAGCTTACCGCTACTTTTCTACACCTAAGCGCAAGTTTATTATTGCCGATACACCAGGACATATTCAGTACACCAGAAATATGGTCACTGGCGCTTCTACGGCCAACGTCGCCTTGATTCTTATCGATGCACGGAAAGGTGTATTAGAGCAAACGCGTAGACACGCCTTCATTGCTTCTTTGTTGCAGATACCTCACCTAGTGGTCTGTATCAATAAGATGGATTTGGTGGATTATGACCAAGCCCGCTACGAGGAGATCAAGGATGAATTTGAGAAATTCTCTTATAAGTTGGATGTCAAGGATGTACATTTTATTCCGATTTCAGCCTTAAAAGGTGATAATGTCGTAGATCGTTCTGAGATCATGCCTTGGTACGAAGGGTCCACACTTCTCTACTATTTAGAAAATGTCCATATCGGTAGTGACCACAACTTCATCGACGCTCGTTTTCCGGTCCAGTATGTGATTCGACCATATAACGACGAGTATCATGACTATAGAGGTTATGCGGGTCGGGTCGCTGGTGGTATATTTAAAGAAGGAGATGAGGTGATTCTGCTGCCATCAGGTCTAAGCTCCAAGATCAAACAAATCGATACCTACGAGGGCCCGATTAAAGAAGCTTATCCTCCAATGTCGGTGACCATTTTACTTGAAGATGATGTTGATTTGAGCCGTGGAGATATGATTGCGCGGGTCAATAATCAGCCAAAGGTAGAACAAGATATCGAGGTCATGGTGTGTTGGTTCAACGAGCGCCCACTACAACCTAGAGGGAAATATACGATTCTGCATACTACCAGAGAGGCGCGTTGCGTAGTGAAAGATATTCGCTATAAACTCGACATCAATTCATTACACAGAAATCAGGAGGATAAGACCATTGGTATGAATGATATTGCTAGAGTAGTACTGAGGACAACCAAGCCCTTACTGCACGATAGCTATCGAAAAAATCGAATCGCAGGTAGTTTGATTTTTATTGACGAAGCTACCAATGAGACCGTTGGTGCTGGTATGATTATATAAAATGTTGTAATGTTGTAATGATTCAATAAATACACCATTATTTATCGCCCGCTCGCCTACGCTAGAGCTTTAGCGGAAGCATAAGCTTCGAAGCAGGGAGCTTGTAATATGGGTGAATTAATCAGTAAATATAACCTTCCATGGGAAAACAATACCAACAACTACAGCCTAAACAGATTGACTTCATCCAACAACAAAAAATCTTTTTTGTAGGAACTGCCCGCACTGAAGGTCGAGTTAATATCTCGCCAAAAGGCTTGGATACCCTGCGCATAATAGATGAGCATACGGCTCTATGGCTCAACCTTACGGGCAGCGGTAATGAAACCGCCATCCATTTAGAAGAGAATAACCGCATTACGCTGATGTTTTGTGCTTTCGAGGGTAATCCTTTAATCCTTCGATTGTACGGACAGGCTACCGTTTACCACGAGCAAGACGCGGCATTTGGAGAATATATTGGCCAATTCGGTACTCCACTCGGTGGACGCCAAATCATGAAGGTCGACATTGACTTGGTACAAACTTCTTGTGGATTTGCAGTGCCTTTGATGGATTATAAAGAAGACCGGTCTATACTAAAAGATTGGGCTAAGAAAAAGGGAGAAGATGGTATCCGCGATTACTGGAAGGACCGAAACCGCAAAAGCATCGACGGCTTTGAATCCGACGTTTTCAAAAACGAAAAATAAGCGCCTTTCTCCTAATAGGATTACACTTCTTAAAGCCAATCGCTAAGTTGTTTTTTGGCTGTTATTAAGAAAGGTCTTACTAGGCAATCGCTGAGGAGTTTTGCGAACGAAAAATGGCCACCCGCAGAGCTTGGAACTACAGTTATATTGGCAACCATGCACCGGCTATGGCCAACTATGAATTAAACCTTTAACGCTCTAAACTCCTATTGAGGACTCCTGGCGTCGCCTTTGTCAGCATGCCTCATCACCTTTTAAGGTCCCCCTGTCCCAAGATTTTCCCAACCGCAAAGTCCCTAGACTCAATATCCAAGGCTACAAATTATACTCCTGACCCAGCTCTGGAATCTCCACTTTTTCAAAGCCATATTGGTTCAATAATTCCTCTAAAGCTTTTTGCTTTTTCAAAGTACCGTGTACGAGGAAAAGGTTTTTAAGGCTAGATTTTTGAGGCCGTACGAAATCTAAAATTTCCAATCGGTCAGCGTGGGCAGAGAAAGAATCCATCACATGTACTCTTGCTTTGACAGGAAGCCATTGGCCAAATAGTCTTAGGGTCTCTACACCTTCTCGTAAATATCCTCCAGGAGTTCCTGGTGAGCAATACCCTACAATTAGAATAGTATTCTGTGGTTTATCAATATTGTTAAAAACATGGTGCTTGATTCGACCGGCGTTGATCATACCGGCAGAACTAATGATGATGCTTGGCTCCCGGTCATCATTGAGGGCTTTTGAGTCTTCGGTGCGCTTGATATATTTCAGCCTATTAAAACCAAAAGGATTGGGATCAATGAGCATATACTCGGCTAGGTCATCGTCAAAACATTCAGGATGAGATCCAAAAATTACCGTTGCATTCACCGATAAAGGACTGTCTACATAAACAGGTATCTCAGGAAGACGCCCATCGTTTTCTAGTTGATCAAGCATATAGACAATCTCCTGGGTGCGACCAACACTGAAAGCTGGTATGATGAGTTTGCCTTGGTTTTTTACACAAGTATCAGTGATGACTTCTAGCAATTGGGTCAAGTCCTCTGGCGTGCCTTGATGCTCTTTGTCACCATAGGTAGACTCACAGATGAGATAGTCAAGCTGAGGCATCTGCTGTGGATCTCTCAAAATAGGTCGAGATGGACGACCGATATCACCACTGAAGCCAAAATGCGTTGTTTTTCCATTTTCGCGGATGCGCAAGGTCACTGTAGCACTTCCTAGGATATGGCCGGCATCTCTGAACTGC
Organism: Saprospiraceae bacterium; assembly: GCA_042095835.1. Lineage (GTDB taxonomy): Bacteria > Bacteroidota > Bacteroidia > Chitinophagales > Saprospiraceae > DATFKA01. The sequence continues at coordinate 29,481 of JBELML010000066.1, forward strand.
ACCTCTACATCTGGATGGATAGAAAACCATTTGTCATAGCCATAGGAGGCGAACTGCTTCATGGTTTGAGTGACATCATCTCCATCGTATAAAGGCTCTTTGAAAGCAACATCGTCAAATTTGCCTTTCTTTTTTAGTCTTTTATTATAATATTCTGCATCGCGTTCCTGAATTTTGGAGCTATCCAAAAGTAGAATGCTGCATAATGAGCGGGTAGCATGAGTGGAGTGGATCGTTCCGGAAAAGCCATCTTTGACTAATTTAGGGATACGACCACTATGATCAATATGAGCATGAGAAAGCACGAGGCAATCTACTTCAGCAGGATCAAAAAGCCATTTTTCATTGAAGCCTTGCATGTCTTTATCATACCCTTGATAGAGGCCACAATCAAGTAAGATTTTGAAGCCATTGTCTAGGGTTAGCAAATGGGAACTACCCGTTACTTCTTGTGCAGCTCCGCAGAATTTGATTTTCATATTGATTTCACTTTGTCCTCAAGATAAAAAAATCTGAAATACACCAATTTGATTTAATCCAACATCTTACAAAAATATTTACTAGTCCTTCGGGTTATGTGATTATGAACCAGACCAAAATTAGATGAAATGAGCATGATCTTATTTAATCATAAAATCACCAAACGGTGATGATTAAAAAAGATTATGTGAAAGAGAAGCGGTTGCAGATGTTTAAAATTTCTGCAAAAATTAGCTTTCAAGCATTTGCATAAATTTTAAACAAATGAAATACTCCCTTTTACTCCTAGTTTTTGTTCCTTTCTTTTTAAGCGCTCAAGAAGCAAAGTTGCATATTGAAATAAAAAATGCGACTGCCGAAGAGCTTTATATCTATAAAGATGTGTTTGTAGATGCTGATTTGTTATTCGGCTCTAAAGGGATGACCTTTATGATAAAAGATGGAGAGCTTAGGCATGATTTTGATCTGAACAAGCCTACATTTATTCGAATCATCTACCGAGAGGCGACCTCTAATACGCGCTTGTCGTACCATTTATTTATTTCTCCAGGTGATGATTTACAATTGACCATCGATGCATCTGATCCAGCCGCTCCATACCTTATCAAAGGCAAGGGGAGTGAGAATAATCAACTGCCGATTCAGGCCATTATCGATGAGGATCACGGGCTTAAAGCATACCAGCGAGACTCTCTACCATTTGAAGTTTTTGAAGCGATTAAATTTGCAGGGAAGCAAAAGCAAAAAGCGCTAGCAGCCTATATTGAATCCTTTCAACCCTCAGCTAGCTTTATAAAGACCTTCAAACTGCTAGCCGACTCTTATGTAACTAGAACCTACCTTAAGTTTCAAGGGAAACAAAGGTATACGGCAAGAGATTTCTATCAGCGCAACCAAGCGCAATGGCTGAATATATCTGATTCTTTAACTACGAATCTTGATTTGAATAATGCGGCTTTGTTGGATATCCCAAGCCACCTTTACTTCTTATATTCTTATACTCTAAGGATTAAAGAAAGGGCACAAGAAAATCCGAAGTTGTTAGCTATATATGATGCCGATGAATCTACTTCCTCAAATGTGTTAATCGGAAAGGTGATAGACCAGCATTTTAGTGGTCGGACAGCGGAGTTTGTTTATGCCTCTCTTTTTAAGCAGAATATTGGTGATGATGATTTGGATCTTCCAGTTGTTTTTGATCGGTTTAAAGCAAAATATCCGAATAGCTCGTACTTGTCAAAAATTGAACCATCCATTACTCAGATTAAGGCACAAATTCAAGGTACAATGACGGATGAGATGAGCCTTGTAGAGGATACAGAAAAGCTGCAAACAATGGAAGATGTCTTGCAAATTGTAAAAGGTAAAACGGTTTTGTTAGATATGTGGGGGACATGGTGTGGTCCTTGTCGTTCAGAGTTCTCCAAGCATGCTGAAGCACTCAAAGCTCACTTTGAAGCGAAAGGGGTTGATTTTTTATACATAGCTAATTATGATTTGAAAAATATCGACAAATGGAAGAAATTGATCGCTTATTATAATCTAAAAGGCACCCATATTCTAGCCAGCCAAGCACTTACTAACGATATCATGAAAAAGGTCGGCGGCACAGGTTATCCTACCTATGTTATCATTAAAAAAGATGGCTCTTATGCTCGCCCCAGTACTGCTTATCCTATAAAAAGAGAGGCGCTTATTGAGGATTTAGAGCAGGCATTAAAGCAGGAATAAAAAAAATATCGATTTTTTTTTGAGCTTGGGAACTAATCCTAGGGCGATTGCAGTTTATGGGTTGAATCACGCAAGCAAGTAAAGTATTTTCATTCTATAAAGAAGGTATAAATTCAAAGTACAATGTTATTATTTATTCAACATATCCTTTCATCACCGATCTCCGAGAAACCGGAGCAGGGGAGTGATATGTCGGGCATAGACGGCTGGCTAAACCCCAGTTGCCCCCAGGAAGATCGATTGTATTAGCAGCTTCAATTTTGTAGCTGTTAGTCAACGGCTACAAAATTCCAATTCCATTCTAGATAAATCTTAGGAACAATTCGTAGCCACTTCTAGGAGACGTATATGTCTCAATTAAAGTAATTAAAAAAAGGCATACAGAGTACTGAGGACAGGTGTTACGTCCTAGCTCAGCATGGTTTCCGCGTAGGCTAAAGCTACAGCGGAGGTGCAGAGCATTAGAACCTGGTTCTAAGGGTCAACGCTTCGATTCCAGTCGAAATCAGCATTGATTTCCTACCGTTATTGATTGCCTTCTTTTATTTTACAACACGCTGTTTACATGAGTAGCCTTGTGTGCTATTCAAATGATTTAGAAAGAAAAGGAGCTAGTGAATAGGGGCAACGCCTTAAAATAAAAACTTAAAAAGGAATGGTTATTTCTCGAAATTAAGTAACGGACAAAGAATAAGTTTCGCATTTTGATCGAGAAGGTTTTATGCCAAGACAAGGCAAAAAACGTAGATGATGCAGGGCATCAGCGAGGCTTTTTAACGCCGTATTGGTGTAAAAGATTCCATCAAAATCGAAAAGTTATTTTTTGACTGTTACTAAGTGTGAAAAAGGTGATAAGCGAAGTGCGGGATGCCGCCTAGGCACTGT
>JBELML010000067.1:0-32537 GCA_042095835.1 Saprospiraceae bacterium
ATTTCCTCACTACTTTTCAACTTCACTGAATGGGGACAAACCGCAACTGCGCCCACCTGATTTATATTCTTTAATCCCCCTTCTTGAACTAACACTAATTATCATTATTTGTAAAAAGTACTCCTTATGATTAGATATATATCCTATTCTGTGTTCGTACTGTCCCGTTCGGCGTAGGCTGAAGCCTGCGTCGGTGTGATAGCAAAACTCCTTTTGCTAATGACCATCTCCTCCGATCATCCTTATCATTGGAAAGTCTTTGAATCCATTCTCTTTATTTTTTTCGCAAGACAGATTCTTGCTTGCACTCCGACGCAGGCACGAGTTGATTTAGCATCAACTCTTAAGCCTACGCCGAACATTCTCTTTCTTTTTTTATTTGGACATTCTACGCTCAACTGGGATATTATTATTGTTTATTTCGCCATTTTTCATCATTCCAATACTTATATATGTTAGCAATATTTATTTCACTGCTCTCAACCTGGACAATAACTACATCTTTAAAGAAATCAAAAATATTATCGCTCAGCTTATAATATTTATTTCCATCATTGTATACAATTGAGTCTATATTATCACCTTCAATTTTAAGCAAAATTCCTCCTTCTGATGGGCCATCTCCAATTTGCATCAACCCTTTTTCTGACCAAAAGTCATACTCCTCATATGTTGAAGCAGAAAAATCTAAAGGGAATAGATCATCGAATAATAATTCATCATTAGTCAAATTTATTTCAGGTAAATACTTTAATTTTGATAAATAGCCTTTTCCTTCTATTAAATCTCCCTTAAATTCTAACCTCAAATAGAATAATTGAGAGAAAAATCGATACATCGGAGGTATTGTGATTTTATACTCATTCTCAATTAGTTCAACATTAAGTGCATCTTTTAAGGGTCTTGTTTTGAGGAGTTCAAACCCTCTTCTCAATATTTTCATAATTTAAAATTTTGGGTCTGGGAAGAATCCTATTATTTCCCCGTTCGGCGTAGGCTGAAGCCTGCGTCGATGTGATAGCAAAACTCCTTTTGCTAATGACGATCTCCTCCGATCATCCTTTCATTTAAAAGTCTTTGAATCCATCCTCTTTATTTTTTTCGCAAGACAGATTCTTGCTTACACTCCGTCGTAGGCACGAGTTGATTTAGCATCAACTCTTAAGCTTAAGCCGAACACTTTTTTCTTTTATTATTTTGATATCCTACGCTCAACTGGGGAAAACTAAAACAATTTATATAAATTGACTTAGGTATCCCTCACAGTCAAAATTAACCTCTGGAGGGTTTATTTGAAATTCATCCCTTAAAATCTGAGGGTTATTAAAAAAATATTTACCTCTTTGCCAAATTGGATACTCATTATCAATTTCATCGTCCCTAGGATCAATAATAACACCCAATGAATTCTCGATATTAACTAGGGCTCTGGTTAATCTTGGTGCATTTTTTTCTGCTACTTGAATTTGCCACTCAAAATTCATGGATAACGGAACCCAAATATCTTTTGCAGTACTTATAAGAAAACTCCTTTCAAAAAATCTAAACATATCTATGGTAACTAGATTCTCAACTTTTAACATCTCGTCATTTTCTAAAATCACATAACCAACACCCCCAATTCTAAGGATTTCAGTAGTAATATCTTTTGTTTTATATTGATTTTGCAGGGCGAAAATAATTTCTTCTAAGTTTTTTTCATTGAATTGAATCTCTCTATTATCATACAGATAATATTTTGGCAAAAGAAGTTGTTCTTCAATTAAAACTTTAAGGGTTTTAAACAAATCATCAAAAGGATTCCAAGTTTGATTTGAAGCCTCAGGTCCAATAAAATTTGATGTATTCAAGAAGTCCGAAAATCCCCAGTTTAGTGAAAAACCCATGTATCTAGATGTATCTGACATATATTAATGTTTTATCTCTACTTAGGGATAGCCATCTTCAAATCTAAATAAACTTATGCCACTCCCTTTCCCTTGAATTAAGGTGCCAGATTGGAGTTTTAGTTCCCTCCCCGATTCTTCCTAGGCTGAAACCTGCGTCGAGGTGTGTTAAATACATTCTACCGCAAAAACGGATTATTCGCCTTCTCATAGCCGATTGTTGTTTTCGGGCCGTGACCAGGATAAACTTCTGTATCGTCAGGTAAGGGGAAGAGCTGAGTCTCTATACTTTTGAGTAGGGTGGCGTGGTCACCACCAGGCAAATCTGTACGACCAATACTTTCTCTGAACAAGACATCGCCACCAATCACGAATCCTCCCTTTTTATCATAAAAACACAAGCTGGCCGGAGAGTGTCCTGGTGTGAAAAAGATCTCCATCTGGCTGCTCCCAAATTCGAGCGTTTCACCTGCCTGGAGATAGGCGCCGGGCATGGGCGATACCTCTGGATAAGGGATACCGTACATCATACACACCTGTGGCACTGCCTGAAGTACGGGGAGCTCTCCCTCGTGGCATTCGAGCGGGAGTTGATAGGTATCTGCTACGAATTTATTGCCAAATACATGGTCTACATGGCAGTGGGTGTTGATCAGGCGTACGGGTTTCAGTTGCAGCCGCTCAATGGTGTTGACGAGCTCTTCTTTTTCGTGGGCTTGGTAGCAACCTGGATCGAAGATGACACACTCGCCGGTATCATCGTAGACGAGGTAGGTATTTTCTTGAAAAGGATTGAAGGTGAGTGTTATTACTTTGGACATAGTTTTGATTTTTTTCTCCATGAGAGATGCACAGAGGTGCATGGAGTTTTGGAATGACAAAGAAAGCACTTTGTTTTTGAATGAGTTAAACGCACCAAAAAAAATACACGACTTTTATTTTTATATTTAGACTGAGACTTAAAGTGAAAACCGCTCTGGCATCTTCATTTTTGTCATTCGATACAAAAACGAAGCAAAAAAATCTTGCCTAGCCAAACTCGCTCCGCTCAAACAATGCCTAGGCGGCATCCCGCACTTTGCTTATGATCTTTTTTACACTTAATTCCGAGTAATAAGCATTTCTTTTTCAGTTTTTATTTTGATGCGTTTAACATAGTTTTTGAATGGGATTGTTAAAGCAAGTGAAAAATTTTATATTGCTACTAAGGAATGGGTGACAAATAAATTCGGTGCAAGCCTTCGTTTTTACTGAAGTACTCCTTAATGTAGGCTATAAGACAAATGAATCTATGGTCTACTAAACAATGCAGCCCGATTGAGTGTCCACTTTATGTACTATTCTCCCCAAAATATCAGTACCTTTTTATCAAAGTAATTTCACTGTATGCTCCAAAGATATTTCCTTTTTTTTGTTTTCCTCTGTGTAGGAACTTTTGGCTACAGCCAGGTAGCTCAGGTAGAGTTTGGTAAAAACCGTGTACAGTATCACGACTTCTTTGAAGAATGGTCCCAATACGAAAGCGAAAATTTTGTCACCTACTGGTATGGGATGTCCCGCAATGTGGGGCAATCCGTGGTGCAGATGGCAGAGTTCGACTTTGCAGAGATACAGGGTGTTTTGGAGCATCGCATCAATGAGAAAGTACAAATTGTGGTCTATACAGACCTGTCTGACGTCAAGCAGAGTAATATCGGTACGGAGGAAGTATTCACGAATACAGGAGGACAGACCAAAATCGTGGCCAATACGATTTTTGTATATTTTGATGGCAACCACAATAATCTCCGAAAGCAAATTAGAGAAGGAGTGACGCAGGTCTACCTCAATGCTATGCTTTTTGGCTCTAATATCCAGGAGATTGTACAAAATGCGGTTTTACTCAACTTGCCCAACTGGTTCAAAACGGGTCTGATTGGCTATATTGGAGAACCTTGGAATACAGATATAGACAATCAACTGAAAGATATCCTCACTACAGGAGCCTTTGAAAATTTCAATGATCTGGCCGATGAATATCCCGCCCTTGCTGGCCATTCTTTCTGGTATTTTATTAGCGAATCCTATGGCCAATCTATTGTCACCAACTTGCTTTACCTGACTCGGATCAACCGCTCTATTGAGAGTGGCTTGCTGTACGTTTTAGGGAGCTCCTTCCAGACGATTGCTTACGATTGGGAGCAGTTTTATCGCGCCCGTTACAAGCAAGATGCTAGCGGTAGAGATCAGATTAGTGGGAAGTTGATTGATATTAAAAATAAAAAGAAGCATCGACTCTCTCAACTCAAAATGAGCCCCGATGGTACTAAGCTGGTCTATGTACTCAACGATATTGGCAAGTACCGCATCTATCTTTATGATCTATCTAGAGATGAGAAAAAAGTCATCCAAAAGGGAGGCTTCAAAAATCTGTTTCAGGCTACCGATTATAACTACCCACACCTTGCCTGGAATCCTAATGGACAGGAACTCGCCATCTTTAGCGAACGCCGAGATAAAATTGGTTTAGAACTGTATAATATCCTGGATGGAAAAATCCAGGAACTGATTGTACCGCAGCAATTCCAAAGAATTTATAGCCTGGACTATATGGACCCCTTCACCATCCTCTTCTCAGCAGGCGTGAGTGGCTTTGGCGATATTTTCACCTTTCATACTAGAACGCAACTATCAGAGCGGATCACCAACGATTACTACGATGATCTCGAACCTACCTTTGTAGAGCTGGATGGAGAAAAAGGGATTCTGTTTGCCTCTAATCGCAGTAATGATACGCTTTTACAAAATCAAAAACTGGACTCTATCTTACCGATCAACACCTTTGATATCTATTTTTATAATATGGATCGGAAAATACCAGAACTGGTTAGAGTCACCAAGACACCACTTGCCAACGAGCGGCAACCGATTCAGATCAACGACAAACAATTCAGCTATCTGAGTGATCGAGTAGGTGTATACAATAGAGAAATTGGCCATTTAGAGGATTTTATTCATCATTATGATAAAAAATACTACCTCAATGATGGTACAGATTTCACCCTCCACGCAGACTCTACACTGGAGTCCCTGGATACGACCCTGATTGATAGTACGGAGCTGATACCGATCATTCGACAAAGAGCTATAAAGTATATCAGCACCAATGCCAACAAAAATATCGTTCGGCAGTCTAATGCACTTAAATCCACGCGATTGGTGGAGGCGATTCAACGGGCAGATGATATCGAAATCTACCTCAAAGAAGTGAATCCGAGTGAAAGCAAAATTCCAAAGTTTACCCAGTTTCAACAAAATAGAGCGGGGCAAATGGAGCAAATACTCAGCCTGAATACCAGCGAGGCTCCAGCTTCTACAAGGGGTGATTTTCCGAGTGAAACGACTCAGATCATATCTATTGGCGATGCGCCTGCCGTTCCACGAGATACACTCGATCCTTTGAAGTTTTACTTCCAGAGTGAGTTTGGCAATCCAGCCGGAGATGTGGTTGAAGAAAAGTCGCAGGCTGTTCCTACGGAATTGCAAGAACCCAAAATCCAATTGCCTTCTATCTCTGTATTAGAGTTTTTGAATACTGGTCAGGAGCAGCGCAACTTCCACAAGTTCCGACCAGCGAATATCGTTCCCTATCGCCTGCGCTTCCGGACCGACTACTTTGCCACTCAGATGGATAACAGTCTACTCTTCGAGGGTTTAGACAACTTCGCAGCCAATCCCGAAGGTGTATTTGGCTATCCGCCGCCAGGTATTTTGCTTAAAGCCAATGTCAAGGATTTGTTGGAAGACCATGTATTTGAGGGCGGCATTCGTGTGCCGACGACCTTTAATGGGGCGGAGTATTTTGTCACCTATACGGATCGCAAGCGGCGATTAGACAAAAATTATGCGGTCTACATGAAGCGGGATCGAATCAACGAAGGGTCGATAGGTTTTGTACCCAGAAGAAAAGAAAACGTCATTTTACTCGGTCAATTTGGCGTGCGATATCCGCTCAATATTTTCCAGAGCTTACGCGCCAGAGCAACCATCCGAAATGACCGATTGACCCAATTGATTAGTGATCAAACTTCGGCTAATATTCCTACTGAAAATGCGACCAGAGCAGGTATCCGGCTAGAATATGTGTATGACAATACGATCAGCCGCGATATGAATATCCTCAACGGGACGCGCATCAAGATTTTTGGCGAGGTTTATAAGAAATTCAACCTGTCGACTTCTGATGGATTCGATCTTAATTTCAGCGATGGTAGCTTGTCTATTTTGAGTATCGATGCTAGGCATTACCAGCCGATCCTAAAGCATTCGATTTTTGCTACCCGCTTTGCTGCGAATACCTCTTTTGGTACGGAGCGCGTACAATACTTTTTGGGCGGCTCCGACAATTGGCTGATTCCACAATACAACAACGACATCCCAACAACGGGCAACAATTATGCCTTTCAAACGGCTGCACCGAATATCAGAGGCTTCCGCTTTGGTATTCGCAACGGGAACTCTTTCGCGCTGATCAATTCAGAACTGAGAGTGCCGATCTTTAAATATATTTCTAAAAATATTCGCTCTAGCTTCTTCAAGAACTTTCAGTTGTTAGGCTTCTTCGACGTTGGTACCGCTTGGGAAGGCAACGACCCTTATCGAGAAGACAATCCACTCAACACGACTGTATTCGAAGAAGGAGACGTTATCGATGTGACGGTCAACTTTTTCCGTGATCCCATTGTAGCGGGTTATGGCTTTGGAGCGAGGACTATGCTTTTTGGGTATTTCATCCGTGCCGATTATGGCTGGGGCATTGAGACACAGATTGTACAGGAGCCGCGTCTGCATATTTCTCTGGGACTGGATTTTTAGGCGTGGGTTGTTTCCATTACCAGTAGAATAACCAGGCTTAATCTTTAAATACAGCACCAATAACTTTCTTTTGCGATCTAGGGCTATTGAGATAGCCTACAGAATAAAACTTCAATGGGCTATTCTTACTACCTATTAAAGTAGCCTTGCACACTTTTTTTTGTTATAATTGTTTTTTATTTAATACTGAGTTGATTTTTACTTTAGGAATAAGCGAAATCTACTCCAGTTCTTTTCCTTGGGAATAGATTCGGCGCCCAAATTATGCAGAAAAAGTGGACATTAAAAGCAACCGATGAACAGGAGGTCTTGTACTTGCAACAAGGCCTTGAGGTGCTTCCACTCATTGCTCGACTATTGGTGCAACGTGGAATCAAAACGACGGAGCAAGCACAACAATTTTTTCAACCCAATCTTAGAGAACTGCACGATCCCTTCCTGATGAAGGACATGCAAAAGGCAGTAGACCGACTACATGAAGCGATAGATCATAACGAGAAGATTCTGATCTATGGCGATTATGATGTAGACGGTACGACTTCCGTAGCCCTGCTTTTCAACTTTCTGGAGCGTCGCCATTCAAATATTGGCTTCTATATTCCTGATCGATACAAAGAAGGCTATGGCCTTTCGATTGCAGGCGTTGATCATGCAGTAGAGCAAGGGTGTCAATTGATTGTGACAGTAGATTGCGGCATCAAAGCCGTAGAGCAGGTAGCCTATGCCAATGAGAAAGGACTTGAAGTGGTCATCTGTGATCATCATTTACCAGGTGAAGTGTTACCAGATGCGGTGGCGATTCTCGACCCTAAGCAGATAGACTGCCCCTATCCTTACAAGCATCTGAGTGGTTGTGGGATAGCGTTTAAATTTGTGCAAGCCTTCGAGCAGGAGAATAATATTCCCATCGAGGAGTTGAATAGCTTGCTCGACTATGTCGTCATCAGTATTGCTTCTGATATCGTGCCCTTGACTGGGGAAAATCGCATCTTAGCACACTTTGGACTCAAGCAACTCAACTATACCCACAGGCCAGGTCTATTAGCACTCATACAACAAAGTAAGCTAAAGCGTCCGATCAGAATCAGAGATATTATTTTCGGTTTAGCGCCGATCATCAATGCTGCCGGTAGACTGTCTAATGCCGAACAGGCCGTGCGACTCATGCTGGCTCGTAGTAGAATGGAAGCCCGCGAATATGCAGATGAGTTGGAGGTCTGCAATCAAATCCGAAGAGAGTTTGATCAAAAAACTGCTATCGAGGCAGAGCAGCTCCTAATAGATGAGCCGCAGTTGATGAACAATAAAAGCATCATTCTTTACCAACCACATTGGCATAAAGGAGTGATCGGTATTGTAGCATCTCGGATCGCAGAGAAGTACCACAAACCTACGGTGATTCTTACCCAATCCGAAGATGATGTAGTGGGCTCTGCCAGGTCAGTCAGTCAATTTGATATCCATGATATTATAGAGTCTTGCAGTGATATGCTGATCAACTATGGAGGGCATAAATACGCTGCGGGTATGACACTAGCCTCCGATAGAGTGCATGATTTCCAGGAGCGCTTTGAGAAGAAGGTAGCGACAGCCATCTTACCGGACCAGGAGGAACCAGAGATAGAAATCGAAGCGGAGGTCGATCTAAAAGATATCAATCAACAGCTATGGGATCAGCTCAAAAACTTTGCACCTTTTGGCCCCGATAACCAAATGCCTGTTTTTATTTGTAAAGATGTGCGAGATGGAGGCTATACCAAAGTGCTGAATGAGAAACATCTGAAGATGGGCATCAAGAAAGATAGCAATAGGATGATCTATGGCTTGGCTTACGGCAAAGCAGACCTCTTAGAGAAAGTGCAGAAAAGTAAGCGCTTCGATATCTGCTATACCATCCAGAAAAATGGTAAAAATCGGCGTGGTGGTTATCAGCTAATCGTACATGATATCCGCTTTCCGGAGGAGTAAGCCACCACCTGACTAGCCATATCCAATCCTGAAGCAGTTGGCCTAGAGCGCCTTTCCTAAGTAGACTTTGGTGGAGATCGGTAAATGTGAGTATATTTGAGCTCATACTTTATACCGCTATGAATAGAATAATCATATTTTTTGCAAGTCTTCTCTGTTTTTCTCCCGTTTTCTTAAGTGCTCAAAGTTATGCCTTTGGAGTCAAAGGAGGAGCAACTATAGGTATTCAGAACTGGGAGAACTCTTTCCAACGAAGTGCTCTTTTTCGTTATCATGGAGTTGCTTTTATTGAGTCCGCACCAGAGGATGATCAATTCGCGCTATTTGCTCAGGCGGGCTATCATATAAAAGGGAGTGCGATTCGCACCTTTGGAAGTACTTTCGTAGACCAAAACGGCAATACGCGTCGATTCAATGGTCTGAATCAAACTTTTGAATTTCGGAATGCCTCTTTGAGTGTAGGTGCCAAGCAAAAGTTTGACGCCGGATTTGGTGACAGTAAGTTTTACTATCTATTAGGTATTCGGGCAGACTACACGATTAATACCAACTTCGATCAGCTTGATCTGGAGGCCAATCCGCTCTATGCGACCATCTATCCAATCGAGGGTTTTGTCAATAAATTTAATTATGGCGCTATTGTCGGTGGAGGTATTGAAATTCCATTTGGCGAATTGACGGGTGCTATTCTAGAGTTTTCGGTGAACCCGGACTTTTCTAAACAGTACAATCAGCCACAAATTAATAACGTTATTAATCCAAACCCAGACGCGAGCCAACGGACTATCACGATTCCTGAGCGGTCCATAACCAATGTTACTTTTGAGATCTCGCTTGGTTTTCGTTTTCTTAACCTCATAGAATATATTGATTAGATGGGAATGATTCTGCGCAGTGAAAATCTCGTAAAAATTTATGGCAAGAGGAAGGTGGTGAAAGGCGTTTCTCTCGAAGTACACCAGGGAGAAATCGTAGGATTACTCGGCCCCAATGGTGCTGGCAAAACGACGAGCTTTTATATGACCGTTGGTTTTGTGAAGCCGAATGAGGGCAAGGTCTACCTCAATGATGAGGAAATCACCCACCTTCCTATGTATAAAAGAGCCAAGAAAGGGATTGGCTATTTGCCGCAAGAGCCTTCGGTATTCCGAAAGTTGAGTGTAGAGGACAATATTAAGGCGGTACTAGAAATGATCAATCTTACCAAAAGCGAACAAAAAGATAAGCTGGAGGAATTGATCGATGAGTTTGGTTTGGAGAAAGTGCGTAAAAGCCGTGGAGATACACTCTCAGGAGGAGAGCGACGCCGAACCGAAATTGCAAGAGCACTAGCCACCTCACCAAAGTTCATTTTACTAGATGAGCCTTTTGCAGGAATCGACCCGATCGCGGTAGAAGATATTCAGTATATCGTGGCTAAGTTGAAAACAAAGAATATCGGCATCCTCATCACCGACCACAATGTACAAGAGACGCTTAGTATTACGGATCGCGCCTATCTGATGTTTGAGGGTAATATTCTGAAGATGGGTACTGCCGAAGAATTAGCAGCGGATGAGATGGTGAGAAAAGTATACCTAGGTCAAAACTTTGAATTGAAACGTAAAGTGATTGATGTTTAAAGCCTATGCAAAGAGTACTCCATTTGAAAAATCGGACCACTACAGCTTGGAACAAGCTACTACACCTAGTGCTATTGGTGATGGCACTCAGTTTGGCTAGTTGCTCTGATCCTATACCGCTCAAACTTACTTCTGCTCAGCGTCAGCAAGTAGATACCTTATATAATGCACAAGTAGAGGGGCTCTTGATGGAAATGGATAGCTTCTGCGACGCCGCCTATGAAAATCGCCTTCCCTATCTCGTTGATTCTATTTTGCAAACACGCAGGGCCCAAGAAGAGGCCTTGAGAAATAAGTATCAGAAAAGATGAGGCTCCATCAACATCTATACTTCGTTATTGCTGCTATGATACTGCTTTCGAGTTGTATCACTAAGCAGGAGTATAGCGAGGAAGAAATGCAAGTACTAGTGGACGAAGCATTAAATAAAAGGCTTACAGATTACCGAACCACCAAAATAAGGCGCTGTGAGGAAGCCCTATTGCAAGCCGCCCAAACACAGGTAGATTCGATCTTGTTTTGGGAGTCTCAGTTGAAGATCGACAGTAGCTTGGTGCCTACGCTTATACCTAAGCCTGCCCGCCCTGAAATAAAGGTCATACCGGATACTCGACCAATCCTACCGCTTTTTGACTCTATCGACGCCATTGATCCAGATACAATAAAGGATTAGTTAAAATGTGTTAAAAATGTCTTAAATGACGATTTTTTTTAATTTTTCCCTGCGCGGCATCTAATTATGCATTAATTTTGGCTTCGAACATATTACACAATTTTATTTATTTCAATCACCTTATTACCAAACTAATATTAAGCACGCCTACTTTACTTATTCGTTACATCAAATTTGCCAGCACTGACAATGTTGACTTTTATGGAAAAAGCTCCTAGCTTTGCCCCATAATCGTTTGATGGACAACTGATTTTATATCCAAAATTGAAACTGTTTGACAAAATCTAAACCCTTATTCGGCCGATAGCACTTGTTGCTTGAAGCATTTAAAAAATTGTAAAAGAAATTATGAAATTCCCATGGACATTAGTTGTACTAATGCTGGTATCCTATGCCGCAATAGCAAACAACGTAACCACTCACACAATGAGCGCTGCTCCTGCTGCCTACTCTGAAGAGGAGGTCAAGGATCGATTAGCGCAATTAAATCTACCGCTTGAGGTTGTTTCCAATCCACAAGTCTTAACTAGAATCCGTCAGTATGTTACTGCCGGTAAAAATGACACAGAGCTCATTTTGGGTCGTACGATTGTGTACTTTCCAATGTTTGAGCACTACCTACAGCAATACAATCTACCAGAAGAACTGAAGTATTTGCCAATGATCGAGTCTGGCCTACGCCCTACCGTTAAATCGGGAGTAGGAGCAGCCGGTATGTGGCAGTTAATGCCCATTACAGCGCGCTATAATGGACTCATTGTGAATGCCCAAATTGACCAGCGATTTGATGCTTACGCATCTACTGAAGCAGCCGTCAAGATGTTGGCTTATTTACATGACCAATTAGGCGACTGGGGACTTGTTTTGGCCGCTTATAATAGTGGTCTTGGACGAGTTAAAAAAGCAGTCAGAGCTGCTGGTAGCAGAGATTATTGGGAGGTGAAAGCTTTCCTTCCAAAAGAAACACAAAAGTATGTTCCAGCATTTATTGCTGCAGCTTATATCGCACAGAATTATACCGCTCATAACTTAAATCCACGCCTAACTCCAACGACGACACTTGCCAAAGACACTAGAGTCATCAAAGTAAAGCAAGCTGTCAACTTCAATCAGATTACCAACGCTACTGGATTAAGTAGCGCTACGATCCGAAAATTGAATCCTGCGTATGTACAAGCATACGTACCTGCTAGTAAGGCTGGCTACAATGTAGTACTACCGACTAGCGCTATGACTTCATTCAAAAATTACCTAAGTAGTAAGCAAAAAGTTTTGACCAACAGCAATGCTAAGCTGGTGCCAACTGTCTACACCGTAGTCAAAGGCGATAGCTTAGAGAAAGTGGCCCGCATGTTTAATACGACAAAAGCGGAGATCATGCAGTGGAACGGATTAAGCGAAGAAAAGGTGATGATCAACCAAGAGTTGACCCTTTACCTGAGCCGCACTTATTTAATGAGTCGCGCTTAATACAAAGCCCACAGGTCAAGTAGATGAGGCCAATCTGTCTCATACCCCATAGTTTGGAATAAGGTTTTTATAATAAATTAATTGCCATACCAAGAGGCCGACGTTCAGTAACGTCGGCCTTTCTTTGTATGGTACTTTCGGTTTTTTCAATTGATATTGAAACTTTGTTGAAGTGTTTTGTTTTTGTCATAAACCCAAGGTGTATCCTAAAGAAATGTTAAATACTCATGACAAACCTCTTTTGACATCCTTTTTACCGTAGAGGCTGAATGTAAAGCAAGACTTAGGGGTTTATTTATAAACAGCGGAAGTTTATAGGGTGAAAATTTGCGAAAAGCCTTGTTTTTACTAGGTTTGATGCCGTACTTGCAAAGGGATAGGCGAATGACCAAAATCATTTCTTAGCGTATAAGGGTGATTTTTATCACCTTTTGCAAGAAATTGAAGCCCTAATTTTCGGTTGAAAATGATACAAGGTCAATCACTCCGTACAGGGCGTTTTTTAATTAGATTGATTCTAAAAAATATTTTGTTTAACCTTGTTACAGTTTCGTGACAATATTACCTGAGGGGTAAATTAAATTTGCGACAAGCAGCAGTAATACATCTTTCATGCTTCAACAGTATAAAATTCTAACCGTTACTCACAAAAGTATCAGTCTCAAGCAGATGAGTGACTTTGGTGTTCATGCCGATACGAATACCGCCCTAGAGGTGCGATTGGCAGAACTGAAAGAGCAATTCCGATTGCCAGAGTTGATGTATACCGCTACCTGCAATCGCGTGATGTACTTTTTTCACGCTACCCAAGAGATTGATGCAGCCTTTATCACGGAGTTCTTCCAGCACATCAATCCTAACCTCGACGCTGCTACCCTATCCAATTTGGTCAATACCGTTAGCTGCTTTGAGGGTCTAGAAGCGATCGAACACTTTCTAGAAGTCGCCTCATCAATAGATTCTTTGGTGATTGGCGAACGCCAAATCCTCGGTCAATTGAAAACGGCTTATGATCAGTGCAAATCTTGGGGATTCATTGGTGATAATTTGCGCCTAGCAATGGATTATGCCATTGTAAGTGCCAAAGCTGTTTACTCGAAAACCAAAATCGGAGATAAGCCGGTATCTATTGTTTCGCTTGCTATCCAAAAATTGTTGCGTGCTAATCTGCCCAAAGACAGTCGCATTCTTATGATTGGTGCAGGTCAAACCAATGCGCTAGTCGCCAAGTTTCTGGCAAAGCACCAATTTGAAAAGGTAACTGTATTCAACAGAACCTTGTCAAAAGCCGAATCTGTCGCCGAATTAATGGAGAATGGTGCCGCTTATACCTTGGCTGATCTAAAGACTTACAAAAAAGGCTTCGACTGTATTGTAGTATGTACTGGCGCTAGTGATCCCATTCTACAAGCTGATCTTTATGAAAGCCTACTCAATGGAGAAACAGATCGTAAAGTCATTATCGATCTGGCCATACCACATAATACTGCACCGGCAGTTATCCAAGACTTTAATGTAGATTATATTGAGATCGAAGGCCTTAGAACCTTGGCAAAGGAGAACCTAGCTTTCAGAGAGCAGGAAGTACAAAAGGCTAAAATCTTTTTGCAAGAGCAATTGGAGGAATTTCCAACACATTTCCAGCAAAGACAGTTGGAGATCGCTATGGCTAAAATCCCTAATGAGATCAAGCAGGTCAAGCAAAAAGCTATGAACGAGGTCTTCCAAAAGGAATTTTCTACACTAGATGATCCTACTAGAGCACTAGTTGAAAAAATGCTCGCGTATATGGAGAAAAAATGTATTGGCATTCCTATGAAAGCTGCGCGGGAAGCTATTTTCTAGACTGCTCTACAATCTGAATACTAGCCGAAGCTCCTATCCTTGATGCCCCGGCATCGATAAATGATTTAGCTTTACTAAAGGTTTTTATGCCACCTGATGCTTTTATAGCGATCTGGTCACCTAGTTTTGCCTTCATTCTGCGTACTTTGGTGAGTGTCGCTCCTGTGCCGTTGAATCCAGTAGAAGTTTTAAGAAAGTGCGGCTTAATCTCCAAGGCCAGGTCGCAGAGTCGATCAATCTCCTCTAGCTCCAATAGGCCCGTTTCGATAATAATTTTGATCTTTTTACCTTTTAGGCCTGCAGCAGTCGTCATGCTGTCCATATCATTTCTGACGTAGGCCCAATTTTGGCTTTTTATCGCACTCACATTAATGACCGCATCGATTTCGGCTGCTCCATCATCTGCGGCTCTTTTGATTTCCTCGATTTTTGAAGCGGTGGTCGCATAGCCCATTGGAAAGCCCACTACGGTAGCTACTGGTATTTTGCTACCCTTGGCTTTGAGCATTTGTGCGGCTGTTTGCACAAAAAAAGGAGGTACACAAACGGAGGCAAATCCATATTGCATAGCTTCTTCACATAAACGTATGATGTGAGAGGTGGTGGTATCCGCCTTGAGGTAAGTATGGTCAATATAACCGGCAATGTCCATGGTCGAGGGAGTAAGGATTTCTAATAAGAGGTTATTATTAAAATTGGCACTTAATGCCATCGCGGAATATATGTTTTTTCTATGGATTAAATCAAAGAAGTCATCCCGAAATTTTCGAGATGACTTCTTTTTAACAACTATGTTCTAATGCCCTGCTTTTCGACTCAATTGTATTTCTGCATTTTATTGAGCTCCTTTTCCATGGCATTTTTTATACTTTTTACCACTACCACAAGGACAAGGATCGTTTCTACCTACCTTCTTCTCGGTACGTCGGATGGTTTGTGGTTTGCTAGGGCCACGACCGGCAGATGCTGCTGCTCTACGTCGAGCTGCTTGAGCGCGTTCTTCTTGTTTATTGGTACGAGTCTTGCTAAGGTCTGTCCTGGCTTCTCGAGCTTGCTCTAGAGTGGTTCCATCTGCAAAAATGAGGGTACCTTTTGATAAGTATGAGGTGACCTCCTCATTGATTTCGAAGACTAGCTCCTCAAATAACTTATAGGCTTCCATTTTATAGACGACCAATGGATCCTTTTGCTCAAATGAAGCAGAGGAAGAAGATTCCTTCAGTTCGTCCATAGCACGCAAATGCTCTTTCCACTTTTCATCAATAATGGCCAGCGTTACCGCTTTTTCAATATCGCGCATGATAGAGCTACCATTCGATTTGACGGCGTCCTCCAATTCTGCGGTGATATTATAAGGCTTAGACCTACCATCTGTGAAGGGGATCAAGAGCCGTTTGTAGCGATGGCCTTGGGTCTCGTGAATGTTTTTGATTTGAGGTAATAGCACCTCAGAAATTTGTTCTCCTTTTCGGTTGTAATACTCGTCGAAATCTTGACTCAATTTCTCGACTACGGCATCCGTCTCTAGAGAATCAAATTCTACAGACATGATACCCGGGTCTATACCCAAAGTACTAAGCGCATCTTGTTTAAAGGTTTGGTAGCTGCCGCCCTCCTCTTTATGACTACGCCCCACGGTGTCGATCATTGCGGTGAACATATTGTTCAAGTCCACAGATAATCTATCGCCAAAAAGTGTATTATCTCTTTTCTTATAGATGGCCTCCCGCTGAATATTCATTACATCATCATACTCCAGTAGGCGCTTGCGGATACCAAAGTTGTTTTCTTCTACCTTTTTCTGGGCGCGCTCAATCGACTTGGTGACCATAGAGTGCTGGATGACATCTCCATCTTCATGGCCAATACGGTCCATCACTTTGGCAATTCGTTCAGAATTAAAGAGGCGCATCAAATTATCTTCCAAGGAGACGTAAAACTGAGAGCTACCTGGGTCTCCTTGACGTCCGGCACGACCACGCAACTGTCGGTCAACGCGTCGAGAATCGTGTCTTTCAGTACCAATAATGGCCAGACCACCTGCATCTTTTACCTCTTGTGAAAGCTTGATATCTGTACCACGACCGGCCATGTTGGTAGCGATAGTGACGTTTCCAGGTTTACCGGCTTCTGCTACAATTTCTGCTTCTCTTTGGTGCTGCTTGGCATTCAGTACATTATGCTTGATACCTCTGCGCTGCAGGAATCTACTCAAGCGTTCTGAAATCTCAACGGAGGTGGTACCTACCAGGATGGGCCTTCCTGCCGCACTTAACTCCTCAATATCATTGATGACCGCATTGACCTTTTCTCGTTCTGTTTTGAAAACAAGATCTTCTCTATCGTCTCTTTGAATCGGACGATTGGTAGGGATAACCACTACATCAAGTTTATAGATCTCCCAAAGCTCACTTGCTTCGGTTTCGGCAGTACCGGTCATACCAGATAGTTTGTGGTACATCCGGAAGTAGTTCTGCAAGGTCACCGTTGCATAGGTTTGAGTGATATCACCAATCTTTACATTTTCCTTTGCTTCGAGTGCTTGGTGTAGACCATCAGAGTAGCGGCGACCTTCCATCATACGACCAGTCTGCTCATCTACAATTTTCACCTGATTATCGATGACTACATATTCTGAATCGCGCTCAAATAAGGTATAAGCTTTCAGGAGTTGGCTCATGGCATGCAGACGCCGCGCTTTAATCGCAAAATCCTGAGAAAGTTTGGTTTTAGCTTCTGCCTTAGCGGTCGCATCCATGGAGTCATCGGTATCGATACTCACCATCGTAGCCGTAATATCGGGAATGATGAAGAAGTCTTTATCATTGGTAAAACCTGAGAGGTATTCTGTACCATAATCGGTCAATTCTACCTGACGGTTCTTTTCATCGATGGTGAAATAGAGCTTTTGATCTACGAGGTGCATATTTTTATTCTGCTCCTGCATGTAGAAGTTCTCCGCTTTTTGGAGGGTAACTTTTACACCATCTTCACTCAAAAACTTAATAAGTGGGCGGTATTTAGGAAGTGCTCTGAAGGCTCTCAAAATGGCCATACCAGACTCGCCTTCATTATAACCCGTCACGCCTGCGCCAAATAAGCTTTTGGCTTCCGAAAGAAATTGAGTAGCGAGTTGGCGCTGAGCGGCGATGAGTCTTTCGACAAAAGGACGTAGCTCAATGTATTCTTGTTCTTCAGCACCTTGGGGTACGGGGCCAGATATGATCAAAGGAGTACGGGCTTCATCAATCAAAACCGAGTCGACCTCATCGATCATGGTGAAGTGATGTTTGCCTTGTACTTTCTCATCGATCGTACGCACCATATTGTCTCTCAGGTAATCGAAACCAAACTCGTTGTTGGTACCATAGGTGATATCGCAGCGGTAGGCGTTGATACGATCGGGAGAGTGCGGTTTGTACTTGTCGATACAGTCGATGGTCAATAATAAGAACTCGAAAATTGGACCTACCCATTCTGCATCGCGTCGTGCCAGATAATCGTTGACCGTGATCACGTGTACACCCATTCCGGTGAGTCCGTTGAGGTAAGCGGGTAAGGTAGCCACCAGGGTTTTACCTTCACCGGTTGCCATCTCAGCAATCTTGCCATCATGGAGTACCATACCACCGATAAGCTGTACATCGTAGTGGATCATATTCCAGGTGATATCACCACCCGCAGCTTGCCAGGAGTTTTTCCAAATGGCTTTGTCACCTTCTATGGTCACATAGGTTTTTCCTTTTTTAGCGGCCATTTCACGGTCGTGTTCCGTTGCGGTGACTTCGAGGGTTTCGTTTTGGGAGAAACGCCTCGCGGTTTCTTTGACTACCGCAAAGGCAGCTGGTAATATTTCTTTTAAGACGCCCTCTTGTTCTTTATCTTTTTCGTTTTTGAGCTCATCTACTTCTTTGAATAGTTCCTCTTTGGCGAAGAGGTCATCGGTGTCTTCGATTTCCTTTTCTACCTTGGCAATTTCTGCATCAATATCTGAGAGGTACTCTTTAATACGCGCTCTAAATTCTGCTGTTTTATTCCGAAGTTCATCATTACTTAAGCCGCTGAGGCTTTCGTACACCTCGTTGATCTCCTCTACTACAGGGGAATAAGTTTTCACGTCTCGGTCGTACTTGGTACCGAAGATGCTTTTCAAAGACTTTCCTAAACCTCCTAACATATAGCTGTTATTATTTCTTTGTTTCTAATTGGGTATGACGGTTTATCATCAAAATTGGAGCCCAAAGATAATACTTCCGATTTGGAAATGTGGGAAATCCAATTGTATACTAAAGCAGACGCAGCAAAAAGTCACACCATAATTTTTTTAAATTTTACTGAAATTCCAATTCAAACCCGCTCTAGCATCTTTCCCGAATTTACTTCGGGATCATTCGATACAAAAACGAAGCAAAAAAATCTTGCCTAGCCAAACTCGCTCCGCTCAGACAATGCCTAGGCAGCCGCCCGCACTTCACTTTGACCTTCATTAAACTTGACTTTCAGTAATAACAATTCCTATTTAAGTTTTCATCTAATGCGTTTGTCTTAGCTGTATAATTTACTAACGTCAGAATCCGTACCATTGGTAGCTAAGTAGCCTCTATTCTGACAGATTGGCATTTCATTATACAACAAAGCTAATTCATTTCAGGTTTATGCAAATATGAGAACAATAATCATCCTAATTGGCAGTTTGTTTTTTCTTTTTCTGCAAGCTTGTCAGTCAGAAAATAAGTCGAAAGATATCCGCAACTATTATTTTCCACTCAAAGCCTTAAAAGATGGCCTCGTTTATGAATATAGTCCTCAAGGCAATACCCCAAGTGGACCTGCTTATTGGTATTATCGCTCCATTATTCAGGATGGCAATGTGAACCTTACGGGGACTTATTATGAAAATGATTTGATTCCACAGCAGCTTTCCAACGAATCGATGACCAATGCGGGCATGGTCTTGGATGATTTATTCCTTTACGAAACAGATACGGCGACGGATACCCAAATTCAAATTCCGGTTAATGTCATCCATGACGATGTGTTTCCTTTTCAGGTACGAGAAAATGGTGGCATCTTTCTCTACCACGTTGACTGGACCAGCCCACTAGATTCGGGAGCGGTATTGTCGGTGATTAAAAATAGGCGCTATCTGCGGGATACCAGTTTCCAGTTGGCGGGAGAAAACTACGATGCTCTTTTGTTTGAGCTGAAAGAGTTGGTGGCTTATGATAAAGAAGGCGTATTGGAGCAGGAGTATGCTGGTATAGAAATATACGCCAAAGGCTTGGGTTTGGTGTATTATAGTAAAAAGGTAACGGAGGCATTACATTTGCAGTATCGGCTCAAAAGTCGCTACCCGATGGAACAATTGGAAGAGAAATTCCGTTTACAAATGCAATTAAGGTCTGAAAGTAAGGAGTAGGATAAAAAATCTAAACAAACTACTAGACTTTTCAATGGAAAACAATTAGATTTGCGATCCGTTATAAATAAACACAAGTGGTCGGTTGGCCGAGCGGTTAGGCAGAGGTCTGCAAAACCTCCTACAGCGGTTCAAATCCGCTACCGACCTCTAATAAAGCCATCTGGGATTCAATCCTGGGTGGCTTTTTCAATTATAGTATTCAGGTCTTAGAAACTACCTTTAATGAAAAACTTGCTCCCCTGGTCATTGTCCTATTGAGCTTAATTAGCTGTGGCCCGAAAGTTATCACCTCATCAATCAATAGTAATACCTCTCCATCAAAGCGATTGGACTACGAACTTTTTGCTTTTCTTGAAAAAGATACTTTAAATAGCGCTGCTTTTAAAAAATTAGGCGAGCTGGAAAAGTAGATAAAGGCAATACTAATACACCTAGGATTACACTATTTTAATTTTCTCGCTACATTAAAATCTAAAATATTGTAAGTGAATATTATAGCATTGTCTTTTTAATCAGTGGTATCACATTTTGTATTTATATAATCCTTATTTTCTTTGGGGCCGCCCCCGGACAGTCACCAGGCGGGAAATTGTGGGATTTTCTCATTTTCATTTACAGGTATATTTTAGGGTTTCCCTCCGTTTTAATCAATAGGGAATTTCCATTTTTCATAGATGATGGGGAGAAACTTATAAATATGGATACTAGTTCCTCTAAACATAGGTTTACAGGGGTTAATCATTTTGGGTATAAAAAATCTTCTTAGCTGAATTTAATTCCTCTCCTATTTAAAATTCCAGAAAGTAATCAAAAAGATAAAAACCACTGTTACTTAATGCCCCTGAGACTTAAGCAAAAAGGTATATCTCTCATTCTCAAAAGAAAAGGCAGCCCATAGATATGGACCACCTCTCTTTGCTGTTGCTTATAATCAAGAGAACTAAAAAGTCCTATTTAAGATCGAAGCGATCAAGATTCATCACCTTATCCCAGGCTGCCACGAAGTCGTGTACAAATTTCTCTTGTCCATCGTAGCATCCGTATACTTCAGCGATGGCACGTAGCTCAGAGTTTGAACCAAAGATCAAATCTACTCTAGTACCTGTCCACTTTAAGGCGCCGGTCACGCGGTCCCGTCCTTCGAACTTATCTTGCGCATCTGAGGTCGCCGCCCACTTGGTGCGCATATCTAGTAGATTGACAAAGTAATCGTTGGTCAACTGCCCAGGCTTATCCGTAAAGACACCGTGCTTAGAACCATCGAAGTTGGTATCTAAAACGCGCATACCTGCTACCAATACCGTCATTTCAGGAGCCGTCAAAGACATCAACTGTGCCTTGTCGATTAGCTGCTCCTCTGCGGCCATGCTGGTATCATTTTGATAGTTGCGGAAGCCATCTGCTTTGGGCTCTAGTAGCGCAAAAGAATCAAGATCTGTATGTTCTTGTGTAGCATCTCCTCTACCAGGTGTAAATGGCACTGTGATGTCGTAGCCAGCATCTTTAGCTGCTTTTTCTACTCCGGCACAGCCACCTAATACGATCATATCTGCCGAAGAAATCGCTTTGTTTCCCCCTTGAGCATTATTGAACTCCGTGCTTACTTTTTCTAGCTTCGCCAATACACCGTCTAATTGTACTGGATTATTGACTGCCCAGAATTTTTGTGGAGACAATCGTAGTCTACCACCATTCGCACCACCTCTTTTATCAGAATCTCTGTAGGTAGATGCAGAAGCCCAAGCCGTAGATACGAGTTCAGCTACCGATAGGCCAGTAGCTAAGATTTCTGCTTTTAAATGAGCAATATCTGCCGCATCCACCAAGTCGTGGTCTACTGCTGGAATAGGATCTTGCCAAATCATAATTTCTTCAGGAACTTCTGCTCCTAAATAACGGGAGCGTGGGCCCATATCACGGTGGGTCAACTTGAACCAAGCTCTAGCAAAAGCATCCGCAAATTCATCTGGGTTTTCGTGGAATCGCTTAGCAATAGGAGCGTAGATAGGATCCATTCTCAAAGCCAAATCAGTAGTGAACATCATTGGAGCATGCTGCATATTTGGATCATGAGCATCAGGCACCGTACCTGCACCAGCTCCACCTTTTGGCGTCCATTGATTGGCACCACCAGGACTCTTGGTCAATTCCCAATCGTAACCGAATAAGTGGTCGAAGTAGTCATTACTCCATTTTGTTGGGGTTTTTGTCCAGGCACCTTCCAAACCACTGGTAATGGTATCTGCTCCCATACCGGTTTTGTAGCTGTTTTTCCAGCCAAGACTTTGCTCTTCGATAGTCGCTCCCGCTGGCTCAGGTGCTAAAAACTCTGCGTCACTGGCTGCGCCGTGCGCTTTACCAAAGGTATGTCCACCTGCAATCAAAGCAAGCGTTTCTTCATCGTTCATAGCCATTCGACCGAAGGTGATGCGGATATCGTGCGCCGCAGCTAATGGATCAGGTTGTCCGTTAGGACCTTCAGGATTTACGTAGATCAGTCCCATTTGGGTAGCCCCTAGAGGTTGTGCCAATTCGCGCTTACCTGTGTGACGGTGATCTGTCAGCCATTCTCTTTCCTGGCCCCAGTTGACATCCTGCTCTGGTTCCCAAACATCTTCCCGACCGCCAGCAAATCCAAAGGTTTTGAAACCCATAGATTCTAAGGCACAGTTTCCTGTCAAAACCATAAGGTCTGCCCAGGACAGCTTTCTACCGTATTTTTGTTTGACGGGCCATAATAGTAGGCGCGCTCTGTCTAAGTTGGTATTATCAGGCCAGCTATTGAGGGGCGCAAAGCGAAGGGTACCAGTACCTGCACCTCCTCTACCGTCGCTAGTACGGTAGGTGCCTGCACTATGCCAAGCCATACGGATAAAAAATGGACCGTAGTGCCCATAATCTGCAGGCCACCATTCCTGAGAGGTGGTCATCAGATCGATGATATCTTTTTTAACGGCTGCTAGGTCTAGTGATTTGAACTCTTCGGCATAGTTGAAGTCGTCACCCATAGGGTTGGACTCTGCAGAATGTTGGCGAAGAATATTGAGTTTCAACTCATTGGGCCACCAGTCTCGGTTGGCTGTACCGCTACCAGCAGTGCTCTTATGAGCATGAGGGAATGGGCATTTTCCTGCTCCATTACTCTGATTAGGATCTTTTCCTTCGGACATATTTATTTAGTTTTTTGGTTCTATTTTAAATTCAGTAGAATCGCCTTCAAAGATAGCAATTGATGCCGGAAAATTAGATTGAATTAAACGATGAACTATCGATGAAATCGATTACTGCTAGTGTTAAATCATAAATATCGATTATAGACTTAGGTTCATGTTTACATGAGATCCCTTTGGGCTTTTGTTGAATATTACCTTTGATTCGCCAATGACTTTTAATGAGATCTCGAGTGGAGGGAAGATCATTATTGGCCAAAGAGATGGTAAGATTTAGGGGTTTTATGAAAACCCGAAGGGCAAGGAAAAGCACTTGATCATAGACCTCTCCAACGAGCTTGGTGTGGTATGGTATGGTGACTTTTTGGAAGGGGTGGCTCCTTCCCTCCCATCGTTTTATCCATTGCTAACCGTTAGTAGCCGTTACTAACGGTTATTTTTTAAATAGAGCAGTAAAATTGATTCCATTAGGTGAGCAAAAGATAATGCCTAGCAACCATTGGAAGAAGAAGTGCTATCTATAACTTTTGGTGCAATGCCTTAAAAAAGGTACTGCTATTAGGTATTGCACCAACAGTCTTTCTAATGGTCTATTTTGTACCTAACGGCACAAGTTAAGTAACGGACAAAGAATAAGCTCCGCATTTTGATCGAGAAGATTCCCGACGCAAGGTCGGGATAAATTCGTGCCAAGATAAGGCAAAAAACGTAGGCAATGCAGGGCATTCTGCCTAGCTTATGCCTGTGGCATAAAGAGCTTTTTAACCTGCCTGCGCCGAAGCTTCGGTAGGCAGGCGCGGTATTGGGGCAAGCCTGTCCCGACTTTAGATCGGGAAGATTCCATCAAAATCGGTAAGTTGTTTTTTGGCTGTTACTAAAACACTTTTATCGTCTGTTTTACCTGTATCGTGTACCTAAAGGCACACTTCTTTAAGCAAATGAATTCATTTGGAGCCTGAACACTAAACCACCGTAATTAATATTTAAAAACAGGTCCATTCTTCAAGATAGGCGAGCATCATGACTAGGCGCTGTGAAGACAGCCTGTTATCCGCAGAAATCATTATGATCGGAGATGGTATAATTGTATTATAGTAGATTTTTTTTGGAAACCTGGAATCACCACTAGTTTTTCCTGTCGACTCCTCATTTTTTGTACTTTAGTTGAAGCTAGTGGTTTATGTGCTCCCCAGCATTAATTTGATATAAAACGACTAGCTAGAACTACTTTCTACATTTGTACAAACTAAAACAAACAAAGAGGCTTGAAATCATCATTCCGCAATCCAGGCATTAAGATTATCCTTGTACTGGCTATCCTATTTGGTTTGGGACTTACGACCATCGCTCCGCCATTAGGTATGGACAAGGCCGAACCTTTCGAACCATTTTTGAATAACAGTTTTCCAGATCTCATTCCTACTGGGAATCTTCCCTATGAGCCAGCCTTTCCGAATATTACCTTTGATTCGCCACTGACTTTTAATGAAATTCCGAGTGGAGGGAAGATCATTATTGGCCAAAGAGACGGTAAGATTTATTGGTTTGATAAAGATCCAGAGGTCAAGGAAAAACACTTGATCTTAGACCTCTCCAACAAGGTTGGTGTGGTATGGGATGGTGGCTTTTTGGGCATGGCCCTCCACCCTCGTTTTGGCCAAGCAGGATTTAATCACTTTTATGTTTTTTATTCTACCAAGGATGCCAATGGCAATGACTTTCCCGATTATCCAGGACAGCAGTCTTGCACAGAATCAGGAGATTTTGGCAATTATTTGATTTTATCCAGGTATAGTATGGATCCCCTTAGCCTTGAGGTATTTGAAGACTCTGAATTCCTCATGCTACAACTCAAAATGTGGGGAACAGGACACCGAGGTGGTGGATTACTATTTGGAGATGATGGATTTCTATACCTAACTACTGGCGACCAAGGAAGATTTGTACATGCTCAAGATATCGTCAACAATTTAGATGGAGGAGTACTGAGACTAGATGTAGATTTAGACGCTACCAAAAGCCATCCGCCCCTCAGGACAATGCCCGAAGATGCTGGTTTCTCAGATGAAATCACAGGACAAGGTTATTGGATACCCAATGACAATCCCTTTCTCAGCCCAGAGGGTAGCAACTTTGAAGAATATTGGACATTAGGGCATCGAAGTCCACATCGCATGACAAAAGATCGAGTGACCGGAAAACTCTATATCGGCGAAGTGGGTGGTGGCGTTCACGAAGAAATCAACGTGGTAGAAGGTGGGAAAAATTATGGCTGGCCCGTTTTTGAAGCCACGGCCTTTAATACCGAGGGCTGCATGACGGAGCTTTATAATGAAATGCCGCACGCCCCGCCTCTCGCTCAATTTGATCGAGCAGATGCCAACTCCTTGACTGGTGGATTTGTATATCGAGGCTCCGAGGTCCCCGAACTTTATGGTAAATATATCTGTGCAGACTATGGCGTAGGCGAGGAGATATGGACCGTAGATATTGTCACCGGAGAGTATCAGCAAATAGGCAACTTTACGTCTACGGATATTATATCATTTGGGGAGGATAATGAGGGCGAATTGTATATCATGAAGTTGCTCAATTCTACCTTGTATAAAATAAAAGCTACCGAGGCTTTTTCCCTAGATATCCCTCTACTTTTATCTGAAACTGGCGCCTTTTCTGATTTAGAAAACCTAGAGCCATCTACTGGATTTATTCCCTATGCTTTGATCGAGTCTTTCTGGTCGGATGGTGCCATCAAAAAACGATGGATTGGTATTCCCAACGACGGAACTCCAGATGCTGATCAAGAGCGCATTCAATTCTCTGAAGAAGGCGATTGGGATTTCCCTGCCGGCACGATCATCATTAAACATTTCGACTTGCCTGTAGACGAAACGAATCCCTCGGAAATGAAACGCCTAGAAACTAGATTTTCTATAAAAACAAGTAGTGGCAAATTCTATTTCCTATCCTATAAATGGAACGAAGATGGTACCGATGCCGTACTCCTAGAAACGGGACTTGAAGAAGATATTATGATCCAGGAAGCTGATGGCGGTAGTAGAATACAGACCTGGCAGTATCCTGGAGTAGCCGAATGTCAAACCTGCCATAAAACGGTAACTGGAGGAAGCCTCGGCTTGAAATCCAGGTACCTGAATACCGAGTTTACCTATCCATCTGGAATTAGTTCTAATCAATTGGTCACTTTGAGTGGCTTGGGTTTTATTGAAACGCCCATCAGTCCAGCTGATGCAGAGAATATCCTTACCTATAAAGCAATTGATGACCTAGAGGCTTCTCTTGAAGAGCGCGCTAGGTCCTACCTGGATCTCAATTGTAGCTATTGTCATAGAGCAGAAACGGCCAATAGAGCAGATTTTGATTTAAGACTACCTCTGACTACGGAACAGACTGGCTTACTTAATGCCGGAATTAATGAGCGCTTGGGTATACCAGATGAAAGAATCATCTACGGTGGCGATGCTGGAAAATCTATCCTATATCACCGAATGAACAGCGCCGATCCCGCCATATCCATGCCGCCATTATCTAAAAATGTAATTGATGAAGCAGCTGTCCAAGTGATTGAAGATTGGATCAATCAACTTGAGCCGCCTACAGAATTTGAAGTAGAAAATGGCATCTATTATATTCAAAGTAGATCAAGCGGGAAGGTTGGTGAAATAGCGAATTCTTCCTTAAATAATTCGGCTAATTTCGAGCAAAATGACTTGGACTTAGGAGAGAATCAGCAGTTCTCCTTTACGCAAAACCCCGTGACAGGAATCTATACGATTACCGCTGTACATAGTAGCTTAGCATTGGATGTGATGTACGCTAATAATGCTCCGGGCACTACGGTCTGGCAGTATACACCCAATGGTACACCCGCACAGCAATGGCTAATAGCAGATGCAGGAGATGGATATGTGCACATCATTAGTAATTTGCCCAACAATCTCTATCTGGACCTTGACGGGAACAACCCAGCTAGTGGTACGAATATAAAAATCTGGCCAGCCAATGGTACTACCGCCCAAGACTGGAAATTGATTCCTAAAAATGAATTGATTTCGGTTGGGACCGATGATCTTAGCTCCGAAGAAGTCAGTGTTTATCCCAATCCTGTCCATCAAGAATTATTTGTCAATCTAAAAACTACGGATCAAGCAGATTTTCAATTTGTCATATATACTTACGATGGCAAATTTGTGAAGCGAGGAGCCTTGCAATCCGCATCATCTATACCAACGGGCAACTTGCCGGTAGGCTATTATCTGTTGACTATTCAAAAAGAGAATAAGCTTGTTTATAGAAAACCCTTTTTGAAAAACTGATCGACTTGATCACCATACTAGGTTTTACTCATGCTGGAATAGCTTTATTCCTAGGGCTTTTCTTTTTGTTGAGTACTATTGGGAGAGGAGATGGCTACGGCTACTTGTATGTATTGCTCCTATTTCTGGGTTATGAATTGCTGTATAAAACTTTGCTCCATAGCCAGCTGATGTATAGCTTCTCCTTTCTTTATCTGCCTGGGCACTATTACAACCACCTCCTCTATCCCTGTTTATTGTTTTTTGTGTACTCGGTTACTCGAGCTCCTTTTCGACTACGTATTGGTCATTGGGTACTGTTGGCTGGTTTATTTGTACTGATTGTTTACCAAAATTATCATGGATTAGGCTTGGATAGTGCCGAAAAGCAGCTGCTTTTAGATCGTTTCTACGCAGATAGTCGCCCTGGGGCATTCAATTACTGGCTTAATGCCGAATCGCTTTTGAATAGTACCTTGCTTCCGCTTTCCTTTTTACTGCTGTCGGCTTATGAGTATTGGCAGTTTCGCAGACGGAATACCAATCTTCCAAAGCAGACGCTCCTCAATATCTTACTTGTCGTCCTGGTGGTTTTCTATCTTTTCCATCAATTTTCGAATGTACTTTATCCTTGGCTTTATCAAATAAGCGGCTATTCTATGATTGAATGGCCCGTCGATATTGTCTTCCTATCGGTGGTCATCCTGCTATTGGCCGTGATCGCGCTACTGGTCAATGGAGGCGCTAGTTTTCTGCCTCCGCTCAAATATGCTAGCAGTCCTCTGGATCAAGATCAATATGCCAAGCTTATTGCCAGACTCTCTGAATATATCCAAAAAGAGGAACTGTATTTACAAGCAGACCTCAGCCTAAAGGAAGTCGCGCAAAACATCCAATCCAACCCCAGCTATTTATCACAAGCCATCAATCATTATTTAGGTATAGGGTTCAAAGATTACATCAATCGATTTCGGATTGAGCGGGCCAAACAAGCCTTACTTGATCCTCAAAATGCCCTGCTGACGATTGAAGCTATTGGTCAACAATGTGGTTTTCAATCGAAGTCTACCTTTTTTAGAGCATTCAAAAAAGAGACCCAATTGACACCAAAGCAGTACGTAGCGCAGCAAAAGAGTAGCAATTTATAAATTGAAACCAGCAAAGCCTCGGCTTTTATGGGCTTTTGTTGATTTAGTAGCTTCTTTGTTGCAAAAAATGATGCACGTATTATATGCCATGATCTTTTTATTGGCCGGGGCACAAGAGGATATTTCAACACTAGCCGCTGATCCTACTTTCTATTATTCTACCCTGGAATTTATCGAGACACCACTTTCTCCCATTAGGGGTAGCGTAGCGCTATCTAAGGAAGAGGCCATGCAGCGCAATCACTACCGATTGACCTATGATAGCAAGCAGAGGCTACAATCTATAGCCTTTTATAATGGTCCTACACCACGCGAACCCAATCATACCGCCAATCATTTTATGTTGGCTCATCGAATGGAGTTTCGCTATACTACCGATGAGGAGTCTATTCGATTTTATAACACAGCGCAAAAGGCATGCAGTGTTTTGGGCAAATGCGCTGTTATGCAATACCAGCTCGACGATTTGGGGAGGCGTAGCGCCCTGTACTTTTTGGATGAGCGAGGTAATCGAATCACCAATAGTTGGAAGATTTATCAATACCACTGGAGCTACCAAGACGATGGCTCCGTCATTGAGGATCGTTTTGATCAAAATGAGGAAAATGTACGCATACGACCTAGCTTTGAGTTTTATCGATTGAGACTCACTTTTGATTACTTAGGCCATATTGCGCTTATGCAAAACATAGACCAAGAGGGCAATTTGGTGGAAAATTCGACCGGAGCTGCCCAAGATAGAATTCGCACCAATGCTCAGGGGCATCTGCTGTCATGGACCGTGCTAGATAAGACGGGTGCCCCCGAAAAGGGTAACGGTCCCGATGTCGCTATGGGACTCCAAAGTATCAACGAATATGGCTACGAAGTAGGACTTGAAAATCAGGATGAGAAAGGGCAGGCTATTTTTAATAAATACGGTATCTGCAAAAGCCAAACGGCTTATGATCAATTTGGCAACCTTGCTGAACGTTGGTTTTATGATGAAAATGGAGAAGCTACCGTACACCAACAGGCTGGCTACCACCATCTCAAAATCGAGTGGGATGCAACAGGGAATAGAAGAACCCGCTTAGCTTATTTTGCAGTAGATGGTCAAGCCAGCATTCACCGAACCCGAGGTTTCCACTCCGTTTCCTACGAATATGACCAACTAGGTCGTATGATTAAGCTGAGTTATCATACCACAGAAGGGCACTTGGTCAATCGGAAAGATAATGGGCGGGCGTATACCTTATTTGATTACGACGCGAATGATCAAAGAATGGCAAGGCATTTTGATCAGGAGGGAGCCAGAAAATAGTAACCTAGTTTCGTCTTCCCTTGTTCCGATTGCTATTCTTCTTTCGATTAGCAAAAAACTCCTGTTTGCGTCTTTGTTTTTCTTTGTTCCACTCCTTTTTTTCAGCTGCGGTCATAGGACGATCCGTCTGAGGAAAAGGGTGGTCCTTGATCACGGTGATGGACTTACCAATCAACTTCTCAATGTCTTTTACATAAGCATTTTCCTCTGGCTCGCTGATGGATAGGGCACGCCCAGCTCTACCTGCTCTACCAGAGCGACCGATGCGGTGTACATAGGTTTCTGGCTCGTTGGGAACATCGTAGTTAATCACTTGTTCAAGCGATTCGATATCAATACCTCGAGCGGCGATATCTGTTGCCACCAGGACGCGCATTTTCTTTTCTTTGAAAAGTTTGAGTACCCTTTGTCGGTGGTTTTGGCTTTTATCTCCGTGGATTGCAGCTGCTTCGATTCGCTCCTTGCTTAAATATCGCACGAGTTTATCTGCTCCATGTTTTGTTCGGCTAAAAACCAAGACCTGATCTAAGTCCGGATTTTTCAATATATGGAGGAGGAGTGATCTTTTGAGGTCTCTATTGGTGTAATAGATCTCTTGCTCTACAGTTTCTGCGGTCGAAGAGACTGGTGTCACCGCTACATTCACAGGATTATTGAGTATATCCTTGGAAAGAGAAACAATCGAATTAGGCATCGTAGCCGAGAAAAACAGGGATTGACGCTGCTCAGGTAGAAGCTTTAAGACCTTACGGATATCGTGGATAAAGCCCATATCCAGCATACGATCTGCCTCGTCCAAGACAAATATTTTGATGGTGGAGAGGTCGATATATCCTTGTCCGATGAGGTCAAGAAGTCGACCAGGAGTAGCTACTAAGATGTGTACACCTCGTTTCAGTTTTTCAACTTGTGGCTTCTGATTAACGCCGCCAAAAATTACAGTGTGTTTTATGGAGGTGTGTTTTCCATACTCGTGTATACTCTGATCAATTTGGATCGCCAGTTCTCTGGTCGGTGTGAGTATGAGTCCGCGTAAAGTTGGTTTGTTCGCTTGTTTGCCTTCTATCTTTTCCATCAATTGCAGCATGGGTACTGAGAAGGCGGCTGTTTTACCTGTTCCCGTCTGGGCACAGGCAATTAAGTCTTTGCGATCTAATACATGAGGGATGGCTTGCTCTTGAATTGGGGTCGCTTTTTCATATCCTAGTTCCGCCAATGCTTTCAAAATAGGCGGCATTATTTTTAATGCTTCGAATGTCATATTATAGATTACTGTCCAATAACAGATTTAATGAAGGGCCAAAAGTACATTAATTATTGGCCGAACGCCAATAATATCTAAACACTCAGCTATGATGGGATTGTAGAGGCTTTGAAGTTCCTTTTCTAAGAATTCGGAATATCTATTCCTATCCTTTATCTTGTCAGGACTTCAACAAGCATCAATTTGAAGCATCAATTCGTTAAAAAAGGACAAATTTTACAGACCAAAGGAGAATTGAACTCTAAGATATTTATTGTTCAAGCTGGACTCCTTCGCTGTTATGCCATCGATGATAAGGGTAAAGAACACATTTATATGTTTGCTCCTGAAGGTTGGACGGCAGCTGATAGCACTCCACCTAATCTACCAAGTGAGTTATTTATTGACGCACTCGAAGATAGTGAGTTGATGATCCTTGAAAAGGATAAGGAAGATAAACCCCATTTCCAGCGTATACTAAAGCGGCTTTATGTTTTACAAACCAGAATCATTATGCTCATGAGTGCCACAGCTATACAGCGCTACGAACATTTTATTGATACCTATCCTGATATCGTACAACGAGTACCTCAGCGTATGATTGCTTCCTATCTGGGCATTACGCCCGAAGCCCTTAGCAAGCTGAAAAAGGATTGGCGAAATAGGAAGCCATGATAGACCTTGTACTGACGAAACTCATCTTTTTTAATTTTTAGAATGTTCTTACTTTCAACTGCGGATTGATTTTTAAAAAATATGGATATGTCATCTGAAATTTCAGATATACTCAGGACTTATTTTCCACAGCTTTCTGAGCCTGCTTTGCAAGAGGAAATTATTGCGAATGGAAAATTACATACCTTTCAGGAAGGAGAGGTGATCATGGATTTTGAAAGTTATATCAAGATGGTCCCCTTAGTTGTTCGTGGTAGTATAAAGGTGTCAAGAGAAGATGATGAAGGCAACGAATTATTCCTCTATTACCTACAACCGAAAGAAGCCTGCTCTATGTCTTTTTCCTGCTGCTTAGCGAATAAAAGAAGTGCCATTCGAGCAGTTGCAGAGGAGGAAACGACTATTGTTGGTATACCTACTCAAAAGGTGGAAAGTTGGATGAGCCAATTTGCCTCCTGGAAAAATTTTGCCATGCGGGCCTATGATGAGCGCATGATGGAGTTGGTGAAAGTCATCGATAGTATCGCTTTTACAAATATGGATGAGCGTTTATTGAAGTATCTGGAGCAAAAATCAATCGTTACAAAAAGTAGAATCATTCAGTCCACTCATCAAGAAATCGCACATGATCTACACGCTTCCAGAGAAGCTGTATCTCGCCTTCTAAAACGCTTGGAAAAAATAGGTAAGGTTAAATTGGGTAGAAATATGATCGAGTTGGTTTAAAAGTGCTTAAAACTTTGCAAAGATCCTCTCGATGTCTAATCATGGATTTGCTATATATCTTTAGTAATAGCCAAAAAATAACTTTTCGATTTTAATGGAATCTTCCCGATCTAAAGTCGGGACAGGCTTGCACCAAAAAAAATTCAACTGCAATTTTTTATAAATTCAACTGACACTCCAATTCAAAACCGCTCTAGCATCTTCATTTTTGTCATT
>JBELML010000068.1:0-32342 GCA_042095835.1 Saprospiraceae bacterium
TCCCTTATATGGTTATGCATTATGTGGTATGTGGTATGTGTTATGTGCTATGTATTATGTGGTTCAGGATTTCTATGTTTCCTATCTGCCCTATGTGGTTCAAAAAACCTTAAATGCCCTTATAATCCCTTATATGGTTATGCATTATGTGGTATGTGGTATGTGGTATGTGCTATATGTCAGAAACCAGGTGCTAGGTTTGTATTATTTACACCATTCTTCACTCCGCGTCTATCGAGCTATTTAAGACCTCTACTGGAAGTGCGCTTAGGGCTGCATTCCCGCATAAATCATCCAGGGCCTCTTGATCGGCTAGATCAGCATAGCTGGCCCCCGCATTTTGAGCAGCGACTCGCTGTGCAGTTCCTGACCGATTATGGCCCCAACCGTGCGGTATACAGATGGTACCCAATCCAACCTCTTCGGTAATTTCTGCTTGTATTTCGATTTCGCCAATTCTACTTTTGACCGTCACTTTTTGGCCGTCTTCTACATGGCGCTTTTGAGCGTCAATGGGATGGATTTGAGCCGTACAAATCACTGGTCCTTTGACCATGCGCTCGCTATTATGTAGCCAACTATTCATAGATCGGAGGCTTCTGCGACTAATCAACAATAGTTGGTCTAATGCAGGCACAGAGGCTTGTGCTAATCTCTGAAAATCTTTTTGATAAAGCTCAGGAAACAGATCGATTAGAGGCTCCTGGTTTTGCAGCTTTTGTGCTAGTGCTTGTGGCATCAAGGGTCCGAGATCGATTCCGTGAGGATGTTTCTTGAGCTCTGCAATTGTATAGGCATGAGGCCCTTGGCTCAGCATAAAATCTAGCGTTTGCTCGAGATTAGGTCTTTGTTTTGGTTCAAAAGGTACACCGGCTCGTTTGGCTTTTTCTTTTTCAAGGGCCGTTAGGAGCTGATCAAAGATTTCATAATCAAATAGGGCACCCTCTGCCTTTTCTACCGAAGGTTCTGAGAACTTTATGGTATTCCTAATCGCATAGTTCTGGAAAAACATACTAAAATGAGCCGTTTCCAAACCAGTGGCAGGGGGCAGAATGATATCCGCATGGCGAGTAGTCTCATTGAGGTAAATATCAAAAGAAACCATAAAATCTAAACTCGACAGCGCTTCATCCATTTGCTTACCATTGGTACCCGCTAAAACGATATTCCCGCAAGAAGTAATCATAGCTTTAATCTGGCCCTCTCCTGGCTCCAGGATTTCTTCTGCGAGTGCAGCAACGGGCAACTCTCCTGCAAATTCAGGCAACTGCCGTACTCGACTATGCCAGCGGGCAAAACGCTTCTTCTTTTTGCGGTTGACCGCGAGCGGTATTCCAGGGTTAGAAAAAAGCACACCACCCTCTTTATTGAAATTCCCCGTGAGGATATTAATGACATTGATCGCCCATTGGCTCAATGCTCCAAAACTTGTAATTGAAACGCCCAATCGACCGTAAATGACGGCGGAATCTGCCGCAAGAAAGTCCTCAAATAGCTGGATCAGACTTTCTGCTGTAATGCCAGTTTGGGCTACTGCTTTTGCAATAGTATAGGGGGCTACTGCTTTTGCAATTTCTTGAATCTGAGCCATGTCGACCACAGAACTAGTCGTCTCTAAATCAACTCGATCCTTGTCAATAATATAGTTGATCATAGCCAATAACAGCCAAATATCTGTACCTGGTCTAATAAAAAGATGCTGACTAGCTTTTCGGGCCGTTCTGGTAAACCGCGGATCAATCACTACGACCTTACCATCTCGCTCCTGAATACCGCGCATCTGACCGACGATGTCTGGAGCAGTCATCATCGAGCCATTGGATACCACCGGATTGCCCCCTAAAATCAGCCAAAATTGCGTTCGATTGAGATCGGGAATAGGGATCATGTGCATACTGCCAAACATATATTCGGCAGCCAAATGATGTGGTAATTGGTCTAGAGAAGTCGCTGAGTAGCGATTTTTTGTTTGTAACGTTTTGAAAAAGGGCAAAGCCCCCAGGATGGTACCAATATTATGGACACTCGGATTGCCCTGGTATATACCGAGGGCATCTTTCCCATAAGACTCTTGGATATCCAATAAGCGCTCCGCTGTGTACTGAAAAGCCTCTTCCCAGGAGATTTGTTTCCATTCTCCATTTACTTTCCTAATCGGATATTTCAGTCGATCTGGATCTTCGTGTACATCTTTCAAAGCATAAGCTTTGGGGCAAATATGGCCTTGACTAAAGGGATCCAGTTTATCTGGACGAATCGCCACGGCCTGATTATTTTCAACTTCCACTTCGATGCCACACATGGCTTCACAGATATTACAGATGCGGTACTTTTTCAATGACTTAGTGGGTTAATGAGCTGATGAATGTAGGAATTTATTTTTAATATTATAAAGCTACTCTCTTACTAATCGCTTTTCTAGTTCCTCCAGGGGTACCCCTTTGGTTTCTGGCATGATAAAGAGGACAAAAAGCAACTGCAAGCCCATCATAATGGCAAAAAAGACAAACACCGTCGTTGTGGAAAAGGCTTCGAGTACGGGCAGTGTTATCATCGTTATGAGGGCAGCAAATACCCAATGCGTACCAGAGCCCCAGGCCATACCAAAAGCTCTAACTTTGTTTGGAAAAATTTCAGAGATAAACACCCATATTACAGCTCCTTGCCCAATGGCATGTGCGCCTACAAATGCACATACAAAAGCAACAACTATAAATCCTTGCGCTCCGGTTGCAAAAGCCCATGCCACTCCGGAAAGGGTTAAAATATATCCAATTGAACCAATGATCATCAATTGTTTTCTACCCAAACGATCAATAAGCACCATACCTAAAAGCGTAAAGACTAGATTAACGATACCTATGGGTACCGAAGCGCCCAATACATTATCAGCAGCAATACCTGCTTCAGTGAAAATTCTAGGCGCGTAATAGAGTACAAAATTGATACCCGATGCTTGATTGAAAAAGGCCAGTAAAAAGGCCAAGAGCAAAGGAATATTATACTTGCCTGAGAAAAAACCTGTACTACTAGCAGAAGTGCTGGCATCTGAACTTTTAACTTCCTGAATCATAGCTTCCACATTTTCATTCGGATAAAGCTGCTGAAGAATTTTCCCAGCACTTGCCTCATCTTGTTTCTTCAGGATCAACCATCTTGGACTGTTGGGAACACCCATCACCATTAGGGTATAAATTAGAGCGGGTACGCCTTCAATACCGAGCATATATCTCCAGGCATTCTCTCCTAAACTACTGCCTAACGCATAATTAGAGAGAAAGGCAATCAAGATACCAAACACAATATTGAATTGATACAAAGCGACCAATCGACCTCTCTTGTCCGCTGGTGCAATTTCTGAAATGTATATTGGCGCAGCTACCGAAGAAGCACCAACACCTAAACCTCCAATAAACCTAAAGAAAGAAAAGACATAAGGATCAGTTGCTAAACCCGAACCAAAAGCGGAGACAGCATATAATACACCGATCCAAAACAAGGTACGTTTTCGACCAAAGATGTTACAGGGAATTCCACCCAGCAAGGCGCCAACCACCGTTCCCCAAAGCGCCATCGACATAATAAAGGTACTATGAAACCAAGGAGATGTGCCCCATAATTGTTGAATTGGTTGATCAGCTCCCGATATAACAATGGTATCAAATCCGAAAAGAAATCCGGCGAGCGCAACCGTGATCGCCCAGTAATTCAATTTACTTTGTTTCATCTGTTTAAAATTTTTGCACATGCTTGAAAGCTATGTTTTTGCAGAAATTTTAAACATCTGCAACCGCTTCGCTTTATTCACTTACGTGTTAATGATTTTTAAAGGAGTTCATGAATCTTCGATTGCACATAATCTTTTTTAATCATCACCGTTTGGTGATTTTATGATTAAATAAGATCATGCTCATTTCATCTGTTTAGAGTCTATTTAATGAGTGAATGGGTGAATGACTGATAAAGACATCTAGGACTCCAATCACCAATGCTAAATATTAATAGGGCAAACGCACCAAAAAAAATTACACTGCAATTTTTTATAAATTCAACTAAAACTTCAATTCAAAACCGCTCTAGCATCTTTCCCGAATTTACTTCGGGATCATTCGATACAAAAACGAAGCAAAAAAATCTTGCCTAGCCAAACTCGCTCCGCTCAAACAATGCCTAGGCGGCCTCCCGCACTTCACTTATGACCTTTTTTACACTTAAATTTCGAGTAATAGACATTTCTTTTTCAGTTTTTATTTTAATGCGTTTGTTCTAAAATATTAAAGGTAGTTAAATTTGATTTTTTGCCAATTATTATCTTGCAGAATTGATCAACGACCACTGTATCCATTGAATACTGATCGGATCATCTTCCAAAATGCATCAAATTTTCTCTTTTAAACCCCACCTTATTTTATCTACCTTTGCCAGCTCAAATCACTAAGCTATGTCAAAAGCAGACCGCCTTGTCTCAGAAAACACACGTAACTGGCTGGCCTTATTGGTCTTGAGCTTAGTATGGGGAACCTCTTTTATCCTGATCAAAAAGAGCTTAATCGCTTTTTCTGCGACTCAAGTAGCTTGCTTACGCATGTCGTTTTCTGCGATTGCTTTTGTCCCCTTAGTGATTGTGCAGTGGTCTAAGATTGATTGGTCCAGACTGGGATACCTACTAGCAGTTGGTCTGACAGGTACTGCTTTGCCAGCCTTGTTTTTCTCAACAGCTCAAACCCAAATTAGTAGCTCTCTGGCAGGTATTCTTAATTCTTTAAGCCCACTATTTACGCTGCTACTTGGAATAGCTTTTTTCAAAATGGCTTATCAATGGTCAAAAGCCTTGGGTGTGATTTTAGGTTTATTAGGAGCCAGCATCTTGATCTTAATGAGTAATCGCACTGGCGTCAGTGGTGACATTTGGTACGCTTTATTGGTCGTACTGGCGGCACTTTGCTACGGCACAAGTGGCAACTTAGTAGGTGCTTACCTCAAAGACATGAATTCTTTGATAATTGCTGCTACCTCCTTTGGATTAGTAGGCATTCCCGGTTTAATCTACCTATTCGCAGGTACAGATTTTGTCCATCGAATGCAGTTTGCTGATCACGCGTGGACCTCATTGGGCTACGTGGCACTACTTGCTCTCTTTGGTACCGTGGCCGCTTCAGTGCTATTCTTCAGATTAATCCAATGGACCTCTCCCCTTTTCAGTTCTACGGTTGCTTATTTAATCCCCATCGTAGCACTCCTTTGGGGCGCTATCGATGGCGAACCTATCTACTTATTCCATTTCGCAGGAATGGGCCTCATCCTGATCGGCGTGTACTTGAGTCGGGGTTAAGTAATGTCTATTTAGCGATTAATTACATTCTTGAAGCGAGGCCTTTTAGGGGCCACATCGCCAAGCTTTTCTTTCTTCATGGCCTCATATCGAGAGTAGTTCCCTTCAAAGAACACTACTTCTGCCTCGTCTTCGAAAGATAGAATATGTGTGGCCAATCGATCAATAAACCAACGGTCATGCGAGATAATCAGGATACAGCCTGCAAAATTCTCTAGCGCATCTTCCAGAGCACGCAAGGTATTCACATCGATATCGTTGGTGGGCTCATCAAGCAGGAGTACATTCCCACCCTCGCGTAAAGTCATCGCTAGGTGCAGTCGATTGCGTTCTCCACCTGAAAGGACCTCCACTTTCTTTTGCTGATCAGCACCTGCAAAATTAAACCTGCTTAAATAAGCGCGTGCGTTGATGGTCGTATTCCCAACTTCAAGGATATCTAATCCATTGGAGACAACATCATAAACGGTTTTATTATCGTCTTTGAGTTGCTCATGACTTTGATCGACGTAGGCCACTTTGACCGTATCGCCAATGGTAATTGCGCCTTGATCAGGCTGTTCTTGCCCCATGATCATCCGAAAGAGCGTACTTTTCCCCACCCCGTTGGGTCCAATAATACCGACGATAGCATTCTTAGGAATATCAAAACTTAGGTTTTCATATAAGACACGGTCGCCATAACTTTTAGAGATATCTTTCACTTGTATCACCTCCTCACCTAAACGAGGCCCTGTCGGTATAAATATCTCAAGTTTCGACTCTTTATCTTTGGAACCTTCATTTGCCATTTTCTCATAGGCATTCAGGCGTGCCTTACCTTTTGCCTGTCTGGCTTTCGGTGCCATTTTGATCCAATCGAGCTCCCGTTGTAGGGTTTTGCGTCTTTTGCTTTCTTGCTTTTCTTCCATTTCCATTCGCTTGGTCTTCTGTTCCAACCAAGAGGAATAGTTGCCTTCCCAAGGAATACCTTCACCACGATCCAGCTCTAGTATCCAACCCGCAACATTATCTAGGAAGTAACGATCGTGCGTAACCGCGATGACGGTACCAGGAAAGTTTTTGAGATACTGCTCTAACCAGTGCACCGACTCCGCATCAAGGTGGTTGGTAGGCTCATCTAACAGTAGAATATCCGGATTACTCAGTAGCAAGCGAGCTAGGGCTACCCGGCGGCGTTCCCCACCAGAAAGCACTTTCACCGAAGCATCATCAGGCGGACAGCGCAGCGCGTCCATTGCTGTATTGAGTCGATTGTCTAACTCCCAGGCATTTTGATGCTCGAGTTGCTCCATCAATTCGCCCTGTCTTTCGATGAGTTTATTCATTTCATCATCACTCATGGGTTCTGCGAATTTGGCATTAACCGCATCGTATTCCTTCATCAGATCTACAATTTCTTGTACACCTTCTTCGACGATTTCCCGTACAGTTTTATTCTCATCTAAAATAGGCTCTTGGTCGAGCATACCAATTTTGTACTCTTTATTATCAAAGTTGATGGTGCCTTGAAAATTTTGGTCTTTGCCGGCAATAATTTTAAGCAAAGTCGATTTACCTGCTCCGTTTAAACCTAGCACCCCAATCTTTGCACCATAGAAAAAGCTCAGCCAAATATTATTCAGTACTTTTTTACCAGTAGAAAAGGTCTTTGAAACCCCTTCCATTGAAAAAATAATTTTGTGATCAGCCATAATTAAATGAAGGAATTAATGATTTAATAAAATCTTGAATACGTGTTTAAACAAGGGTGTGTAAAATATTAAAATATTTGGGATAGGACAATGTCTCGAAATGAATGAACCCATCAATTCTCGAATTTATACTATTCTTGATCTGATTTATTAGCATACTCCTTGCAATATTGGTTAGTTTTGAAAATCCGACTGTATTGAAGTATCGTAAGTTTGGTAGCATTGCCAAATCGACAAAAGCATTAGATTTTTATGTTGTATCTGACCTTCCCGAGTTTCAATTTATTCAGTATGCCTCTACTGATATTGGTGGTCCAGGGGTACCTTTTTGCCATTTTACTACTCAATAGATATCGCAAGCAAAACCATTTGTCTGATGTTTTTCTAGCTTTACTACTGATTATTACGGCCTACCAATGCACCTCCTATACCATAGGTTTCATGGATTGGTACGACACCTACCAAAATACCAAAATCAATTATTACCTTATTGATGTGACATTAGCCATCGGGCCTACCTTATTTTTTTATATCCTGCTGATTACTCAACCCAACCGTGGGTTTAAGAAGCAAGATTGGTGGCATTATGCTCCCTTTCTAGTCTGGACCGTTTATGAAATATTTGTTTGGGCTTTTGATAGTCAGCAAGCTGGCTACTGGGATACTCAAAATGGTTGGTGGCTTGAGAATGTTCAATTCCCCTATATCAGTCCTTTTCAGGAGGGCTTGGGTTATCTATCGAAGATTATTTACTTCACTTTTAGCATCCAAATTTTCTGGCAATATCAACAACGTGTGCGCGCTTTTTACTCCAATACCTATAAAGCAGAGCTGAGTTGGATTAGAAATTTCTTGATCATTTATTGCATTCTACTATTTAGTATAACGACAATCATGAGTATGGTCAACGAGTTCATTTATGAACTCCATTGGCAACAAAGTTGGTGGGCCTTTTTAGCAACTGCTTTGACGGCTTATTACTTGGGGATGAGTGGCTACTTTAAAGATTTGAGCAAACTACTTTCTCTAACGGAAAAAACAGAGCAAAAGGAAAAAATCATCACGCCACAGCCCAGCGCCAAAGTCGATGATTCTGTCCTGGAGTGGAAGTATAAATTGGAGCAGATGATGGAAGAAGAAAAACCTTATCTAGATCCAGATTTAACTTTATCGCAGTTGGCCAAAAAAACGGGTTTACCCACAAACCAACTTTCGCATGTCATCAATGCTGGCTTTGGAAAAAACTTCAATGATTTCATCAATAGCTATCGAATCGAAGAGATCAAAAAGCGGCTAGCAGCAGGCGAGCAAAAAGCGAAATCCTTCTTGGGAATTGCGCTCGATTGTGGCTTTAATAGTAAAGCGACCTTTAATCGGACCTTTAAGAAGTTTACGCAGGTCTCGCCTTCAGAATTTAGCAGGAGATTGGCCTCAAATTAAGATTTGAGACCATTTGGGACTTATTTGAGGCGATTTTGCTGCCTAAATCGGGCACTTTTGGAGGGTAATCAAAATTGAACTAACATGACAAAGTTTTTGAAAATCACTCTATTTATTGCCCTTGCTTGTATTTTAAACGTTCAAGCACATGCACAAATCCGTGGGAATGGCAACATGAAAACCATCCAATTAGATGCTAAAAATTTGAAGTCATTTTATGTCGACTTCCCCATTCTATTAGAATTAGATAATGCCCAAACAGCTGGTTTAAGTCTCAGTACCGACGAAAACATCATCCCTCATATCGGGATCAAGCGCGTAGGCAACCAGTTAAAGATCACCCAAGACCAATGGATCGAGCCCAAGCAACTGGTGACCATCAAAGGTAGCTTA
Organism: Saprospiraceae bacterium; assembly: GCA_042095835.1. Classification (GTDB taxonomy): domain Bacteria; phylum Bacteroidota; class Bacteroidia; order Chitinophagales; family Saprospiraceae; genus DATFKA01. The sequence goes on from JBELML010000068.1 coordinate 8,860, forward strand.
CCTGCTCTACAAAGTTTGGTGCAAGACGGCTATGGTCAAACCTTCATAAAAAACATAGATGCGGAGCAATTCAGCGCAAACATATCGGTAGGTTCGGCTACTTTTTCCGGAAAAGTACAGCAAGTCCGTATAGAAGGTAAAAAACCCATCATTGATGCCTTAGCACTGGAAGCTGAAGAGGCAATTGTTGACATCTCTAGTTTCGGCAAAGTCAAGGTAAATGCCAGCAACAAAATCAAAGCTAGAGCTACCAATCAAGGAACTATAATATATGATGGCAATCCTAGTCAAAAAGACATCTCTGCTAAAAACGAAAGTGAGATCAAAGCGATCAATGAGTACCAAGAGGAGGAATTAAAAGAAGCCGTGTATGTAACTGTAGAATTGAAAAACAACAGTGGCCGGAAGATTGACACCCATGTCTCTGGGCCTCGCAATAAAAGGTTTGGCTATGGCATTCCTTTTAAATCAAAACAAAAAAGAGAAGAAACCTGGCCAATAGGCACTCGACTTTACCTGGTCTCTAATATTGGTTTCCGCAAATTGATCTATACCGTTAAAGCGGAAGATGCTAACGAAGTAGTAGAGTTGTTTTAGGTCGATTTAGCAATATTTTGCAAAAGCAGATTTGTAATTTCAGGGGCCAAAATTTAAAACATTTTTATGAAGAGAATACTTCACCTGATTTGCCTACTCTGCTTTTGTAACTTAAACGCCCAGACAAGCGAATTTGATAGTTTCTTAGTAGAGGTCAACCAAGAGCTAGGAGAACTAGGCCTACCAGGTCTACAACTGAGTTATGTAGCTATGCTGGAGGCTATTCCAAATCTCAAGAAGTTGGCAAAACAAAAAGCTTATTTTGAACAACTAGAGCAACGTCTAGCTCAGATCGACACGGATAAGCTTTCTAATAGCCAAGAACTAGATTATTATATTCTTCAATTTGAGACTCAAACTCAGCTTGAGCGAATAGAAGTTTCAGTAGCCTATAAAGCAGAGGCCAAAAACATTACAGACCAAGGATTATTTCACCAGCCACAGGGCAAGGCTTTATATGCTTATTTTATAAAAAAATGGACAAGTACCAGCATTTCACCTGATGATCTCTACCAATTTGGCCTCAAAGAGATAGCAAAAGTTAATGCTGCGATCAAGGCCATCCAGGTGCAATCAGGAATGGATTCTGTTGCCTTTTATAAACATATTAAATCAGACCAGTTCTACCTCAACGATGCTAGGCAGCTCCAACAAAAATTTACCGAAAAGCATAGACAGATTCAAGAGAATCTTTACCAATTTTACCCCGACGATCAAGCCATCCCACCACTACAAATTAAACAAGGAGAAAGCGCACGCCTCGTCCAAACACCCGGCTATTATAGGAATTCTACCTTTTTCTTTAATTTATTTGATTACCCCTTTAACTTACGACAAGTCGATTTTTTATATATGCATGAAGGGATTCCTGGTCATCATTACCAAATCAGTTATGCCCAACAACTAGACCTACCCGCTTATCGCCAATTTTTGTCTAGGTCTGGTTATTCAGAAGGCTGGGGAGCCTATATTGAAGATCACGGACAAGACCTGGGGCTTTATCAAACCCCCTATGATTATCTAGGAAAATGGGAATGGGACATCGTCCGATCGGTACGGGTAGCCCTTGATATAGGGCTGAATTACTACGGCTGGAAAAATGAGAAAGCCTTACAGTTCTGGAAAAAGCACATCCCCAACCAAGATGAAATCGCCCAGCGGGAAATCGACCGTATGATTCGCTGGCCTGCTCAGGTACATACCTATAAAGTAGGTGCTGCGAAAATCAACCAACTCCGAAAACAAGAAATGGAAAGATTAGGATCAGCCTTTGATCCTGTGGCTTTTCACAAAAGCGTACTAGAGCATGGAGCGGTACCTGTAGAGGTACTTCCCCTTATTTTTCAAGGTTGATAATTATCTTATCTACCAATTAAAAATAATGATTATCCTTACCTAGAAAGCCCTTACAATTCTGTAATTTCCCCTGAAAAATGGCACTAATCAAACCAGTACAGGGAAAATGGCCAAAACACGGCGAGCATTGCTATTTTGCCGAAAATGCCACTATTGTGGGCGACGTGCAAATGGGAGACGATTGTAGTGTTTGGTTCCAAGCTGTGATAAGAGGCGATGTCAACGCTATCCAAATGGGCAACAAGGTCAATGTCCAGGATGGTGCCGTCATCCATTGTACCTACCAAAAAGCGCCAACCATAATTGGCAATAATGTATCTATTGGACATCGAGCAATTGTACACGGTTGCACGATTCATGACAACGTTTTGGTGGGCATGGGCGCCATTGTCATGGACCATGCGGTGGTAGAAGAAAATGTCCTCATTGCTGCTGGAGCAGTAGTTTTGGAGCATAGCCGATTGGAGTCGGGGCACATCTACGCAGGTGTACCAGCCAAAAAAGTCAAGCAGCTCAGTGAAGAGCAATTTAAAGATAGTATCGACCGAATCGCGAATAACTATATCAAGTACGCCAGTTGGTTCAGATAAACAACAAACATGGAACTACTTTATCATCCTATTTATACCCAACACGATACAGGTATGCACCCTGAGAATAAAAAAAGAATCCGCATTTTTGAAGGACTACCCGAAACCCAACCAATGGATGGCTCTTCTTTTCTATCTCTGGTACATCCACCTGATTATATTGAGTATATCAAGGACATCTGTAAAAATGGCGCTGGTCTTGATGGAGACACTGTAGTCTGCAAAGACAGCTACCTGGCAGCAGCCCATGCGGTAGGTGCGACGATACAAGCAAGTGAACATGGCAACTTTGCTCTTGTACGTCCTCCCGGGCACCATGCCTATGCTCAAAAAGGAAGCGGCTTTTGTCTCTTTAACAATATCGCTATTGCCAGTCAACGCTTAGTAGCAGAAGGTAAACGCGTCTTGATTTTTGATTTTGATGGGCATCTAGGAGATGGCACCTCTAATATTTTTTATGATACCGATCAAGTCATGTACATTTCTTTGCACCAATACCCTGCGTTCCCGGGTGGTGGATTTATCAAAGAGATCGGAAAAGAGAAAGGCAAAGGGTTTAATGTCAACTTCCCTTTACCTCCAGGAAGTGCGGATGACATTTTTTTGGATGCGATGGAACATGCTTTAGGCATTGCCAAACAATTTCAGCCTGATGTCGTTGCAGTATCAGCAGGTTTCGATGCCCACCAGTATGACTTATTGTTAGATCTAAGAGTGAGTACATCGGCCTTTTACAAAATTGGCCAAATGATGAAAGCTAGTTTTGATAACGTTTTTGCTACATTGGAGGGCGGCTACAACGTACAAGCTTTGCGAAAATCAGTCTTGAGTTTTGTGGCGGGCTTCAATGATGAAACACCTTACATAGAACTAGAAGAACAAACGTTCTCTGGTAGGATCGTCTGGGAAACCTACGAAATGTATCTGCACGGCAGTCTAGGTCAACTAGAGCCCTATTGGAAGATGTAAAGCCACAAAAACTTCTTTATATTACCCAAAAAGCTAAACCATGCGCGCCAAACTCGATAAACTACTACAACCCAAAACGATGGCTATCATTGGTGCTTCTAATCGAGAAGGCTCAGTGGGTAATAGTGTGATGAAAAACATGCTTAACGCCGGCTATGACGGTGTCATCTATCCTATTAATATCAAAGAAAAATCGGTCTCTGGCGTACAGGCCTATCCCGATGTTCTGCAAACACCCCAAAAGGTAGATATGGCCGTCATTTGTACGCCTGCCCCTACCGTGTCAGGGATTGTAGAACAGTGTGGTCAAGCAGGTGTAGGTGGCATTATCATCATCTCCGCAGGTTTCTTAGAGGCTGGAGCCGATGGCCATGATCGACATGAGCAGGTAGCAGAAATTGCCAGAAAATACAAAATACGAATCCTAGGCCCCAATTGTCTAGGGATCATCAATCCTCGACTGGGCATCAATGCTAGTTTTGCGCATGGCATGGCCTTACCTGGTCGATTAGCGCTTATTTCGCAAAGTGGTGCATTATTATCTTCTATTCTAGACTGGTCGATAGCGCAACGAGTGGGCTTCAGTCATTTCATTTCGGTAGGTTCGATGATGGATGTAGACTTGGGGGATTTGATCGATTATTTTGGAAAAGATCAACACACCTCTTGTATCCTCATCTACCTAGAAAGTCTCAAAAATGCTCGTCATTTCATGAGTGCGGCTCGCGCCATTTCTCGATTCAAGCCCATCGTTGTTTTAAAAGCAGGTCGCAGTGCAGAGGGTAGCCAAGCTGCCTTGTCTCATACTGGAGCGATGGCTGGCGATGATAAAGTGTACGAGGCTGTCTTGCAAAGAGCGGGTGTGATTCGAGTAGATACGGTAGCTCAGCTATTCAATATGGCCCAGGCGGTAGCTATGCAATCTCGACCACAAGGAAATCGGCTAGCTATTATTACCAATGCTGGTGGACCTGGAGTCCTGGCTACAGATTATCTCATCCGCAATGGAGGGCAGCTTGCTCGCTTATCGGAAGACACGCTGGAAGATCTAGCCAATCTGCTGCCCAATGCCTGGAGCTATGGCAATCCAGTCGATTTATTAGGAGACGCTGATGCTAGCAAATATCAAGAAGCCCTAAAGATTTGCCTAAGAGATCCAGAAGTGGATGGTCTACTAGTCATCCTGACGCCCCAAACGAACACTGATACTGAGGCCATTGCGCAAGTGGTTGTGGAGCTTGGCCAAAAAACACGCAAGCCCATCCTGGCCAGTTGGATGGGAGAAAATGCTGTAGCTGAAGGGCGAGAAGTGCTAGAAGGTGGTCGAATTCCAAACTATCGCTACCCAGAAAGTGCCGTTGATGTCTTTCTGAGATTATATAAATATAGTATAGACTTAGAACTCCTGTACGAAACTCCCTCCTCTACTCCGGTTGGTTTTCAACCCAACCGGGAAGTCGCGGAATATGTTATCCAACAAGCTAAAGAAAAGGGCCGAAAAACCCTACAAGAAACAGAGGCCAAAAACCTCCTCAACAGCTATGGAATAGAAGTATCTAGAAATAAAATTTGTGCCACAAAAACGGAAGCCCTACAATTTGCAAAGTTGATTGGCTACCCTGTCGTATTAAAAATTGCTTCACCTGATATCATACATAAAACTGAAGCAGGTGGTGTGAAATTAAATATTCGGACCGCTTCGGAGTTGAAAGAAACCTTTGATCTCATCAAGGAGAATGCACTTCGTTTCAATCCGGAGGCCGTCATTGAAGGAGTCTGCGTAGAGCGTATGGTAGAAAAAGGCTACCAACTTATATTAGGAGGCATCAAAGATCCTACTTTTGGGCCGGTGGTTGCGTTTGGAGCAGGAGGCATAGCCGTAGAGATTCTAAACGATATCAAAATGGGGCTACCACCACTCAATATGGCCCTTGCTTCCAGGATGGTGCAGAACACCAAAACATACCAGCTACTTAAGGGATTTAGAGGACTACCAAGTATAGATATGGAAGCGCTGCATTTTTTACTATGCAAGTTTGCCTATCTATTCATGGATTTCCCAGAGATTAAGGAGATTGATATCAACCCTTATGTGGTAGATGCCAAAGGGGGACAGGCCTTGGATGCCCGAGTGGTATTAGCAGCACCTGAAGAAATAGAAAACCAGCAGCATTTAGTTATCGCTCCCTACCCTGCCGAATACGAAAAAGAAATTACCCTCAAAAAGGGCGATCCTGCTTTACTGCGCCCTATTCGGCCCGAAGATGAGCCAGGTATGTTTAAATTTCTAGAAGGTGTTTCGAGCGAGTCGATGTATATGCGCTTCTTCGGTTTTGTGCCACAATTCACCCATAATCTTATGACTCGCTTTGTCAATATCGACTATGACCGCGAAGTCGCCATTGTTGCAGAAGTTAAGGGCGAAATCATTGGCATCGTACGTATCATTGAAGATCCTTGGCGAGATACCGCCGAGTACTCCATCCTCATTTCTGATCATTGGCACGGCCAAGGATTAGGAAATACCTTGACCGATTATATTTTGGATATTGCTCGAAAGCGGAAAATCAAAATGATCGTCGCCACTGTCTTGGCATCGAATGCTCCGATGATCCACATTTTCCAACGACGTGGCTTCCAATTTGTGAATCGAGAGATTGATACCTATGAAGTAGAGCTGGACTTAATGCAAATCGAGGCTAGCGCATCTTAGGTCTTCTCCGCTTACTTTTTCCTTGACCAACCATTGCACCGCCTTTGCCTCCCATGCGGTTGGCGGCATTCATGGCACTCATACTTTTGATACCCTGCTCTAATTGCTTGAGTTGATCCTTGATAGCTTGCTCCGAAATCTTGAGTTGTTTGGCATTACGAAGATGAATATTAGCTTGCTTGCGCTTACCTTTAGAGGCGTAAATATTCGCTAGCTGTATTTCGATCATCGCTTTCTCATTATCGGTAGGCACCTTGACGCTTTGGGCCTTCTTCAGCCATTCCTCTCCAGTATCCATATCTTTCTTGGCCAAAGCTACCGAACCTTTAATCATATAAAAATAAGCGCGGTTAGAAACAAACAACCACTCTGGCTTCAGAGTCATTGCTAGTCTTTTCTCGGTCGCATCCAAATCTCCCGATTGCATCAAAGCGGCGGCTGATTGTACCGTACCTAGGGCAATATAGGAAATCAGCAGTCCCACCCCTATCAAAATAAAAACGAAGCCATACCAAAAACCCCAGGTAGCGGATAGTATAATACCACCAATCAAGGTCACAGCAATCCCGGCCAACTTTAAATAAATATTAATTGTAAACATCTCCAGTTTTATATTTTAGTAACGGGCAAAGAATAAGTCTCGCATTTTGATCGAGAAGATTTTGTGCCAAGGCAAGGCAAAAAACGTAGATGATGCAGGGCATCAGCGAGGCTTTTTAACGCCGAATTGGTGCAAAAGATTCCATCAAAATCGAAAAATTATTTTTTGATCGTTACTTAGTTTGCAAAGCAAAGATACGTATTATGTGTTGATCCCGATAGCTATCGGGAATGATATTGTGATGTGATCATATTATGGGTATCGATAATCCTCTCTTATATCACTACTTTACCACCTCATTACAACTACATATAATATATCAACAAGTAAAAATCTGGCTCAAAATTTTGGAGGTAATCAAATAAGTAGGCTGCACGCCATCTATTCCTAAGCTACCGCTTGCTAGTGTACTTCCTGTCTCTAATGGATTATCAGAGGCGTAGTAGGCATACATCAGGCGGACATCTGGGCTAATAGTACCCCGAATTTGCGAAGCTGCCTGGATGGCTTTTTGGTAGTGCGCACCTTCCATTTCTAGGCCCACTGCCTCCCAGGAGGATTCTAAAAAAAACCTTAGAATCTCGCGATTTTGTAGTGAGGTACCTAATACAGTAATCATTGGCCCTTCAAACACCTCGAGTCCGTATCCTTCAAAGTCTTCTTTAGTGAACATATTTTTCAAGGGATAGTTATCTGCTGTTCCCTCAAAAACGTGGGCGGTGGCCACCATTAAATCGCCCTTTCCACCTTGCAGAATACCAGCTTTCCCCATGACAGCTATGCTTTGTACGTGGAGCTTCCGCCCTTTATAGGGCTTGAGTAGTTCATCCATGGTTTCATAGGCTTGCTCGCCGAAGGCATAATCCATGATAATAATGACTGGCTTTTGTTGTCTGACTATATCTGGCTGACAAGTGATCTCTGGTGGCAACAAGTCGGGATCGATCTGAGCGGTATCCAGAATTTGCACAGAGATATTTGTTCCAGTGATATCATCGATTTGAGTAAGGCCGTGTCTGTTGGCGTATTTTTTTATAATAGCTCTTTCTTTCTGAGAATCTTCCAAGCTGAGGAACTTTGCCAAGTCTTCGAGGCTGTTACCTTTTGCCTTTTCTCCCAAGGCAGCGATACCATAGACCGTGTTCATCACGCTATGCAAATTGGCGCTGATAATATGTATAGGGCGATCGAGCAGTTGCTCTTCTTCCAAAAAAGACTTGACATTGTTTGCCCAGGCTTCGCCGTAGTGGTGGTGACCAATACGCTCCCTTAGTGCAGACGAAAAGGAAATCACTCTATCTTCGTCGGCTTCCATCTCCTGGTGAGATCGACGACCTAGCCAATAAGTAATATGAAATAAGCTATTGACTTTCTCATCATTTTGAAATCGCTCGCAGGCATCTACTGTTTCTTGGTAGGTACGTCCCAAAATAGTACTCAAATAAGTGTAAGCCACCTCTAGATTAAATTCTTCGCCCTCCTTTTCGAGTTGTACGATTTTCTCTAGCATGGTCCACTCCCTGGTCATTTCCTCGTTGTGGTCAATGATATTTTCCCTGATTTTCTCTGCCTCAACGTACATAAAGGTGAGGTGGGTGAGGATATCGTAAATATCGCTGCGGCCGCGGGTCATTTCTATGAATATCTGCTCTTCATCGATACGATAGCTTTTGCGGCGACGTTTGTTGGGAACGATAGGCTCGAATTTGGTATTTTCTAAACCCTCTCTACTTACTAATTTGATAAATCTACATTCTTCAATGCCTTTAGGCAGGCGTTGGAATACATAGAACAAACCATTCAATTCTACCTTTTCAGGATCACTGATCGAGCCATATATTTCTGGTCTCAAGACCATCAAAGCATCTCTGATTGCTTCACCAGAAACACCAAGTGGCTTATAAAAACCTCGGATGAAGAGGTGTCGCATAGCAATGTATAAGGTTTGGACTGCTGATCTGGACTCTTGGGCTCGAGTACGTTTGGTAGGCAGCGGTTGGGTCATATCAGAAATTTCGAACAAAGATAAGAAATCGTAGGCTTACAAGAAACAAAAGGCCTCTGGGAGATGTGGGAATAAAAAAAGCCAAGACTATCACGAAGATATCTTGGCAAATCTACCCCTTCACTATTAAAATATAGCTCTTAAATAACTCACATTATTTAATGTGTGCGCGAAAATATTCTTTATTAGATTAACCTCTCTAAGCTCTTTCTGATGATACAAATATAGGATAGACTATAAGAGCAGGCAAGAACATATTTTCAAAAAAATCAATAATCATGATTGACAACCAAGCAAAATTTAACCAATATTAAATCATAAAACACTGTAAAATAGTAATTTAAAAATACATATTATGATTAAAAATATTCAATTTACACATAAAATCAAGAACAAATTTTATTTGGGATAAAAAATAGAGGCTCCAAAATGGAAACCTCTATGCTCATGGGACTATGAGAGTGGCTCGAAGGCCACAACCGGGATTTAGGAAATAAACACAACCAAACTCAATGTATGAAAACTTTCCTTGAATACAGGCCTTGATCCGTTCTGATAAAAGCTAGAAAAAGGCCTGACGTCAAGTCTTTTACACTCATTTTATAAGACTGTATAGGACCTGAAAAAGTCACATGTTTTATTTCATTTCCAAAAGTATTGAATAATTGCAGGCTGACCAAATTATTATCCAACGCTAACACATTAAAATTTATGTAATTTTTAGTGGGATTAGGAAAGACTTGCAGTAAATTATCTTGATTAAAAAGGTCCTTTGTATTCGTCACCAAAAGACCCACATTTAAGTTTTTGCGGATCGTTTGAGGAGAGCGCAAATTCGGACCAATCAGGCGAATACTATCTATAGCGATAGTCAATGTATCCTGATTTATGGGTTCAAAAATTATATCCTCCATCACCACCGAACCTCCCAAAATGGTACCTTCTCCACGAATCGGTTGTTGGTCTATTCTAGTGATCGCTACATAGGCTTCTCCTAGCTCAGGATCATCTCGTAAAAAGACGGCAAATGCCGTATCAGATTCCGACTTTTTGATCCAACTATCTGCCAACAATTCGAGGTCTAATCCTCCATCAACTAGCGTAGGGTCGTAAAAAAGTCGAAATGAAATACCATAGAAATCTTCTACGGGTGCTACTGCATTCCCAAGACGTATACTAAAATCAAAAGACTCTCCACCACTAAGCAAATTCGGAATAGAGGTCTCGAGCGAAATAGGTACAATTCGAGCATCAGGATCAATTGGAAAACTAGGCTCTGGTAATACACTATCGTGTAGCAAACCAAAATGCGGTATAATTCCATCAATGAAATCGGTCCGATTGACGATACCGTCTCCGTTGGCATCAGCGTAGATATAATTCGTGGAATCGGGAAAGAAATCAGTCCACAGGGTATCAACGGGCCATCCGACAAATAAGGTATCAACTTTGTTTCTTAGAGGTCCAGTTGATCCGAAGGCAATTCCCCAAGAGAGGACGTCTACCTCATTGACAATACCGTTGTTATTGATATCACCGGGCCATACGATCGCTTTTTGCGCATGACCTATGCCTGTACATAGAAGGAATAGAGGTAGTAAGATATGTTTCATGTAGTTTTCCAGGATTATCTTGATATAGGACTAAAATAGTAAGAATGCGTCACTATTCTTAGAACTTTTTTCGTTATTTTTCACCCACTTAAAATTCCAATTCTCCAAAGCATGCATCAAACCTACTCACAAATAACTGAAAATCAGCATCTCATTATTTCATATTAATTTTATTTTAATTTGAATACCCAAAAAATCAATAAAAAAAATAAACTAACAAGTCTATTAAGTAAACTTGATCGTCGAGAGTGGCAACGCCTACACGACTATATTGCCAGTCCTTATTTTAACAAAAGAAAAGAGGTCTTATTGCTTTACGAATACTTTTTGAGTCAATCGGAAGATCAGGCCTTCCTAAATGCTGATAAAATAAGCTGCTATCGCCACATCTTTGGCAATGCTCCTTATGATGATAAACAAATGGCTTATTTGTATAATTACCTTGTACAGTTAATTGAAAACTTTCTGACACTAGAGCATTTTGAGGAGGATACGGCCTTAAAATATCGTATCAAATTAGATGCATTGGTAGAAAAAGGCTTGGAAAAGCATTACAATTTCCATCTAAAAAAAGCAGAAAAACAACTTCAACCACCAATAAAAAGACGTGGGCAATTCTGGAGAGATGCTTTTCGTCTAAGAGAAGTGGAAGCCCAGACCTTTATTGGCTTAGGCCCTCGACAATATTCAGAAAGCTTCCAAAGACTTTCGTATGCATTAGACGACTATTATTGTTATGAAAAACTAAGGTACACCAGCGCCATGCTGAATATCGAAGGAATTGGCGCAGAAAAATACACCATTCGCTTCATGGACAATATCATTCAGCATGTTGAAAGTCAAGAGGATATTGATTACCATCTAAACATTTTCTATCAGATTTATTTGTGCCTTACTCAGACAGACAATAAGGCGACCTACTTCAAACTGAAAGCATTGATCTTGCAGTACAAGGAGGCTTTCCACGAAGACGAGCTGAGAGATATTATCCGCTTTGCTATTAATATTTGTGCGAGAAATATCCGAAAAGGTAATACCGAATTCTATGGAGAAGCACTAGAATTGTACCTGATTGAGATAGACAACAAGCCTTATGAGCCCGGCGACTATCTTTCTACTCGAACCTTTAACAATATTGTCACGCTGGCCCTTCGTTTAAAACGACACGACTGGTTGGAGTCTTTCATTCAATCATATGCACTACAGCTACATCCTAAGTTGAGAGATGACAGCATGAATTACAGCATGGCTCAACTTGCCTTTAACCGAGAGGACTTCGATACGGTATTACAACGGATTAACCAGATGAAATTTAATGATCCTCAATATTATCTTGGATCGAGGGTCATGCTCATTAAGTCTTTTTATGCTTTAGACGAATATGACTCCTTGAGTTCACAACTGGCTTCTTTTGTGATGTTTTTGCGGAGAAACAAAAAGATATCTGCGGACTATAAGAAAACCTTTCTCAATTTTTGCTCTCTATTGCATTTGATATTACGCAGTAAGCCAGGAAAAAAAGACATTGTGCTTGAAAAAATTCAAGAGACTAAGCAAAAAATTGAAGGGCCCTGGCTACTAAAAGTGGCAACAGAGATATTATAAAGAAAAAACCTCTTGCTTGGAGCCAGAGGTTTCAGGAATAGGTTCAGAATACAGTTTAAATTACAATTATTGTAAGACGATTTCTTTTTCTTCGATCATTTTACGGATGTTGATCAAGGCATAACGCATTCTTCCTAGAGCAGTATTGATGCTCACGCGCGTTAATTTTGCAATCTCCTTGAAGCTCATATCCGCATAATGCCTTAATATAACGACTTCTCTTTGTTCTGGAGGTAACATATCGACCAACTTACGGATTTTATCATGCGTTTGACTGCGAATGATACCCTGTTCGGCATTCAGCTCGGGAGATTGTAATACATCGAAGATGTCGAATGTTTCGGTGGGAGATAATTTTGGACGACGTTTATTGCGTCTAAAATAGTCAACACACATATTATAGGATATACGCATTGCCCACTGAAGGAACTTACCTTCATGGTTATACTTCCCTTTGCGAAGGGTATCTATAATTTTTATGAAAACTTCTTGGAAGATATCCTCAGCCAAGCTTTGATCTTTGACAAAAAGATAGATCGAAGTATAAATTTTCTGTTGGTGGCGATTGAGAAGAATCTCGAACGCTTGATCATTTCCGTTAAGATACTCAGCGATTAATTGCTGGTCGTTTAGAGACAACATAACTTGCATAACTAAAAAGTTTGTAAATGTAATGGGATTAAACCTTATGTAAAAACTTGTTTAGTGTAGAAGTCTTGTTGCTATAATCAAGTGTTTTGTTAGAAATGTATGACCAAAGAGGATAGATTATCTCTCTTCCTGCGTCAAATATAAAGGCAATATTTTAATAATTACAGCGGTAGGAGTTCTTTTTTCAAGACATTAACAGTTCTTAACGCTTTCAATGCCGTTTATTGTACAAAAATCTGGAAAAACCTACAAAAATCGTTGAATACAAGAAGATAGCAGATCATTATTTGTCAAAAATCGACTAGCGGGCTGCCTGCAGCTGAGCAAAATCCTTGGCAAAATAGGTAATAATGGCGTCTGTACCCGCTCTGCGAAGCGATAATAAGGTCTCCGGCATGGCTTTTTCATAGTCTAGCCAACCATTCTGGCAAGCGGCCAATAGCATGGCACACTCTCCACTCACATGGTAGGCCGCAATCGGCAAATCGGTATGATCCTTTAATAGTGCAATGACATCTAGATAGTTCAGAGCAGGTTTCACCATCAGATAATCAGCGCCCTCCATGATATCTAGTTCTGCTTCGATTAATGCTTCTCGTTTATTGGCGGGATTCATTTGGTAGGTCTTTTTATCTCCCGCTTTAGGAGCAGAATCCAGCGCATCACGGAAAGGTCCGTAAAAGGCGCTAGCATATTTAGCAGTATATGACATGATGCCTGTATCAATATAGCCCGCCTCATCCAAGGCCTCCCGCATGAAACCGACTCTACCATCCATCATATCGGAGGGCCCCAAAATATCAAACCCGGCCTGCGCCTGAGCTACACTCATTTTTGCTAGAATAGGTAAAGTCACATCATTCAGAATTTTACCATCTTCCACATAGCCATCGTGCCCATCAGAGCTATAGGGATCCATAGCTACATCACTGATCAAAGCAATTTCTGGAAAGGCCTCCTTCAGTCGCTGTGCTGCTTTTAAATAAAAGTTGTCTTCCTGATAACTATAGGAAGCAATTTTATCTTTCAGGTCTTCTGCCACCGCTGGAAACATGATAAACCTTTCCAAGCCTAAAGCTAAACAGGATTCTACTTCTTTCAACACCTCATCAATCGATAACCGAAAGGTACCAGGCAAGGAAGTCACTTCTGATCTGATTCCTTTTCCATCTACCAAAAAGATCGGTTGTATTAAGTGGTCTACGCTGAGGTGGGTCTCCTGCACTAAATTGCGTATAGCAGCGGATTGACGGTTGCGACGTGGTCTTCTGTTCATGTAGTGATGTGTTGTTTTTTACTCTCCTTTGAAAAGAGGTGGCCTTTTTTCTGTAAAAGCCTGAATGCCTTCTTTAAAATCGGCAGTACGACTGGCCGTACTTTGCAGCTCTGCCTCTATAGACAATTGCTTATCTAGATCACTATTATAGGAGTAAGCTAGGGCTTTTTTGGTTAGTGCCAGGGCCTTGGTAGGCATTTGGGCGAGCTTTTCTGCTAAGGCCCAACTGCTTTTCTCAAATGATCGACTTGTAAAACACTGGTAGATCATGCCCATCGCCTGTGCTTCCTTGGCGCCAATTTTCTCACCCAGCATCATAAGTGCTGCCGCTTTCTGTGAGCCAATGAGTCGAGGTAAAAAGTAGGTACCTCCACTATCCGGAATCAGCCCAATATTAGTAAATGCCTGAATAAATGAAGCAGAATCTGCTGCAACGGTGATATCACAAGCCAGGGCGATATTCGCACCCGCACCCGCAGCGACTCCGTTGACAGCACCCAAAACCGGCTTATCCAATTCGACAATCCTTTTGACAATAGGATTGAAATGCTCTGTAACAATATTAGAAAGGCTAGCGCCTTCAGCCAAAATCTCATTGATATCCTGGCCTGCACAAAAAGCTTTACCAGTACCCGTCAAGTAGACAGCGCGGATAGCGGAGTTCTCTTTGCACTCTTTCAATACCTCTTGTAGGCGAATCGCCATTGATCGATTGACACTATTATATACATCAGGTCTGTTGAGTACTATTTTCCCAACATTCTGTTCTACGCTGAATAAAACACTTTCATTTTCCATAAAAACCACTTCATTGATATCACTCTAATACCTTTATGCCTGAACCTTGGTCATATCGGCATTTCTAATCATTAAAATATAAGACTTGGAAAAGTCTATAATATTATTGTATTGCAAAGCACCATAAGCAGGCCGCAAACGAGGGAAGCTATTCTTATTGGCTTGCACAACCGCCTGTATGGCTTTTTTAACTGCTCTTGGATTTAATTTCTTCGTTTTTAAATTATAAAAATCATCGCTATAACCTAGCGATTGAAAAAATACTGGCTCCGTTATCTTGTAAAACAGCTCAAACAACTCCTTAGCAGGCTTGGGCACCGCATAATTAAACAGGCAATAGCCAGTTATGAAGCCTGGGATAGCCAAAGCGATATTGGGATGCCCATTTTGTACATACCAATCCATATTGACCAACTCATTATCGATACAACCTACCACTCTATCATGATTCACGGCCATCGTGATTCCGAAGGTAGATTTCCCGTGATACATTTCTTTATAGTAAGCCTCCTGAGATCGGTCCAAGAGGCTGCGAATATCGCGCGCTAATACCTGTGCCTTTTCCAGGGTACTTTTATTATCCTTGGCAAAGTACTGCCGATTAAAAAACTCTAGACGCTCCATCAGAAAGCCTTCTGGACGGGTCAGGTAATCCAGACGATACACCAAATCGAGCAATAGATACACATAGGCTCCAGGATACTGATTAAAATCTAGCTTTCCGTTTTCAACCTCCGTGAGCGTCTCTTCTATAGAAGACTTGATAAAATTATACTTAGCAGCTTTTTCCTCATCATTGAGTTGTTGAAGGTGAGAAACATCTACAGCTTTAAGCATCCCAAACTCTTCTAGGAGGAGATCATCCTGCTTGTCGGCGTTGATAGCGACTTCTTTTAGCGCATAATATAGTTTGTAGGGAGAGCCATCTAGTGTATAGGTATCAAAGAGGATGACAATATTGTTGTGCTCATCTAAACCAAAGCGGCAATACTCCATAGAGAAATTCTTCTCAATGAGGCGGCGCATAAAACCTACATTCAGCTCATCGGAGATGGCGACTTTAGATTCTGCTTTGACTTTATTTTGATCGGCAAAGCCTGTGATCTTTTTAGAGCCTTGGTATAACTCAAAACGTAGACCACCATTCTCATCCCAATACTTGACATTTTGTTCTTTATCATCACCGAGATATTCGAAGAAATATCGATAGCTATCCAAGTATTGTTCTTGCTCAAAGGCGGCCAAAGCTTTGTCCCAGGCTTTATATTTAGCGGATGACTTATAGGAATCGGTATACCTGCCGAGTCTAATTCGGGGTTGATCTAGTTCTACGCTTTTGCCTTGTCGAAAACGGTCCCAAAAACCCATTTGTAAAGGATATATAATGATTACTCTAGAAATTCAAACCGATATTCATCATCCAAAACCGAAAAATACATAATTTGCTACACAAAATAGCAAAACATGCAGTCATTCAGGACAGCCATTCCCAAGCAAGACTTTTCTTTTTCAATTGACCACCAGGATCAAATCTTAAGTATGGGTTCTTGTTTTGCACAAAATATGGGGCTTCGACTCAAGAACCTGAAATTTCCAATTATTGCTAATCCCTTTGGCATTCTTTACCATCCGGTAGTGATTGCTCAAAATCTGGACCGCCTTTCTCATAAAATGGCCTACCAAAACACCGACTTAATTGAAAACCAGCAAAGGTGGCATAGCTTTGATCATCACAGCAGCTATTCTTCCGATTCTCCAGAGCAAACCTTGAAAAACATCAACGGTGATTTGCAGAAAGCTGCGACTACCCTCCAAGAGACCAAGGTACTTTTACTCACTTTTGGAACCGCTTATGCCTGGCGGCATCTGGCCAGCAACAAACTAGTAGCCAATTGCCACAAACTCCCGGCTGCTCATTTTGAGAAAATACTGGTCCCACGGGAAGCAATCATCGAAAAGCTCCAATCTACCCTGCTCCGATTAAAGGATCAATCCCCCGATTTACAGTGCCTGCTGACGGTGAGTCCAGTACGTCATCTACGTGACGGACTACTCAATAATCAGATAAGCAAAGCCATTCTGCGCTTGAGTGCCCATTATTTAACAAAAGAATTGGATTTTGTTCACTATTTTCCATCCTACGAGATCATGATGGATGATTTGCGCGATTATCGTTTTTATGAGCGAGACCTGTTGCATCCCAGTCCAATGGCTTTAGACTATATTTGGGAGCATTTCCAGGAAAGCATGATGACTACAGCGACACAAGCAAGCTGCCAGCAAATAGCAAAAATCAAAAAAGCCCTGGCGCATCGTCCATTTAACCCGAAGACCGATGCACACCAAACTTTTTTAACGAAGACACTAGCAGAAATAGAAAAGATTGAACAAAAGTACCCAAGTGTTTCTTTTGAACAAGAGAAGATCAATTTGCGAAATTTAATCATTCAAGAAGATCAATAATCTTCAAAAATTCAAATGCATGAAGCGACTATTACCTATTGGCTTATTCGCCTTACTTTTACTAAGTACCTTTTCCCTAAGTGCGCAGGAATTAATCAGCGCAACCAAGGTGATCACTTTACCAAGGAGTAACTTCTCCATTATTTTAGGGTCAGCGGCCAAATACAGCGTAGATGCTTACCGAGTGACCTACACCACACCAGATATTAATGGTGTGACAGATACCGCCTCTGGCTTAATCACGATTCCAGCAGGTAACACAGCAAGTATCGCCTCTCCTACTGTACTTGTTCAGCACGGTACGGTTTCAACAAGAGACGGTGTGCCCTCCAATTTACAGGGAGGTTATGAGCTGGGGGCCTTTTTCTCAACGGCAGGATATACCACTGTGCAGCCCGATTATTTGGGCTTAGGAGATTCTAGAGGGTTCCATCCATATGTACATGCGGCAACGGAAGCCAGTGCAGGAGTAGATATGATCTTCGCTGCTCAGACATTCTTCGAGCAGCAAGGCATTACTGTTAATGACCAGTTGTTTGTTACGGGCTATTCTCAGGGAGGCCATGCCGCTATGGCTGCGCACCAGCTTTTACAAGAGAGCTACTCAGATGTATTACCTGTGACTGCTTCGGCTCCTTTATCGGGCCCCTACAGTATCTCGACCGCTACCGTTGATGGTTTGCTATCTGATGAGCCTTACAACTTTCCAGGCTATGCAGCTTGGACACTGATGGGTTATAATCAGATATATAACCTATATGATAGTTTGGAGGAATACATGATACAGCCTTATGCCGATATGGCGTTGCAGTTTTTTACCGACTCTATTGATTTAGGTGTGCTGCACCAAATGATGATAGACTCTTTGACCGCACAGCATGGAGCACCCATCAATAGGTTTATGTTTCAGGATAGCATCATCGATGCGGTAACCAACAACCCTGATCATCCCTTTAATGTAGCGCTAAGAGATAACGACACCTATCTTTGGGCACCAACCGTTCCTACTAGGCTGTACTATTGTATGGCCGATGACCAGGTCACTTTCACCAACAGTGTGGTAGCTGATTCCGTCATGAACGCACTCGGAGCGGCAGATTTAGATGCTATTGATGTCAACTCTACCGCAGATCACGGTGGTTGTGTTTTACCAGCGGGGCTGTCTACGATCACTTTCTTTGGTCAATTTGCAGATTTTACGGTGACGAGCACCCGCAATTTACCTCAACTAGAAGGTGTAGTGGCGTATCCAAATCCTACAGATCACCAGGTACAATTATTAGGAGTACCCGATGAAGCCCTACTTAATATTTTCGATGCTAATGGAAGGATGATTCGTCAGGAGAACCTAAGCAGTAGCACACCTACTATTTCGGTGGCTCAGTTACCGCAAGGCGTCTACCTATTTAGATTAGTAGCTGAAAAAGGCGTATGGAATCAACAGATTATCGTACGATAATACTTGATGATCCCCATAGAAGTTATCCCGATTTTTCGGGATAACTTCTACTATTGCTGCCCTTATCTATTATACCAACCGCTTGACTTGATGCTTGGCTTTGATCTTTAAATCTTCATCCAAATCGAGGTGCAATACACCTGGTTTTTTTCCTTTCTCAAAACTTCCTAAATCAGCTTCAAAGCCAAGTGCTTCTGCACCATTAAGCGTAGCCCAACGCAATAGCGTATCCAAATCTACATAAGACTGATAGCGGCTGATAGTTTTTAACTCCTCCAAGACGGATAGCTGCCAGTTGGAGGTCAAGCTATCCGTACCAATGGTCATTTTAGCATCCTGCTCTATAAAATGCTTATAGTAAGGCATTCGATTTTCGATATACAAATTAGCATTGGCACAGGTAGCCCAATATACTCGGTCACTCCATTGCTGTGCGGCCTCAATATCAGCTGGCCCCGTCATGGTATTGTGTACAAACAGTGTCCGAGCAGCGGGATTCATATTGGCGAGGGCGTAATGAATAGCGGTTTGTCCACTTGCTTTAAAATGATCGATATTAAAGCCAAAGCCTGCGTAGAAATCAAGAAAACCTCCTGTTTTAGTGAGAAAGAACTCGTCTTCGTGTACAGTTTCTTGATTGTGGATACTGATCGTAAGGTCAGAGGAGTTATGATCGCGTACCTTTTGGAAAAGGTTTTTCGAAACTGTATAAGGAGCATGCGGAACGTAGGACTTTTGGTTGCCATTGGTGGTACTCTGCCCCATAAAGACCTCTTGGTATTGCTGAAAAGTAGCCTCTGCGCCATCCTCTTGAAGAAAGTCAAACATCTCGACAAAGGTGTAATAGCGAATCTTGCTATCATTTTTGCGTGCAGCTGTATCAAGTTTATTAGAAATATCACCTACTGCAACAATACCCGCCTCATACATCTCCTGATCGGCCTGGTCAATAGCTTCTAAGATGACCTCCATTGGGAAATCTCGGAAAGCCACTACACTCTGGAGAAATGGTAGGAGGCCAGTACCGGTATCCACCTTAGCTTTCATGTGAGATAGTTCAAGATGACAATGTGTATTAATAAAACCTGGACAGATAATGCCTTTATGCAATTCTAGGCTAGCAGGATCGTGCTGGTCTCTGGTTTCGATGGCCAAAACCTCTCCTTCATCACTCACGATCAACACGCCCTCTTTAAGTGGAGCGGAGGAAATAGGGTATATAAAATCTGCGGAAATCTTGCGCATATTCTTTTTTGCTGGCAAGGTCTGAAAAATTGTATAAATATCAAATCGCTCTTCCAATCTGTCGATAAATAAATAAAACCTCATCAAAGTCTGGCTGACTTGATGAGGTTCGTAAGGCGCCACTTAATTAATTAGAGTAATCTCTTATCCTGTATTCAGACAGATTAGGGCAAACGCACCAAAAAAATTACACTACATTTTTTTATAATTTCTACTAAAACTCCAATTCAAAACCGCTCTAGCATCTTCATTTTTGTCATTCGATACAAAAACGAAGCAAAAAAATCTTGCCTAGCCAAACTCGCTCCGCTCAAACAATGCCTAGGCGGCCTCCCGCACTTCGCTTATGACCTTATTCACACTTAATTTTGAGTAATAAGCATTTCTTTTTAAGTTTTTATTTTAATGCGTTTACCCTAAAGACAGGTCTAGGTACTAGATTTTTTTTGCTGCCTTTATTATATTAGAGACCATCTCCTCTAATGACATACTAATAAACCCTCGAAATTGATCTTCAGACATTTGTGGATTTTTCATAAACTCATCAAAGGTCGAAGTCCATACGATCATAGATTTTTGGTAGCCTAAATCAAGTACATGGAAGGTATTCACCATGCCCTTTACAGGAATACCTTCTACAACCGAATAAGTATAAGATCTTTTAGAATCGTCAAAGGCTAGAATACTTTCTTTAAAGTATCCTTCCTGGCCTTTAGGTGGATAACAGATGCGCTCACCGCCCTTGCCTTTTTCGCCATTCCAAACAACCTTAGCAATCCCAGATGAATACTTGTCTATATCATCCATTTCTCTTAGCACGGTCCAAACATCATCGGCAGAGGCATCAACAATTTTTGTGTAGGCCATCTTTGCATCTTCATTTTGAGCATTAATATTGCTTAGTGTAAGGCTGCAGATCATTACTAAAAATAACATCACATTTTTCATTGATAAAATCATTTTGGTTAAAAATTTACCCTTAGATGCGGTTTCGAAGATGTGTTACAAACAAAGGTTAATGATTATCCAAAAGCATCAATTAAAATTGAAATACTCCATTAGATCAGTATCGTTCAAAATCTCTTCAATGACGGTTTGTGCGTCAAATTTATCCCGAGCAGGTAAATCTCTGAATAGGTTGGCATGTTTCAAGTCAACTGCGTTAGCGGAAGCTTCCACATTGGAGGAGACATAGTCTGCAATTTTGGTTTTATATCCAATATTAAACAATTTTTTATCCTCGGTTAAATACCCTTTCTGGTGCATCGTCTTAGCCTTCTTGGCACAACGGCAAGAGTTTTCAGGATTAATTAGGCCACATTTATCTTTCATGAAACTATATAGGTCTTTTCTGGCTCTATGCAATTTCACCCGATAATTTTGTTTGGAGATGTTAAATATCTCTGCACCGGTGCGATGATCAATGCCGAAGGTCTCGCCAATGATGTAAATCAAGCGCTGCTCTCGGGTCAGGCACATCAGCATACCAGATAAGCACCTGAAGCGAAGTTCCTTAATCAGCTCCTCCAATTCAGATTCTTCTTCTTGTGTCAATTCCGAATTGGTAATACTATCTAATCGCTCGCCATGGGCCTTAAAATCCGAAAAAAGCTCTTCGCCTTTACGTCTTTTAGATTGTAAAAACTCATTGACAACAATCCTATAAAGCCAGGTCCTGAAATTACTGGAGAATTTGAATTGGGACAGTTTGGTTATCACTTTCAGCAAGGTTTCTTGAGTCAAGTCCATAGCATCATTAGCATCAAAAGTCATTTTCCAAGCAACATTAAAAATAAACGGCTGGTGCATCCTGATTAGATCGTCCATAGCTTTACGATCACCTTTCAGGGCAAGATGCAACAAATGCTTACTTTTTTCTTCAGAGTAAGTTTCTATTAATGGATTCATATCGCACATTTTTCTAAGTAGATACAAAACTGCTAAAAGTGTTACAAGTCTTAATGTTTAAAACTCCTTTTATTAGCAAAAAAAATATGTAAAAAAATCAAAAATCCTGTGCGCGACTAAAATTCACCCTAGACACCTAGTAACCAATAATTTTATGCATTACAAAAAAAATACATATCAAAAACAGATAATCTAAACTACAGAGAATCAAGCTCTTTTGTCAGATTCTGGCCTACTTTTTGAAGTTATCTATATTAAGATAAAGTAGATTTGGAAAAAAGTAAAAGCGCGCTTATGCAGAAAGTTTTACTTGTATTGCTATGTAATATTTGTTGGATGCTACCCTTGCGTAGCCAGTCACTTCACTCCCCCGATGAACGTGATGGCTATATTATACAACTCAAGGAAGATGCGCCACTTGCTTACTGGATGAATCGAGTCAACTTTAGATCTAGCTTTCCTTTTACCGTACAAGAGGTACTCTCAACAGGTATGAAGATTTTGTGGTTACAAGATCATAAAAAGGACAACAATGATCAGCTCCTAGCTCAATTACGGGAGCATCCGCAAGTAAAAAATGCCCAATTTAATGTCCTGCTTCAAGACCGTAGCATCCCCGATGATCCCTTTTGGGATGCTCAGGATAACCTTCGAAAAATGGGTGTTCTAAACATGTGGGCGAATACCTTTCAAGGGCAAACTCAGAATGGTATCCCCATTGTTTTAGGTATTCTAGAACCCGCGGGCTTTGATACAGAACACGAAGATTTAAAGGCCAACATTTGGACCAACAGCGCAGAAACGCCTTATGATAGCATTGACAACGATGAAAATGGCTTTATTGATGATTTCTGGGGTTGGAATGCCCTGAGTGATAATGATGATCATTTCACCACTGTTCCACATGGTACAAAAGTAGCAGGCGTGATGAGCGCCGTCACCAACAATGATAAAGGAGTTGCAGGCATCGCCTGGAATTCTAAAATGCTATTGCTCAGTGGGAATAGATGGGCAAGTCACGTGGTAGAAAACTATGATTATGCCCTCCAATTGCGGCGACAATTTAACGAAACCAATGGGGAGAAAGGCGCCTTTATTGTAGCGACCAATGCTTCGCTTGGCATCCCAGGAGATCCCGCTGATTTTCCGGTCTGGTGCGAAGTATATGACGCATTGGGCAAAGCGGGCATTCTTAATGTCTCGGCTGCAGCAAATCAACCTTTAAATATTGACCTTCGATCAGATATGCCTACTAGCTGTAGCTCCGAATTTCTGATTACCGTGACAAGTGTAGATGAATTCGATCGCTTCGTTACTTCAAGAGCCTACGGCCCGGAAACGGTTGATATTGCTGCTCCTGGTAAAGGGATGATCACCACAGCGCCCTTAGACCAATATCAAGAGATTACAGAAGCGGCCAACTCCTATGCGGCACCACAAGTCACGGGAGCAATCGGCTTAATGTATAGCTTACCTTACCCCGACATCCAGGAACAAGCCATCCAGCAACCTTCTGAAACAGCTATGCTGATGAAGTCATTCCTCATGAATGGTGTTCAAAAATTGTCGACGCTCAAAGCCAAGATCAAATCAGAAGGCCGCTTGGATTTGTACCGCACACAGGTATTGATGCA
>JBELML010000069.1:0-32271 GCA_042095835.1 Saprospiraceae bacterium
TGACAAAAATGAAGATGCTAGAGCGGTTTTGAATTGGAGTTTCAGTTAGAATTATAAAAAAATGCAGGGTAATTTTTTGGTGCGTTAGCCCTAGGTATTAATAAGTGCAGTTTCTTCAAGTTTATAATCCCTTATCTACCTACGCTATTTGAGATATAAAATCCGTTGAATTAAAAAATTTATCCTTTTTTCAAATCTCTTATAATCCCTTATATGGTTCACAAAAAGGACTTCCCTATTTTCCAGGCGCACCCAAATCTAGTTTATCTAGATAGTGCAGCGACTAGCCAAAAACCAAGGCAAGTCATTGATGCTATCACCCAATTTTATAGCCAAGAGAATGCCAGTATTAATCGAGGATTATACCAATTAGGTGCACAAGCAAGTCAAAAATACCGAGCTGTAAGAGAAAAAGTCGCTCATTTTATACACGCAAAATCAGATAAAGAGATCGTTTTCACTAGCGGCACCACCGATGGCATCAACCTCGTTGCGCAGTCCTTTTTACGCCCTCAATTAAAAGCTGGAGATGAAGTTTTAATCTCTTCAATGGAGCACCATGCCAATCTAATTCCCTGGCAGCAAGTTTGTAAAATGGCGGGAGCTGAGCTCAAAATAATACCTATAAAAGAGGATGGCACTTTAGATCAAGTAGCCTTTAAGGCCCTGATTAATGAACGAACCAAGATGTTGGCCATAGTCCACATTTCCAATACCCTTGGGACCATTAACCCCGTAAAAAAGCTGATCGAAGTGGCTCACCAAAAAGGGATCCCCGTCCTAGTAGACGCCGCTCAAAGTGCTGCTCATTATCCGCTGGATGTACAGGATTGGGACGCGGACTTTCTAGTATTTTCCGGACATAAAATCTTTGGGCCAACCGGCATTGGTATACTTTATGGAAAAACAGAGCACCTGACACAAATGCAGCCTATCCGTTATGGAGGCGACATGATCACACGCGTACAATTCCAAGAGACACAATTTGCCGATATTCCAAAACGCTTCGAAGCGGGCACAGGCAACATCGCTGGTGTGATTGGTTTGGGGGCCGCCATTGATTATATTAAGCATTTGGATAGAAAAGGTGTAGCGCAATACCTGAAGGACTTGAGCCAGTACGCGGCAGGCGCTTTGCAGTCAATTGAAGGACTTAAAATCATTGGTCAAGCAGCCCAAAAAAGTGCTTTACACTCTTTTATTTTGCAAGACATCCACCCCCACGATATCGCTACTTTTTTAGGAGCAGACCACATCGCTGTGCGAGCTGGCAATCACTGTACGCAACCTTTGATGGATGCCTGGGGTTTACCAGGTACGGTGCGGGCTTCTTTTTCGATTTATAATACTCGGGAAGATGTCGATCGGCTGGTGGAATCACTCAAAAACATTCAATCTTTTTTCGGATGAAGGTAGAATTATTAGCATTTGGTATAGCAAAAGATATCCTGGAGGGCAACAGCTTATCTGCGGACTTTCAAGATGGATTGACAGTTGGCGAACTCAAGCAATGGCTACAAGACAAGTATCCTGCTTTCGAACGCTTACGCGCCTTCTCCATTGCAGTAAACGAAGAATACCGTGCCGACGATTTCGTCATTCAAGGCCAAGATGAGGTCGTGATCATTCCTCCAGTGAGTGGTGGTTAAAGTCTAAAGTCTAAAATTATAGCGTGCCTTGACCAAGAATTGCTGATTGATCAAATCCCAGCGATCAAAACCATTAAAGGTATTGTGATTAAATACCAGGAACAGATCGCCTTGTGGATGATAAATCCAGTGTATTCTAGCATTCACACCTAAAGTTTTGGAATCGGTATCGTACTGAATAAAGCTATTCAGCTGCAAATCTGGCGACGCATTGAATCGTACCCGAAATCCTATCAATGTCTGCTCAAAATCGCCAAAAGGCAAGCGACCTATATTGTGATTACCCACCATTTCAAAGGTCAAAATACTCGTCGGATTCCAGTTGATGGAAGCCTCGAATTCATCCAAATACCCTTCGTAGAAGGTACCAAACCACCATGTGAATTGTCCGTTGAATTGGCGTTTTGCTGCTAACTCCGCCTCCAAGCGATAACGTAAAAAATGATAGGGCCCTGCGGGAATTGTCACTCCTTCAGAAATATTAAAGGGCTCGGTTAGGTTTTCGCCTTGTGGCATAAAATTGATTTCTACCCGATCTCCGCTTTCTAAACGCCAATTGATTGGTGCTGTAAAAACTCGATAAGATTGCCAGGCTTCGCTAATGCCCGTCACATAGGTGATAAACAATTGGTTTCTCATTTGCCGGAGCCATTTCCACTCTGGCCGAGGAGCATAGGTCATACCTGCTCGATAGCTATTGATACCTTTACGAGGTACAAAACCAAGTGCAGGGTCGAAGCTATCTCCAATTCTCAAATAGGTAAAAGCTACATCCCAAATATCATTTGGATAATCTACTTTGAAAGCCAGTGCTGATTGATCACCCGACAAATCTGCTCGGTTAGCATACATACCAGAAAGACCTACTAGGAAGTTTTTATCTCCGTTAAAACGGGTACTTTGGTAAGTAAAATCCAGCCCCGAAGTCCAAGCATCACCTCGGCTTTCAGGGTCTCCAAGGGTACCAATAAATCCAATGGAAGACTCCTTCAGGATATTTCTTTTCACTCGAAAAACACCCATGGTAGAACTAGGCAGTAATTCCTCTCCTAAATCTAATTTATTAGTGCCCATGACCAAACCACCAAAGGCCGTTTTACCTAGGCGTCCGTTGATTTTTCCACCCGCAGAAATGGGTACCGCATTGCCATTATACAATCCAATCTTACGACTAAAAAAGGGAATAATACTCCGACCTAGACCAAACCCAAACTCAAAAATATCTGAACCCTCCAGAAAGAAAGCTCTTCGTTCGGGAAAGAAAAGTGGAAATCTCGTCAAGTTGGTTTGTCGGGTATCAACATCTGTTTCTGCGAAGTCCGTATTGACCGTTAGGGAAGCGACTACATTAGGACTCAAGCGCTGGCTAGCATCTAAACTGGGGTCAACCGTAGCCCCAAATTGGGCATCACCCACGCGGCTTGTATTAACAATCAAAGAAGGGCGTACATTGAGACCAACTCCATAAGTGAAGGCTGGCAAGTTCGTCAATAAACCAGCTCGACTGGTCTGGATAAACCACTGATCTCTGCGGATATTTGTCCAGCGTATGGTCTCCTGAAAACGCTGTATACGCCGCTCCATGTTGAAGCCCCACTGTTTCAATCCTTTTTTAAAAGAAATACTCTGAATGGGTAATTTAATTTCAGCTGACCACCCTTGATCATCAATCGAGGTCCTAGCTTCCCAGATAGCATCCCAATCGTCATTTTCAGACTCTCCACGATTCGACACCAGCGCATCGTAGCGCGCGCCACTCGGATTAACAGCAAAGATGATCCCCGATTGTCCATCGAGAAAAGGATCAATCACCAGGCGCACATGATCCTCATTTTCTAAATCTACATCTCTCAATTTGGAGAAATTCACAATACCATCTGGGTCTGGATCAAAACACCGGATACCAAAAATAATATACTTGGGATGTGCAATCACCTGTATCGTTGTACGACCAGTCGGCTGTCCACCTTCCTCAGGCACAACGGTGAGAAACTGATCGTTAACTGGAGCAGTAGACCAAGCAAGCTCGTTTAAAACCCCATCAAGGACGATCTTCTCTTCACTTTGCAAAGCCGCCATAGTTGGGCGATCTGCATTTTGTGCCGACATCGCTACGGTAGCCAGCATACAGACGATACAGGTAAAAAAGCTAGTTTTCGTTTTTCGCATTAGGTGGAAATTTCACTCAATTTCAGAAAAAAACACCAAGCACAAAAAGAATTCACCTGAACCGCATATAAACACCAATCAATTACAAGTTCATTACATCATTCCCCACTCATCCGTCGAGTAATCACAATCGACAGAACCACCGTCAATCCACGATACAAATTGGCCTCCCAGCCGCCAAGCGCCGTACTGTCCATATCGAATAAACCCCAATAGAAATTCATAAGAAAATGAAAGAAAATAGGCACCCATAAATTATAGTTCCACTGTACATATAGCCAGGCAAACCAAGCCCCACCAATACCTGTAATCAGAAAGATGCCCAACATACTTTGCCAATCATTCCCCTGATACAAGTGAGCCATACCAAAGATAAGCGCGATCAAAATCGCTGCTGCCCAAAATGGCCATTTAGCACGTCGATACAACTGCCCAAATAGAAATCCACGATAGAGCAACTCCTCCATAAACGCTGCAAGAACACATCCGTATAAGAAGTTAGCCCAACTAATATTCATTTCCCAACCTACGTGAAAGCCATACCCTAATAACATAGGTAGCGTTGCGAAGAAGGCAATACCTAATGCCTTGATTACATTGGCTCTCAAACCTAACTCAGTAAAGATATGCTTTGCACCATACCAAAGCCACAGGGCAGTTATTACGGGTACTGCTCGCCAAATCACGAAGGACAACCATCGTTTGATGACGAGTGGCGTTGCTTCGGGTAAAAGGCCAAAATTTTTCTGCCACTGATAGCCATTATCAGCAATGAGGAATACAGCGATGATCCAGATAGATAAAACCAGCGTTTTTGTAAGCGATTGATTTTTGATATTATTACTGAGTGTGTTCATCTTCATTTGCGTACATTTTTTTGTTGATACAAATGTAAAGTGCCCAAGCTTTTGGCGCTTGGAAATGGTGGGAAGTACAAACTTGTGGGACGTTTGACAAAGTTTTTGGTAAGAATGGCAGGCTACTGGGACGAATGGTTGTTCTAGTTTTCCTTTAGAAAGGCTAAGACTTGCTTGCTTTTCGCTCTACTTACTGGAATGGGGCCTACTTGTCCTTCTGTAAAATGAAGATAATAGCCCTGTGCATTACCAGAAACGCGGACTACTTGTTGAAGGTTGACAATGTACGATCGATGGGTACGTTGAAAGTAATCTTGAGGAAATTGCGTCTCTAAAGATTTGAGCGTATTGCGCAGCAGCTCTTTTTTAATCTGACCATCTTGTTGAAAGAATATCTCAACGTAATTCAAGGCAGACTGTAAAAAGAAGATTTGCGTACTTTTTAGTGCTAGCTGAGCTTTACCATTCTCATCATTTAAAGTAAGCATCTGCTCCTTTGCCATCCCTCCTTTATTTTTAGTAAGCTCTTGATTGGCTTGCGAAGCACCGCTCTGGTAGCGCTTTAGTTGCCGAATATAGTCTAGCAATACATAAGCAGATAGTGGGAAGACTCCAATGGTGCAGCTGATCAATAAGAAATTGAAAAAGTGCCTCCAATTAAAAGATAAGTCCATGAACCAGTTGTAATAAAAATAGCAACCCACAAAAACTACCAAAAAACTGAACAAGAGATATAAAATCTGTTTAGCAACGGTCCAACTTTGCTCTTTAAATCGACTTCGTAGGAGGAGCGGTATAAAGCTTTTCATCAATAATAAACCCACAAAAACAACGGCACCATAACCCCATAAAAAAGGATATTTATAGGGATGCTCCCAAGTATAAGTGTCGTTGGGCTGAAAGGTCACCAAAAACCAACCCACGAACAATCCTGCTGCTAGTGCATACAGTAGGTCACGACCAAGATTACGCTGTAAAGGATATGGCTCGTTCAGGAATTGGAACATTCTTTTAAAGTTAGGTCACAAATTTAAACGCTTTTATAAGTGTAGCCAAATGTTCATTTTGATAAGCAACGAATCTATCCTAAATTCGCCTTAAAAGGAAAACATGATTTTTTTCTTCAAAGCATTACATATTATTGGCTTCGTCGCCTGGTTTGCAGGTCTCTTCTATCTGGTACGCATGTTTGTTTACTATCGCGAAGCTAGTGAGAAAGAGCAACCCGAAAGAGATATTCTGACCAAACAGTTCAACCTCATGCAGTGGCGCGTCTATCGCATTATCTGTAACCCTGCTATGATGATCACCTGGACAGCTGGGCTAAGCATCATCGTTCTATACGGCTATGAGTGGTTTAGTGTGAACTATTGGCTGCATATCAAGCTGGTCTTATTGATCGGTTTGACCTATTATCACCTCTGGTGCAAAAAGATGATTAAAAAATTAGAAGCTGGCGAATCTAATATTTCTTCTTTTCACTTCCGACTACTCAACGAAGTGCCTACATTATTTTTGGTCATTATTGTAATGCTAGCCGTCTATAAAAATTCGTTAAATGGCCTATATGCTATTATCGGACTCCTTATCTTTGGATTCCTGTTATATATTGGCACCAAGGCCTATCGAAGAGCCCGATTGAAAAATCCAAATATCTAAATCGATAAAATGAAGTTGCATTGCACTTATCGATCGCTGCTTTTACTCCTTTTTTGCTTATGCCTACAAGCTTGTACTGAGATACCTCCTGTCATCAATCCTCTTGGTACAGTGGAACCCATCGACCAAAATGAAGTGGTCCGCAAGGTATTAATTGAAGAATTTACAGGCGTGCGCTGCGTCAACTGCCCAGCAGGAACAGCCGAAGTGCTGACCTTAAAAGAAGCTTATGGTGAGCGCTTGGTACCGGTAGCTTTACACGCTGGGATTTTTGCTAATCCTTACTCCGATAGTCAAGAGGAGTTTGAAATTGCTGAAACAAGAAACTTGCTGACCTATTTGGGCTCACCTTTGGGCTATCCTACGGCTGTGGTCAACCGAAAAATCTTTCCAGATGAGCGAGACCTACAGTTGACCAAAAGTCTTTGGGCACCCTTCATCCAACAAGCCTCCGAGGAAACTGCTCGCTTAAGGCTGGATCTCAGTACCAATTTCGACAGCACAGACCGTTCTCTACAAGTCAATATTACGGCTACGGCATTAGAAGATATTCTCGAAAATCAAGTCAACCTTAGCGTCATGCTAGTCGAAGATAATGTAGCAGATGTCCAATTGACCCCCGATGGTAAAAAAGCAGATTACAACCATAGGCACAACCTCCGTGATATGCTGACCGCCTTTAATGGGAATGCGCTTGAAACACCGATCTCCGCCAATAGTAGTTTACTACGTAATTATTTTTATAATCTACCTGATGAATGGATCGCCGAAAATTGCTCTATTGTCGCTTTTGTCCATCTCGATGGTGAGGAGAAGGAGGTTTTGCAAGTAGAAGAAGTGAAGTTGATTAGATAATCAAATGTTGTAATGATGTATTGGTGTAACGTTGAAATTAAAAACACAACTTGCTTAGGTGTAAGATTTTTCTACCTCATGGCATACGCAAAATTCTATTTTGCAAACCCCCTATTCTTATTATTGATCCTACTTTCCATTCATGAGCTCCAGGCCCAAAAAACCTATCCCCAAGACTATTTCCGCGCACCAGTAGAAGGCGAAGTTAAGCTCTCTGGTACTTTTGGAGAGTTGCGGAGTAATCACTTTCACTCTGGTATTGATGTGAAAGGTTTCAGAGGAAGAAAAATCGTAGCTGTAGCAGATGGCTACATATATCGCATCTCCGTCCAAGCCGGTGGATACGGCAATGCCTTGTATATGAAACACCCTAATGGTTATTCCTCAGTGTATTGTCATCTCAATAGCTTACCGAAGGAGATTGCAGCTTATGTCAAAGCTTATCAGATGGATAACGAAACCTTTGAAGTAAACCTGAAACCAGATTCCACTCTTTTTGTGTATGAGAAAGGCGATTTTGTCGGCACAATGGGCAATACTGGTTATTCCTTTGGTCCACACCTGCATTTTGAAATTAGGGACGCTGCTACCGACGAACCGATCAATCCCTTGCTTTTTGGAATAAAAATCAAAGACACTCGCCCTCCTATCATGAATCAGCTGCGGGTTTTTGGATTGGATGATCGCTCTATTTCTTGGACCTCCGAGACAGTTTCAGTATCGGGACAAGGAGCTGGAAAGTATCGAATCAATGCAGATACTTTATTTGTCAATGCAGAAAGGGCAGGTGTAGCGATCAAATCCTACGATGTGATGGATGGCGTACGCAATTGGAATGGCGTCTACCAAATCCAGATGACAGTAGATGGTGAACAAATCTATGATTTCGAAGCAGATCGCTTTGCTTTTGATGAATGGTACTACGTATTCGCACATATTGACTATCCTGATGCCATCAAGAACAAAAGTTTTTTCAACCGCTGCTATCTGATGCCTGGCAACCAATTTTCAGGGTATACCACCGATGCTAGTCGAGGCGTACTAGCATTGAGTACGGATAAGGCCAAACAGGTAGAAATCCTGGCCAGAGATATCGAGGGCAATACCTCCAAATTGAATTTTTGGATAAAAAAAGAAAATACATCCGCTACTATTCCTCGTAGCATCCACCAGTATTATCTTCCTCACCATCAAGCCAATCAGATCAACAACTACTATTTGTACCTCAAATTTCCTGAAGGAAGTTTCTACGAAGACCTAGAAATGGAATACCACTTTGAGCGTGCTGAAGCGCCCAATCTTTTCTCCACAGTACACAGTATACACCATGATTTGACACCAATTCATCGGTCATTTACCATTGCCATCCGTCCAGACCTTCTACCGGAGCATTTGCGAGAAAAGGCCTTTATCGCCAAGTGCGATGATGAAAATGAAATCGTCAATTGTGGTGGGAAGTGGGAAAATGGTTTATTAGCGACTCGCGTACGATCTTTTGGCGATTTTGCCATAATGATTGACACCATTCCTCCCAACATTGAACCAGAAGATTTCAGTGAAAACCTAGTAGGTAGAAAAAGTATCAATTTTCTCATTAAAGATGATATCCCAGGCGGTGGCCGATTAAAATACCGGGCTACTATCGATGGAAAGTGGGTTTTGATCAAATATGACCTGAAATATGATCGCTTTACGCATACTTTTGAAAAGGATTTTCCCAAAGGGGAACATCAATTCAAGTTAGAGGTCTCGGATGGAAGAGGGAATACCGCTATTTTTGAAAAACCATTCTTGTATTAATTGGGAATCAATACACAAAAATATAAGCCTCCGAAGCAGCTCAAATCCTGGATAAAGGAGATTTGTTTTTACACGATCAAGGATCAAGGCTGCATCCATTTTATCCCTGAAGGCTGCGTGGAATTGATCTTCCAACTTCAAGGTGATTCTAGCCAAGGAATGAGCAAAGATGATTTATCCTACCTCAGACCTCCCATCTTCATTGGTGGGCTACATAATCAATCTTATTTTGTACAATCAGCAGAGGCGCATTACCAATCCGTAGGGATCAAACTCGTACCAGAAGCAGCAAAAGTGGTGCTAGGCATCAATGTCAATGAGCTGAAAAACCAAATCATCGATGCACATGATATTTTTGACTTTCAGGGGGTTCCTCTTCTAGATCAGCTGCTTACAGCCGAGGACCAGGTCCAACAAATAGCACTGCTCTACCAATGGTTGAGTCGACAGTTAGCCCATTTACCTAGTGAATACAGACCATTGGGATTAGATGTCATCTGGGCTTCGCAAGGACGAGTACGAGTAAGTGATTTGGCCAAAAAAAGCTATAATAGTCCCTCCAATTATCGAAAAAGATTCCGCGAATCAATTGGTTTATCTCCTAGCGAATACCTCAAATTAGTAAGAGTCCGATCTAGCCTTCGTCAAATGCAGAACCCTCAGGTACCCATCCAGCAAATTGCCTATAATTTGGGGTACTTTGATCCGGCCCACTTCAGCAGAGAGTTTAAAGCCATTTTGCAATGTTCGCCGAGGGCTTATCGGCAGTCGCTCGCTCCACATTAATCGATTTGTACAACTCTAGGCATAGAAGGTCCTGTATTTTTGTAAAAAAAGGAGGATGAGACTATTAATCATTTTATGTGCTTTATGCTTCACCACTATTGCTAGTGCTCAGGTCGATACCACCGAGTGGTTTGACTTTTGGGTAGGCAACTGGGAGGCTAGCTGGGACGAGGGAGACGGTAAAAAAGGAAAAGGGGTCAACCGAATTGAAAAAACCTTAGATGGAACAGTTATCCAGGAAAATTTTGAAATTCTAGAAGGGCAAAATAAGGGTTTCAAAGGGACAAGTATATCGGTGTATCAGGCGAGATTTAAAAGGTGGAAACAAGCATGGGCAGACAATCAGGGCGGGTATTACGATTTCACAGGCTCCAAAGATGGTGAGGAAAGAACTTTTCAGACCGCTATATTCAAAACCCAAGATGGTAGAGCCATTACTCAGCGAATGGTCTTTAAGAAAATCACCAGTAATAGCATGACTTGGGATTGGGAAGCATCCCAAGATGGTGGAGAAAGTTGGACCTTGAATTGGCGAATTTTCTATACCAAAAGCAAGTAAAAAGATGGTTTTAAGAACTTTTCTTCCAAACTTCCAGGCTTTCTAAAAATAAGTCTTTCCGCCTTCGAGCGACACTGATGAGCTTCTTGTCACTCATGATCACATAACCACCATCTTGGCGGACGTATTCCTTCAGGTGGTTGAAATTGATCATATAGGAGTGATGCACACGACAAAACGCCGGATCATCCAATAAATCTTCTACCCAACCTAAGGATTTAGTCAATTTGACTTTTTCCTTATTGGGTAGATGTACAAAAGCCACATTGTCTTCGGCAGAGATATAGATGATATCATCCGGATCAATAAACTGCTGGCCGGTCGAGATGGGTAATGCTATTTTGGCTGGCAAATGTGGTGCTGGGCTTGCCCCTTTTTCGAGCAACTTCATTTGTGTTTTCGAAACCGCTTCAATCAATTCATCTACATCAATGGGCTTGAGCAAATAATCTAGAGCATTAGATTTAATCGCCTGGATAGCGTACTCATCGTAGCTTGTGGTAAAGATGGTCTCAAAAGTGGGCCGCTTGATGGCATCGAGCACATCAAAACCCGTCATATCACCTAATTGCACATCTAGGAATATCAAATCTGGTAAATGTCGTAGGATACTCCGTATAGCCTCTTTGCCAGTGAGTGCTTCGGCAACGATTTCTATACTAGGACAGTAATTCTCTAACTTGAACCTCAGGTTTTCAGCACCCGAAGGTTCATCTTCAATAATGATAGCTCTCAGCTTTTCCATAAATCGGGTTAAAATACAACGATGCTAGAAATGATTTTCACACCTAGCATCGTTATAAAGGGATTTGATTCAGCCCAATATAAGGAAATTATTTCAGGTTGCCTTTGGTTGGGTTGTCAATAACTCACAGTAGTGTTTCTTTTTTGATGACAAAAAAAAGAGGGATCAATATTCAGCCCCAAGCCAAGTTTATTATTGAGAAAATGACCATCAATCTGAGCATCTGAATTTATTTTAATCGATGATAGAGTCAGATCCCTTTTTAGTAAATAGGTCCCCAATGCACCTTCCATCGCTTCTAAATTCTGAGTGACTGAAGCAAATAGAAGGCCTGCCATCGTGAGGATACTCGTCTCTCCAAAGTGGGCACCTAATTGGCATTTAATACCGTGCTCTTGTGCCAAGCGGTAGATGCGCAAACTATTCAGGATGCCCCCATTTTTGGAGAGTTTGATATTAAATCGGTTGCAATTTTTATGCTGAATTAGGCGTAGCGCGCTGGTATAATCTGTCAAGGATTCATCAGCCATGACATCCACCCAATCTCCCACTTCGCGATTCAGGAAAGCCATGGAAGTATCTCTTTCTTTGGAAAAAGGTTGCTCAATACAGGTGACACCCGCCTCAATCAGAGGAACGGTTTGTTCAAAGGCGACCGGGAAGGACCAAGCCGTATTCACATCAACTCGAATGGGAATCCGCGATCCATAGATTTCCTTGATTTGAGTGATTCGACTAAGGTTTTCTTCCCGATCGGTACCAACCTTCAATTTGATTTCCTGAAAATTAAATCTTTGTAACAGGGGCTTCATTTTTGCGATGTTTCCAAAAGGAATGACACCCGTATATTGGAAAGTCTGAGTGGTATTTCCGCCTAAAATATCCACTAAGGGTTCTTGTACCTCTTTACTCCAGGCATCTAGCAGGGCCAACTCCAATCCACAGGTCGTAGCAAGGCCAATATGCCGGGGTAAAATTGCTGTAATAAAGTGCTTCAATGCAGCAAAATGGGGAAAGGTAGTAGCACATAACTGTGTTTTTAATTGCTCGATATCTACTTGTACAGAAGCGATATTTTCTCCCGTCACATAGGTACGAGGACAAGCTTCTCCATAACCCAATATTCCACTTTTGGTTATGATTTGAACAATCACTGCATCTGAAGTTTGAGCAGTGTTATTCGACTGACTAAACTGTACCCGCATAGGTATCTGCAAGTGGTAGGTTTTGATATCTTGGATTTTCATGGCTACTGGTTTTAAAGATGTTAAAAGGTCGCCTCACGAGGAGGCGACATTAATAATGGGTTTAGGATTTTTAGAAGCTATTATAGGTGTATTGGGTTGATGGATTCTAGGTGTTTTTTGAGGGACTTTAATCGCTTATACTTTTTAACAAAGAATTTGATGATACACTTTTTCAAGGTCATTATATAATTGCGACTGTGCATCGGGGTTATGGTCAAAAGACCGTGACCGTTGATATATTCTGGATTGGCTTCGGCAAAGAAGAGTACATCTGGATCGGTCTCTACCTTTTGATCAATGATAGTACTTGTATCATTCACGAAAACCGTATTCTTTTTGACCGTACACCTTGCTGGATTATAAGCCTCCGCGTAGTATTCGTCGCCTACAAAATCTAGTAATGATTTCACAGTTTTAGGTGTTGACTTTTTATAAGTAGGGTAGAATTCCGGAACCGTTTTCGCGAAAACCAAATAAGCTTTATAAGTCAGGGAATCTGCCCAAAAATAGATTCTACCTAATAGCAAGTCTTTCCAGTATTTCAATAAAAGCTTGACCGCCGTGCGCGGAATCAAAGCATTGCCTCTAAAAGCTTTATCGATGATGGTCTGCCCAACGTAAATCATTAAGTATTGCTGCTGCTCAACAGAAGTACGATTGATCCGCAAGCCTGTGAAACCAATAATTTTTCCACCAACTCTATAAATCGAAAAATAGTTATTGGAGTGGATACGCTTCATAAAATAATCGCGGCTATAATTGTAGTAGTTTTGGTACAAGTTCCACATCTCTATTTTGGTAGCTTCACTCAACTCGTTGGTGGTAATTTCTATTTTTATTTTCGATGCTTTCATAAGGTTCGATGCTTTAAAAAAGGCATAGTGGTGGCTGGACTCCAAAGAGTCATTTTCTTTCAGCATTTCGCTTTTTTGCCTTTTTGGTTATTGATTACCCTTCAAAATTAGGGGATAAAACAGCGCTAAGAAATAGACTTGGGGTGGTTGGAATCGAGTTCGTGGTAGCCGGTCATTTTCAGCCTGTAAGTGGTCAAAAGCTCTTATTAGCGTACCAAGACCTCTATCAATTCATCCAATTTTACTTGGTTTTGCTCGACATAATGAAGCCCCGCCTCATAGAGCGCCTGCATATTTTCCTGACTGGCATTATCCATGGCACGCTCTGCCTTGTGAAGACAAGGATCAAGACGTAGGTATTGATTGTCGGTATTAGCAAACAGCTGCTCCATTTGGTCATTTACCAAGTCAGCTCCCGTCGTGTTCATGATTTTAATTAGTGGCTTGAGCCAAGCCATAGCGCCCTTCCTACGTAGTGTCTGATAAGAACGCTCCTTTTTACAGTCTCCTGTACCAATAGACACCATGAGTGCATGTTGATCAAGTGGATTAATGTTTGGTTTGGCATGTAAATAGCCATGCATAGCAGGGTTTTTTGCAAATAGGCCACCATCAGCAAGCAGCACATTTTTGTCCGCAATGGATATAGATGCTGGTTCAAAAAAGGTGGGTGCGGCGGAAGTAGCTCGGGCTACCTGCCATGCTGGTAAATCATGATGTGTATTCGTCATGGCCGCCTGTTTTCCAAGAAAAAGGGCCGCCTGATGCTCTAAATCATAAGTTGGAATCAGACAGGGCTTGACCAATTCACTCATTTTTACTTCAGCTCCAATGGCATTCTTGAGGTAGACCTCTAGGTTTTTTCCACAATACTTTTGACCAAGCAGACCATCGGTGCTTGATATTTTTCTACCTCGGCTTGGGTTGAAAATATGTTTACCATCAGACAGATAGAGATCAAGAGCTTCCCGAGCAGTTCTAGCCGAACGATTGGGATCATTAGGATCAGGAGCCAGGTAGATGCAAACCAAAATACCACCAGTACTGGTACCTGTCATAAAGTCAAAAAAATCACTAAGTCTGGCATCTGGATTGTGGGTTATTTTTTGGATACGTTGCTCCAAATACCATAGAATGGTAGCTGGAATAATACCCCGAATCCCACCACCATCAATAGAAAGGATACGGTAGGGTTTAGGCCTGGGTACTGCCTCTTTTACAGGGTGTTTATAAATACGATTTTTGAGCGATGGAATCTCTGTAGGCGCGTAAACGGAATGGTGTAAGGATTTCATGATGTAAGGTTTTTCACTAATTTGCCATGAATCTAGAGGACTTGAAATGGTCTCAGGGTAAGTGGGGAGGCTGAGTGGGTAAGTGGTCATTAGTAAATTACAATTGGTTTTGTAAGAAAAACCCTCTCCTCGTATTAATTTTTTAAAAATTATGCTATTTTTAGAATCTAGTATAAAAATAACTTGATTTTACAGTCAATAAAACCTAAATTGAGTTTCGAGCAGATTCTTTATCTACCCGCATCATGTTGATCAAAGACAAGCATATTCGTCCTTTTTTACTCCTCAGCCTATTTTTTATAGGTTTGATCAGTGCATGTACCGACTATCAGCATCCTGATTTTGAGCCTTTGCTGATTAGCGCACCTAATCATAAAGCACTAGCCATTTATTTGAATACGGATAGTGTCCTGCAAGCGGCAGAATCCATCAAGCCAGTGAGGCGACGCTTAGATAGTTTGTTGACTTGGGCGGATCGGATGAATACTTATGATGAGAAGGCTGCTTTAGCATATGCTGATGCGGCCTACCTATTAGCGGTTGAGCATGGTCATCGCTTTTCCCAGGCCCTAGCTCGGTATTATCGAGCATTACTTAAAGGAAGATGGAACCCATTGAATGAAAGTTTGAATTCGGCTTTTGCAGATGCTAGAATCAGTAAAAAGTTACTTAAACCCAATGACGATTTTAGTTGGAGATTTAGGATTATTAGTCTTCTAGGGAATCTATATTTAAAACAATGGAATATAGAAGGGGTATATTTAGATTCGGTAATCCACTATTTGGATATCCAGGAGAAGCTTCTGGAAAGTCCAAAGCTTTCCAATTGGCAAAGGGCCTATTTCAAAGGTTACTATTATAAGGACCGATCTTCTCTTGAGGAAAGTAATAAAAATATAAGTCAAGCACTTAGCCTCCTGCAAGCAAGTATTAAAAGTTTTGAGCAAACAGAAAATGAAATTTTGATCGGTATAGCTTGGCGGAAACTCGGTATTTTTTATTCAGATTATTTAGAAAGAGATATAGAAGGCTATTTTCAAAAAGGCTTGTATGCTTTAAAAAAAGGTAAAACGCTTTTTGAAAAAAATGGTAGTCAAAAGTTAAGTGCAGAGAGCATTTTCTACCTAAGTAGTCTTTACTACAACCATTTTTACTATTCTGGCAACCAAGAATCACACAGACAATCTTTAGAGAATGCTCATCAATGTCTAGATTTAAATTACTCCAATAATTTTATGGCCTATGAAATTATCGGACTGAACTACGACCAGATTTTATATGGAAACCAGGAAGAACCTC
This sequence comes from Saprospiraceae bacterium, assembly GCA_042095835.1. Taxonomy (GTDB): domain Bacteria; phylum Bacteroidota; class Bacteroidia; order Chitinophagales; family Saprospiraceae; genus DATFKA01. Next base: position 15,775 of record JBELML010000069.1, read on the forward strand.
AGGAGTGGAATGCAAAAGGTGATACTGCATTAATTTATTATAAAAAAGCCATAGAAGAAGCTAAAAAACAAGGCGCGCTTTCATTTATGGAGCTTGAAGTGGAATACATTAATGTATTATGTGAACATAAAAGAAGATTAACAGGAGAAAGCTGTAATAGTATTTTGGGGGTTTCTAATTATAAGGATCTTCTTAACAGAGATTATGCCTATTTGGTACAATCTTTCCGAAGGGAGATAGAAGAGGCAGAAGAAAAGGTATTAACCTTTGAGATTGAAAAAGCTGAAGCTAGATATAATGGTAAATACGCTGATGTATTGTATTTAGGTGTTGCCATTCTGGTTGTCCTATTTCTTATCTTTACTGTCCTGATTTTACTTGTTCAAAAGAGACGTCTTTTAGCGCAAATGCAAGCACTTCGATCTCAAATTAATCCCCATTTCATAAACAATAGTCTGAATGCAATTGAAAGCCTCATTATTCAGGATCAGAAAAAAGAAGCTTCAAAATATTTGGTCCATTTTTCAAGACTAACTAGGAAAATGTTAGATAGTTCCCGAAAACATATTACTAGTTTAAAGGATGAAATTGAAACGCTCCGACACTTTCTTGCATTAGAGCAACTTCGATTTAGAGATAAATTCACTTATACCATTCAGTTACAACCAGGCTTAAATCCAGAGCATATCCAATTCCCAGCTGTATTTCTTCAACCATACGTAGAAAATGCCATCTTACACGGTATCAAGCCATTAGATACTAAAGGGCATATAGATATATCCATCTATCAAATTGGAAAATATTTGAAAATAGAAATTCAAGATAATGGTATTGGACGTAAAGCTGCTGAATTAATCAAGCAACGATCCAGCAGACCTAAGGATAGAAAATCTCATGCCCTCAAGATCAATGAAGAACGAATTAGATTGTTCCAAAATGATAGAAATACCAAGGTCAACTTAATTGATTTGGTTGATGAAAATCAAGTTGCTACTGGTACATTAGTTGAAATTTCAATTCCAATAAAAAAATATAAACCTAAATAACCATGGGAAAACAAAGAAAATCCAATGAAACCGATCGCCCAATACCACCATCAACCCGTACTGCAGAACATGCCAAAAAACTGCAGATTTTTGCCTTACTCGTAGGCATCGATGACTACGAAGGGACCATCACACCACTCAGAGGCTGTGAAAAAGATGTAGACCAAATAGCCGAATTCCTCTCCGAAAGGTATGACGAGCAGCAGCTCCGTATCCAAACCTTAATCAATGCGGAAGCTACTAGGAAACAAATACTCGACACCTTCAAAAGTCATCTAATCGACGGTGGCGGCACAGGTATCGACACCTTCTGGTTCCATTTTAGCGGCCACGGCTCAGAGCAGTTCACAGCAGAGGAGTTCTTCCGGCCGAAAGATGGCGAAAAATTGCTTCCCTCTCTCGAACCCAGTGGAAAAGATCAAGTGCTGGTCTGCCATAATCCAGGTGGAGGCCAAGAAGGTATTTTTCTGGCGGATAAAGAACTTTCAGCTCTGATCGAAGAACTGCACCAAAGCATTCCCGCCATCGATGACCAGAAACCCCATATTATCGTGACCTTGGACTGCTGCCACGCCGGTACAGGTACTAGAGATTTCTCAACCGTGGAGTTCTCCAGACAACATACTATTATCCCGCAAGGCCTGAGCCGTGAAGATGGGATTGAACAAGGCCTAGGTCGTACCATTGAGGCGTATCATGGCAACTTTTCGGATAGACTCGCCGCTGGACTACTCGTCCTACCCCAAGCTCCCCATTTACTCATCTCTGCCTGTGCATCCACTGAAAAAGCCAAGGAAAATGACGATGGTGGGTTTCTCACTCAACAGTTGATTTCCACTCTAAGCAAAGCCAATACTCAAAGTAGAGCCCTCAACTACGACCAGCTTTTTACCCAAACCCTCAAAGCGGTGCGTACGATGAATGACGAACAGACTCCACAATTCGAGCCCGTGGGCGGCTTCAACCCCTATACGGCCACTCTAGAGGGATGGGAGCTTGGAGATCGACAACAGTTCGAAGTTTTTCAGCCAGAAGGACGGACTAGTTGGTTTACACGCTGTGGAGCTATTCACGGACTGCCGGTACAATCCGAGGAAAAAATCATGCTACAAGTTTATCTGGATAATCCGGTAGAGTTTCTCACCTTCGCTACCGTACGTAATGTTGGTGTAGAAGATAGTCGCATTCGTATAGATCAATCAAAAATCACAGCAGACGCAGCCGAACGAGGCCTATTTGCAGAAGTGTTCTCCTTACCTGCTCCCGCTAGATTTATCAAAGTAAAAGGAGACAAGGGCTTAGGATTAGAAAAATTAACAGAAGCCTGGACTAATATTGAGATCGGTAATAACCTAGAGAATTTAAACATTTTCTTAAGTGACACGGACCAAGACACACTAGTTGATGCAGAAATTGAAATAACTGGAGAAGATAGCTTTTCTCTCCTCGATTTCAAGGGCACTATACCTCGCTTAGAAGAGCAATTAGAACCCGATAAAGATGATGCATCAAGCTTTAAAAGGCTAAAACTTGGCGTTGAAAGAATCATCAACTCCAAGCGACTTTATGCCTTAAAAAATGAAAAATCCAAACTACAAAACGCCTTTGATTTGGAATTTCGCACCATGGACTTTAAACGTTGGAGCGAACAGGATGAACCAATGATTGAAGAGGACTTTTCCGAATTTCTCAATGCAATGCAGCTACATGAGGTAGAAAACATCACGATCACTGGAGATAAGGAGTCCTTTATCACAGAAGAAAATGCTATGGATATGGGCTTGTCTTTAGGCCAAGATTCTGTGCTATACAGTATTAAATTGGTAAGCCGTGAACCTGATTTACACTATTATTTATACAATTTTAGTGAAGACTATGGTATCAAGTTAATCGATCATGTATCTCTAATTATTCCGACTAGTTCGGATGGACATTTATTGATACAATCAGGTTTGATTACCATCAAAGAGGAGGAGGACCAAAGCAGCAATCAAATCAAGCTGATCGTCACCCGCAAACCTCTAGTCAATCCAGCTACACTGGAGCAAGGTGGCCTGCCTTTTACTAAAGATGTCACCCCTTCGGTCAAATTAGCCTCAGAAATCAACGATTGGTATTGCCAAAATATCACCGTCACTTTGAAACGTCGATCTGAGGAAAATCCAATTCCTCTAAACAAACCAAATGATCCAATTGATCCCCTAGATCCAAGTCTATTTGATTAACTCATTTTTAACCGCCGGAGCTTCATGCGAAGGAGGTCATTCAATCACTCATGGCTACCGCAAACCGTGATCAGCTTATCAAGTTCAAGCATGATTTTGCTATCCTAGTTGGGATAGAAGATTATGCTTTTGCCCCTTTACAAACGCCAGTGAATGATATTCGTGTTTTAAAGGAGGTATTGATCGAGCATCAAGGCTATAAGGCGGAAGAAATTTTACTACTAGAGAATCCAAGTCAACTATTGTTGGAGGAATTGTTTCGATTATTGGCAAAAATAAAGGCAGAACACCTCGCTCATCCAGAAGCCGAACTCGACCCTAAGATCTATCAAATCCAGCTCAACAATGCGGAAAATGATAGAGAAAAGGATAGGGCAATGGCTAGTTCTATTCATGATTTTCTACAGCTATACGTCGACGATCTTCAGTCTGGCAACCAGGTAGTAGAACATCAGAATAGTCTGCTCTTCTTTTATGCGGGGCATGGTGTTGCGGGCGACATGGGAGAGAATGAAATACCCGTTGGGTACTTTCTAGCGCGCGATGCGCACTTTCAGAACCGTCAAATCAAGGACAATGATAGTCTTACTCCGATGGAGACCATCTTTGATGGAATAGAAGCGATGGATTGCCATCATACGCTACTCATTTTAGATTGTTGTTTTGCGGGGAGTTTTCGGAATATGCTGCTATCCCGCGATATTTCCGTAGGTATAAAACTCATGAGTAAGCAGCGTTTTCAGCAGTATAAAGATAAAGCTGCTTGGCAAGTTTTAGCCAGTGCCGGACCTGACGAAAAAGCCTTCGATTTAATTATCAAAGAAAGTCAAGGCACAGATCGTCGGCATTCGCCATTTGCTCAGGCGCTAATCGACACCCTCAGCGGCACCACAGAAGTAGATGCCAAACCGGCAGGTAGGAATCTGGGCGACGGGGTACTCACTGCTCAGGAGATTTCCATTTTCCTCCGCGATGAAGTGCGGCGCTTAACCAAAAAACATCAACTTAAGGATCAGACACCAGATATTTTCCCAGCTGGAAAAAAGCACATAGGCGGACAATTTATATTTTTCAACCCTAAGCATCCTTTCAATCTTGATCAGTGGTTAGACCTCAAATTCCTCAATCCTTACGCTGGACTTAGGCCGATGGATGTAGACCAGGGAAATTATTTCTTTGGTAGGAAAAAAGAGCTTGTACAGCTGAAAGAGAACCTCAGCCTACAGAAATTTGGGACAGAAACCACCATACAAATAGTGACAGGTCCTTCTGGTAGTGGAAAATCATCTATTGTCAAGGCTGGACTATTCCATGTTTTGCTGGAGGAAGAGGATGTAGAAATTTTTCAACTACGCCCTAGTAAGCGGCCTTGGACCCTACAGCAATTAGATAGGGAGAACAAAGCTTGGCAAGATATTATCCAAATTGCACAGCCTCATTTTCTTCAATTTGCGGATAGTACGTCTAGTAAAGTCCCCTTTAAGAAAGATAGAAAACAAATTCTGCTCGTTGATCAATTCGAGGAAATCTATACTGCATGCACTGCCGAAGAGCGCATTGATTTAGAAAGCAAGTTATTAGCATTAGCAAAGCAGGCCATCAAACTGCCGTTCGTGCTTATTTTTACCATACGTTCGGATTATAATTGGCAATTTGAATTGTCTCCTCTAGGGCAGCCTTTTTGGACAAAAGAAGGTAAGCATTATGATGTTTTAAAGGTCCAACGCCTGACAGATCCTTCCTTAGAAAGTCTTAGGCAGGCAATGGTCCAGCCAGCCCAACTTACCGCCTACGAGTTTCAAGGGAATCAGCAGCTGGTCGATATGATCTTGGAGGATTTAGATTATGTCCCAAATGCACTGCCTTTGTTATCCTATACCATGCGCCAAATGGTAGAGAAAACCGATAAATCTAAGCGCCTTTTCTTGCATGAAACCTACGAATCCGAACTAGGTGGCGTACAAGGAGTGATCAGTAAAAAGATGGAGTCCATTTATCAACTTTTTGGATCTTCTTGGGCTACTGATGGAGACGATTTGGAAGCTCCAGTCCATCGACAGGAGATGCTCAGGAAACTCATGATTAGACTAGTAGAAGTGGAAGATGGAGGTTATACCAAACGTAAAGTCTACCGTAGTCAAGGGGTCAATGAGTTGAACTTTGGAGCAAAAACCAAGTATCTTGACGAGGTACTTGACATTTTGGCGAAGATTCAATTTATCTATATCGGTGGTGTCAAGGATGAGGATCTTAGTCAGGAAACTACCCCAAAAGGGCAATATATAGAGCTTGTACACGATGCCTTGATCAACACCTGGAGTCAAGGCAAACAGTGGATTAATGACTTTGGAAAAGACAAACTCCTTATACAAAGACAGCTATGGCAAGCCATTTTGGATTGCTATGGTGAAAAAGAATATCGAGATGGGACCAACGAAAGTTTGGTAGGACAAAAAGATGGCTCCTCCTTTGCCATAATTCCTGAATTCACCGAACTTTGGAATAACAACCCCAAGTTGCAACAGATCATCGACGATCTCATCGATTGGTCTGACATCGAAGGTCTGCGAACCAAAATTGAGCAATACTTACAAATGCCTAGTAGCGGGGAAGATGAAGTCACTTTAGTTCGACAATCTAGGTTGCTAGACCTTTTGGACCCACGCCGACAGGTACCTAGTAATTTAAGCCTGAATAATTTTATTCTAGACGAGGGACATCAAGTTTTTCTCAAAGCAGTTTTTGAGAGTGGTGATCACTGGCTGAACGAACACGAGGCCCACTTTTTATTGAAAAGCTGGGAAAAAAGAGCGGAGGATGTGCAGAATATCAACCAAGCTAGTCCCTCACCTGATGAGTTTTTAAGGCCTAATTTGATGGATGATTCATCAGCGAAAAAAATCATACAGCCAAGCTGGAAGGCATTAGAACGGGTAGATCCTAAGGCTATAAAACAGGAAGAAGAGCTACTTCATTTAAAAGAATTGTATTTGAAATTGCGTCTGGTATTGGATTTTCCAAGGCTACAACCGCTCCTGCCTTTCCCTATTTTCCTCAGCGGTCCGCATACAGAAGATATCAACTTTAATGCAAAGCAGTTTGGGCATTACAATCCAAGTTTTTGGGATTGGATACGCCAAAATGCACTCCCACAACAAAGTGACACCCTATATTGGAAAACCGCAAAGCTGGTTTATGATCGATTTTTCCAAGATCAAGTCAGGTTGCACTATGCGGCACTAAAGAACTTAGAAATTAATACTGCCCTCAAAGAAAAAATTCAAAATGGATATGAAGCATTACTAGCTACTAAGCAATCAACAGATGGATATTTTTCCCAGGAACTCCATCAAGCTTTTTCTATCCTACCTCCCTATGTCGAAGCTATTCTGCAAAAGACCCGTAGTCCTCAGTATAGCTATGCGCTTGGATTTTGGATTAGAAGGTCAGTCGATGGATCCTATCTCTCCTGTAAGGCACTAATTGAGGCCGTAGTTGAGCGGTTTGATCCAGCTATTCTTTAGGCTTATTCTTTCCATTGTAAAGTCATTTTAGCGAGTTTTCCATTGCCAGCTAGCCAAATGAGGCTGGGACTTCCTCCGGTATCAAATGTATAAAACCCCTTATCGCTGAAGTCTTGCCAATGCTTACCGCCATCAATAGATTGAGATAAACCCGGACTACCAACAGCAAGGAGTGCTTGGCCATTCGTTTTTGGCAAATAACGTACGCATGATCGATACCCGGGGCCACTACCTTCTTCTACCAAAGTCCAGGTTTGGCCACCGTCAGAGGTGATGGCATTATTCCCGTAATTAGACGCTTTCTCATTCCAGTCGCCGCCATAAATGACACCATGATCGTTGTCATAGAAAGCAACCGAATAGATACCTGTCATCTGCCCTCCTTCAACGATTGGTGTATCGAAAGCCTCCCAGGTCGCTCCATAGTCTGAGCTTTTATACACTCGTGCCCTTTGGCCTCCCGACACCATCCAAACTAGACCATTTTTGCCCACACTAAGATTGGTATTACTGGCAGCAAAAGCGGCCTCGCCATCAGCAGCTGCCGGTATGTTTTGACAGTCGACCTTAGTCCAGGAAAGACCTCCATCTACAGTACGAATGACCGAAAGACAGCCATCGGTAGGGTCGCCCATGGCTATACCGTTTTTATCATCCCAAAAAGCCATCGCATCGTAGAAAACATTTGGATGATCTTCCTGATAAACGGTGTCCCAATTGGCACCTCGATCTGTGCTTCTGATGAGATGAGCAGGAGAGCCGACATTCAATAAGTGTACAGCCTCTGTCGTAAGCCCGATCGCTCTGAATTGTGGCTTGGTACTGTCTCCGACGATGGAGTCGAGCTTCCAAGTCTGACCACCATCGAGGGTATAACCATACATCCCGTTAGAGCCACCAAACCAGGCTTCGGTATCGCTTACTGCCTGCAAAGCACGTACACTAGAGGCGACTAGGAAGCTATCTACGGCAAGGACTTCGACCTCTTGGTATGGGAAGGCGCTTTTAGGTGTGGGCATTACACAGGAATACAGTAGAGATAGGGGAAAGATGGCCAGCAGGTAAATGTACTTTCTATTCATAAATCAAGTTATTAGATACTTCGCTGCAAATAAATTATTCATGTGCAATCTGCCCACCATTTTTCTTTGGGCACTGGTGCGATGATTGTTGTCTGTTCTCCTTCTCCTGGAGCATTAAAAGACAAGCTCCTAGCGTGCAAAGCAATATGTCGATGATGTGGATCAAAGGTGGAACCATATTTTTCATCCCCTACGATCGGACAAGCCACCGCTGCTAATTGCGCTCTAATCTGGTGAAAGCGCCCGGTTTCAGGCCGAATCTCTAGCAAGTAAAAGTCGGAAACCTGTCCTAAGCTTTCATAATTTAAGACGACTTTTTGCCGACCGGGTCCAGCAGTAGCATGAATTCGAGCTATCTTATTTTTCTGATCTTTTTCAAGAAAATGTACAAGCTGGCCCTTAGAGGAAGGTGGAGCTTGGGCAATCAGGCACCAATATACTTTTTGAACACTTCGTGCTGCAAACAATTCATTCAAGTGCCGCAAAGCACTTTTCCGCTTGGCCAAAAGTAGTACACCACTGGTGACACGATCTAGACGATGGACGATTCCCAGGTAGGGATTAGCTTGAGATTGAGCTAAATAATCGACCGCAAGTTCCTGAATAGTAGGGCTTTCGAAAGGGTTTTGCTCAACAATCAACCCACTAGGTTTATTGATGGCCATCCAGTGCTTTTCTTCGACTATAATCCAATCTTTGAAATCCATTTGAGTTAATAGCAGCTATTAAAAATCGGAAAAAGCTCCATTTTTTGACAAGGTAATTACTTTATTGGTTTCTCAAGATGGGTGTTAGGGTCTATTTTGTGCATCTTTAGAGCGTAAAGTAACATCCCTGAGAAAATCCGAAGTTAAAAGTCTAGCCTTTTCTGTTAAACAGAAACCTTTATGGCAATATATCTATTAGTATGCCATTAGGTAATTTGTGTACATTTGCAGCCTCAGTTAAAAAGTGATTGGATTGACGAGCTATTACGTTTTGTATTTCGCTGGTCGATATTTTTCGGTATAAGGACAAATTGATAATGAATTAAAAACCATTTAATGGAAAAACCAATTTACACGCTGGAGATGGTTCGTACCATGGAATTACCTCCCATCATCATCTATGCGGCCCCCGTAATGTTTGCATTAGTAATCTTGGAATGGTATTTAAGACACCGAGAGAACAGAGAAAAGTATGACACCAAAGATGCCTTTGCAGCAGCGATCATTGGTATCGGAAATGTAGGCGTATCTGCTGTAATCAAACTCAGCTTATTTGCTTTTGTATTGTTATTCTATAATGCAGTACCTTGGTATATCCCACATACTTGGTGGTCTTATGTCCTATGTTTGGTTGCTATTGACTTTTGTAGATACTGGTCGCACCGTATATCGCATGAACAGCGTTTCTGGTGGTCGACCCACGTGACGCACCACTCTTCGGAACAGTACAACTTTTCGGTTTCTTTCCGGCTTTCTTGGGTGCAGCACATCAAGATTATCTTTTTCATTCCTGTGGCTTTGATGGGTTTTGATCCCTTCGTATTTTTCATCTGTAATCAGATTGAAGTCTTGTACCAGTTCTGGATTCATACAGAGTTGATTCATAAGCTACCTCGTCCGATTGAGTATATTTTCACTACACCATCGCATCACCGTGTACACCACGCCAAGAATGGGGAGTATCTGGATAAAAATTACGGTTCGACCTTTATCATTTGGGATAGAATGTTTGGGACCTTCCAACCAGAGGAAGAGGCGCCTGATTATGGTATTCTCACGCCCGTGAACTCTTACAATCCGGTCTACTTGGTATTCCACGAGTGTGTAGATATCACTAAAGACATGATGAAGTATCGCACACCAAAAGCTTGGTGGAGAATTTTATTCGGTAGTCCAAGTATGACTATGGACAAAGATAAATACTACGGTGAAGGAGCACCTTTCAGTGTGGAAGATGCTTTGGCTCCTAAGACAGTTACCGCAGCTAAAGAGCAGCCGGTAGAAGTATAGCTTACCTAAAAGGTATAATGAAGCTGTTTAAAGTTTCCTTGTTGGGCTATCAAAAACATCTTTTAAGACTACTCTTCGTTAAAAAGCCTCATCTATGCGATGCATAGCTTGCGTTTTTGCCTCGATTAGCCTCAAAATACTGTTTTCTCGCCTGCAACAGAAAACCTTAGACAACTTCAATATAAAAACGGCTTTGGATTTCGATCCAAAGCCGTTTTTATATTCACTGTTTACTAATCCTCAAATACTTTTGCAGAAGACGGCATGGCTAAAGTACCCTCACTATAAGGCACATCGGCAAGTTGGATATTCTCAAACTTTACATTATTCCGCGGCTCCGTCACTTTGCCCTCTTCGGTACGGTACCAAGTCAACTCCGTAGGTAAAGCGACCCCGCTAAAGGACGCCCACTTTGGATAGCGAATGTAGCTAAACTTCGAGCTTTTCTCTTGAGAGTAATAAGTAGCGGTATATCCTAACCATTCCATTTGGAAAGTCTCGGGGTTATAATATACAATGTAATCATCTTTTGGACTACTTCCTACTCCATCATTAAAAGCCATGGAGATGCCTGGATAAGAGACGCTATCTACCACGAGTGGCTCCACCTCTGAGTAGTTGATCCCCTCATCAGCAAGTACAAAAGGCATTGCATAGAAATAGAACATTAGGTTGTGATAGAAAATGGGATTCCGCTTAAAGCTGGTATCAGCTTCTACCCAATATTGCTCGCCATCAAAACCCATTTTGAAGTTGGGGGCTTCGATCTTGTCGTGGCGACTTTTTAGGTTTACAAAGATTTTTTCATTCCCAGCAGAATTCACTCTATCGAAAGTTAGGGTCTGCATCTTTTGCCATTGCTCAAGACCACCGTGTGCATCAAGTACTTTGGTGAAGCTTGCTGGTAAAACCCGTGCTGGTGTTTCTTCTGTAGCGGTTGTAGCCTCAGCAGGCGCATCCTGGCAAGCCAAGAGACTAATAGAGATAGCAAAAAGGAAAAATAGTAGGTTTTTCATCATTGTTTGGTTTAAAATTTCGGCAAACGTATTGGTTTTCTCTCTTCCTAACTGTCGTTTGAGGACATTGTTCGGTTTTTTTGTTCGAGTGTTCCGGTGTTCGGGGAGAACTGTGACTGGGAGACGGGGGGACGGGGGGATGGGGAGACTGGGAGACTTTGAGAGGAGAGATCTTGGGATGGGGAGTTTTGGTGAGCGGGAGACAGCGTGAGCGGGTGTTTGAGAGAGTTTTACTTGACACCTGACACTTGACACATAATGGCTGGGAGACTTGGGGACCTTGGGAGGGGGAGTTTTGGTGAGCGGGAGACGGGGTGAGCAGGTGTTTAAGAGAATTTTACTTGACACCTGACACCTGACACTTGGCACATAATGACTTGGGGACTTGGAGACTTTGTGACTTTGAGACTGTGGGGATGGGGAGACTGGGGGACTGTGTGCTGGGGAGAGATTAGAGAGTTTTGGTGTTGGGGTGAGAAACACCAGTACACCAATACCCCAGAACACCAGAACTCCAGCACTCTGGAAAACAAAAGATTTACAGCGAAATGGCAGGCTCCTGCTGAACCTTCGGACAAAAATGGGGTTGGTACTCTGAACCGTAAAGCAGCAGAGATGACAGCAGCATATCGCCGGCTTATTTTAGTGATTTTTGGTTTACTATCCCTGGCTAGTATCTATTTTGTATTTCACCTGAAATTTGCCTTTGATTTTGAGCAGTTTTTCCCGGAGGGGGACCCTGACTTGGCATTTTTCCAAGAGTTTATTGAGGAGTTTGAGACCGATGATAATTTCATGCTCATCGGTGTACGTCGCGAAGCGGGAGCTTTTGACTCCACCTTCCTCCATCATTTTCATGATTTTAGCCTCAAAAGTCGCTCTCTTCCTCATGTGCAGCAGACTCAGTCGCTGACGATGTTTGAATATCCTATACAGACTCCCTTTGCGATCACAACGGTGCCTGCCATACACCTAGACCAACCGCAGCTTTACGAAAAGGATAAAAAAAGATTATTACAGGATGAGCGCTTCGTCCACAATCTTATTTCTGAAGATGGCAACACCTTGGTGCTCTTCCTAAAGACCATTAACAGTATTTCTCTGGATCAAGCCAAGGAGCTGATGGATGCTTTGGGTGTACTCATCCAGAACTACGATTTTGAGGAATACCATTTCCTGGGTCGGCCGTATTTCCAGAAAGAGATGGTAGCTATGCAGCAGCGCGAAATAACGATCTCTACTCTTATATCTGGCACATTGGTGACCATCATTATGTTTTTGATATTCCGTCGATTCTGGGGTATTAGCGTAGCGCTGTTTTCTATCCTTTTGGGGATGCTCCTTTTCATGGGTTTCTTGGGAGGTCTTGGCCGCGAATTAAATGCAATGGCCGCTTTGTATCCTGTATTGATGATCATAGTAGGCACTTCTGATGTGATCCATATCATGTCCAAATATATTGACGAGCTGAAGAAAGGCAATGACAAACAAGCAGCTATCATGACCACCATCCGAGAGATTGGTTTGGCCACTTTGTTGACTTCACTGACTACTGCCATCGGATTTGCCTCGCTTTTGACCAGTCGTATTGGACCTATCCGAGACTTTGGTTTGAATGCCGCTGCGGGTGTGATCATCGCCTATTTGACGGTCGTTATCTTTACTACGGCGATATTGAGTTGGTTTACAACAGACCAAATTGTAAAGCTGGGTAAAGGGCAAGCTTTCTGGGATAAGCTGATGGACTGGTCTTACCGGCTGACGGTCAATCATTCGCGTAGTATAGTGATTGGTGCTTTCCTTTTTATCGCTCTAAATGTGCTTGGTATTTCTCTTATTTCTACCAATTATAATATCATCAGCAATTTACCGCGTGGCGAAAAAATCACCGAAGATTTTGTTTTTTTCGATAAAGAGCTATCGGGATTCCGGCCTATGGAGTTTGCCATTTTTACACAGGGCGACTATACCGTCAGAGATTTTGCAGTGATTCAGGAGATGGATAAAATCGAGACCTATTTGCGCGAATATCCCTTCATACAAGCGATTAACTCGGTGACAACGGTCTACAAGAGTCTCAACCAAATGAATAGCAATAATCGAGCCTCTGCCTATAAATTACCAGAGTCCGAGGCACGTTTTGCCCGCTATCAACGCACCATGGACCAAATACCACAGATGAATGTGAATATTCTGGTAAATAAAGAGCAAAACAAGGCGCGCATTTCTTCTCGGATCGATGATATCGGAGCAGATAGCATCAAGGCTTTCGCCGAAAGGATGGATATCTGGTTGGCTCAAAATATAAACGCCGACATCATTGAAGTCAAGCGTACAGGTACGGGTGTCATCATCGATAAAAATGCAGAATATATCCGTAGAGATTTACTGATGGGTTTGGGTTTTGCGATCTTGATTGTGAGTTTGCTAATGGCACTACTATTTAGAAATATCAAGATGCTGTTGATCTCTTTGGTACCCAACTTGCTGCCACTGCTATTCGCGGGCGCCCTCTTGGGTTATTTAGGGATCGAGCTTGAAGCGGGCGTTTCGATTGTTTTTGCGGTCATTTTTGGGATTGCAGTAGATGATACCATACACTTTCTGAGTAAATATAAGCTGACCAAGGACAAAGGTCTATCGATGGAAGAATCCTTGAGGATCACTTTTTTGGAAACAGGTAAAGCCATTGCTTTGACTTCCATCATTCTGTTCTTCGGCTTCTTAGTGATGCTATTTTCTATCCATCCGCCTTCGGTGGTCGTGGGGCTTTTGATTAGTGTGACTTTATTTTCTGCCTTTATTGCAGATCTGTTGTTGATACCTATTTTGATTCGATGGTTGCTGTAGAGTGTTAGGCGGATTGACTTTTGAAGCTTCTTCTATTGTGATCAACTCATTTTTCAAGTAGAAATTCAGCTATGAAATCAATATTTAAATTACCTTAGGGTATGAAGAAAATATTCCTACTAGCATTAATACTTGTTAATTGTAGTTTATCTAAAGCCCAAACCCAAGGGAGTTTTATAGATGCTCGAGATGGGAAAAATTATGCTACCGTCACCTATACTTTACTTCTACCAGACAGTCTTATTTCTGATATTGATGAATATAAGACTTACGAAACTAAATCTCCTTCAAGCTATGAAATAAGGATAAATGATAGTTTGCCTACTTCGATGACATGGATGGCAGAGAATCTAAATTTTGAATCCATTGAATCGAAATGTTTTAAGGATACGGACGAAAACTGTGCACAATACGGAAGGCTATACACTTGGACCATCTCTCAAAATGTCTGTCCTAATGGCTGGCATCTTCCTACAGATGATGAATGGTTTTTATTGGCAAGTCAGTACGAAGGTGTTGCTTTGGCAGGAAAGCATTTAAAAAGTAATACGCTGGGAGGGACCAATAAAAGCCTATTTAATATAAAAAAACCATCAATCTATTGGTCATCGAGTGAGATGAATCAAGAATACGCCTGGGATTGGAAAGTAAACTTCCGATGGGAGAAGCTTCAGCGATGGAAAGGCGGAAAAAATGCCTACAACCTTGTTCGCTGTGTGGAGGATTATTGATGCTTAGTACACTGTAAAGTAAATTGAGGAATAGAACTATAAGCTCTAGCTGAAAAGGAGTCTCCATATCTTTATTTTTTGCAGAAACTTCAAAGCCCGAAAGCTCTCGAGACAAGCGCTTCGCATTCTAGTAGCTCGTCATTTTACATTGAAGATTTCTACAGCCTTTTTCATTACTTTCATTTGTGTTTGGATGCTATTTCTCCTTCTGTAGGCACTTTTGGTTTTAAAGGCTAGAACAACATCTATTGCTGGATAAATAGTAATATTTTGCCCCAAAGCACCTTGGGCAGAATACGCATTTTCCAGCCTGTAGTCTTCTGTATTTTCTATTAACCACCACATATACCCATAGCCAAGATCGAGGCCATCTTCTTTTAAAATGGGTGCATTTTTCTGCGCCTCTTGATAGGAAGTCCTCTGGGTAATCATTTCTTTCACCCAACTTTTTGGTATAAGCTGCTCCTCTTTCCATTTGCCCTTTCTCAACATCAACAAGCCTAGCCGGGCCATATCTCTGGTAGACAACCAAATGTGGTAAGCAGGAAACTTTGACACGTCTAAGTTGCCATTTTTTTGTTGCAAAGACCTATCCCAATCCTGCATTTCTAGCGGCCCTACCAATTGGGTCTCTATTTCATCGTAGATATTTTGCTTGGTTTCTTGTTCGAAAAGATATCCAGCTAAATTGAAATCCCAATTACTGTACAACCAATAGCTACCCGGCTGAACAGTCCCTCTCTCAGGCGCTAAATTTCTAAAATCACCTCCATTAGAACCGGGAAGAAAAACTCCCGAACGTGCTGAGATGATGTCTTTTATAGTTGCTGATTGCTCAATTTCGAGCAGTGGCGAATGATCCTCAACCCCTAAACTACTCAGGGATTTATCGAGGTCAATTTGTCCATTCTTCACATATTTACCGTAGAGCATAGCCAAGACACTCTTTCTACAAGAGGCGATGTAGCTGTTTTCTTCTACATCCCCAAAATCAAGTACCACCTCTCCTTGATGCACAATGACTAGCCCGGTGATCTGCGTGCTATCAATGATATAGCGAGTAAAGGCCCTACGGTCTGCATCGCTCCAACCTGCCTCAGCTGGATTTTGGTGGGTTGCCCAATTCTTGTCTGGGTAAATTTGTGCCTCACCTGCACAATTCAATAAAAGGAAGGATACTAATAACAGGACTGCTATTTTCATAATTTGTTTTGTGGAAGCTGATTAATACCTATCCGTCTTCACCTTATCCCATACCTGCTTGGCATGTGCAAGAAAAGCAGGGGGACCATTCTCAAAAGAAGGATCAATCGTTTGATCACCTCCATACTGATCCTCACCAAACTCTACCACAGAATACCCTCTCATGATGTATTTATTACCATCTTCCAGTAGGAGTACTTTCAATACTCTAGGAGAGACGTCTGTAGTACAGGTCTTTTTGTAGGCGAAAGTGAGCTCGCCCAGGTTGTTGTTATCCAGATCGGTGACCTCGATTGAATTTTCAACAAAATCTATGAATAGGTCGTCCTCGCAACCGGGTTCCACATCATAAACTTTCCTTAGCAACTTCACTTGATCATCATTGATGCTATAGTGGTAAACGAATAGCTCACTCTCTTTTTGAGTAAAGATGGCGATATTCTCTCCATTGGTGTCCTGCCAGATTTTTTTATAAGTAATCTTACCTTCGTGCTCTAGTTTAGCTAGATCGTAGCTGGCTTGATCAAGGAGACTAAAAGTACTGGCCATTTCTGCAGGCCCAGATGTCTCTTCTTTTGATTCAGGTGGGGTGCCCGCTCCACTATTATCACTAGCAGGATTGCAGGCCAACAACAAAACAATGAATTGAAATCGTATTAGCTTCTTTAGCATGTCGATTTTTTTTTCAAGATAAGCTTTTCTTGAGTAATTCTGGTGGGCCTTCCGTAATGGAATTAGGGCAAACGCACCAAAAAGTTTCCCTGCAATTTTTTTATAAATTCAACTGAAACTCCAATTCAAAACCGCTCTAGCATCTTCATTT
>JBELML010000070.1:0-32237 GCA_042095835.1 Saprospiraceae bacterium
TATTTAACATCGCAAATGTTAACTAAATTTTGGGGACAAATCGCAACTGCGCCCGCCTGTAAATTAAGCGTTACTAGCAAGGTTAAAATAAATAGAGGTAATGCTTTTTTCATAAGACGGGAATTAGGTTTAAAAATTGTTATGGTTAAATATCTTAATAAATTGGAAATAAACAAAACATATTATAATGTTAGCAATATTTATTATGTATATTTTAATGGAAGGTTTCATTAAGTGGCTGTTTTTTTGTGTGGTTAGGAGGAAACTCCTGGCATTTAACATATATCACATGGATATTTATGTTGACATGGCTTTAAGATGGATTAGACATGGAGGACCTATTATCGCGCTGTCGGGACTTTCGTCCCCACAATTTGAAATGTTAGGAGGAAACTCATGGCCGCATGGAAAAAAATGTTTAACCCATTGGATAACACTATGAAAAACAATACTTTTAACCAGTGAACACACAAGTAAAATGAACGTAATGGTGTTTATGCAGTTGTTGTGTGCCATTAAAAAAACCGAGAATGGTTGATAAAAAGAGACGAAAAACATTAGCTACTCATTTAAGACACTTGTCGACAGGTCAGATAACAAATGACGAGTTCGAAGAAAGAGTAATTGATGATGTGACTTTTGGGTGGTTGCCAGAACAATATTATCGTTCCAAGGAAATTCAGTCAGACGATCCAGCGATCCGACCAGTTTTAGAAATGGCTTGGTGTCTTTACGATGATACGAGAAACCATAATTTAAAAGGAACTGACTCGCTTTCCGACTTTGCAATTAAAGAAATAGCAAGGTGTATTCTCTTTCTTCAATCTGACTATGAATACACTTGGGAATATGTGGATATGACAAACCCAATAATTAGATTTTCCTTCACGGACATTATGAAAAGTGTTCTGACTTTCGGACAACATTACAGAGATGCAAAGCGGACAAGAGAACAAGAATTTCAACAAATGAAAAAGAGTGGCGACTTTGAACTATGGCCATTCAAGATGAAAGCGGAGTATCAGAGACAATTAGAAAATCAACCCTTTTTAAGTGGAATAGAAAAATAAAAAACGGTACACAACAAATAAGCGTCAAAGCGAGGCGTAGGCCATAGCGTTGACGCTATGTTGGACGAACACCGCCATCCAGCACGATGATATGGGCATTGAAAACTCTCTCTTTTTAGCTTCTGCTATAGGCTATCAAGAGCTGTATCTGAAGACTTTCCCAAAAAGAAAACGGAACCGTTTTCGCTAGTTGAAGAAAAACCATATTAAACCTTGTAACTTCAATCAAGAGCCGGGGCTTAATCATTGGGCTGGTGGAAATACATTGTATAGCAATTTATCAAATTTTCCGAATGGCATTTACCTTTTAGTGGCTACTATAAATGGGGAGTCAAAAATATTTAAAATCTTAAAAGAATAAAAACGACCTACTGCAATGCATAAAATGTCCATGACCAACTTTTGCTGGTCATAGACATTTTTGCAAGGGCCGCACACTATTTTTTGATCAGGACCAAGCCCAAGCAGCAAATTACTTTTTCGGTAAATACTTTTCTGGCAAAGGCAGTGCTTCCGACTCCGCGCGCCAATAAATAGAGACCACCCACCAACGCTCATCGTCCTTCATCAATTGGATACTGTTGATGCCCCGCGCAAAAGGCTCCTTGTCTGTGCTAGAATGATAAGACTCATAAGTGCTGAAAGCGTGGACTAGCGATCCATACTCCTCTACAACTCGGTAGATTTCCTTTTCAAAAAAACCATTGGCATTGAAGTAAGAACTCGCTTGTTCAGCGTATTCGTCTGGTGTGAAAACTTGGTATTGGAGTTTGCCTTCTTTGTTGGGGCCACTAGGCATCAGACGAGCATCTTTGACAAAAAGATACCGAAAACGGTCCCAATCTCGCTCTACACCCTTGTCTCCAGATATAGAAGCGTATAAAGCTTCTAAAATGTTATCAATACTCGTAACATCACTGGCATATTGCGCTGCTTTGTCCGTCTGAGCTGGAAGCAAAAAAGCATTAAGCAAAAAGAAAGAAACTAAAGAACAAAATTTTAAAATACGCATCTGTTTTATTGTTAGGTAACGGACAAAGAATAAGTCCCGCATTTTGATCGAGAAGGTTTTGTGCCAAGACAAGGCAAAAAAAGTAGGCAATGCAGGGCATTGACGAGGCTTTTTAACGCCGTATTGGAGCAAAAGATTCCATCAAAATCGGTAAGTTGTTTTTTGGCTGTTACTAAGATAAAAAAACTCCGCTCAAATTGATCTACCTGACAATAGACAAGATAATCCTTGGCCGTAAGCCTTCCATTTCCAGGAACCACTTCTTACTTTTGCGTGTTGATAGAGCATGTTTCTCTGTACATAGGGAGTACCTATGCAAACATTAAACCAATATACCATTACATCAACCATGTCTGTAGCCATCATTGATTATAACGCGGGGAATGTCCGATCTGTACTTTTTGCCATGGATCGCTTGGGCGTAAATGCTACGCTTACTGATGATCCCACCCTTATCAAAGCCGCCGATAAAGTCATTTTCCCTGGAGTTGGGGAAGCGAGTACGACTATGGCCTACCTCAGAGACAAAGGTCTAGACGAGGTCATACGATCCTTAAGTCAACCCACTTTAGGTATTTGCCTGGGCATGCAACTGCTTTGTGCCTATAGTGAGGAAAACGACACGCCTTGTCTGGGTATCATCCCACAAAACGTCAAACTTTTTCAACCCGCCAATGGCGAAAAAGTACCCCATATGGGCTGGAATAGTCTACAGCCAGGAGGCAACGCTATTTTTACACCTGAATTAGAGAATGAGTTTGTTTATTTTGTGCATAGCTACTACGTAGAGGAGGGGCCGCACACGACCTCTACTACCGATTATATCCATCCATTTAGCTCTGGTGTGCAAAAAGATAACTTCTATGCCACCCAATTTCATCCCGAAAAATCCGGAAAAGTAGGAGAGACCATATTAAAAAACTTCCTAGCGCTTTAAGTCCTACTAGCACTTGAATAGGGCAAACGCATTAAAATAAAACTGAAAAGAAATGCTTAGGAATGAGTCAATAATAAATTAAACATCTTTACTTGTTATTTTGCCGCCCAGTTTCGTTAAAAAGCCTCGTCGATGCGCTGCATCGCCTGCGTTTTTTGCCTCACTGAACAGCAAAATACCTGCGTAAATCTTGTATACTTTATTAATGCCCCATTCCTTACTACTCGAAATTAAGTGTAAAAAAGATCATAAGTGAAGTGCGGGATGCCGCCTAGGCACTGTTCGAGTGGAACGAGTTTGGCTAGGCAAGATTTTTTTGCTTCGTTTTTGTATCGAATGATCCCGAAGTAAATTCGGGAAAGATGCTAGAGCGGTTTTGAATTGAAGTTTTAGTTGAATTTATAAAAATTGCAGTGTAATTTTTTTGGTGCCTTTGCCCTAGAACTTGGAAGTAGGATTCTGTTATTGAAAATTTATTTTTGTCAAAGCATAGATTATGTTCATTATTCCAGCTATCGACATCATTGATGGTAAATGTGTACGCTTAACCCAAGGAGACTACAATCAGAAGAAAGTTTATAACGAAGACCCCCTTGAGGTCGCCCAAGCTTTTGAAGATAATGGCATCCAACGGCTGCATTTGGTCGATTTAGACGGTGCCAAAGCCAAGCGGATCATCAATCATAAAGTATTGGAGAAAATAGCTAATAAAACAAATCTCCATATCGACTTTGGAGGAGGCCTTAAGTCTGATGAAGACCTACATATAGCTTTCGAAAGCGGTGCCCAGCAAATCACAGGTGGCACCATTGCCGTGAAGCAGCCTCCTGTATTCCTGTCCTGGCTAGAAAAGCATGGTTCAGAAAAAATTATCCTAGGGGCGGACTTTAAGGAAGGCAAAATCGCCGTCAGTGGTTGGCAGGAAGATAGTGAAAGAGAGCTATTTGAATTCCTAAGAGAATACAGCACTAAAGGTGTGCGCTATTCGATATCTACCGATGTCTCTAAGGATGGTATGCTCCAAGGGAGTGCCGTAGAAACCTATCAGCAAATCCTGGAAGAGTTGCCAGATTTGAAATTGATTGCAAGCGGTGGTATTAGTTCTATTGCCGAATTGGAAAGACTGGCCGAGATTCAATGCTATGGCGCCATTCTTGGTAAAGCCATCTATGAGGGGAAAATTACGCTAAAAGAACTTAGCCGGTTTCACGAATAGCTTCCTATAATTTTCTCAACTACTCACCTTCTCCATTTGTCTGCCTTTGGGTAGGCGCTTAACTAAGAAAAATGCTCTCAAAAAGAATCATACCTTGCCTCGATATCAAAGATGGTCGCACCGTAAAAGGTGTAAATTTTGTGAATCTCCGCGATGCTGGTGACCCAGTAGAACTCGGGTCCATGTATTCTGAAAATGGGGCCGACGAACTCGTCTTTCTAGACATTACCGCCACCCACGAAAAGCGTAAAACGCTTAGTGCCTTGGCAAGAAAGATCGCCCAACATCTCAATATTCCATTTACCATTGGTGGTGGTATCAAATCAGTAGAAGATGTAGCGGTCTTATTAGAAAGTGGAGCTGATAAAATCTCCATCAACTCAGCGGCAGTACGCCGACCAGAACTCATTGACGAACTGGCAAAAGCTTTTGGGAGCCAATTTGTAGTGGTTGCGATTGATGCCAAGCAAATTCAAGAGGACTGGTTCATCCACCTCAATGGTGGACGTATTCCTACAGATATTCGGCTCTTTGATTGGGCAAAAGAGTGTCAGGAGCGGGGCGCTGGCGAAATCCTATTCACTTCTATGGATCATGATGGCACCAAAGCTGGTTTTGCCTTGGAAGCTACGGCGCGTATCTCAAATGACCTATCTATACCTGTGATCGCCTCTGGCGGTGCTGGAAATATGGAGCATTTTAAAGATGTCTTTACCACTGGAAAAGCAGACGCAGGATTGGCGGCGAGTATCTTTCATTTTCAGGAGATTGGTATTCCTGATTTGAAACAATATTTGGCGCAGCAGGGCATTGCAATGCGACTATAAAAAAAGAGGTAGCGCTACCACAGCACTACCTCAGCCCTAACCAAATAAAACCAAATTATAATTCTTTATTACTGGAGTTTTGTCTATCTCAGGATGTTTTTTTACATCCTTGCTAATGCAATATAAGGACTTTGTGTATAATTTACAATTACAAAATTAACAAAATTTTCTTTTCTTATTTTGAATGATGACATAAAAATAGAGAGTTTTATGCTCTCAATCAAAGAATAAACGGTGGTTAAAGTAAATAAATGCATATCGTATTTTTGAGTTTTATTTTCTTAAACCATTTTTTGTAAGGTCATTTTTTGATTTAGCAATTTTTATTTTACAATAATTAATTTGAGCAAATATTTTTTCAATTACAGAATTAATAAAAAATTAAAAAATATCAGTTTATGTACAAAGTCAAAACTACTCCTATACTCCTTCTTTGCCTTTTATTTTTCTCTGTTAAAGTCCAAGCACAAACCTTTGACAAGGACAAAGAAGCCTTTTTTATTAAAGATATTTACGATGAGGCACTCACTAATGGACGTGCCTACCACTGGTTGGAATACCTAAGCACAGAAATTGGTCCTCGTCTGAGTGGTACACCCAATGCCGCTGCTGCCGTCGAATACGTTCGACAAATGCTAGACACCTTAGGTATGGATACGGTCTACCTACAGCCTTGTATGGTGCCGCATTGGGATAGAGGAGAGCCGGAGCAAGTTCGGATTGTTAATTCTGAAAAAATGGGTACGGTAGAGCTCAAAGGTTTGGCACTTGGAAATTCCATCGGCACAGGTCCTATGGGGCTAACTGCTGAAGTCATCGAAGTACAATCACTCGAAGAAGTCGACGAGCTCGGGCCAGCCGAAATCAGTGGAAAAATTGTGTTCTACAACCGACCGCTCGACCCTACTCAATTAAATACCTTCAGAGCCTATGGTGGTGCAGTGGACCAACGTGTCTTCGGAGCAGCTCGTGCAGCTAAATTTGGTGCAGCTGGTGTCTTGGTGCGGTCCATGACAACCCAAAATGACGACAATCCCCACACAGGAACAACCGTATATGATCCAGAGATAGAAGCGATACCCACCATAGCTATCAGTACCAACGATGCCAACCTCCTGAGCCGCCTACTCAAAGAAGAGGTTGTCAGCGTATTCATGCGCAACACCAGCAAAATGCTTGCTCCTAAGCAATCTTACAACGTTATTGGAGAAATTAAAGGCAGTGAGTTTCCGGATGAAATCTTATTGGTAGGTGGCCACCTAGATTCTTGGGATGTAGGCCAGGGAGCCCACGATGATGGTGCAGGTTGCGTACATGCGATGGACGTCATCCACCTTCTAAAATCGCTTGACTACCAACCCAAGCGGACCTTGCGCTGCGTGCTTTTTATGAATGAAGAAAACGGACAAGCAGGAGCTATCGCCTATCGAGATGTCTCCTTTGCTAAGAATGAATTTCACCTAGCAGCAATAGAGTCTGATCGGGGAGGTTTCACGCCCAGAGGATTCTCCTGCGATGGCCATCCAGCTATTTATGAAGAAAAATTCAAAAAAATGGTGCCTTGGTTTAATCTACTAGCGCCCTACGGCCTTGATTTTCAAAAAGGAGGTTCGGGAGCCGATATCTCTAGGCTTAAAGACCAAAAAGGGATGTTATTTGGTTTTGTCCCTGATTCTCAGCGTTATTTCGATTATCACCATACAGGAACTGATCTTTTTGAAGCGGTGAACGAACGAGAGCTGCAAATGGGCTCAGCTGCTATGACCTGTTTGATTTACTTGATTGATAAATACGGTTTGTAGTCTACAGCCTCTTTTGCACCGCAAATAAAAGTATGTCTAAAAATTATTCTTCAGGCTAAAATTTGCCCTTTTGGCCCTAAAATGCGTTAAAAAGCCTCGCTGATGCCCTGCAACAGCTATATTTTTTGCCTTTTTTAGATCCAAAATCATCCAATTTTATCACCAAAAACAAAATTTAGACATACTCTAAGTTTTACTAATTTGTGGTGCAAAAGAAATCCCGTCAAATATGATAGAATCTATTGTCCATATTCATGATTTATCTTTTCAATTATACATCACACCTCAACAGATTCAGGAGCGTGTCTTGCACCTTGGGCAGAAGATTGCTCAGGACTATGAGGGCGACCCTCCAGTGTTTGTAGTCGTACTCAATGGGGCCTTCATCTTCGCTGCTGACTTGGTACGCGCAACCCCTTTGTCTACTACCATTAGATTCGTACAGCTTTCCTCTTATCAGGGATTGTCTTCTACGGGGGAGATTGAGGTAGTATTAGGTTTGAAGGAAGAAGAGGTCGCCGGTAGACCACTCATTATTATTGAAGACGTGGTAGACACTGGAAATACTTTGGCCTGGTTTAAAGAAGACCTTATAAAAATGAAGCCTAAATCTGTCAAGATCGCTTCTTTATTACTCAAACCTGATGCCCTCCAGCATCCAATCGAAGTGGATTATTTAGGATTTTCCATTCCAACAGAGTTTGTGATTGGGTATGGTCTGGACTACAACGAAGGAGGTCGCGACCTCGCAGGTATTTATCAAAAAATCTAATAGCCATGCAAGACTTAAAAGCACTTTGTCACGATTGCCTACCATTGATGGATGAAGTAGGCGACTTTATACGCTCTCAGATTGGCCAAGTTGCTAGCGGCCAAATCGAGACGAAAGATTTGAATAGCCTCGTCAGTTACGTCGATAAAACCGCCGAAGAAATCCTTGTGGCAGGCTTAAAAAAACGAACGCCTAAAGCAGCTTTTCTCACGGAAGAAGAAACGGTCGATCAGGTCAAGGGAGATGTACGATGGATCATCGATCCCTTAGATGGGACGACTAATTTCCTGCATGGAGTACCCGTTTTTGCCATCAGTGTAGGCTTAGAAATAGATGGCGAACTAGTGATGGGGCTTGTACAGGAGGTCAATCGTACAGAAAGTTTTTATGCCTGGAAAAATGGAGGAGCCTATTTAAACGGTAAGGCCATACAGGTCTCCTCCGCAGATCAACTCGCAGATAGCCTCTTGGCTACGGGCTTTCCCTATTATGATTTTAGTAGAAGCGAGGACTATCTCAAAGTACTCGGACAGTTTATGCAAAAAACGAGAGGTCTCCGACGCTTGGGTGCCGCTGCCATTGATTTGGCATTCGTAGCTTGTGGGCGCTTTGAAGCCTTTTTTGAATATGGGATTAATACTTGGGATGTTGCCGCAGGAATCGTACTTGTACAAGAAGCAGGTGGAGAATTGACGGATTTCTCAGGCGGCAAAAAATTCCTTACAGGAGAGGAGATTATAGCCACTAATGGAAAGATTACACAGGAGCTTTTAGCTGTTTCTAATATTTTAGGGCGATAGCCCGTACTATAAACTACTTGGCCTATGCGATTTTTACTCACCTTCCTGCTTTGTCTACTAGTATCGACCTCTTATGCTCAGATTGAGGATTTATTCACAAGCCCCTCTTCCTCCTTGGTATTAGGGCTGCCCGATATCAAAACTGCGGGCGTAGATGTAGGCGATGTCGACCAAGACGGCGACCTGGATGTACTACTAGGCAATGGGCGGCATTGGCCAGCACAAAATCGATTATTGATCAATACAGGTAGTGGCCGCTTTAGGGCAACACTGCCGATAGGACGGTTTCAATCTACCACCTACTCTGCCTTATTAGTAGACCTAGATGGAGATGGCGACCTTGATATTGCGGAAGCCAATGACAAAGCACCCAACAGACTCTACCGCAATGTGGGGAATATCCAATTTGAAGAATACGGAAATTTTGGAGCGGACGATTCCAATACGAGAGATATCACCATCGGTGATATTGATGGAGACCAGGACTTGGATATCATCGTGTGTAATCGGTTTTTTGAAAATGAGATTGCCCTCAATGACGGTCAGGGCAATTTTGATAAGGTGCTGTATTTTGGGGAAAAAGATGACGCTACCCTCGAAATTAAGCTATACGATATAGACCAAGATGGCGACCTTGATATGTTTGTAGCCAACCGAAATGAGCAGCAAAATTTCATTTACCTCAATGATAATCTATCTTTTGATAAGAAGATTCCCTTTGGTCCTGGCGACGATGATACTCGATCTCTCGCTTTGGCAGACTTCAACCAAGATGGCTTTATAGACATTGTCACCGGTAATCTAAATGGGCTCAATTACATTTATTTTGGCGACGATAAAATGTCGTACCAGACCAGTATTCAGTTGGGCGCTGCTAAAAATAGGTCGGCAGCCATTGATACCGGTGATTTTGATAAAGATGGCGACATCGATATCCTCGTAGGTAATGCTAGGGAACCCAATATGCTCTACCTCAATGAAGGACAAGGTGCCGCTTTCACCGCCATACAGCTTTATGAGGAAGAGTCAGATACCTACGACATCCTTTTTGCCGACTTGAATAAGGATGGCTATCTAGATATTCTGGAAGGGAACTCTGGAGGCTTGAATTATTACTATTTTAATAAGCTTGGTAAAAAATGAAATAGGTGACTAGGATCCTAAACCAAAAAACCGCCAAGTTGAGTACTCAACTTGGCGGTTATAATTTCACCTTTATCTATTGACAAATCCCGATAAACTTATCGGGATGAATAGTTGTCAGTAGTATTAGTTGTTGTTCATCAATGACTTCAAGCTAGGATCAGCAACAACTTCTGTTCTTCTGTCTGCTTCTTTACCTTCGCCAGTAGACATAGAAGTACCGCGACCAACAGCAGCTACTTGAGAAGGCGCTACACCGTTTTTGATCAACTCACGTACAACACGTAAAGCACGCTTAGAAGAAAGTTCCCAGTTGTCAGCGTAGGAAGCACCAGCTTTCACTTTGTCTTCATCAGCGTGACCTTCTACCAAGATTTTAAGAGCAGGGTTAGATTTTAGCGTTTCTGCTAAATCAGCCAAAGCACTTCTTTCATCTTTGCTCAATCCGTAAGAACCACTACGGTAGCTTACACCTGGATCAGTAACGACATATAGACGGCCATCAGCCTCTTTTACGCTAAGACCAGCATCACTATAAGAGCTGAAAATACCGTTGATCTCAGATTTAAGATCAGCCAACTCTTGAGAAGTCATGTTTAATTTCTCTTCAACCTGAGCCATTTGAGACTTGGTAGCATCTAGGTCAGACTTGATGCTAGAAATTTCACCGTTCAAGCGAGTCTTCTCAGACTCTAGAGTAGAAGCTAGCTCAGAGTTTTGCTCTTCAAGGTTAGCTACTTTAGTTTGAGTTTCAGCCAAAGCAGCATCAGTAGCTTCTTTGCTTGCTAAAAGTTCATCGTATTTCTTTTTAGAAACACAAGATTGTAGTGAGCTCAAAACCATCACTACAACAAGAATGTTAAGGATCAGACGCATATTCTTTTTGTTTAATGAGTAAATTACTATTCCAGTTCTTCGTTTTGCAACGATTTTAGGGACGAACCGAGACGATTCCCCTATACCACTGCAAAACAATAGATATTTTTTGAATTAAACAAAGATAAATCTATTTTTATTAAGTGATATTTTCCTTGGAATGCCTTGATTTATAGGCCACTATTTAGCCTTTGTAGCCACCCTGATGACGGCTTAAGGAGCTGTTGTAGAGCATTTAGGCTCGCTCCATCCCTTCGGAGGTAGCCACTTGCTTCTCCCCTTCCTAGACGATTGATTCGTCTATTTATCCTTGCGGATTCACGTATAAAAAGAATCTCATTTTCTCAATCTAAATAAAAAATTTAATTTTGCAGTTGCAATAAAGTAATCGACTCCATCGTACAGCCGAATTGTAATTGGATTGGGTTGCTAAATTTTATAAGAAAAGAGAACATAAGTTAACGGGTATGGATCACGTGATTAAAGAAGAAGGTGACTTTAAGTATATAGAAACCGGGCCGGAGCATAAAGAGACACTTTTACTCCTACATGGTCTTTTTGGGGCACTCAGTAACTTCAAAGGTATAATTGATCATTTCTCAAAAGAGTATAATGTAGTTGTACCAATGCTACCTATTTTTGAGATGCCCATCCGTAAAGTATCGGTTACGGGCTTGGTTGATCATGTAACTGCTTTCGTAGAGCATAAGTCTTTTGACAAAGCCCATGTCTTAGGGAATTCCCTGGGCGGGCATATCGCTTTACTTTTTGTACTGGCCAACCCAGACAAAATCGACTCTGTCATCCTCACGGGTAGTTCTGGACTTTTTGAAAATGCGATGGGCTCTACTTTCCCCAAACGAGGCAACTATGAGTTCATCAAAACCAAAACTGAAGGTACCTTCTTCCGTCCAGAAGTTGCTACCAAAGAATTGATTGATGAGGTATACGATATTGTTAATGATCGCAATAAAGCCATCCGTATATTGTATACGGCCAAGTCAGCGATCAGGCATAATCTCGCAGATAAATTACATCAGGTAAGTGCGCCAACTTTGTTGATCTGGGGCAAAAACGATACCATTACACCTCCTTTTGTGGGCGAAAAATTCAATGAGTTGATCAATAACTCAAAATTGGTTTTTGTCGAGGAATGTGGTCATGCTCCAATGATGGAGTATCCCGATGTTTTTAATGAGCATTTGGGTAATTTCCTAGAGGAAGTGGTAGCGAATAAAGCCCAGGCTTTATAGCTTTCCTATCGATCTTTTATGGTTTTGTATAGTTGAGCCTTCTTTATTG
Organism: Saprospiraceae bacterium; assembly: GCA_042095835.1. Taxonomy (GTDB): domain Bacteria; phylum Bacteroidota; class Bacteroidia; order Chitinophagales; family Saprospiraceae; genus DATFKA01. Next base: position 11,758 of record JBELML010000070.1, read on the forward strand.
TTTGGTATTCAACAAATAGACTATTTTGAGTACACGCTTAACTTAGTTTTTGCATCTACCTTAGAAAAATCCACTATGCAACGAATCCTATTTTTTTTATTGCTCGCTGTGGTACTGCAAGCCTGTGGAACTACGAAACCTATCGAAGTGATTGACTTGGAGCTAAGAGACCTAGACACCCTTTTTGTACAAGCCGAAAAACCAAGCGATCTTAAAACTCCTGATGATTTCAAACTGCCTCGCTACCAAGCTTCTCCCAAGCGGCAATTCGATCTTTTACATACCGATTTAGAATTGAGTTTTGACTGGCAAGCCGAAAAAGTGATTGGTGTAGCTACGCTCGATTTAAAACCTTATTTTTTGCCCCAAAACCTGCTGACACTCGATGCGAAAGACTTTGTCATCAAAAGTGTTACGCGAGATGGACAAGCCCTTTCCTACGACTATGACAATGCTCAGATCCAAATAGATTTGGGTGCTCCTGTTGATCAAACATTCCGTATCCAAATTCGCTATGAAGCTACGCCTGCTACAACAGGTGGTAGCGCCGCCATCACCTCTGACCAGGGCCTTTTTTTTATTAATGCCCAAAATGAAGACCCTGGGAAGCCTCAGCAAATCTGGACCCAAGGAGAGACAGAATGGAACTCCAGGTGGTTTCCAACCATTGACAAACCCAATGAGCGCTGCACCCAATCATTAAAAGTGCGTGTCGATGATCGCTTCACCACTCTATCCAATGGTTTGTTGAAAAATCAAATTCCACACGATGATGGCACGCGTACCGATCACTGGGAGCTCAGCCTACCCCACGCGCCCTATTTATTCATGCTGGCGGTTGGAGAGTTCGCTAAAGTCCAAGAACAATGGCAAGGCACACCTGTAGAATATTATGTTGAACCCGAATACGAAAAAGATGCGAAAGTGATTTTTAATCACACACCTGAAATGCTCCAGTTTTTCTCCGACAAACTGCAATATCCCTACCCTTGGCCTAAATTCTCCCAAATCATTGTGCGGGACTATGTTTCAGGAGCGATGGAAAATACCACCGCCGTTATCTACGGCGACTTTGTACAGAAACGTCGGCGAGATTTGATTGATAATTCCAATGATTATATCGTTGCCCATGAGCTGATTCACCACTGGTTTGGCGATTTGGTGACTTGCGAAAGCTGGTCGAATCTCACTATGAATGAAGGGTTTGCCAACTATGGCGAATACCTTTGGTTTGAGTATAAATATGGGGCAGATGAGGCCAACTACCATCTGCTCAACGAGCGCAGTGGCTATCTCTACAGTAGCGCAGGAAACAACGTACATCCACTCATTCATTTTGCTGTGCGGGACAAGGAAGATATGTTCGATTCGCATTCTTATAACAAAGGTGGAGCAGTACTCCATATGCTGCGCAAGGAAGTCGGTGATCAAGCTTTTTGGCAAGCCTTACATATCTATTTGAAAGATAATGCCTATCAGGCAGTAGAGGCACATGATCTGAGATTGGCTTTTGAAAAGGTCAGCGGTCAAGACCTCAATTGGTTTTTCAACCAATGGTACTTTGCTAGTGGGTACCCCAATTTGAATATTACTTATAGTTATGATACGGCCCAAGCAGAGGCTGTAGTACTAGTAGAACAAACCCAAAATCCTAGTGTAGCGCCTCCGATTTTTCAAGCAACAGTAGAGGTAGATATTTATGAGAAAGGAGAAGTGCGGCGTGAGAAAGTATGGATGAATCAGCGTTTGCAAGAGTTTCGGTTTGCAGCAGAGCAACAGCCTGATCTGGTCACCTTTGATGCAGATTATACCCTTTTGGGAAATCTAGAAGATAATAAATCGTCGGAAGCTCTAGCTTTCCAATTCAAGGAGGCACCGCATTATATGGATCGCCATATTGCCTTGAATGAATTGGTCGATCAAGAGAGTGCGCTTCTGGCAGACATTCTGCCCTTAGCATTAAATGATCCCCATTGGACCATTCGGCAGATTGCTCTAGAGGAACTTTCCTTCGAATTAGCCGAAGAGCTGCAAACGACGCTGAGGGAAAAAGTATTATCTGATCCACATTCAAAAGTGCGCGCTACGGCTTTGTTGCGCCTCAATCGGACGAATGATTCTCAATTATTGGATATCTCCAAGCAGGTGATTGCACAAGACTCTGCCAATAACGTAGTTGGTGCAGCAATACAAGTCATCAATCAGCTAGACAAGGAGCTGGCGCATACCTATGTGAAGGATTTAGAAAATGTAGAAAGCCAAACTTTGCTACTTTCTATTGCCTCCATTTATAGCAATGCTGATAACCTGGACAATCTCGTCTTTTTTGAGAATCGGCTTCAGAACTTCGATGGCTATGCGGCAACTAGTTTCTATACCCATTATCAGAAATTGGCCGCCAAAGGTGAATTGGGCATTGGTATGTCTGCCATGCTGAAGCTGTACAATCTGGCCATGGACGCCAAAGAATCTCAATGGCGTAAGTTTGCCGCTACAAAAGGCCTCACCGACATGGCCAATGAGTGGCAGTCCAAGGCCAATCGATTAGCCAAGCGCAATGCGACCCGTATCGCCATCAACAAGGAAGTAGATGTACTCAGCAAGTTATTCGAAGATATCAAAGCTGCTGAACAAAATCCTCAGTTGCAGAAGCTGTATCGGCAAATTGGCATTATCGAACGGACGAATTGAGGAGGAGCACCTCCTTAAGTTGCTGTTGATAAGCGCCAAATGGCCATCTTTTTTGTTATTAATTTCCTAATTCCTCTATCCTTACGCTAATTTCAACCTTAGTGTCGCTATTTTTATCTTTCTTAACACAACTCTCAGTGCTTAATATCGTTTTTTAAGTTATATTCAATACACTGAAATTTAAGTGGCTTACTATTTTGAACCCCAGGATTTTTGTCAAGATCAAGGCAGGGCGCAGTCGCGATTTATATCGAGACGAGTACCTTAACACCGAGATTGGCAAAAAGACGGCTTCAAAATGTTAATGTATTTAGATTACAGTGTATCTAGAAGCCTTTTTGGCAAACCATGATTGTGGGCAAGGGAGCATATGGCTGTGGGGATCAATTACAATATACCCTCAACTATAGATTCTGAGAAAAATAACCTTATGGCAGCGCAGAATAATTATCAACTCTTACTGCAGAAACTGGATCAGTTTATCCGGAAGTATTATATCAATAAGTTAATTCGTGGAGCACTGTATAGTGTAGGATTTATCCTATTGTTGTTCTTGATTGTAGATTTATTGATCTATTATAATGACTTTGGGACAAGCACTAGAAAGGGCTTATTCTTTTCCTTTATGGGGGTGAGTTTAGCGGCTTTATCATATTGGGTCATTGTTCCTTTGACGAAATATTTTCGCCTCGGTACCGTGATCAGTCACGAGCAAGCGGCCTCTATTATTGGAGATCATTTCACCAATGTAAAAGATAAACTGCTCAACATTCTGCAGCTCAAGCAGCAATCGGATAGCATGTCTGAAAATGGGTTGGTGTTGGCCAGTATCGACCAAAAATCGGAAGAGATCAAACTGGTCCCTTTCAAATCTGCCATTAATCTAGCCAACAATCGTAAATATTTGCGCTATGCGCTTCCGCCATTACTACTCTTGCTGGTATTGCTGATTGCAGCGCCAAGTATGATTAAAGATGGTACAGAGCGCCTGATCAATTACGGTGTAGAGTTTGTGCGTCCTGCCCCTTTTAAATTTGTATTAGAGCAGGAAGACTTGTCGGTGGTGCAGTACGAAGATTTTCCACTGATGGTGACGATAGAAGGCGAGCAGTTGCCTAATGAGGTCTTTATAGATTTGGACAATGTCCAATATCGATTGAAAAAGGAAGCCAATAATCGCTTTTCTTACCGCTTCAATAATGTACAAAAAGATGTCGATTTCAAATTATTTGCTACTGAAGTCGAGTCCAAAAAATATGAACTCAAGGTATTATCAAAACCGAATGTAGTCGGTTTTGAAGTCAAATTAAACTACCCGAACTACACTGGCCGTAAAGACGAAACGCTCAATAGCGTTGGTGATTTAGTGGTACCTATCGGTACTACGGTCGACTGGGTATTCAATGCAGAAAATACCGACGATATCGAAATCTCTTTCTTAAGAGAAAATGAACGCATGCCAATTAAGCGCTTCTCAGATGATTTATTCACCTACAAGAAGCGAGCTATGCAGGATGATGTCTATAAGCTATTTGTGTCCAATGAGGCGCTTCCGAATGCAGATTCTATCTCCTATGGCTTGACCATCATTCCCGATTTATATCCGGAGATCACGGTAGAATCTTTCAAGGATAGCACCGATGAGAAAGTCGTCTTTTTTGTAGGGGATGCTTCAGATGATTATGGCATGAAGAGTATCAGCTTCAACTATCGCATTGGCCAAAATGGTGGACAAAGCGAAGGTAAATTGGAGACCACTCTTCTACAAGAGCCAAGTAATAAACAGGCATCCTACGATTATATTTTTGATTTAAATCAACTCGAACTTAAGCCAGGTGATGAGGTCAACTACTACTTTGAAGTATTCGATAACGATGCTGTCAATGGTAGCAAATCTGCTCGCACCAATGTCATGGTATTTGCTATGCCAACCACAGAAGAGTACGAAGCTATGGCGGAAGCCAACGATGAGCTGATCAAAGATAATCTGGAGAAAGCGCTCGAAGAATCCAAGAAGATACAGGATGAAATGAAGCGCCTGCGTGAAAAACTCCTACAGGAGAAGGAACTCGACTGGCAGAATCGCAAGGAGCTGGAAAAACTACTAGAACGCCAGAAGGAATTAGAAAAGCAAATCCAGCAAGCACAGCAATCCTTTGAGCAGAATCTGCAGAATCAACAAGAGTTTGAGAACCCTAACGAAGACATCCAGGATAAGCAGGATCAACTACAGGAGATGTTCGAAGAAGTGATGAGTCCAGAGATGGAAGAAATGATGCAAAAGCTGGAAGAGATGCTCCAAGAAATGAACAAGGAGGAAGCTATGGAGGCTTTAGAGAAAATGGAGATGAATGACGAGGAGATGGAAATGGACCTGGAGCGCCTGGAGGAACTGTATAAGCAGCTAGAATTGGAGCAAGAGATGAATAAAGCCATCGAAAAACTTCAAGAGCTAGCCGAAGAGCAAGAAAAGTTGGCCGAGGAAACAGAGCAACTGAACAAAGAACAAGAGGAAGGCGAACAAAATAAAGAAGACGAGGAAAAGAAAGACGGCGAGCAGAAGGATGGCGAAAAGAAAGACGGGGAGCAAAAAGACGGTGAGAAAGAACAAGATGAAAAAGAAGGAGACGAAAAAGAAGGAGAGGAGAACAAAGATGGCGAAGAAAATAAAGAAGGAGAGCAAAACGAGGAAGATAAAAAAGGAGAGGAGAACAAGGATGGCGAAAAGAAAGATGGAGAGCAGCAAGATGGGGAGAAAAAAGAGGAAGAGCCCAAATCTAAGCAAGAAGAAATAGAGAAAAAGCAGGAAGAACTCAACGAAAAATTTGAGAAGATCCAAGAGCAAATGGATAAGATCGAAGAGAAAAACGAGGAGCTGGAAAACAAGCAGGAGATGGGAGACAACCAAGAGCAGATGGACGATATCAATCGGGATATGCAAGAAAGTAGTCAACAGCTTCAGCAGGAGCAAAACCAGAAAGCTTCAGAATCTCAAAAGAAGGCTGCCCAGAAGATGAAGCAGATGTCACAGCAGATGAGCGGTGCTATGCAAGCAGGCCAGATGGAGCAGATGCAGGAAGATATGGAAGCGCTTCGACAGTTGTTGGAGAATCTAGTCGGTTTGTCATTCGACCAAGAAGACTTGATCGATGAGTTTGAAGTGACGGAGATTAATACACCTCGCTACGTTGATCTTGTACAAGAGCAATTCAAATTGAAAGACGATTTCCGTTTGGTAGAAGATAGCTTGCGTGCCTTAGCCAAGCGTGTATATCAGATCGAGACCTTCGTGACCGACAAAGTTGGGGAGATCAAAGGCAATATGAACGAAAGTATTGATGATCTCGAGGAGCGCCGCAAACTACAGGCGGCTGATCACCAGCAACGCTCTATGAAAAATGTCAATGATTTGGCTTTGATGCTGAGTGAAACCATGAATAATATGCAGCAGCAGATGGCCTCCATGATGTCGGGCAATACCATGTGCCAGCAACCGCAGCAAGGTCAAGGTCAATCGCCCAATGATAAAATGTCGCAAGGACAGCAGCAACTCAATCAACAGATGCAGCAGCAAGGACAGCAAGGCAAAGACGGTGGTAATCCAGGTTTGTCTTCTGAGGAGTTTGCTAAACTCGCTGCTCGACAGGCGGCCTTGCGTAGAGCTTTGGAGGAGAAGCAAAAGCAGCTTCGGGAGCAAGGCAAAGGGAATAAAGGCTTGCAAGAGATCATCGACGAAATGGATAAAGTAGAGATTGATCTCGTCAACAAGCAGCTGCGTAATGAGACCATGAAGCGCCAGCAGGATATCTTGACGCGCTTACTCAAACACGAAAAAGCCGAACGCCAACGTGAATTTGACCAAAAGCGCAAGTCGGAGACTGCACAAGAAGAGCCCAAAACTATTCCTCCTTCACTAGAGGAGTATATCAAAAAACGTAAAGCGGAATTGGAGCTCTATAAAACGGTCTCGCCATCCTTGAAGCCTTATTATAAAAACTTGGTGGAGGAATACTTCAACAAGCTGAAAGGCAGTGAGAAAACATCGAACGATCAATAGTAGCTACAGTTGGAATAGGTAGTGCAAAATAGGAGTCATCTCGAGAAATTCGGGATGACTCCTATTTAATTTGCGATATAGCTGAAAAGCCCCTTGCCTTTTTTATAGAATACCCCTATTTTTGTATCCGTAAACTACGCCCCAATTGATGTATACTTGACACTTAAGGTGAAAAACAGTATATTAAGCAGGATATCGCTACTTTAACAAAATACTATTGCATGCGTATACTTCGACTCCCTTCCAATCCTAGAAGCGTAACTTTGATTGAGGATTATGTCAATAACATTTCGAAAAAGTATCGATTACGAGCCGAGCAACACGGCGACATCCTAATAAGCCTTACCGAAGCAGTCACCAACGCGATCATCCACGGGAATAAAAAAGACGAGTCGAAGCACGTACATGTCCACCTCTCCAAAAAACCAAATTGCCTAGAACTGAAAGTATCCGACGAAGGACTAGGTTTTGATTACCAAAGCATTCCAGATCCAACTTCTCCTGATAATAAAATAAAATGCGGTGGTCGTGGTGTTTATTTAATGCGCTGCCTTTGCGATCAAATCGAATACCAGGACAACGGTCGTACCGTAGAAATGCGTTTCAAACTCTAAATCCATTTGGATTCTTTTTTCCCGAGTGACCTACAGAATTCTATTACTTTCCATATCGAGCAACTTGACTTTGAGTTGACGCAAGCTAGTCGTATACAAGACTGGATAAGCACTGTCATTAAGCAAAGAGATTGTCGGCTGATACAGCTCAATTATATTTTTTGCTCTGATGAGTACCTACATGAGATTAATCTAGAATATCTACAGCACGATACGTATACCGATATCATCACTTTTCCCTACCAGAACCCACCTATTGTAGAGGGAGATATCTTCATCTCTATTGATCGCGTGCGAGAAAATGCCCAGCAATTTGGTGTCACCTTTGAGCAAGAATTACTCCGGGTGATCATCCATGGCGTACTACATCTTTGTGGGCAAGGAGATAAGTCTGCCGAAGAGCAACAGCAAATGCGCAAATTGGAGGATTGGGCCTTGGCTTTTTTTGCCAATCAGGTATAGTATAGAGCTTGAATCACACTACTTTTCCTTTTCTACTAAAATCGCCTGATCAATCAAGACATTCCCATTATAAGGACTTTTCTCAATAGCATTAGAATCATGAAAAGCTTCTAGATAGAAGTGTGTATGCTCTTGAGTGGGGGTGAACTCGAACTCTAAGCTTTGCCACCGAGAGCGAATAATGGGAGCTGAAGTATAGAAGAGTTCTTTAGGCTTTTTGGCGTCTCCTCCCCAAATTCGTACTAAAACAGCCGTGTTATAATTTGCTCTTTGCTCCGTTTTTTTACTCACACTGATATAAATCTCCGAACGAGCAAGAGAGGCTGTGAATTGATAGGTCTTTTGGGCTTCTAAAGGTTGATCAAGACGCTGGCAAATTGCCTCCCAAGTATCATTATCTCTGACGACCATACCCAGGTAGGTTTTCCCGTGGTGCGCTTCTTTGGTGACGTTAAAGGCACCACTTGGATGGATATCTACAGGAGATTCTCCTGGAAAACCGTAGTCTAGCCACTCTACAGGTGGAGTCGAATAGAGTGCTGTATCTTCAAAAGAACCATTACGTAGTAAGTTCTTTTGGGCTGCAAGCATCATAGGAAGCAGCAAAAGGACCAACAATAAAAAAATGGAATTGTGGAAATTGCGAAGAGTAATAACTTGGGGAATCATAGCATTTTATTTTTCTATAAAAATAAATATCTACTCAATTAGATGCTACTTTTTCCCCAAATGTTGCATGGTATTCTAGCTTTGTAGTACCATTTTTGGACTGCGATCCACTTTATACAAGCCCCAATGCTTTTCGGGTTCGTGTGGGTCTGGTGATCCTTTCCAAGGCTCATCAAAAGCTTCAAATACAAAGGTGATGATTTGCTCCTCATTGATCCAATCCATCAACTGCTGGTAGTAGACCTTCTGTAAGGTCTCATTGGCATTATGAGGCTCGATACCACGTCCATTGGAGCGAGTGGTCCATCCGGCCTCTGTGATGACTACAGGCGTGTCTGGGTAGCGATCAGCGACAGTAAAGTAGTTCTGCTGAGTATAATCTAGCGCCTCATTGATCTGCTTATACTCCCAGACAGGATAGGTGTGGATAGATATAAAATCCACAACTGCTGCCAATGGCGCTAATTTACCCAACCAGGGGACATAATTCTCACAGAAGGTAACAGGTTGCTTGGTATGTTTTTTCAACAACTCAACAAAAGCCACCACTCTCTCAACGGGTACCAGATGGTCGGTCCAATCTACAGTAGCCTCATTACCGGCTGAAAGTGAACAGATAATATCAGGATATTGATTAGCCAAATCAATCAATTCTTGGATGCGCTCATCATTATACTGCCGATTGGAAACCAGTTTTTCTTCAGGATATTCTCCTCCCCAGGGACAGTTGGGGTTGCTGACCTCTGCCACAATATAGGCGCCCTGCATCACTTGAAAATCCAGACCTTCGCCTTGGATAACCTCCAAGACGGTTTTGGCGTGTTGGTCACAGTCGTATAGTCGAAGATATTTCCAGTCCCCTTCTAAGAGGAGCAAGTCTTCTTTGACTTGTTCGTAGCTAGGGTGAGTTCCGCCAGGATGCTGCCCATCCCGAAAACCTGAATAGCAAATCGCGGTATCGTATGGAAAAGGATTCTTTCTAGTTTGTACCATTTGTTCTTGTTTTAAACATCCAATAAACGCCTAAGGCCAAGGTTTCGTTGCTTTTTACCCATCTTCTACCTCTTCCAACTCCCTAAAACTTCAACTGCTCCTTACTATCCCAAATTCCCCAATAGGCTCCAACATCTCCTTCTGGGCCTACTTTCCAGGCTTCATCAAAGGAGGAGAAATAGAACAATTCGATGCCTTCGTTGGCGGTCCATTGTTGTAAATTCAAGAAATAGCGGAGCGCATTTTCGTGGCTAGGTTCTGCGGCATCCAATCCGGTGCCCTGACTTGGCCACCCACTCTCGGTAATGATGACCTTCTTGCCTTTTCCGGCAGCCATTGCTTGGTAATACATCTGCTTGGCGTGCATCAAGGAGTAGTCGATATGGGTGCCCTCCCAGTAGGGATAGCAATTCGCAAGTATGACATCACAAGCTTCTGTGATACGAGGTTTAATACTGAACTCATAGTAGGCATCTACATAGCCTACTTGAACATCAGGTAATGCTTCCTTCACTAGAATGATATACTCCAGCAATTCATCTTCGGTAAGATCACCTCTATAGAGTACCTCATTGCCTACTGCGGCAATATCAACGTAGCCATCTTTAGCGAGTTTGATCAGGCCTTCAATTTCTTGCTCGATGAGTTCTTTATCATCACCTAGCCAAGCCCCTACTAAAGTTTTTAAGCCCATTTCTTTAGCTACCACAGGGATATGCTCATTCCCTTCTATACAGGAGAAAGAGCGTATCCATTTGGTATGAGGCGCGATGATGGCCATTCTTCTTCTAATCTGTTCGATACTGAGCACGGTGCCCGGTTCTTGCCCTTCTTCGTAAGCGCTATAACATAAGCCATGTAAACCATCTGCTAGGATGTCCTTAAAGGCAAGGCCTTTCTGCTCCAAAGTCATTTGCTGAATCTGGTGCTCCTGTGGTCGAATTAATCTCGCTGGGCGATAAGACATTTTTCGTTTTGTTTTGATTTATGAATTAGCCTCTTAAGCAACAATAGCTGATTCTGCTTTTTTAGCCTCAATTTGAGCGCGTATCTCATTTGCTTTTTCTTCGGTGATGTTATAGTTCCGCATTACTAGCATTGCTATGACCGTACCAAGCAATGGGAAGAAACAGAAAAAGGCATGTAAACCATCAACAGCGCCTTGCTGATCTACAGTAGCCAAGTCTGGATTAAAACCTACAAAGGCGATAATCAAGCCACTCAAACCACCAGCGATTGCAAATCCAACTTTTACCATCCACCAATAAATTGCTCCAAAGATACCCTCTCGTCTTTTGCCCGTGTTGAGCTCATCTATATCAATGATATCTGCGGTCATTGACATCATAATGGTAAATAAACTACCAATACCGAAGGAGAAAAAAGGAAGAGCGATCATATATAGCCAAGGTTTACCTGGAACAAACAGGAAATAAAGCATCACATAACCAATAATCGAGATGGCTTGTGATAGCATGAATGCTCTTTTCTTTCCAATCTTTCCGGCCATCCAAGCAACGGTAGGGATCACAATAAAAGTTGTACCCAGGGCACCAACCGAACCAAATAAAGCCACCCAAATGCCCGTAGCTGCTGCATCTCCATTAAACAATTTATAAACAATCACGAAGAAAGTTAGGGCCGCTACGGTATTGAAAGCATTGAAAATCAAAAAGGTTGAAATACAAATTTGGCGGAAAGAAGGAATTTTGAAAGCGGCTATAAATCCTCTTACTATTTCCATGAGGCTGCCTCCAATATTCGAAAAGCTTAGTGGTATGAGGCTATCGTCATCTATTGTAGATCTACTCTTGATAAATAAGGCTGGTGTAATAGCACAGAGGGCACAGCCTATGGCCACCCATATAGCCAACTCCCTAGTTGCCACCTCGGCCGATGGAAACCAATCTGGGTCACTCATGATCACCCAAAACCAAGGTGCAATCACCCAAGCCCATTGTCCAATCCACTGCGCGATGGCCATGATATTGGTTCGCTCGTGGAAGTCGTTGGTCATTTCATAACCCATCGCTACGTAGGGGACACTAAATATGGTGAGTCCCAGGTAGAAAACGATCGACCAGAGGAAGAAGTACCAGAAGTTGTATTGTAGAGAATTTTCCTTGTACAATTGCCACATGAAAATGAAGGCGATACCCATGATTATACCTCCTAAGAATACATATTGTCTCCTTCTACCCCATTTTGATCTAGTATTATCAGAAATAAATCCCATAATTGGATCAGTGATAGAATCAAAAATACGAGGAGCAAAAAAGATTAATCCCCACATCCATCCAGGAAAGCCCAAATCTTGTACTAAAACCACCATGAATATTCCAAGGATGGCTGGAAACATTTGATTAGCAAACATGCCTACCCCAAAGGCTATTTTTTCTCCTAAAGGTACTTTGTTGCTGCTTGTTGCGTCGCTCATAAAATTAAAGGTTTTGATTGATCAAAATAGTTTGTATAGCCTGGGGGCTTATCTTGATTGATTGCGTCTGATCAGCTATTTGAAGGCTGAAAGTCTTTGCTTCTTGGCCTTGATTCAGGACTACGACAGCGATACTTCCATCCGGATTTTTCACAGCTGTGGCCATTAATGCTTCATCAGCAGTAGTCAAGCCAATGCGCTGTGCGCCTGGCCGTATGAATTTACTGAAATGCACCATCGTATAGTAAAGTGGTGTAAAGTAAACTTCGTCGGCATCTGGGTCTACAATCACCGGAGCTACACACCAATTCTTAAACCAATTGGGGCCACCTTGTCGGTCAAGTACCATATTCCAGTCTACCCATCCATCGACCCAGTTATTAAGGCAGCCAATCATATCTCTTGCATAGCGATAGACTGGTACGTATTTAGGATGCAGGTACTTCTGATCCTCTGAGGCCCACTCCCAGCCCCAATCTGTAGCTTCCTTAGACCAATACCAAGCATCGTCTTTCCATTTGGGGACTTCAGCATCGACACAGCCTTCTGTTTGAATCAAATGTTTATCAGGAGCTATCTGGTGTGCTTCTTGTAGATTGTCGGCAAAGTAGTCATAGGTGCTAGCGTACCAATGTACGGCGGTACCATCAAAATAGCGGGCTGTCTCTGGATCATCGAACATAGCCGCAACCCAATCTTTTAATTCTTCTCCGCGATTCTGATCATAACCCAAAATTTTCACATCATGGCCATCTGCTTCCAGGCGAGGCCCTAGATGTTCTCGCACAAAGTCACTCATCTCCTCTGGCGTGAAGTGCATGCTCTCCCAATTATTATCATTTCCGAGAGGCTCATTTTCTACGGTTAAGCCCCAAATAGGGATGCCTTCTGCTTGGTAAGCTGTGAGGTATTTTGAGAAAAACAAAGCCCAGGTATCATTGTAAGCTGGTAGCAGTTTTCCACCACGCCAATCCTTATTGTCTTTCATCCAAGGTGGTGCCGTCCAGGGAGAAGAGATGATTTTAAAGCCATCGGTAGAAATAGCCATTGCCTCTTTGATCATGGGTATGATATCATCTCTATCTTCTTCGATGCTAAAATTGTCTAATTCCATATCATCTGCCACGGGCGCATACGAATAATTGCTCAGTGAAAAATCACAAGAGTTGATATGCGTTCGTGTGAGGGAATACCGAGCACCATCATCGCCAAAATAAGCTTCGAGGATGCGCTTGCGATTATCCGGACTCAGACGATTGAGTAGAGAAGCGGATGCCTCTGTAAAGGAGCCTCCGAAACCTGTAATCGTCTGGAAGGTTTCCTCTGGCTGTATAACTATGCTGGTTGCTGCTTCCTCCGCTGCAAAATCTGACCTTTCGCTCATCTGTAAACCGGCAGCCGAAGATTCAAAAACTTGAACCTCTAGGTTCTTTTCATCAGCACAGCCACCGAGTAGGAGTAGGATCATCACAAAAAAATAATTATTTGGGTTGCTCAACATCATGTTTTATTGGTTATTCATTCTGCTCATTACCTATGGGAGCGGGCACTTGTACTGCCTGTAGTAGTGCTGCTTGGTCACCATCATACGTTTTAGTGATAGGCTTACCCGCACGGCCTAAACCTTCAAATACGCCTTGATCAACCAAATCCCAAATAGCATATTTTGCCTGCCCATCTATGGTGAAAAGCCCAAAATGATTCTCTGATCCACCTGGATTAGCAGCATCTTTCCAGTTTTCATCAAAGGCTTCAAAAAAGAAGCAGGAGATGCCCTTGGCATCGGTCCATTCTCGTAGCTGGTGGTAATACAGCGCTTCTTTATACTCATCGGTTGCCTTAGACCCATCGTCGCCATAAAAGCCATTCGAATAGCTGGCCCAACCTGTTTCTCCGATATGAATAGGCACTTCCACTCCTAAGTTACGAATATATGCTTTAGTATCTTCATATTGTTTGATCGCGTAATTTTTAGCAGCTTCCATAGCCGCAGCTACCTTCTCTACATCTGTACCTTCCTCTGGCGAACCCCAAAAAGCTGGATTGTAGTGAGTATCGTGCATGGGATAGGTATGTAGAGAAACATAATCTACCGCACGAAGGAGTTTCTCCAAGTCTTCCACATGGTATTCCGTTCCGCCACCGCCCCAAGAAGCGAAGTTGTCCGAACTGGTAATCCACAAATCAGCTGGTAAAACACCTGATTGCTTGAGCGCCTGAAGATGATTTACCCATTTCAAGATCACAGCTGGTTGTACGAAATAGGAAGCCGCCCATTTGACCATAGCCTCATTGCCGACAGCAATCACCTTGATGATATCTGGATATTTTTTTGCCCAATCTACAGCGCGTTGTACTTCAGCTGCATTCGCTTCGGCATCTTCTTCGTCATGATTAGGATTGGCCTGAAAGGCATCCTTGCAATTGATCCATACCCCTAGCATAACATACATCTCAAAGCTGGGATCCTCGTCTTTTAGCGATTGAATGGCAGCTAAGACATTTTTAGCATGAGGAAAATGCGTGTTATAGGTGCGAAAAATACGAATCCCCATAGCGGAGAGTATTTTCATATCCTCCTTGAGTTGCGCTATGCTTGGTTGCTCGTCCCGATTATTCTCCCGGTATCCTCCATAAGAAATTGCTTGGTAGGTTGGGTTGCCTAAAATTTCAGCTGCTGTCTTACTTTGGGGAGCCTCAGTCTCTTCCTTTTCGCTTGGTGTACAAGCAAGAAGTAGGGTAAAAAGCATTAGTAATAAAGATAGTTTTCTACTTAATATCATTTATTCTAGTTTTTCGTTTTGTTCGTCTAAGAAACTATTATTTCAGCAGTTCTTCTTTGATGTGTACATGGACTTGAGTGATACGACCACTGCGAGAGAATACCGCCTTGCTATCTGCTGGGCTTAAGATATGTCCTTCTACACTGCTACTGCTACCATCACTTTTGCTTATCTGAAGGCTATTCTGAGCGCTGATTTGATAGACTATAGGTACTTGGCAGTAAGTAAAGGCGAGTGATCCAGCTTCCAATACTATCTTGTGCTCTTGATGATCAATATCTAGAAAGTGGAAGGTCGCAGAAGTATCTAAAAACTCTGATTTGCGCAGCAATTGAGGTTTGAAATGGAGCTGGCCGGACTCAATATGGATGCCTAATTCTCCAAAACGACTCAAAATATCTTCCTTCACCTGTCCAGTCATACCTGGCTGCTGGGCACCTTTACCACCTGGAGTATGCGAGTAAGGATCAGTGGAGAATGCACCGTAAAGGTCTGGTTCTTTATGCACACCAATACCCGCATTGATCTCATAATAATGCTCCATGAGTTTGCCAATTACTACCGGAGATGCTCCTTGCTTGGTAGCAGATAGGCAACATTCCTGAACGGCCAACAACAGCTTGGACACCATATGCCAGTAGATGGAACCTAATCCTTCATAACCATAAAAAGTACCCGAGCGACCAGTAAATGCTTTATGGTTAAATACATCTTCAAAAATGCCTAGCACTTCTTTGCGCTGGGCGGCTGTCACCTTAACTGCTTCGCTTGGTAGCGCATCTAATGCAGCCGCCAAATCATTGGCATTTCTCAAGTTTCCATTAAAGTGATAAGCGCCATCGATGTCTTTTTCAACCACAGAAAGATCTCCTTGTTCGACAAGAGATTGCAGTAGTGTTGATGATTCTGCTACCGCAGTTGGGATATTATTGCGCTGTAAAAAGCCAGGAAGTTCCTTGTTGGGATAGAGTAGGTAACTATATTGATCAGGACGGAATAGCTTACTTTGTTTCATGGCGTCCAAGACTTGTAAGACTTCCTCCGCTGAAAGATAGCCGGCACTCAATACAGCCACCTGTCCTTCGAGCATTTCACTGAGGTGGTCAACATTCACTCCACCATCTTCCTCTACGCCCATTAGGTTGTAGGCGTGGTATAAATTATCTGAGCGCTTATTAGCGCGGATCGCGTGCTCAAGATGTAGTAAACTGGCAGTCACAAAATCTTTTAGCTCATCAGCTGTTAAGCTCAGCTTTTCTCCTGAGAACCCATTTTTATAAATCTGCGTACGATAATCGCTGCCTGCTTGTCCGAGTCCAGCCAAGACCTTGGCCCGTTGCTGGTCATCGATGGTATCGTGGAGCAAGTTTTGATGATCTTTTAATGTGTTGAGCGTAGCTTGAAAGAAAGCAGCCAACTCTTCAGAAATGGTGACTTCCTGGAGAGAAGCTTCTGCGAAAAGTTGCTCAAAAAACTTCATAAAGCGACGCAGGTAATAAAGCGTCACCATTGAAACACCATTCCCCACCAAGGCATTGTTGGCATCGTTCCACTCGGGGCGTTGGGTATTCATCCAAATACCACCTTCTGGAATAAAATTGGATATTTTAGCTAGAACGGTGGCTAGGATTTTCTCAATGAAATTGACATTATGGATACCGCCTTTATTATTTTGTAATAGGGCACCATCTGCTCCCATTTTCACTCTCCTTTCCCGAATCTTCTGATCGAGTTCATGATCGAAATCAATCGTATCTTTTGGGTTAGCTAATAAGTCGGGGAAGGCCTTAATTTGGTAAGGTACACTTGCATAGACGAAAAGGTCTTGTTGGAAATAACCTTCCAAAGTTCCTGGATGAAATGCTTCTGAAGCTTCAAGAAATTTGAGTAAATAGATGATCTGATGATCTCCCCAATAGCCGATATAAGACCAAGGATCGTCAGGCTCAATGACTTCCCAATCAAAGCCATCTTTGGTGACTCGATAAGGATTGTAGCCATCAAAAGTACTTGCATTCAAAAATTTATGGATCATACTTTCGAAGAAGTCCGGATAAGAATAGCCCAGGGCTTCCCAGTTTTGGAAAATATCTCTCCAATTTCCTTCGTAGTCTAGTACTTTGGAGCCATCTAATTCATTTCGGGTATTGATAGAGAACCTATTCCAAGGACGGCTAGGGTCACCATGTCTGCGACTGAACTTGAGTGGCAAGTATTCAAAGGCCAGCCGTTGGAATTGTGGGTCGCCACTTTGCTGGGCAAGCTCCCGTAGCTGTATCAAATCGAAGGTTGCGGGTAGTGCATTCAATAAGTCTTCTGCCTTAGAGAATGATGCTTTATTAGCTTTCGCTAAATAAGGTAGAAAGTCGGCTTTCTCAATTTGGTACGCATCGTCAAAGATACCGCCCCTCATGATATTAAAGAGGGTGTTGGAAAAATGTCGCGTATTGCGTAAGCCATCATTACCTAGCTGCATACCATCAGCCGAAGCAGTGAGCGCAATCAGCTGTTGTGTACCCAGGGCAATATCTTCTTCTAGATTCTTGGTGAGAGAGGTATTGGTACGTATTTCATTAGAAAGTGTCGCAATCGCAGCGTGGTTTTTATTTACATCTGCGATAAAGCGCCAGCTTTGGCTAGCATTAGCAGCCAGCTGGAGGTCAGTTTGTATAAAATAAGCCCCCTTTTCTCCTTTAATGTCCGTCTCCGTTGTTACTGTTCCTCCCTTTCGGAAGGTGTTTAATTGGAGAGGAGATAATAGTATTTTTGGTTGGTCTAAGCCCGTCGACCAGACCACATTGGCTTTGAGCGCTTCGCTTGGTTCGGCTTTATCTACAATGATGGCACTTAGGGCAAAGATACCCAGTCCAGATTGTTGCTCTAGTTCACTCCTTTTATAGGCATCGGCCAGATTACTCGTGCGCGTCTGCATTTCGCTAGAAAGACCATAGGGCAAAATATTTTGGATACCATCCAGCACGGAAACTTGAACTTCGGCATCTCCTAAATTCACCAAACTCGCTGCTCTTACAAAACCGTAACGGTCACTAGAGCTCCATTGGTAGCGAAAGGCAAGTCCTAGATCATGGTTGATTTCCTCGAAGAGTACCTTGTCACCATATTTATTTTTATAAAGATTCTGCTGTAAATCGTATTGGGCTTGACTACGTATAGAGAAAGGCTCCCATACTTGGGTTTGGCCATTTTTTTGTGCGCGTAATATGGTTTTGCTACCAGTTGTTTCAGCACCTTCGGTGATTTTATCATCGGTATAGTAAGGGAATAGGGCGTATTCCGAATTCCGCCGACCAGCCGTCAGGCCACCATTACTGGCAATAAACATCCAATGATCGGAGTCACTCACGATGCTCATAAAAAATGGACGCATGGCGTCACTATTAGAGATCTTAAAAAATTGCTCTCCGTTTATGGCTATTTCACTGATCGCGATTGAGCGATCTGTTTTTGTGTTTGTCATAAGAGTTGTGTATAAATTATCTTCAGTAGAAATAACTGTCTTGTTTATTTTTGGTCCTGGGCCTTGAGTAATGCTTTGCGATCACTCTTTGCTTTTTTAGCTGCTTTTTTCAAAGAAATCCCTTTGAAATGGGCGGCTAGAGATTTTGCATTATTGCCATCTGCAAAAGGATCGAAAGCATGCGCCTCTTTTTGAGCGTAGTAGGCGGCGCGCGGATAGAGCTGATAAAGACCTTTTGCATTGGTTGGTCCCTTGGCACAAATACCGAACCACTCTTCATTCATATTATCTTTACCTTTTACAAAATCATGCGCATATCCTGCATTAGCCCAAGAAGCATTATCATCGTGTAAGTTAAGGTTTTTGGTTTGACCAAATTTCCACCATCCATCACTGGATTGGAAGGTAAAACCTCCTAGCGAATTTCCTACTTTGCCCATGCCAGCGGCATTCTCATAAATCTCCTGCCAATTTCCTAAGTTGTAGTAGGCTTGAGCAGACTGATCCTCCTCCTTTTTTATAGCATTGTAGCCATCGGCTCCAAATTCGGTAAAGACAATAGGTTTTCCCAATTTGGTTTTTACCCGCTCAAAAAAATCACCAAAGGAGATACCTCGATACACATTGGATCCAAAAATATCTACATCCTGACATTCTTCAGCAATAATATTCAGGAACTGTAGATCACCATTACACATCGCTACTGGATGAGCAGTATCAATGTCTTTCATGGCTTTCGTAGCCTTGTTGAAAAGCTGATACATAGCTCGTGCGCGCGCTGCGGCTTCAGGATCATCTTCAGGGATGTCTTCTGTCTCGGCACCTTCCCAGAAGAGGCCATAATTGTTTTCGTTACCGAGTAGATAGAATAAAAGGCCGGGAGTGTTTTTATATTCTTGTGCTAAAGCAGTAACCTCTGTTAATAATACTTTCTGTGCACCCGAATTTGAATAATCGGTATTGGCTACCCATTCGCCATCAATAGATAGTCCATAGCGCCCAAAAGAATGATTGAGCATGGTATAAACGCCATAGGTCTCATAGATATAGGTAATCCAACGAGGCTGAATACCCGTATAAATTCGGAGTACATTGATACCCATCTCTTTAAGTATGGACATTTCGCCCTCTAATGCTTCTTTGATAAAGTCATCTGATTGTGCCCATAAACTAAATTCGTAATTGGTACCTATTGGATAATAATCCCAATTCACTCCATTGAGTATAATCGCTTTGCCATCTACCGAGAGGTGTATGCCTTGATCATTCTCCACTATAGACACTTGTTGCGTCTGTGCAGAAATCAATGAGAAAACCAAAGAGCAGAAAAAGAGCAGTACTAAGTTTTTCATACAGTAGAAATTTGCGTTCGCTAAACCTCATAACATTCCATAATCTAGACGAATATCGCAAATGAAAAGCTTGATTTCATACTTTGGGAGAGAAAAAATTAATTCTCAGTGGTAACCTTTTTAATCCTCTTCAAATGAAAGGTCAAACAAGTTCTTCACAGAACGCCGAATCCTCTTACAGTTAAAAGGATGGATCAATAACACATTATTCAACTATGCCTGCATCGTTTTCTACAATTTAGAGGGCTAGCAGGTAGACCTTAAATCTATTTACATCATGAGAATCTTAAAAGAAAAATTGGTATACACCTTATTATTGGTAATGAGTATCACCTTAGTTACTGCACAAAGTAAGTCTAGCCTTTCGAATGAAACAATGACTAGTAGTGTTGATGCCAAAGAACTAAAAAAGGCTGCCCGAAAAAAGGCTAAAGAGGCTAAGAATGCGCCGTTTTTCAAGCCTGCCTCCTTCGAAGGTGGGATAACTGCCTTGACCGACTATTTGAGTAAAAACATCAAGTATCCAGAATTGACCCAAGAATATTCGATCGAAGGAACAATGATTGTCCGGTTTAAAATCATGGAAGATGGTTCCTTAAAGCATTTTACAATCAAGCAGCCGCTTCATAAGGTATGTGACCAAGTCGTTATAGAGGAGCTTAAGAAAATGCCTAAATGGCAACCAGCCCAAAGGGGCAGTACCAAAATTGCGATGTGGTTTGAAATTCCTTTGAAGTTCGCTCTTCGATAGTGAAAGATTATCATGCGCCTACCTTTATGATAAATATAGAGGTAGGCGCATGACCATTAGTAGAGCAAACGCACCAAAAAATTACCCTGCATTTTTTATAATCCCTACTGACACTCCAATTCAAAACCGCTCTGGCATATTCATTTTTGTCATTCGATACAAAAACGAAGCAAAAAAATCTTGCCTAGCCAAA
>JBELML010000071.1:0-10943 GCA_042095835.1 Saprospiraceae bacterium
AAATCTTAATTGATTCTCTATACAAAACTAACTTACATAAACTCTAGTGTATTTAGTTTATTCTTTTAGAAAATTTTATTGTGTGAGCTTTCTAAAAACAGTATTTTTTATATCCCTAATTTTTATCAGTAATTCTTGTTTGAATGATCGATATCAATATGAGCAATATATGTATACCTGTATGCAGGAAAAATATTCGGGAGATTCTTTAAATGCTATTACATGGTGGGAAAATTTTGAAAGCTTCTTAGTTGAGGGAGCTTATCTCGAAAGTGTATCAAAAGAGGCCTATCTTAAAATGTTTGAGAATTTAGGAAGTGATTCAACCTCTGACTTGGAGATATTAAACTTTATTGCATTTATTGTTGAATATGAAAGGCAAGAATTTAACATAAGGTGTTTTCTTGAAGATGAGTACTCACATGGGGATTTTGTTTTTTTTGAGCAAAGTAAATGGGCGGATTTATATAAAACTATCCTAGGCTTAAACAATACGATAAAGAACCCTCGAATATTTTTTTCTACAGTTTCAGATACCATTTCCTTGAGAGATTTAAATGAGCCATTTATTAGGTATAGTATATTAGATCTAATGCACACCACCTTTTGGATAAATAAAGATTTTTTTGCGAGTCAGTTAAGGGAAAGATTATAGACTAGTCTATGACAGTGTTTTTAAGACCATCGGCCTAGTGATATGGAAAGCGTATTCGATAATGATCCTGTCTTCGGCTCAAGTACACAACCTTCCTTCGAAAACTATGCTCCTTTTAAATGTTTGCATCATAAGTGGAGCAAAGGGTGATTTAAGTTTCGCTCGACAAGATCAAAACCACTTCAATAAACCAAGCTTTCAAAAAAACGCCATATGCTTCAACAAATCCGCTACAGCCTGAGAATGCTTTTTAAATACCGCATGTATACTGCATTTGCACTGATTGGATTAAGTATTGCCATGGCCTCTGCCTGGTTCATTGGTGATTATGTGCATACCTTTTATCAATATGATGCTTTCCACAGTAAGCAGGATCGGATTTATCGACTCAGTATGGAGATCACAGCAGGAGGTAGTACCGATCATTATGCCTCAACGGGCAAACCTTTAGGAGCATTATTGAGCGAAAACTATACCGGCATTGAGTCGTATGCTAGTTTGGCCTTCCAAGAAGATATGGTGCGTGTAGAGGAAGAAGTATTCAAAGCATCTGGCCTGTTCAAAGCCAATCCAGCTGCACTAGCTGTCTTTTCTTTTGATTTTATAAAAGGTGGAGGAGAAGCTTCACTTGCCGAACCCAATTCTGTCCTCCTTTCTAAAAGCTTAGCCCGTAAATTTTACGGTGATATTGATGTGCTTGGAAAAGCACTCAGCCTAGGTGATAAAACCTACGCGGTAAGAGGCGTTTTTCAAGATTGGCCAGCGCATAGCCACTTGGAGGTCAATGCCCTTTTTTCTAAAGAGCCGGCGGCAGAATACGATGCGCAAAGCTGGTTTGATATCGAACAGTACACCTACGTACTCCTAGATCAAGGCCGAAGTCCTGATGATTTAAACGATCAATTGGATGCCCTGCTCCGCCAAGAATTGATGCCCATGATTGAAGGCGCGGGTGTAGAGGTCCAATTTCGATCTCAAGCACTTAGAAAAGTGTATGCTTCGCCAGGACTGGTGGATGATGTGAAAAAGGGCAATGTGATTTATGCCAAGGCTTTGGCCATTGCGGGGATTCTCATTTTGCTGATTGCGGCTCTAAACTTTATCAACTTAATGCTGACTCGATCGGCCCAGCGCTCCAAGGAAATCACCCTGAAAAAAATCTTTGGGATGAATGCCCAACAGCTGCGTAGACAAAGTATAATAGAAACTTTGCTGATGAGCTTTTTGGTGCTCTTCTTTACGAGCCTACTGATCCTTTTTGGTGAAGGGTTTTATCTTGATTTTACGGGCTTTTCTAGTTTGGGAGCGGAGGCCAATTGGGTTCTTCTTCCTGGTTTTGTTCTTCTTGTTTTTGTTTTGGGGCTGCTAGGTACCAGCTATTCTGGTGTTTACTATTCTTTATCCGACAATAGCAGGATGCTGAAGGGCCTCGGTTTCACTTGGTTTAAAAAGCTACTCCTTGGTACTCAATATGGTTTGGCGGCCATCATTTTGATCTTTGCCCTGACCATGGAACGCCAGCTGAATTATGTCCACAACAAAGACCTGGGATTTGCCAAGGAAGGTATCCTCCTAGTAGACCTTCCCGAAGACAATCCAAGCAATGAACGGAGCCTGCCATTTAGAGAACAGATCAAAGCGATGGCTTCCGTACAATCTGCCTCTTTGGTAGGTGGTGGCGCTCTACCAGGAGAAGAAAACGGGAAAGATTTGTTTGAAGTCAAACTCGAGGGCTCGACGGCTGAAAAAATATACAATATCTATCGTATTGATGAGGCCTACTTCGAGCTATTAGATATCAAATTATCCAAAGGCCGGAATTTTACGGCTGATAAATCTAGTGATCGTACCAGTGCTGTCATCATTAACGAGGCCTTGGCCAATTCCTTGAATTGGCAGGAGCCTATAGGTCAAATCATCAACTACGGTGGTGAGGAAAGGGAAGTCGTTGGCTTGGTCAAGAACTTTCACAACAAATCCCTGCACAACATAATCGAACCCATTGTTTTCCTCTACGAACCACAAGGAGCCAGAAAGCTACTCATCAAGACCTCATTGTCTAATCTTGGGGCCATCCAATCTAGTTGGGCGCAATTTTATCCAACACTACCTTTTTCACCCAGCTACTTTGATGAATTCATCGCTGCTATGTATACCCAAGAAGCTCAGCTCATGCGGGTATTCCGATTCTTCGCTTTCATTGCTTTATTGCTCTGCTCCACTGGTCTCTTTGCGCTGTTTTCCTTACACGTACTACAAAGGACCAAAGAGATGAGCATTCGGAAGGTACTGGGAGCCAAGGCCGGACAATTACTCCAGGCCATCACCAAAAGCTACACGTGGGTGGCGCTAATCTCCATTTTTCTAGCTTTGCCTTTAGCCTGGTTTGCGGTGAGAAAATGGTTGACCGAATTCAGCTACCGCGTACCTCTGGGATGGGATATTTTTCTGTTGGCGGGCGTACTTCTCTTGTTGATTAGTTTCCTGGTGATTGCTTATCACATCGCAAAAGTGCTGAAGGTTGATCCTGCGGTGGAGTTGAAGCGATGAGCATTGCAGCTTCAGAAAAAGAAAACTACTTTTATAAGGTAGAAAAGCTAAATATTGGAATACTTTTAAATCGGATTACAATGAATAAAATATAGGGCGAAAGCATTAAAATAAAAATATAAAAGGAAATGGTTATTACCGAAAATTAAGTGTGAAAAGGTCATAAGCGAAGTGCGGGATGCCGCCTAGGCTTTTTTCGAGTGGAACGAGCCTGCGCTGAAGCTTTCTCCGGCGGACGAAGCCTTACGCTTGCGCTCGAAGCTTTCTCTTCCGCCATAGCTTCAGCGTAGGAGACTCGTTAGGCAGATGCCGTACTTGGTGTAAGTGTAAGCCTGTCCTGACTTTAGGTCGTGAAGATTCCATCAAAATCAAAAAGCTATTTTTCGATCATTACTAAAAACCTTTTCAGGGAAATTCTTGAATCAAATACTATACTTCGACTACAATCAAAAGAGCTCAGTTTTACTGATCTTTTTCTTTCATGCTGCTGTTTTTTCCTTTTTGCTGTTGAAAAACGCTATCCAGGAAAACAAGAAACAAAGTAAATGGCTCGCCGCATTTATCGCTTTAGGAGCTTTATACATCTGCCCTTTTCTATTAGGCTATGCCAATTGGTATGCACAGGATACTTACCGGGATGTTTTATTTTTTATGCCCTTTCAACAATTGTTCTTGCTTGGTCCTGTTTTCTTTTTTTATGTAAAAGCACTGTTGGGAGGTGATACTAAACTTAGCTACAAAGAACTCCTTCACTTTTTGCCGGCTGCCCTTTATTTGCTGTATAGCCTGATCATATTCATAACCGATGTACTGATTCTAGAGGAGTATTACTTCTATGCCAATAGCCGCGACAAAGATTTAGACTTTTGGTACCAAATGGCAGGTCTGATTTCTATGCTATTCTACTTGTTTTTGAGCCTTAAACATTACTTCCGTTACCGGAAACTATCTCTACAGGAGGTCAGTTTTGCTGATGAGGTGGCCTTTGAATGGATTAAGCATTTCATCATTGCTTTTGGTTTGATCTTAGTACTTAGAGTGTTGTTTTTTATACTGAATCCGGAATGGGGAGAGTTCGGAAGCAAGTATTGGTATTACTTTTGTTTCTCCATCTTGCTATTATACATCTCGATTACGGGCTATACGAATACTATCAAAACTTCCATTAAATTAGATACGGCCCTGATGGCCAAGATGGAACCTAATATTGAAAAAAATAGCCCAAGCAAAAACGATACCGAAGAAGCGCTAGCGCTGGCAGAATGGAAAGACAAGATCATCTATCTTTTTGACACCGAAGAGATTTATAAAAACCCTAAGCTAACCTTGACAGGACTTGCCAGTCAATTGGAGACCAATCGGAATATGGTGTCTAAAGCCATCAATCAGGAGTTTAAAATGAATTTCAACGATTTTGTAAACGAAAGGCGGGCAAGTGCTGTAATAGAAAAGTTGAAGAATGGCGATCATCTTCGTATTACGCTCCTGAGCATTGCCTTGGATTGTGGGTTTAATTCCAAGACTACTTTCAATCGAGCTTTCAAAAAACACACAGGAACGACCCCCAAACAGTTTATTGCCAAAAATCAACTGTAAAAAGGGGCTGCTAATGGTGAGGTTTTAGTTGCGGTGGAGTACTTAATGAATTAAGGCATCTTGAGATAGAAATCTCTGGTGAGCTTGATGTACTCGGCTGTCCAGTCATTGCGACCCTCGTGCTGGATGATGAGCTCATCGACTTGCTCTGCTTGCTCTGCCCATTCAAATTGAAGGAGTAATCTTTCAACTCCCTTGTCCGCCTTGGACTTGACTTTCGTCTTTTTGGTACAAAAGAGACTGTATTCTCCCGCCATTTCTTGGAAGCGCAGCCCTTCGATGAGCGGTAATACTACACAGAAACGACCATTTTTAGCCAACAAGCGACGAATGGCAATCAATAAGTCTCCATGCGGCAATTTAATGGTATGCCGCACATCATTACGATCCTGATTATGAGAAAAAGTACCTCCTGAAAAGAAAGGTGGATTACTCACAATCAGATCGTATTTTATCTCTGATCTACGCGCGAAATCCTGGATGGACTCCTGGAACAAGACCAAGCGATCCGCCCAAGTGGCGGCTTGCATATTATCTTTTGCCTGCTCGGCAGCTTTTGTATCGATTTCGACGGCGTGAACCTGAGCACTTGTCGTTTGGGTGCGTTGGCCCAGCATGATGGCAATCACACCAGTACCGGCACCTATGTCTAAAATATGACTTGCCCCATCGACGCTAGCCCAGGCACCAAGCAGGACTCCATCTGTACCTACTTTCATGGTACAATCATCCTGCTTGATACTGAACTGTTTGAACTGAAAAGAATCCGTCTTTTTAGTGGCATTCATATGGCTACAATTTATCTATCTAACTACAAGCTACTCAAGATAGTTTTTTCAATAATGTCACAGCATTCCAATAATTGCTCCTCGGTCATCACTAAAGGAGGCGCAAAACGGATAATGTTACCGTGTGTTGGTTTGGCAAGTAAGCCATTTTCTGCCAACTTTAAACAAATATTCCAGGCTGTATCGCTGTCTTCATCATCATTGATGACAATGGCATTCAATAGTCCTTTTCCGCGTACTAAGGTCACAAGCTCTGTTTTCTCTACCAAGTTCTTTTGCATATAGTCTCGAAAAACCTGGCCTAACTTTTCGGCATTTCCAGCTAGATCTTCGTCTTTAACTACTTCCAATGCGGCCATAGCTACGGCACAAGCCAAGGGATTGCCTCCAAAAGTAGAACCGTGTTCGCCCGGTTTGATGGTGAGCATGACTTCATCACTTGTCAAAACCGCCGAGACGGGGAAAACACCTCCAGATAAAGCTTTACCCAAGATCAATATATCTGGTTGGAAACCGTGATGATCACAGCAGATCAGTTTTCCTGTACGGGCAATGCCTGTTTGTACTTCATCAGCGATGAAGAGGACATTGTTCTTTTTGCACAATTGATAGGCATCGTATAGATAGTTGTCATCAGGGACAACTACACCTGCCTCTCCCTGGATTGGCTCCACCATAAAACCTGCAACCGTAGGATCTTGAAGTGCTTCTTCCAAGGCAGGCAGATCGTTGTATGGAATTAATTGATAGCCTGGCATATAAGGACCAAATCCTTTGGTGCTACTGGGGTCAGTGGAGGAAGAAATAGCTGCTAGAGTTCTTCCCCAGAAGTTACCCGTCACAAAGATGATTTTGGCCTGATTAACCGGTACACCTTTTACCTCATAGGCCCATTTACGGCATAGTTTAATAGCTGTTTCGCCACCTTCTACACCTGTATTCATGGGTAGTACTTTGTCATAGCCAAAATAAGCGGTGATGAATTGCTCATAAGGTCCTAAGACATCATTATAAAATGCTCTACTGGTGAGTGTCAATTTATCGGCTTGTTCTTTGAGTGCGCCTACAATACGTGGGTGACAATGTCCTTGATTAACAGCGGAATAAGCAGATAAGAAGTCATAATATTGTTTGCCTTCGACGTCCCAAACGTGCACTCCTTCTCCTCTAGCTAAAACTACGGGAAGCGGGTGGTAATTATGGGCACCATATCGATCTTCTAATGCCATCAAATCGGCTGAGCTCAGAGTGATATCCTGCATCATGGTTTTACTTATTTTGGTTAGTTCCTGATGCAAAGGTAATTAAATTTTATATCGGGCGAAATGCCTATTGCCCTGCCATTTTGCAGTTATTTTCCCACTCGACGACCTAAAGTGACCAACCAACGATCATTTTTGGATCGGCAGATGAATTACTGGATGTTTGGAGGGAACTAAGAGTAGGTTTAAATTTTGTTTTTGGAGTTAAAATTTGATGATTTTGTTTCTAGAAAAGGCAAAAAGCGCAGTAATAGCCTAGCTATTACGAGCATTTTTAACGAATTCTAGGGGCAAAAGGGCAAATTTTAGCCCGAGGGATAAATTTTTAAACATGCTCCAAAAACTAAATTGATGAGAAAGTTATTATTGATCCTATTGCTGATTGGAAGTTTATCTTCCTGTTTAATTTCGCTGCATCCTTTGTATAGCGAGGATACTATTGTCATGGAGCCTAAATTAGCTGGTCATTGGGAGTCTGAAGAAGAGGAAGAGCAATCCTTACTTTCTACATCAGTCCAGTCGCTAGATTTTAGAATGAAAAAAGATATAGAGGATGTCACCTTTAAGAAAAATGGGGAAGGCGTAGTGGTGGATGCCGAAATTCAGCAGGAACCAACGGGCCATTACGAGCTTGTGCACAGAGCTAGCGAGGACGAAATTTATCAATATGATGCGGTTTTGCTCAAGCTGGGGAAATATCATTACCTCAATGTATATCCAGATAAGCCCCTTGAGAAGCCAGAGGAGGAACCCTCTTTAGCTTTAAAAATTCCAACAAATAATTTTTATAAGCTGGTTTTTAATGGAGAAAATGGATTCAGTCTTTTCCCATTTGATGGAAATCGGATGGAAAACTTGATCAAAGAAAGAAAAATACGTATCCAGCACGAGCAGGTGAATGACAATTTTATTATCACGGCTTCAACTGATGACCTACAAAAGTTTATCTTGAAGTATGCTGAAGATGAGAAGAACTTCGATGATCCCATCGTCTTTAATAAAAAATAAAGCCACTAATAGATGTCGCAGTCCTCAATAGTCCAAAATATTATGATCCGTTTGGCGAGCCAGCCTTGGATCCAGCATCTGGCCTTTTGGGGGCTGTCTTTTTATGTCTTGTTTAAGCTATTCAATCTCAGCGAGGGCACGGAAGTGACCGACTTGATTTATACCAGTCTGTTCCACATTAGCCTGACTCTTTTGGTTTATTTTAATGTTTTTTTACTCATCCCGAAAATTCTTTCTAAGAATCAATACCTCTTGTACTTATTTGTCAGCCTTGTAGTGGTGAATGGGATGGTCTTCGTCAATCAGTTTACTTTTACTACGTTGGCAGATTGGATATTCCCAGGCTACTATTTCATTTCTTATTACAACTACTGGGATATTCTACAATTTATGGCTGCTTATTGGGCGATCAGTACGGTACTCAAATTATCGAAAGCTTGGTTTTTGGTGAATCGACAGGAGCGACAAATTCAGCAACTAACCCAAGAGAAAATCAGTGCCGAACTCGTCGCTTTAAAAGCGCAGTTAAACCCACATTTTCTCTTCAACAGCCTAAATGGTATTTATTCTCTAGCTTTATATAAAGATGAGGAGACGCCCGAAGCATTACTGAAGCTGTCACAATGCCTGCGTTATGTCTTGTACGACTGTAAAGTAGATCAAATACCTATAGAAAAAGAGGTGCAGCTTTTAGAGAATTATATTGATCTACAGGGTATGAGAAAGGAGGAAGACCTGCAAGTGAGGTTCACTAAATCGGGTAGGGGAGCAGCGGTCACGATAGCACCCTTAATGTTGCTACCTTTATTAGAAAATGCTTTTAAATTTGTGAGGGCCAATTCAGATGGCGCTTTTTTTATTGATATTGATTTAGAAATAGGCACAAGCGATCTCGTTTTTACCATCAATAATAGTGTCGGTGAAAAGCAAAATAATAAGAATCAACCAGGAGGCGTAGGTATAGAAAACCTAAAACAGCGCCTGGCTTTACTTTATCCGAAGCTGCATACTTTAGAGATACAAACAAGCCCGAAAAATTTCAAGTGCCATCTAAGCATACAACATACGGACAAAAAACCCTAGAATTCTTCGTCAGGCATCATTATTTATCTACCGGAGCTATAGCGTAGGTAGACACCATTATATCAATAACACCACTACATCATTCAAGCAATACACCACAGCTGCATCATCGTTGATGACGAACCACTAGCGATCAAAGTCATCGAAAAGTTTCTACCAGCGGTACAAGGTCTAGCACTAAAAGCTACCTATACCAAAACGGTAGAAGCACTCCACTATTTACAAAACGAGCAAGTAGATTTGTTGTTTTTGGACATCAACATGCCGGAGATTGATGGCCTTTCTTTATTGAATATTTTGGAACGTCCACCCATGGTGATTTTTACTACAGCATATCCAGAGTATGCAGTCCCTTCCTATGATTACGATGCGGTAGATTATCTATTAAAGCCTTTCAGTTTAGAGCGCTTCTTAAAAGCTTGCCAAAAGGCTAAAGATCGGCTCGCTACCCAGGCTCCCCATCAAGAGGAGGCTATCTTGAATATAAAAGCAGATCGCAAAATTCATCGCCTCGCTTGGTCCGATATTCGATATCTACAAGCCTACGGTGATTATGTAAAAATCAAAACGCAAAAAGGCTGGATTGTACCCAAAGCCAAGCTCCAAGACCTAGAAGCTCTCTTGCCCCCAGGACTGTACTTGAGGACCCATAGAGCTTTTGTCGTTAATCCTAAACATATCCAATTATTAGAGGGTAATCAGCTCGTCATTGACGAGGAGTCAATCCCCATTAGTAAATCCCACAAGGAAAAGGTTCACCGCTTTTTAGGTATTATCTAAAACACTACTATATTAGTAGCCAAAGATATTGGAACGCCATTCATTGATTATTCATTCACCCATTACAAACATGGAATTTCAAGGAAAAACCGTACTCATCACAGGTAGTAGTCGAGGCATCGGCAGCGCCACCGCATTGGCTTTCGCAGAAAAAGGAGCAAAGGTAGCCGTACATTATAGTTCGAATCAGACTGCGGGGCAGCAAACCCTAGATCAACTGCCGGGTGAGAGGCATCTTTTGGTGCAAGCCGATGTGGCCAATGCTGCAGAGGTTGAAGCCATGGTGAATCAGGTGCATACAAAATGGGGTCGACTTGATGTCCTTGTCAATAATGCCGGTATCTTTTCACCTCATCCGATCGATGAAGTGTCCTACGAGGAATGGCAAGAAAGCTGGCTTACAACAATGCAAGTTAATTTGTTGGGAGCTGCCAATGTTTGCTACTGTGCCGCCGAAAAAATGATTCATCAAGGTGGAGGTCGGATTATTAATGTATCTTCCAGAGGTGCTTTTCGCGGAGAACCTGACCATCCTGCTTATGGAGCAAGTAAAGCGGGCATGAATGCCATGAGTCAGTCTCTAGCGAAAAAACTCGGTAAGTACAATATTGGCGTTTATGCAATTGCTCCTGGATTTGTGGCAACGGATATGGCGCAACCAACTTTGGACGGGCCAGCTGGAGCAGTTATAAAATCAGAAAGTCCCTATAATCGGGTAGCCAAGCCAGAAGAAATAGCCCATGCAATCTTATTCTACGCTTCTGAGAAAGCTGCTTTCATGACAGGTGGCATAATGGATGTGAATGGAGCGAGTTATTTACGTACCTGACCGAGGTTTAAAATATCTATGGATGTACTTCACTTTAATGACCTTATATGCCCTTATAATCCCTTAAATGGTTCAAAATCAGTACTCTTTTATGGAACCACATAGAAAACAGTAGACAACATAGTTCTAGAACCACCTATGTACCCTATGTCCCTATGCGGTTCAAAATGCAGTAAACCACATAGAAAACAGTAGGCAACATAGTTCTAGAACCACCTATGTATCCTATGTCCCTATTGTGGTTCAAAATGCAGTAAACCACATAGAAAACAGTAGGCAACATAGTTCTAAAATCACCTATGTACCCTATGTCCCTATTGTGGTTCAAAATGCAGTAAACCACATAGAAAACAGTAGACAACATAGTTCTAGAACCACCTATGTACCCTATG
>JBELML010000071.1:11043-32079 GCA_042095835.1 Saprospiraceae bacterium
GTACCCTATGTCCCTATGCGGTTCAAAATGCAGTAAACCACATAGAAAACAGTAGGCAACATAGTTCTAAAATCACCTATGTACCCTATGTCCCTATGTGGTTCAAAATTAATTAAAACATGAACAAGCAGGAAAGAGCAAAACTCAAGATGAAGATTGTAGAAACGATTGCAGAAACCAAAAAGAGAATAGCTCAACTCGAAGAAGCTTCCAAACCCGTAGCACCAGAGAATTCTATCGGCCGTATCTCCAGGATGGATGCTATCAACAATAAAAGTGTATCAGAGGCGGCACTGAGAACAGCCAAGAAAAAGCTATCTAACCTAGAGGTAGCCCTTTTCAAAGTAGATGATGCAGACTTTGGGAATTGCAGCCGCTGTAAAAAGCCTATTCGGTCCGCTCGTTTAATGTATATGCCACAAAGTACGCGCTGTATCAACTGTGCCGACAAACCCTAGCTAGGATATTTCTATGATCGTCACGCCATCGCCGCCTTGCTCGGGGGCAGGATGAAAAATACTCATACCTACATTGTATTCTCTGAGCTTACTTTTGACCGCTTTACGGAGTACACCACTTCCCTTGCCATGTACAATTTCTAGGTTGCTGGCATTGGTGATTAATGCCTGATCTACGAATTCTTCTACCACCTGCATGGCTTCATCAAACCGCATCCCACGAATATCAATTTTACTCTGAAAGTTGGCCGTTTGAGTAATGCCACGCATATGGATGCTTTTCGATCTTTGCAGCTCCAAAGGCTCTTTAGAAAGCATCAAATCGCGTAGATTGATCTTCATGCGCATGATGCCCATCTGCACCATTGCCGTATTTTTGGAGATCGATTCTACATAACCTGTAGAACCACCAGTTTTGAGTTTGACATAATCTCCCTCGCGGATGGGGCGCTCTGGTTTTCTGGATTTGGGTTTATAGTAGATTTCTTCTTTGAGTTCCTGGACTTCATTGGCGACCTCCTCTCGCTTTTTGCGAATTTCTTCGGCTTTGGCTTTGGCTTTTTCCAGGTTTTTTTCCTCCTTGATCGTTCTGACCAAATTCTCAAACTCTTTATTGTGCTTGGCAACTTCCTGTAGTTCCTGCTCCTTGGCGTCCATCTTCATACGCTTGCGACGATACTCCAAGTCTTTATGTAGGTTTTCATAAGTGCCAATCAATCTTTCCAACTTGATTTCTTTATCTCTTAGATTGGAGAGCTGAGATTCCAATTCTTGTTTCTCCTTTTGTAGGTCTACGATTAACTGATCAACGGCTTTCTCATTTTTGCCTGTCTTATGCTTGGCATATTTGATGACCTTGTCTCCTAAGCCACTTTTCTGAGCAATCTCATAAGCGTAGGAACTGCCAGGCTTTCCTATCTTTAACTCATAAGTAGGAGATAGGGTGTCCGTATCAAAATTCATAGAACCATTGACGATACCTTTGGTTTTGAAGGTGAAAATTTTAAGATTAGAGTAGTGGGTAGTGATTACACCTCTGACCTTTTTGAAATTAAGTTCCCTCAAAATGGACTCTGCTATTGCTCCACCGATGGCCGGATCAGTACCGCTACCAAACTCATCTATTAAGACGAGGGTACGATCATCAGCTACTTCCAGAAAGGTGCGCATATTTTGTAAATGCGAACTGTAGGTACTCAAATCATCCTCTAAGGACTGTTGGTCCCCAATGTCCGCAAAAAAGTTGTGGAAAATGCCCAGTTCCGACTCAGGGTCAAGGGTGACCAAAAAACCTGATTGAGCCATGATTTGAATCAATCCCACTGATTTTAGTGTGATCGATTTTCCTCCTGCATTGGGCCCGCTGAGCATTAAGATTCGATTGGGATGATGTAGGTCGTAGGTGAAAGGAACCGTCTTTTTGCCGTAAGGCAGATTTTTCAAGTAGAGAAGAGGGTGCCGCCCATCGATCATTCTGAAGATCGGTTGTTCCTGAAGCTTGGGCAAGACTGCCTTCATCCGAATAGCCACTCTTGCTTTGGCCTGGATCACATCAAATTTGATCAAGAGGCTTTGGTAAATACGCATTAGAGGAACATAGGGCCGCAGCATGGCACTCAATTCCTTTAAAAGGCGATAAATTTCCCTTTTTTCAGCCTGCTGTAAATCAAAAATATCGTTGTTGATATCGATCACACCTTCTGGCTCGATAAAGCTGGTTTTACCACTAGTGGATTCATCATGAATAATACCTCTGACTTGTCGTTTGTGTTCGGCAGGGACGGAGAGTACCCGACGGCCATTTCTGAAACTTTCTACATTATCCGTTAGCCAACCTTTATTTTTATAGGTAGCAATAATGCTTCTAAATGCTTTATCCAGTTCTCTTACTTTGGAGTTCATCGCTTTACGAATCCTGGCAAGTTCAGGAGAGGCATCTGGTCGAATTTGGCCTTCTTCGTCAATGATTTTTTCGATCTCCTGACTTAGTGATTCATCAAAGGTGATGGATTGTACGATTAGGTACAACTTTGGATAGAGCTCCCTGCGTTCGGGTGTAAAAAATTTGAAAATCTCTTTGGTGAAAAGGAGGGTGGTATTGATACGCTGAAGACCCTCTACGGCCAAAACATAACCTTCAATCTCCAGCATAGAAAGCTCCTCTGCAATATCTGAGTAGACGACTCCAGGGAAGCGATCATTCTCGGTAATGCTTCTTTTCAACTCGTCTACTTCCTCTAATTGGCGTCTGACTTGGGATAAATCCGTAGACGGTTTTATCTCCAAGACTGCCGCTTTACCTAATTCACCGAGGCATTCTTTCAGCGTCAGCTCAATTATTTTATCAAATTCAATCTTCTCAAAAAAGTTTTTCGGTTCAAATCGCATCACAGTCGTATATTCCTTTAAGGCACTTGCACTCACCAAAGATGAGGTCATTCCCACTTATTCAACATAAAATTACGAGTTTAAAAACAAAGAATGCGCTTTAGAGTTCCTTGAAATCAGATTTTATTACTTTTGTGCTCTCAAAAAACGAAAATTGTGGCAGGTAATACCTTTGGAAAAATATATCGGATCAGTACTTTTGGAGAATCTCACGGAAAGGCCATCGGCGTAGTTATCGATGGTTGCCCAGCAGGCGTAGCAATCGACGAGGAGTTTATACAATCCGAAATGGATCGCCGTAGGCCCGGGCAATCTAAAATTGTAACTCAACGTAAAGAAAGTGATACCGTACAGATATTGAGCGGTGTCTTTGAAGGTAAATCAACGGGTACACCCATTGGCATTGTGATCTATAATGCCGATGCACGCTCAAAAGATTATAGCCATATTGCAGATCGCTTTAGACCTTCTCACGCAGATTTTACTTATCAAAAGAAATATGGCCTCCGTGATTATAGAGGTGGTGGCCGTTCGTCTGCTCGTGAGACAGCTAGTAGGGTGGCGGCCGGTGCCATTGCTAAGTTGATCCTTCAATCGATGGGTATTGAGGTAAATGCCTATGTCAGTCAGGTAGGACACCTTGCTACTACCAAGACTTATCAAGAGCTGGATTTAAGTCAGACCGAATCTAATATTGTACGCTGCCCAGATTTGGAGCTTGCAGAGACCATGATTGATTATATCAAAGAGGTGCGCAAGGCAGGAGATACTATAGGAGGGGTGGTTAATGCAGTCATTACTGGCTGTCCGGTTGGCCTTGGCGAACCCGCTTTTGATAAATTGCATGCTCGTCTTGGAGGAGCTATGCTCAGTATCAATGCCTGCAAAGGCTTTGAGTATGGTTCTGGCTTTAATGGAGTAGTCATGCGGGGCTCTGAGCATAATGACATCTTTTACAAAGAAGGAGATCAGATAAAAACAAAGACCAACCATTCTGGAGGCATCCAAGGCGGAATCTCTAATGGTATGGATATCTATTTCAGAGCAGCATTTAAACCAGTAGCAACTATTGTGGCTGCTCAGGAGTCTGTGGATTTAGAAGGTGCACCTTCAGAAGTTGTTGGAAAAGGGCGGCATGACCCTTGTGTAGTGCCTCGAGCAGTGCCTATTGTAGAGGCGATGGCGGCTTTGGTGTTGATTGATATGATTTTGGAGCAGCGGGCTGCGCAAGTTTAAACCTACTCTTAGACCGCTTCTTCGTCGTTCATTGGCTTGTACTGTTAATTTATTCTTCTAAGTGGAAGGGAATTACTACCTTTCGCAATAAGGTAAATAAAATAGCTACTGTTTCAAAAGCAGTGCTTATATTTGGTTATTCCAGATAATGACGCTCAATATGAAGAAACTTCTTATACTAGTATTTTCGGCTGTGATCTTTTCTTTTAATGGTTTAATAGCCCAGCGGTCTGTTGAAATCTTACCAGACGTAGATACACTTTATGTGTGTACAGACTCTACTGTCCAGTTGATGGCCTCCGAAGCATTTACCTATAGTTGGACACCAGCTAATATATTCGATGATGCCACTATTCCGAACCCCATCGCCTCGCCCACTACAACTACTCAAGTCATCGTAGAGGCGAATGTGAATGGGATTGTTCGTAGAGATACCATCGTGTTGATTCCCGCCACGCCAAGCCTAGTTTTGGAAAGTAGTACTAGCGATCCATTCTGCGCCGGAGAAATAATTGAGGTATCAGCAATAAACAATGTCGGGAGCCAAGGTTTGACCTGGCAGATACCTACCGATGTGAATGTAGTTGATTCGTTGAGCGGACGTCTGCTAGTACAGCCTCGGGTGACGGCTACTTGGTTGGCGAGTATTAATGTATCGGGCTGTATCGTCGACACTTTTGTGCAAATCCAGGTGCGTGACCCATTGGTCACCATTGAAAATTCAGATACTGTTTTTCTTTGTAAAGATAGTGAGGTGACGCTCGGCGCTACCACCAACTCGGGTTTTATTGACAACCTGACTTGGTCACCAGCAGAAGGAATCTCCGCAACTACTGGCGCGGAAGTGATTGCCAGCCCTAAAGAAACCACTACCTATTATGCCACGCTAGTAGAAGATGGTTGTACCATCGTAGATTCTGTAGTGGTGAGAATTGATTCTCTACCTACAGACTTGAGTATTGAAAAAGATGAAGATAAGTCACCAGACCCTTATTGCGAAGGTGATATTGTGACGCTAAAGTCACCTACCTATGAAACAGGTCCCTATCCAATCATCGAGCACTTGTGGAAAGCAACTAAAACGAATCCAAGACCAGGTGATACGGATACCGTAGGTACTTTTGGTTTTGAGACACCAGATACCCTATTTAACCTTGTATTTACTGCACAGGACAGTGCAATCTTTGAAAGAGTAACCCGCAGTGGTGGCTGTCTTGATACCTCAGAGGTGTTTATTCCGGTGATTAAGCAGAAAATGATCACTATTATGCCTGAACCAGCTATTATTTGTCCAGGAGAGACGCTCGATTTGACTGCCGAGTTCTCTGGACCTGGTGATATAACCTGGACTCCAGAAGAAAATATTACAGGTAGTAATGATCAAAAGACCGTGACGGTTGGACCTTTATCGGAGACGACGGCTTTCACTATTGAAGTTGTTGAAGAAGGCTGTCCAACTACGCAATCTAAAACCGTCGAGCTGCTACCTCAGTTGGTTGCTTTAAATACCCAAACGGTTATCTGCCGTGGAGATAATATTGAATTAAATTCCTTGGAGGTTTCAGGAGCTATTTATACTTGGACTTCTCCCGATGATCCATCTATCAACTCCAACGAGGCTAGGCTGGTTGTCAGGCCTTTGACGAATACGCAATACGATCTTACGGTTGAATTTGGAGATTGTGGGCCACAAACGGCTTCCATTTTAGTGAATGTCATTCAGGAGGCCAATGTAATTGTCGATCCCGAAGAACTAACGATTTGTCCTGGTGACCCGGTAGAGCTCATGGGTATCGGTAATGCCGAAAGCTTTGCAGAAGAAAGGTATACCTGGACCTTTGGTTCAACGAGCAGAGTCGGTAGTAGCATCAGCGATGCGCCACAAACTAATACCCAGTACTTACTCACTTACGAGGTCGCTATTCCGGGCGGACGCGTTTGTTCTGCTGATCAAGGTACATCAAGAATTACGGTCGAAGAACAACCCGAAATACTTGCCTTAGATGTAGTGCCAGAGGAAGCTACGACCGAGGGTATCATTCAAGGCGATGCCGTGACGATCACTGCTGATATCGTTGGCAATACCAGTGGATTTACTTTCCAATGGATGGCTAATCAGGATAATATTGATGGGACGATCACCTCAACTGCGGATGACCCCTTAGAAAATACGCAGTATAAATTGACCCTTACTTCTCCAACTGGATGTGAACTTGAACAGACTTCTCCAACGGTAATTGTTATCGAACCTGCTTTTGAAGTACCTAATGTCTTCACACCCAATGATGATGATATCAATGACTTCTTTAATATTGCTTTTGTAGGTATTCGAGATTTGAGCAACTTCATTCAAGAGTTTCAGGTCTTCAATCGCTGGGGTGTCTTAGTTTATGATAATGATACCCCAGATACAGGCTGGGATGGCAGATATAATGGCAATCCTGCTCCCGCTGATGTATATGTCTATAAAATTAAAGTTCGCTTCCCCGATGGAACTGAAGAGGAGCGATCTGGAGAAGTGACCTTAATCAGGTAGGATAAATGGATTAATCAGCTTAGAAGTATTTACTATTTCTAAGCTGATTAAATACACTGTGCAAAAAGTTTATTGATGTTTTGAACCACCAGATTTTAAGCTAGATCAAGGCATGGCGCAGGCTCGTAGCCTTAGCTACGAAGCCGAGTACATAACGCAGAGATTGCTTCAAAGATGGCTTCAAAACGTTAAGTAATTTATTACACAGTGTATTAAATATTACCAATTTGAAAAGGCCGCATTAAAGATGTCTTCCATTAGCTGCTCAGAGATGGTAGTGACTGCATCTTCTTCTACGCTAGCAAAATCGGTAGAGGCAGGATAGTCAAAGAAAAAAGAGAAGTTCCTAGTCCAACCTTCGGTATCCTCTTTATTGACAATGTATTCAATGGCTAGTACAATAGTGAGTCGATTAATAGCTACTCGATTATCTGCACTGGGTGCTTCAGCTGTGATCCTAAAGTCTACTAGCGTTCCTTTAAATTCTATATCTGGATTGTTTTCGTCTCTTCTTAGACGAGAGTTTAAACGAATTTTATTTCTTAAATCTTCGGCTAGGGTTTGATCTAGGTTGGGTAGGGCATTATCTGCATTATTGGCAAAGGGACCAACAAAGTAGGTTTGAATAGTAGGATCGATGGTTGCCCCAGATTGCGAGATGGAACAACGCTTATTAACCGTTGCCGCTAAAAAAATGCCGATTAGGGTGAAAGCGAAATAGTGATTACGCATGGAGATAGATTTTATATAAACCTAAAGATTGTATTGCTTAATCTTGCGGTAGAGGGTCCTTTCTGAAATGCCTAATTCCTTGGCTGCATCTTTTCGACGATTATTATGCTTCTTTAGTGCTTTTTGGATCAAGTTCTTTTCGTGATGCTCTATAGAAAGGTTCTCATCGATGATCTCAACGCTACCATAAGATTCTTCTTTGTCTTGCTCCTGTTTGGTGATAATCAGCGGTTGTATCGCTTTTGATTTATCTTCCGTAGTGTAGTCCTTAAAGTCCGGATAAGATTTGGTAGATGCCTCGTATTCAAAGTTGTCTACCTTGGGAGCTTCTAGTGATTTTAGAGATTGAACATTCTGTACCCGAAGATCATTGTTTTGGATCAACTCAAAAACGAGTGATTTAAGATCGTTGAGGTCACTTTTCATTTCGAAAAGTAGCTTGTAGAGAATCTCTCGCTCCTGAAAACCATTAGCGTTATTGTTGCTTCCATTTCTGGTGATAGAAGGCAGGTTTCGAGTAAGAATATCTGGAACAATTTCTATGAGTTGCTCAGCGGTGATATTGCGGTCTTCTGCCAGGACGGATATTTTCTCCGCCACATTTTTAAGTTCTCGAATATTACCAGGCCATTGGTAGTTTTGCAAAACTAGTCGAGCCCTTTCATCTAATTTAACCGGCGCTGATCGGTATTTCTCTGCAAAATCTACTGCAAAACGACGGAATAAAAGATAGATGTCCTCATCACGTTCGCGCAAGGCGGGTACCTTGATGGTGATCGTATTCAAGCGGAAAAATAAATCCTCTCGGAATTTACCCTTTTGGATGCGCTCCTGTAGATCTACATTGGTAGCCGTGATGATGCGGATATCAGTCTTCTGTGTTTTATTAGAACCGACCTTGATGAATTCGCCGTTCTCTAGGATGCGCAATAAATAAGTCTGAGTATCCAGCGGCATTTCTCCAATCTCATCAAGGAAGATGGTACCTCCATCGTAGGTTTCGAAGTAGCCTTTGCGGTCGCTAGTGGCTCCTGTAAAAGCCCCTTTTTCGTGGCCAAACAACTCAGAGTTGATGGTTCCCTCTGGGATAGCACCACAATTGATGGCGATAAACTTGTTGTGCTTTCGAGCACTTAAATTGTGAATAATTTTGGAAAACACCTCTTTACCTACACCACTTTCTCCTGTAATCAACACAGACAAGTCTGTATTGGCAACTCGGGTCGCTGTACCCAATGCTCGATCGAGTAGAGGGGATTGGCCCACGATGCCAAAACGCTGTTTTATAGACTGTAGGTTGTTTGCCAATGTGTTAATTATCAATAAGTTAATAGGTTAGCCTCAATGCTAAAGCTAGTTTTATGCTCCAAAAATTATGCTGAAACGATTTCTCCTTTTAGGGTAGCACTCGTTGCTTCGTAGACTTTTACATAAGTATAATCTCCCGGCTTTAGGCCTTCCTTTTTAGGGAAAACCAGCATCTTGTTTTGAGAGTTTCTACCGCAGAAATCGTCTGCCGAACGTTTAGAATCCCTCTCAATTAAAACCTTAAATGTCTTGCCAATATCTTTTTGGTTTTGCTGGTAGGATATCTGCGTTTGTAAGTGGATAATCTCCTGCAAACGTTTTTTCTTCACTTCAAGAGGAACATCATCTTCCAGTTTCTTTGCTGCCAAAGTACCTGGACGCTCAGAGTAGTAGAACATATAGGACATACTATACTGAGCATATTCAACCATGCTGAGTGTATCTTGATGGTCTTCTTCCGTTTCGGTACAGAAACCAGTAATAATGTCAGATGAAACTGCGCAATCCGGCATGATGCGACGGATCGCTTCAATGCGATCAATATACCACTCCCGATCGTAGGTCCGATTCATTAAATCCAAGATGCGGCTATTGCCCGATTGAACAGGTAGATGAATATACTCGCAGATATTTTCATATCTAGCCATAGTATGGAGTACCTCATCGGTCATATCCTTTGGATGGGAGGTTGAGAAACGTACTCTAAGGTCAGGGTGTACTAAAGCTACCATTTCGAGTAAGCCTGCAAAGCTGACCTTCGCCTTGGTTTCAGGGTTTTCCCATTTATAAGAGTCTACATTTTGTCCTAGAAGGGTGACTTCACGATAGCCTTTACTGTACAAATCAGTAGCTTCTGCTACAACCGAAAAAGCATCGCGGCTACGCTCCCGACCTCTGGTGAAGGGGACTACGCAGAAAGAGCACATATTGTCACAACCACGCATGATTGAGATAAAAGCGGTAACTCCATTCGAACCTAAACGAAGCGGACTAATATCAGCGTAGGTTTCCTCTCTAGAAAGGAATACATTAATGCCTTTATCGCCTTCTTCTGCGGTTTGTACTAGCTTGGGAAGGTCTCGGTAGGCGTCAGGGCCTACTACGAGGTCGACTAACTTCTCCTCCTCTAGAAACTTCTTCTTGAGGCGCTCGGCCATGCAACCAAGGACACCAACCATAGTGCCTGGTTTTCGGGCTTTGACTTTATCAAAAACACGAAGACGCTTGCGTACGGTATCTTCCGCTTTCTCCCGAATGGAGCAGGTATTGATCAGAATGATATCTGATTCCTCCATATTGCGAGTAGGGCTATAGCCAATATCAGCTAAGACGGAAGCTACAATCTCACTGTCGCTGAAATTCATCTGACAGCCGTAGCTTTCGATATAAAAACGCTTTTCGTTGGAAGTATTCTTCTTTGCTAGTTGTTCTTTAAAGAAAACCTCACCCTGCTTTTCTGTAAGAATCCTTTTATCCTGTGTGGGGATGGTAGGATTGTCATTATATAGTCCCATGCAAAAAAGGCGCTTTGGTAAATGAATAATGTTTCCTAGTTCCTGAGGAGCTGGATACAGCCGACAAATATAGCACAATTTAGAGCTGAAATGCCATTTTGTCAGTAGGTTTTTTGGATGTAAAAATAAAAAAGCGAAATCTGAGCCAGATTTCGCTTTTATCCTATCCTAAAAATAGGAAGTACTTATACATCTAAGCCTAGTTCCTGTATTTTTTGGTTGCGATAGGTGGCCTTTAGGACCTGATTTCTTTTGCGTACAGAAGGTTTTACAAATTCCTTACGTTTGCGTAGTTCTTTGATAACTTTTGCATCTCTGTGGCGACGCTTGTATCTTTTCAGTGCGCGATCAATAGACTCGCTGTCTTTTACATCGATAATCAACATATATCTCCAAAGTGTTTATTACAATACAATAAAAAATAGGCTCTTCAATTTGAAGAACCT
Organism: Saprospiraceae bacterium; assembly: GCA_042095835.1. GTDB lineage: Bacteria > Bacteroidota > Bacteroidia > Chitinophagales > Saprospiraceae > DATFKA01. The sequence continues at coordinate 21,662 of JBELML010000071.1, forward strand.
ATTTCATTAGAGCGGATGACGAGATTCGAACCCGCGACCTCAACCTTGGCAAAGTTGCGCTCTACCAGCTGAGCTACATCCGCAATTTTTGTCCTAATCCAAAAAATTAGAACCGCTGGTTTATCGCATTCCTTCGAACGCGGATGCAAATATAGAATGTCTCATTTTAATTTACAAGTGATATTCTAAAAAAATATTCAAAATATCACTTGGGCTGGGTTGAGGAAATCGATATGGGGCTGTAAATCACCAGACTAAATAGCAATCTACTACTATCTTTTTTCTATCTTTCGGCGTCGAAAATTAGAGACCAATCTATGCAAATTACTTTTAACATTCATTACTATACCCAATGGGGCCAGCAACTAGCTATAGTTGGTGATGTACCAGAGTTGGGCGCTGATCAATTGGATAGGGCGCTTTTGCTGCAATATAAAAAAGATGGACATTGGGAGGGACGTATCCATGTTTCAGAAGATTTAGAAAAGATCAACTATAAATATATCCTGGTTGATGGGGCCAAAGGAAGTCTTGCAGAGGAATGGGGAGCTTCCAGAATCCTCCGTCTCAGCGATGGGGACTTTCATTGTTGGGTCAAAGACTATTGGCGAACCAGCGAGGAGGATCAAAATGTGTTTTACTCCTCTGCCTTCAAAAATGCCATCTTTAAAGCGGGTAAATTTCGCCGTTTAGCCCCCAAAGTGATTAAAAAAGATGAGGTGATCATTCGTTTTCAGATGGACGCTCCCGCCGTTCCTCCAGGTATGCAACTTGGCGTGCTTGGTAATATAGAAGAATTAGGGAACTGGAATCAAACCAAACCCCTATTGCTAGATAATGTGGATCATCCGCGATGGACAGGAGAAATCCAATTTCCGAAATACAGGGTCGGTAACATTGCTTACAAATATTGTTTCTATGATAAAAAGACCCTGCGTGTCGAGCTTATTGAAGGCGGGTCTAATCGTAGCCTCAATATTAATACCCTCTTCGATAAGGAAATGGTCAAGGTGACGGATCAAAACTTTAGCCTACCCAAAGGCCCCTGGAAAGGTGCCGGGATGGCTGTTCCTGTTTTTTCACTACGTACAAAAGATAGCTGTGGAGTAGGAGAGTTTAGTGATCTAAAGAAAATGGTAGACTGGGCAGACAAGTGTAGTATGCGGATGGTACAAATACTACCTGTGAATGATACTACTGCTACCAAGACCTGGACAGATTCTTATCCTTATGCGGCGATTTCGGTATTTGCTTTACATCCGATTTTGCTTCACTTAGATCATTTGCCAGGAGTTGATAAAACTGCTTTAAAGAAAGCCAAAACCCAACTTAATAAGCTAGACCAAGTGGACTATGAAGCGGTCATGAAGGAAAAGATCACTTTGGCAAAACAAGCTTTCCTTTCTGATGTTGACGGCTTTTTGAAGGATAAAGCCTTTAAAAAATACTTTAGAGAAAGTAAGCATTGGCTGGAACCCTTTGCCCTGTTTTGTTACTTCAGAGATCAATATAATACGCCCGATTTTTCTAAATGGGGTAGCCACCAGAAGTACAGCAAAACGCTCCTTAAAAAAATGGCTAAGCCAGGCAGTGAGGCTTACGAAGAAATGACTTTTACCTATTATCTACAGTTCTACTTAGATCAGCAATTGAGAGCTGCTGCTGACTATGCGCGATCCAAAGGAATCGTCTTAAAAGGTGATCTACCTATTGGAATCTATCGGTATAGCGCCGATGCTTGGGTAGCTCCAGAACTGTACAATATGAATGGTCAAGCGGGTGCACCACCTGATCCCTTTTCTGAAACTGGGCAAAATTGGGGCTTCCCCACCTATGACTGGAAAACAATGGCCAAAGATGGATACCAGTGGTGGAAAGATCGTATGATCCAACTAGCTCGGTACTTTGATGCCTACCGTATTGATCATATTCTGGGCTTTTTTAGGATTTGGGAGATTCCTCTGGATCAGGTCGATGGCATTCTCGGAACCTTTAATCCAGCCATTCCAATTGAGCGTAGCGAGTTTTCTCAAAAGGGAATTTCATTTGAATTCGAAAGATATTGCAGGCCTTTTATTTCTGATCGCATATTAGAAGACTTATTTGGGGAGCAAACAGCCATGGTGAAGACACAGTTCTTGGTGGCTATGGCACCAGGCCGATATCAGTTTAAAGCAGAGTGTAGTTCGCAAAGAAAAGTACTGACTTTTCTAGATGAGCACTTCACTCCCGAACTGAAAGAAGAGCTGAAGGATAAATTATTCTCCTTGATCAGCAATGTCCTATTGATCCCGGATAATAACGATCCGCAAACTAAGTTTCATCCTAGGATCGATATGATCAAAACAACTTCCTATCAAAACCTTGACACGATTTCTCAGGGGAAATTGAGGGAGTTGTATTACGATTATTTCTATAATCGACAAGAATCATTTTGGAAGGATCAAGCTATGGAGAAATTGCCTGCGTTGAGCAAGGCAACCGATATGCTTATCTGTGGAGAGGATTTGGGCATGGTCCCTGATTGTGTGCCTGGCGTGATGGAAGAATTGAATATCTTGACTTTAGAAATACAACGGATGTCAAAAAATCCGGCTACAGAGTTTCTCAATGTTAATGATATTCCCTACTTGTCAGTAGCAAGTCCCTCTACGCATGATATGTCTCCCATACGGGCATGGTGGGAAGAGGCGGAGTGGGAGCAGGTACAGCGGTTTTATGAGCAAGAGTTGCGTATGATTGGTGATCATCCATTCTATTGCGAGCCCTATATTGCTCAGGCCATCATTAATCAGCATCTTAGTTGGCCTAGTATGTGGACAGTTTTTCCTATTCAAGATTTGCTGGCAATGGATGGTCGCCTGCGTTTTGATGATCCATTTGCAGAACGCATCAATGTACCGGCTAATCCAAAGCATTATTGGCGATATCGGATGCACCTCAATTTAGAGCAGCTGATTGAGGAGAATGGGTTTAATAATATGCTAAAAGCCATGTTAAGTTCTGCAAACAGGCTCTAGCTTGATGGGAGAAGCAGCATTTAATAACTTTTAGGAATCTGAAAATTAGTACTTAGCAAGCTGGAATACGAATCAATTGAATATTGATATTTACTTTTGCAAAAAAGATATAATGCACCAGAAGTCTATTCTCCTTCTTTTTTTGTTTTCAATGGTCAGCACCGTTATCTATTCTCAAGCGAAGTATAGCAACGAATTTCTCAATATTGGAGTAGGAGGGCGCGCTCAGGGTTTGGGCAACGCTGTGATTGCTAGTGTTGATGATGTGACCGCTGGTTATTGGAACCCAGCTGGCCTCGCTGCTAATGCTAGCTTTGAGGGCTTAGAAATTGGAGCCATGCATACGGAGTGGTTTGCCGGAATTGGCACCTACGATTACCTCGGCATCATCCTACCTTTTTCTAATGATAAAAGAAGAATTGGCATCAGTGCTTTACGGTTTGGTATTGACAATATCCCGAATACACTTAGTCTCTACGAAAGCGATGGTACCGTCAATTTTGACAACCTGTCTTCCTTTTCAGCAGCAGACTATGCCTTTTTATTAAGCTATGCCCAAGAAATCTCCTTGAACCAAGGTAGATTATTAGTAGGCGGAAATATCAAAGTCGTACACCGGCGTATTGGACCATTTGCTACTTCCTGGGGCTTTGGTTTGGATTTGGGACTACAATATTGGCGCAATAAATGGAAGTTTGCCTTGGTCGCAAGAGACATCCCTTCCACCTTCAATGGTTGGTCTTTTGATTTTACGGATGAGGAGAGAGAAGTCTTGGAACTCACCAGTAATGAAGTTCCTATCAGTAATGTAGAAGTCACTAATCCTTCAATTATATTGGGCATATATCGGAAATTTCAGACGGGCAAGATTGGTATTGCCCCAGAACTCAATTGGATCATCACTACAGATGGAGAACGGAACACTCTGGTGTCTTCTAGTACCTTCAGTATGGATCCCGCCTTTGGGATTGAATTGGATTATAGCGAGTTTGCTTTCCTTCGAGCTGGGGTCAATCAATTCCAAGACCTAGTGGATATCGATGGTACTACTACGACCACCGCTAGACCCAGTATAGGAGTAGGCTTCAAGGTGTCTAATCTTAAGGTAGATTATGCTTTTAGTGATTTGGGTTCTGAAGATGATACCTTCTCTCATATCATTTCTCTCATTCTACGCCTAAAACCAAAAAATCCTTAGAAAGCCGCCCATTATTTACCGCTGCTCAAGCTTTATATGCTGGCCAAACAGGAATCTTGCGCTCGAAGCTAATTTTTTCACCCTATCGTCAGTGCACTCGATCAGCATAGAATCATGGAGAAGGACTCGGCTAGTGAGAACTATGATCTTCCTCTTGCCAAAATCTCAAATATTGACTATTTTTGAACTTGATAGCAATCATGCTGTTGAAGATATACCACGCAGATATCGCATGTGTTTGGACTCTACATTTTATAAAATTAGAGTACGACTTGGTGTGACTAGGGCGGGCCTCAATTCCGGACTTGTGCTGGAACTCTCTTCGGAGACAAGGGGATTACTGAACCATACTGGCGGCTCTATTCCTGATTTTTACGAGGGTCAAAACCTCCCTGATATTTGTGTGGTCTTTTTTTCTTATTCTAGTGCCTTCCGAGAGATCATCCTGTAGTGAAAATAGTTATTGAGACAATCTAATTGCTTATGCTCCAAGGAGTCGGATGGTAAAGTTTCTTTCCACATTTTTTTTGAAAAAATTAGGGCTCATTTGCTGCCAAACCCTCCAACAAGTAAATAGATAAACAAGACTGTAGATAATAAGCATAGGTAAGCATCTTTACCAGCAATTCACTGTAAGGTTTTTTACATTCAAGAACCTTATGATGATGATTTTTCACCACTAAGCCATTAAGGGCATTAAGCATCACTAAGCTGCTGAGGGAATAAGATTGATTTTAAGGTTTTTGTCTTAGTGTACCTTAATGATCTTACCTCCTTAGAGCATGTTTAAAAGTTTATCCTTCGGGCTAAAATTCGCCCTTTCAAGTCTATATTTCGTTAAAAATACTCGCAATAGCTAAGGCTATTACTGTGCTTTTTGCCTCATTTAGATTTGAAATCATCAAATTTTAACTCCAAAAACAAAATTTAAACATACTCTTAGTGGTATATTTTATCTACAGTGAGAATTTCTGCATCATTCCTACATTAGACAATTATATCATTAAACTTTAGCATGTATCTTTGTTAAAATTTTAGAAAATGAACCACCTGATATTTTATCTATTGGTCAAGCCTATTTCAATGCTGCCACTTTGGGCATTATACGGAATTAGTAATTTCCTATACGTCGTTCTGTATCGAATTTTTCGATATCGAGTGAAAGTGGTTTCAGGTAATATTGCGCGCTCTTTTCCGGAGAAAAGTGTTAAAGAGCGTAAAAAGATTGAGAAAGGGTTCTATTCTTATTTCTTCGATCTCATTCTAGAAACGCTCAAGCATTTTAGTATTTCTGCTGAAGAAATTAAAAGCCGCGTTAAGATGCGAAACATTGAGATGATTGATCGCTTTGCCGAAGAGGGGCAGAGCGTATTTCTATTATCAGGGCACTATGGTAATTGGGAGCTAGCTGCCATGGGTATCGAACTGTATAGTAAACATAAAATGTGTGGTATCTACCATCCGCTGAAGAATAAGTTTTGGAATAAAAAGCTGCAAGAAAGTAGGAGCCGATTGGGGATGGATCTGGTTTCCAAACGAGAGTTATCTGGCTATTTTGAAAAAACAATGGGTACGCCAATTGGTACCTTGATCGCCACTGATCAAAGCCCATCTAATCCCTATCGAGCTTATTGGACCAATTTTCTCAACCAGGATACAGCTGTCCTTTTTGGGACTGAAAAATTTGGAAAAGATTATAATCAGCCGATTTATTTTGGAAAAATTATCAGGACCAAAAGAGGCCACTACGAAGTAGAGTTTGTCAAAGTTACGGACGAGCCTCGTAGCTTACCCTACGGAGAAATCACGGAGCGACATACCAAGATTCTGGAAGACTTGATTAGAGAGGCACCAGCTTATTGGTTATGGACGCATAAACGCTGGAAACGTACGAAACCTGATGATTATCAAGAACATTTAGAGAAAATGAAAGCCCGTGTCTAATAGAAGAATGAACCAACTTAACTTAAGCAACTGGTTCCAGGCCCAACTCCTTGCCCTTGGAAAGCATGAGGTCGAGCGCTGCTTCTTTTTCATTAGGTATATCGCCATCTAGAATAGACTCTCGGATATGATCTTTGATGATACCCACTGTCCTAGAGGGAGGAATGCCAAAGGTTTCCATAATCATTTCACCAGTGACTGGAGGTTGCCAATTGCGGAGTTGATCTTTTTCCTCTACCTCCTTGATCTTTTCTTGCAAGATGTTATAGTTCGAAAGATAGCGCTTGACCTTTTTGGGATTCTTAGAGGTGATATCTGCCTTACAAAGCATCATCAAATCGTCGATGTCATCACCAGCTTCGAAGAGTAAACGGCGAACTGCGGAGTCTGTGATTTCTTCTTTCGTCAAGGCAATGGGCCGTAGATGTAGTCGTACCAACTTTTGGACATACTTCATTTTCTGATCCATGGGGAGCTTGAGCCTCCTAAATATTTTGGGTGTCATATGCGCTCCCAATGCTTCGTGCCCGTGGAAAGTCCAGCCCTGTACTTTGTCGAAGCGTTTGGTGGGTGGTTTAGCGATATCGTGCATGATAGCCGACCAACGCAGCCAAATATCAGAGGTGTTCCTACTGAGATTATCGAGTACCTCTAGGGTATGATAGAAGTTGTCTTTATGCGCTCTTCCTTCTCTCACTTCTACTCCTTGCAGCGCGGCCATTTCAGGAAAAATGAGTTGTAGCAAGCCCGTTTTGAATAGCAATTTAAAACCAACCGAAGGTACGGGAGATAAAACTATTTTATTGAGTTCTATAGCAATCCGTTCCTTGGAGACAATATGTATTCTATTCTTTTCTGCTCGGATGGCCTGTAGTGTATTAGGGTCTATCCAAAAGTCAAGCTGGCTGGCAAAGCGGATGGCGCGCATCATGCGTAGCGGATCGTCAGAAAAGGTTTTCTTAGGGTCTAATGGTGTTTTAATCAGTTTTTCCTCTAGATGATGGAGACCACCAAAAGAATCGATAATGCTACCAAAGTCCCTTTCATTCAAGCTTACCGCCAAAGCGTTGATCGTAAAATCGCGCCTATTTTGATCATCATCTAGCGAGCCTTCTTCTACGGAAGGTTTGCGAGAATCTTTGCGATAAGACTCCTTGCGTGCGCCTACAAATTCGACTTCGAGACCTTGATGCTTGAGCATGGCTGTTCCAAATCGACGATAAACAGCTACCCTTGGGATAGGACGGAGCTGCTGTGCTACGGCTTCGGCCAAGTCGATACCACTACCTACACATACAATGTCAATGTCTTTAGATTGGCGTGCTAGGAGCCGATCTCGTACATAGCCACCTACTACATAGGCAGGGTAGCCTAGGTCTTTAGAGGCTTGGCTGATGATCTCAAATATTTTTCGTTCGTGCGCTTGTATGTTGAAAACCAAGGTAGACAGTTTTATGCAATCGGTGCGGCAGCCACACTGTATCGCTCTTCAATTTGATCGAGTATTTCTAATAGAATAGATGGGTCGTGTTCGGTGACGAGTTTCTGGCGGTAGGGTTTGATATGCGGATAACCGCGGAAATAATTGGTGTAATGCCTACGCATTTCTAGAACACCTAACTTTTCGCCCTTCCAATCCAATGAGTGCTGCAAGTGTTGTTTAACAGCAGATACACGCTCATGGATATCAGGAGCAGGTAGGAGCTCTCCCGTTTTAAAATAATGCTTGATGTCTCTGAAAATCCAAGGATAGCCAATACTTGCTCTTCCAATCATAATCCCATCAACCCCATAGCGGTTACGATATTCCAAAGCTTTTTGCGGGCTATTAATATCTCCATTTCCAAAGATAGGGATGTGTATACGTGGATTCTCTTTGATCTTACCAATTTTGGTCCAGTCTGCTTCGCCCTTATACATTTGTTTGCGGGTACGCCCGTGGATGGAGAGTGCTTTAATACCTACATCTTGAAGCCGCTCGGCAACTTCTTCGATAAAGATCGTATTATCATCCCAACCTAAACGAGTTTTGACAGTGACCGGTAAATTGGTCGATTTAACGATATGATCGGTCAATTTGACCATTCGGTCTATATCTTGTAGAATACCTGCCCCAGCCATTTTACAAACGACCTTTTTCACTGGACAGCCGAAGTTAATATCGAGTACTTCAGGTTGAGCTTCTTCTACAATAGCGGCTGCTCTGCTCATCGAGTCCATTTCGGCACCAAAAATTTGAATACCAATGGGCCGTTCGTATTCATAGATATCTAGTTTCTGTACACTTTTAGTGGCATCTCTGATCAATCCTTCTACAGAAATAAACTCTGTGTACATCATATCAGCACCCTGAGCTTTACAAAGGGCACGGAAAGGAGGGTCACTAACATCCTCCATTGGAGCAAGCAATAAGGGGAATTCGCCTAAGTCAACTGAACCAATCTTTACCATATCAATTTTTCTAATAGACTAGGAAATGGCTTGTCAATAGTTTATACAATTGGCAAAAATACCGATTTCAAAGTTCAATACAAATAGAATGAATCAAATAATTCAGCTATTGGTTCCAAGCATATCAGAATTCATGTCGTATAGGACAAAGAAAATGCAGACAAAGAGATTAGATATAGTTATTGAGTTAAAATATTTTATGGGCAATTGGTTTTAAAAAGTTCTATAAAATTGCTTTCTTGAGCTTTGACTACAAACAAAAAACTATATCATACATGTTTGCTGGAATTATTCTCGTCTTTATACTTGGTTATTTAACCATTGTTTTTGAACACCCGCTCAAATTAGATAAAACAGTACCAGCTCTCATTATGGGAGCGGTGTGTTGGGCACTTTTAGCCATTGGCTTTAATAATGGCGTCCTAGAAATTGTCGATACCCACGAGCACGTTTTTAATCTGTTTGGGCATCCTACCGGAGAGGCACATGATATTGCCGAAGAGGGTTTCACCAATGCACTTTTACACCATTTAGGTAAAACTGCGGAAATATTGGTTTTCCTTATTGGTGCGATGACCATTGTAGAAATCATTGATCTTCACCGTGGTTTTGATGTATTAAAAAGTTGGGTGAAAACTAAAAACAAGCGTAGCCTACTTTGGATTTTGGGGGCTTTAGCGTTTATTTTATCTGCGATTATCGACAACTTGACCGCTACCATTGTTTTGGTTACACTCTTGCGGAAAATCATACAAGTCAGAGATGAGCGGATTTGGTATGCTAGTTTGGTGGTGATTGCCGCGAATGCTGGTGGTGCTTGGTCGCCTATCGGTGACGTGACGACCACTATGCTCTGGATAGGTAAAAAGGTAACGACGTCTGGTCTAATAGTACAGTTGTTGATTCCTTCGATTGTATGTTTTCTTGTTCCTACTTTCATTGCATCTAGATTGAAACCCTTTAGTGGAGAAATTACCCTTTCTGAAGAAGATGATGGAAAGGGGCGCTCGCATAAACTATTGAGTAGTAGAACCATGCTTTTCTTGGGATTAGGTATGATTGTCTTTGTACCCATCTTTAAAACCTTGACGCATTTGCCTCCTTATTTGGGGATGATGTTGAGTTTGGGTGTGGTATGGCTGGTATCGGAGTACATCCATCCAGAAGAGGACTTCTCGGATGAAAAAAGAGACAAATACTCTGCCCACCACGCACTATCTAGAATTGAAATGTCTAGTATCCTCTTCTTTCTTGGTATTCTAATGGCCGTTGCAGCCCTGGAAACCCTTGTAGTAGATGGTGTAGGTACTTTGAGATACTTGGCAGAGCGACTAGATAATGCTATCCCTAATCAGGATATAGTAGTTATGCTATTAGGTGTGGGATCAGCTATCATTGATAATGTACCATTAGTAGCCGCCTCTATGGGTATGTATGAAGCAGCAACCGATTCTAAACTATGGCACTTTATTGCTTATGCCGCCGGTACAGGTGGTTCGATGTTGATCATTGGATCTGCCGCAGGTGTAGCAGCAATGGGTATGGAAAAAATCGACTTCATCTGGTATTTAAGAAAGATTGCTTGGTTAGCTGCCGTTGGTTTTGTGGCTGGTGCGATCACCTTCTTATTGTTACATCCTTACCTAAGTTAGGATTTGAAAAGCTTGTAAAAAGCTGATAGCTATAGATAAAAATGGGTTTAGTAGATGCCTGAGACCGTTCAGTTGTTTGCTAAACCCATTTGTTGTATACTAGAGTTTATGTAAATCAATTTCGTATGAGCCTAAAAAATCTTTTTGCACAGC
>JBELML010000072.1:0-31054 GCA_042095835.1 Saprospiraceae bacterium
TTTGAAAAGGTGGAAGTACACAAATAATATATTTTATGGGCTGCCAATCGAGGTGCCTCCTTTTAACCACCGATTATTGATCAAAACGGTTTGACTTTTTGAGGGAGCCCTAATTTTGATTGAGATTAACCTGATTATGCATTCAAATAGGACTCTACAGCTAAATACTAGTAGCCTTAGAATCATAAATATAACTTCAAATTAATGGACAAAAAAAACAGATAGGATATTTTTTAATCCCTACTAGGTCAGTAGAGATAGAGATCACCAAAACCAGTTGGAATCCCTACATAAAAAATTAAATCGTCTTATTAATTTTGTCAATATAAAACAACTAAGATTTGTTTATCAAACAAATACAATTGAATATAATTGACTTGAAATAACTCTAATTAGTCAAGTGTATTCAAGTATTATGAAACAGCGTTAAAGCTTGTATTATTAATACTAGCTGAAGTTTAATTAAAGATGTGATTTTGCATATTATTACTGTAAAATTAATATTTATTAGCAATAATTCAAAGGTTGATTTTTTTTTTACAATTTGCATTAAATAAATTAGCAAATGAAATCGCTTATATTTCATGCATAAGCTTAGATAAGTAACTCAAAATCAAGTAGATAATATGAAATCACAGGCTTCCCTTTTAATCCTTTTTTGCTTAGTGAGTTTTCTAAGTTGCGCTCAAGAAATCACCAATGCTTCCTTTCAAATTGGCGCTGCAGTCATGGCAGCTCCTGAAGATTTAAGAGCAGATGCCACTGTCCTCGGTTATGACGACAAAGGTCGTGTTATCACTTTAAAGGAAGGTAGTAACAATATGGTCTGCCTAGCCGATAATCCCAATCAAGAGGGCTTTAATGTCGCTTGCTACCACCAAGATTTGGAGCCTTTTATGGCTAGAGGTAGAGCATTAAAAGCCGAAGGTAAATCGTCTGGCGAAATATTTGAAATCCGAGAAAAAGAGGCTGTTGCTGGCTCTTTGAAAATGCCCGGAAATGCTACAACTTTACATATCTTATCTGGCCCTAAGGGACAATATGATGAGGCTACCAATACCGTTTCAGACGCTTTTTATAGATATGTAGTTTATATACCTTTTGCCACCGCTGAATCTAGTGGCCTGCCACTGCAACCGATCGTTCCTGGTGGCCCTTGGATTATGGATCCTGGTACACATCGAGCTCATATTATGATTACACCTCCGGTGAAGCGGGAGTAGGGTTTATGTGGTGATGTGAAGATATTGTGATGTGGAGATATGGAGATGTAGCGATATAGTGATATAGTGATGTGGTGAGGTGGAGATATAGTGACGTGGTGACATGGAGACTTGGGGACGGGGAGAGTGGGGACTTGGGGATATTGTGATGTGGAGATGTGAAGATATTGTGAGGTGGTGACATGGAGATGTGGTGAGGTGGAGATGTGGAGATGTGGTGAGGTGGAGATGTGGTGAGGTGGAGATGTGAAGATGTTTGGGATATGGGGTTCTGGGGTGAGGATTTTTGTGTCAGGGGGAAGCCTTCTTTGGTTGCTTAGCTAGTTTTTTTTATGGATGGTAAGCAGCATTAATACTAGGAGAATTAGGATGAACAGGAAGCCAAAACGCAAGCCTATCCAGTCCGCAAGAAAACCGATTACTGGTGGCCCTACAAAGAAACCGGCATAGCCAATGGTAGTTGCCATTGCGATGCCTACTGATGGGTTCACGCCTTTGATGTTACCTGATCTGGAATAAATAATGGGTACAATCGTAGAGATACCCAATCCAATCATCGCAAAACCAATTAAGCTTGGAATCATTGAGGGGAATAGAACAACCAAACCTAAACCTGTGATTGCCAGGATACCATCAAAGGTTAATAATCGATCGCTGCCCCATCTTTGGGTTAAGCGATCACCCACTAGACGTCCAATGGTCATCGTTGTCGCGTAAACACCAAAGGCAAAAGCACTAAATGCCTCGGAAGCTCCAACAACGGTATTCATAAAAATAGCAGACCAATCGGTCATGGCTCCCTCTCCTATCATGCCGCAAAAAGCAATAATTCCTAGAGGTAAGATAGCTTTTGTTGGCAAACGAAATTTGGATCCTTTTTCTTGAACTTCCTCTACTGGTGGATCTTCCACCAAGTAAAAGGAATAATAGATTAAAATAGCTAAAGCTAGTAGGCCCATCAAGCCAAAGTGATAAAATAAAGGCGTATCAAAATTGGCAAATAATGCACCTACCCCAGCCCCTAAGGCCATACCAATACTAAATACTGCGTGAAAAGAAGAAAGTATTGGTTTCTCAAATAAACGCTCTACAAATACCGCTTGACCATTCATCGATACATCCATACTTCCACCTAAAATCCCCAAGCTAAAAAACACGGGAATGATTTGGTAGAAATTAGAGCAACTCGCTAAAAAAGGGATGGCAAATACATATAAACATCCCACTATGGTGGTCCACCTCTTGGTACCATATCGCTGAATGAGCACCCCTGTAAATGGCATAGCAACAATTGCCCCAAAAGCCATCACCAAAAGTAAAGTTCCCAACTCCGTATTTGACACCGAAAAAAAACGCTGCAACTCCGGCAGACGCGAACTCCAATTGGCAAACATGAAGCCATTGAAGAAGAAGAAAGCAGCAACCGCGTAGCGGGATTTATTTAATGTTGTATTAATGTAGTGATGTATTGATGCCTGCCTGCCTCAGGCGAAGGACTCGACAGATGAATAATGATATAGTCTATGTACGCATGGCTTTGTAGGCGTTGATTAAGCCATTGGTGGAACTGTCATGGCTAAGCACCGCATTTTCATCTTCTAGCTCTGGAAGAATCTTTTTAGCGAGTTGCTTACCTAGCTCTACACCCCATTGATCAAAGGAATAAATATTCCAAATGACTCCTTGGGTGAAAATCTTATGCTCGTACAAAGCAATTAATTGCCCCAAAGTAAAGGGCGTCAATTTCTTAAGTAGAATAGAATTCGTTGGGCGATTCCCTTCGAATACTTTAAAAGGTAATAAAGCTTCAATCTCAGCTTCAGATTTTCCGGCAGCTGCTAATTCAGCGCTGGCTTCTCCTGGAGATTTACCATTCATCAGGGCTTCCGTTTGAGCAAAAAAATTGGACAACAGCTTCTGATGATGATCTCCTATTGGATTGTGACTTTGCGCAGTAGCGATAAAATCACAAGGAATCAGCTTGGTCCCCTGGTGGATCAATTGGTAAAAGGCATGCTGACCATTTGTACCTGGCTCGCCCCAAACAATAGGTCCCGTTTGGTAGGTCACTTTTTCTCCATTTCGATCTACATATTTACCATTACTTTCCATATTTCCTTGCTGAAAATAGGCTGCAAAACGGTGTAAATATTGGTCATAAGGAAGGATAGCTTCAGTCTCAGCCTCGAAAAAATTGTTATACCAAATCCCTATCAAGGCCAGAATAACTGGAGCATTCTGCTCTAATGGAGTGGATTTGAAGTGTTGATCCATATCGTGCAGGCCAGCTAATAGCGCCTTGAAATGATCAAAGCCAATTGTACAAGCAATAGACAAACCAATGGCACTACTTAGAGAGTAGCGTCCGCCCACCCAAGGCCAAAATTCAAACATATTCTCGGGGGCAATACCGAATTTTTTGACTCCATCCAGATTAGTAGATAGTGCCACGAAATGCTTGGCCACCTGAGCTTCATCTTTAGCATGACTGAGGAACCAATCTCTAGCAGAAAAAGCATTGGTCATGGTCTCCTGCGTAGTAAAGGTTTTAGACGCAATCATAAACAGCGTAGTCTCTGGGTTCACCTTTTTGAGGGTCTCTGCTATATGAGTACCATCAACATTGGAGACATAATGTACAGACATTCCCTCTTTCCAATAAGGTTTCAAAGCTTCGGTCACCATTACTGGACCTAAGTCTGAACCACCTATACCTATATTAACAATAGCCTCGATAGCCTTGCCTGTATATCCTTTCCATGAGCCGTCTTGCACATTATTGGAAAAAGTCTCCATCCTTGCTAAAACTTCCTTTACTTCAGGCATGACGTCTTTGCCGTCCAAATAAATAGGTTCATCGGATTGATTACGAAGTGCAATGTGTAATACCGCCCGATTTTCGGTGGCATTAATTCGATCTCCACCAAACATTTTCTGGACACCTTCTTCCAGACCACAGTCTTTTGCCAGCTCTAATAATAAGCGCAGTGTCTCCGTGCTTACCCTGTTTTTAGAATAATCTATAAGTAAATCACCTAACACTAATTTAAAGTGATCAAATCTTGCAGGATCCACTTCGAAGAGGGCTTTTATTTCCTGATCTTTAATAGCCTCAAAGTGGGCTTCTAATTTTTTCCAAGCTTGTGTTTGAGTTGGATTCTGATTGTTTAGCATGGCGGGTTATTCAATGAGTTAATGAGTGAATGAATAAATGTGTTAATGGGTCGATGCGCTCTTTATAAAAACAGGTTCCCCTTTGCTATTGATTGCCGGGAATAAATCTCCAGTTCTTACGCCTATAAACAGCTGAGTAGGACCGATGGCTTTCATGAAACGATTCATTTTTAGCTTAACTTCTATTTTATTTTTACCTGGAGGCCAGTCTTGCTCCTCATAGACTAATTCTATCCAGTGTTTTGATTCATCTTTTGCAATAAAAACCGCGTAAAGCTGAATTGGAAAGTTGCCCGTATTTGCTTGTATGGTATGCCTATATGGATTTTCTAGTGTCACTTCAAAGAAATAATTCTCATCATGGATCAGCGTATCAACATCTAAAGCATATTCGATCCAAACATTTTGGGTAACCTGAAAACTGTCTGCAATTGCGTAAGTTTTGCCTCCACGATTGGTCAATTGTAGAGGTAAACATGCGGCACACTCCAATTCACCTTGGCCAACAATATAGACTTTTTGGTTGTGTAATGCCTTTTCCCAATCAAAAAGATCATATTGATTTTTTCGGTAATAAACATCCGTCAAGGTATAGGCACGCTCTTTGGCATAGAAGGCATATTTCGAAGGATCGCGGTAGGAATCCATAAACAAAATCGGTAGACCATGAGCCTCCTCTTTCAACTCTGCTACCCAAGTCCGTTTATGAAAATCAGAGTCTAGGTTTTTAAATGGAATCAATAAAAATATCCGAGCAATGAGAAGGAGTACAATAGTCGACCAAACCATTCGCTTAAGCCATTTCAAGTTGATGATCTCCTCCTGAGCAGAACGGTATAATAGTAGGACAAAAACCAAACTTAGTAAGGCTGTCCAGTGTGGTTCGGCATGCCCTTTTAAAGTAAGTAAAAGAAATAGGCCCCAAAAGCCCCAAATCAGGAAAAGCCAAGATTTCTCAAAGGTATTTTTCGGTCGCCATTTCCGTATACTTTGCCAGATAAAAGGAACTACTAATGGACTAAAAATCACCAGCTGGTTCCCTAAATAATTGAGTGTATATTTAAATTCATATTTATCATCTCGACCAGACAGATGATAGCGAAAAGATGGAAAATCGTTACTGTATTGCCAATATAAATGGGGGAAAAAACATATAAATCCTAGGATACCGGCTACCCAAAATTTGGGATTCCGAAGAAGCTTAAGATTGGATAATAAAATGAAGAAGATCCATAGCACCCCATGGTATTTGCTGTGCAACATAGCCGCCATACACAATCCCATAGCTAAGGCAATGCCCCAAGTATTTTTATCGAGGAAAATTTTATATAAATACAAATAAAGTGCTCCAAAAAATAAAAGCGGTGCATCCGGCGTCGAAATAAAACCATAGACGTGCAGCATCGGCATGGCCAAGACCAGCAAAGCGAATAAATGAATATCTTCCTTGCCTTTGGGTTTTCCAAGGATCAACCACAGGAGATAAACAGTACCCAGCAATAACAAAATGGGAGCCAAGCGTACACCAAGTGTAGATGAAAAAATGGCAAAGCCTCCTTTGATAGCCAAGGCAACTCCTGCGGGATGATCGAAATAACCCCAATCCAAATCTTGACTATAAATCCAGTAATAGGCTTCGTCGGGGTCCAGCTCCGTGAATAAGGCTTGAACTACATTTAGGACTCCAAGAATCAAAAGGAGTATTGTAATGGACGGTATTTGTAGATTTTCCTTTTTAATAGTTCCCTACATTTATTGCTAAGAGTATGTTTGAATTTTGTTTTTGGAAGT
Organism: Saprospiraceae bacterium; assembly: GCA_042095835.1. Lineage (GTDB taxonomy): Bacteria > Bacteroidota > Bacteroidia > Chitinophagales > Saprospiraceae > DATFKA01. The sequence continues at coordinate 6,189 of JBELML010000072.1, forward strand.
AAAATTTGATGATCTTGTCTCTAGAAAAGGCAAAAGCGCAGAAAAACTCTAGCTATTGCGAGCATTTTTAACGATTTCTAGGGGCAAAAGGGCAAATTTTAGCCCGAAGGATAAATTTTTAAACATACTCTAACTTAATTGAGGCAAGTACCTACTTTTGAGGACTCCTGCCAAGCGGCTGTAAGGTATAATTATTTCTGTTATTCCAGCAGCATAAGGTGCAATTTCATACGGATTATAATAGAGCTTGATCCCTTCCGAGGTGAAGGCAAAATTGGTAGACAATTGAAAGGATTCCATAAAAAACCCTGCTTCCTGTAGAGGCACCTCTGGATCAATCTGTCTTTCAAAGCGAAAAATTTCTTCCGCGATTTTCTTGAAGGCCTCATAATCGACCACAATGTCATCTACACTCAAAAGGCGGCCTCCATCCAGATCGAAGTTAAACATGGAAGTGAAGGTGTTGGGATGAGCACCGCCTGTAAAGCGATAACTATTTAAGGAAACCGAAAATAATTTTTCATTAGCATAAGTCACTTCGCTTGAGCAATATAACTCCCAGGGCATATCAAATCCACCAAAAGAGAACTCCTGATAATCCCTAAAAAAATCATTGGCTACTTCCTGTAAAGATTGTTGATCTGGCTTGGCCTCAGGTTGATCCGAAAGTAATTGGAGAAGATACTCCATGATCGAATTGTTGATCTGGTCTTTTACGTCTGCATCGGCGCTGTCGAAATTCGGATAAGCAGCTTTGAATACTGCACACTTGGTGCTATCTACTGCACATTCGGGTGAATATTGCACAAACTCCACAAAGTGATAAGGCAAGCTCAATGATTCTACCTGCTCTTCTTGGCAGGCTCCAAAAAGAATAAACAGTATTCCGCCAAATGCAAGCAACTTCCACATAAAATCAGTCAATTAGATCTTTGCATTAAAGAATTTAAAGACGCCCAAAAATAGAGAATGTCAGGAACAAATCCTTGGTTTGTACAACACCTCTTTTCTTTAGATGGGTAAAAATTTTCATTAGTAGAAGGGCCGTGAGTAGAGCATCGCCCGATGCAGTATGGCAATCATGAGCAGTACTAGCAAATTGATCACATAAAACATCTAGACTAAGGGACTTCGAGGAGTAGTAAACATTTTTTGGTAAAACGCGCTTTACCAGCACTCCAGTATCTAAGACTCTATTTTTAAGCTTTTGCCCAGTTTCGGATTTGATCAGATGATTTAGTAGAATGAGAGAATATCATATATGATTAAATTTTTTAATAAGTGAAATTGGATTTTTCTTTATCTGTGAACCACAAATCAAATATCATGTTATCTATTTATTTAGATTTATTAGAAAATAGATGTTATGGAGTTAAAAACACATTTTAATAAGACTTTTCTTGAGAACTCCACGGAAACCCTTAGAGCTATTGCTCATCCTATCCGTATTGCCATTATTGACCTCCTCCATCAAAATGGGGAGATGAATGTGACCGACATCCACGAGCGCTTAAACATTCAACAGGCAATAGCTTCTCATCATCTGCGCATTCTCAAAAATAAAAATGTAGTGAAAGTGCAGCGCGATGGTCAAAAATCGCTTTATTCATTGAGAAGTGGCGACTTTTATGCCATTGTACAAACCCTTAAAAAGGTTATTCATTAAGCTAAACCTTATTTTTTTACCTACTCCACTCTTTCTCTCGCACTCCAATCCGCCGTCCACTAATTTAATCGATGTCTATTAAGTCGGTAATGGCATTTGTCATATTATCTCATTTTTCGCTTTCCTAAAGCGCCTAAATATTTAGGCAAAAAGAGAAAATTCCAAAAATAATTTTTAAAAACATACAACTATATTTATATAAAAATATATACTTTTAAAAAACGCATCACTATGTCTGATAAGAACTTAAAAAACTACTGGAAGAAGAACGTAAGATATTTGGTTGTGCTACTCATCGTGTGGTTTGTCTTTTCCTATGGCACAGGGATCCTATTTGCCGATCAATTGAATAAGATTCAAATTGGTGGCTACAAGCTAGGATTCTGGTTTGCCCAACAGGGTGCCATTTATGTATTCGTGGGATTAATTTTCATTTATGTCTATCTAATGAATAAGCTAGACAAGGAGTATGATGTCAACGAAGAATAGGAATAAAATTATAACCTGATAAAAAATAAATAAAATGGATGTTCAAATTTGGACACTAATAATCGTAGGACTGACCTTCCTTTTATATATAGGGGTGGCCATTTGGGCGCGCGCAGGTTCTACTTCTGAATTTTACGTAGCAGGCGGTGGTATCCATCCTATAGTGAATGGCATGGCCACCGCAGCTGATTGGATGTCAGCGGCCTCTTTCCTATCGATGGCTGGTTTAATTTCATTTATGGGCTATCAAGGTGCCCAATATCTTTTAGGATGGACTGGAGGATATGTATTATTGGCCCTCCTCTTGGCCCCTTATCTTAGGAAATTTGGGAAGTTTACTGTCCCCGATTTCATTGGGGAGCGGTACTACTCGAAAACAGCCCGAGTCGTAGCAGTTATTTGCGCATTGTTTGTCTCCTTTACCTATGTAGTTGGGCAAATGAAGGGTGTAGGTGTCGCTTTTTCTCGCTTCTTAAATGTACCTTTTGAATGGGGTGTAATCATTGGTGTAGGTATTGTATTTTTCTACGCTGTATTAGGGGGCATGAAAGGAATTACATATACACAGGTGGTCCAATTCTGTGTTTTGATTTTTGCCTACCTCGTTCCAGCTATTTTTATTTCTATAATCATGGTTGGTACACCTATCCCACAAATTGGTTTAGGCGGTAATCTGGAAGACGGTACAGCTTTGCTTGCCAAATTAGATCAACTCTCCACGGATTTAGGATTCAAGGAATATACGACCTCCCATCGAGGGAAAATTGACCTCTTCTTTGTAACGGCAGCCTTAATGCTGGGTACCGCAGGTTTACCGCACGTGATTGTACGTTTCTTTACTGTACCTAAGGTGGCGGATGCTAGAAAATCTGCTGGTTATGCTTTGATTTTCATTGCTTTACTCTATACCACTGCGCCAGCTATTGCAGCTTTTGCACGTACCAACTTGATCAACACGGTTGACAATAAGGAGTATGCTACCATGCCGAACTGGTTTGGCAACTGGGAAAAAACAGGTCTCTTGACCTTTGAAGATAAAAATGGAGATGGCAAAATTCAGTACTACAATGACAACAACCCAGCGTTTGTAGCTGCTGTAGCTGGGCCTAATGGCTGGAAAGGAAATGAATTGGTCGTAGACCGCGATATCATCGTTTTAGCCAATCCAGAGATTGCCAACCTACCTGCTTGGGTTATCGCCCTAGTAGTAGCCGGTGGCCTTGCTGCTGCCCTTTCTACCGCCGCAGGTTTACTATTAGTGATTTCTTCTTCCGTTTCTCACGATTTACTAAAGAACTGGTTGATGCCAGGCATTTCCGAGAAGCAAGAATTAAGAGTAGCCCGTATCTCAATTGCTGGCGCAGTAATTATTGCTGGATACTTCGGTATTAATCCGCCCGGATTTGTAGCTCAGGTGGTCGCCTTTGCTTTTGGCTTAGCAGCAGCTTCTTTCTTCCCAGCCATTGTGATGGGGATTTTCTCCAAGCGCATGAATATGCAGGGAGCCGTAGCGGGTATGATTACAGGTTTGGTTTTCACGGGAGCTTACATTTGGTACTTTAAGTACGGTGGAGGTACTCCCGAGCAATATCTATTTGGCATTTCTCCTGAAGGTGTTGGTACTTTAGGAATGCTACTCAACTTTGCTGTTGCGCTTACGGTCATGCAGTTTACACCAGCACCACCGCAAGAAGTACAAGACCTTGTTGAAGACATCAGAGTTCCTAGAGGAGCTGGCCAAGCAAGTGGCCATTAGCATGACAAGCACCTAAAAGCTTCTTTAAACTTTTTTTATATTTGTCTTGATAATTTTTTATCGTTCATCGGTTAGGAATGAGTCAATAATAAATTAAACATCTTTACTTGTTCTTTTGCCGCCCAGTTTCGTTAAAAAGCCTCGTAGATGCGCTGCATCGCCTGCGTTTTTTGCCTCACTGAACAGCAAAATACCTGCGTAAATCTTGTATACTTTATTAATGCCCCATTCCTTAGCTGTTTTGTCTCACCATAAAGCTAACCGATTTTTTTATTCTGTAAAAAAGTGTCCACTTTTGAATCTAAATATATATAAGCCATAATCATGACACAAAAAATTAACTCCTTCGAAGAATACCAGGAAGTCTACCAAAAAAGTGTAGCCGACCCAGAAGGATTTTGGGCCGAACAAGCAGAAACCTTCACTTGGAGAAAGAAATGGGACAAAGTCCTGGACTGGAATTTTGAAGAACCAAATGTAAAATGGTTCGTAGGTGGTAAATTAAATATTACAGAAAACTGCCTTGATCGTCACCTAGAAACTAGAGGCGACCAGGTAGCCATCCTATGGGAACCTAATGACCACAAAGCACCAGCAAAGAAATATACCTACAAGCAGCTGCACGCTGAGGTATGTAAAGTAGCTAATGCGCTCAAGGCCAACGGTATTGAGAAAGGTGATCGCATCTGTTTTTATATGCCTATGGTACCAGAGTTGGCTATAGCTGTACTCGCTTGTGCTCGTATTGGAGCTGTTCACTCGGTCGTTTTTGCGGGATTCTCCGCGCAGGCTCTAGCCGATCGGATCAATGACGCCACCTGTAAAATGGTCATCTGCTCCGATTTTAATAATCGCGGTGCCAAAAACATCCCTGTAAAAAAGGTCGTTGACGATGCTATGGCGATTGGCTGCCCCAGTATTGAAACGGTACTTGTACACCAAAACACGGAGGCCGATATTGAAATGGCAGAGGGGCTCGACAAGTGGTGGCACCAGGAAGTAGATGGTCAATCGACAGATTGTCCTGCCGAGGAAATGAATGCTGAAGACCTATTATTCATCCTTTACACCTCTGGGTCAACTGGAAAACCTAAGGGAGTAGTACATACTTGTGGTGGATATATGGTGTATACCACTTACTCCTTCAAAAATGTATTTCAATACGAAGAGGGTGATGTCTATTGGTGTACCGCCGATATTGGCTGGATTACGGGGCACTCCTATATTGTATATGGCCCACTACTAGCTGGTGCCACTACGATGATGTTTGAGGGCGTACCAACCTATCCAGACGCAGGGCGTTTCTGGGAGGTATGCGACAAACATCAAGTTAATCAATTCTATACTGCACCTACTGCTATTAGAGCGCTCATGGCGCACGGTGACGAATACGTTGAGCAATACGACCTTAGCTCTCTGAAGCTATTAGGTAGCGTGGGTGAGCCGATTAACGAGGAAGCTTGGCAATGGTATCATAAAATGGTAGGCAAGGAAAATTGCCCAATTGTAGATACTTGGTGGCAAACCGAAACAGGAGGAATGATGATTTCTGGTGTGGGAGCACATAGCCCAATGAAACCTGCCCATGCAGGATATCCATTACCTGGCATTCAGCCTTGTCTGTTAACCAACGAAGGAGAAGAAATCGAAGGTAATGATGTAGAAGGCCTTTTATGCGTCAAGTTTCCTTGGCCATCTATACTGCGTACCACTTATGGTGATCACGAGCGTTGTCGCCAGACCTATTTCTCCGCTTTCAAAGGCATGTATTTCACAGGAGATGGCGCGCGCAGAGATGCCGATGGAATGTACCGAATTATTGGCCGCGTAGATGATGTGATCAACGTATCGGGCCACCGGATGGGTACAGCTGAGGTAGAAAATGCCATCAATGAGCACCCCGCAGTAATTGAGTCTGCCGTTGTGGGTTATCCGCATGACATCAAGGGGCAAGGCATCTATGCTTATGTTATCGTAGGAGATACCGTAAACGATGAAGAAAGCTTCCGAAAAGAAGTACTTAAGGTCGTCACTAAAGAAATTGGACCTATTGCCAAACCGGATAAAATCCAATTGGTCAGCGGTTTACCGAAAACGAGGTCTGGAAAAATCATGCGTAGAATACTCCGTAAGATTGCCTCAGGAGACACCAGCAATCTAGGAGATACCTCTACCCTATTAAATCCAGAAATCGTAGAAGATATCAAAGACACGGCCCTAGTATAATCAAACGGCCACGTAGCCTAATATCTACTTGGCCCAACTCAGTTCTTCCAGAATTAACCAAGCTAATAGAAAGAGACACGGCTAAAGTCTGATCAATATGGACCAAAAAATTAAAGGCAATAAACCATCGAAGAAGAAGAAGGTCTTTTCTGTAAGAGAAGACCTTCATCAATATTTAATTAAATACAATCGGGCTACCCATTTACTCATTCAATATGAAGACTTGGAGCGCTATGAATCTGCACTTCCACTGCTCGATTCGGATGGGAACGATACACTTTGGCAATCTGTATTCTATTCAGAATATGACATGGAGGAAATCCACTTTGCATTAAAAAATATTTATGCCATCCTCAAAACTGATGGCGACGCCTCCGTGATGGAGCATTTATCTATTGCCCGTATTGATTACTGTACTTTTGGAAACTCTAAACCCTTTCGGATTCGGATTATAAATAGATTGAATGATAACTATGACCACTTTTATGTAAAGAAAACGGATGCTTCTCGCGTTTATGGTTTAGAATTAGAAAGTCTGGTTTCCCCAAATTCTGTCACTTATTTAGTAGATCGCAGTACTTTAATTGAGGAACATATTGCCGGTCTTCCAGGAGATGATTTTATGAAAAATCATCTTGACACCAGCGAATTCAATAAAATCAGGATTGCCAAAGAGTTTGTAAAATTCAATGAGCGTTGTTTTGTGCGTTTACTAGGCGATATGCGCTCTTATAACTATGTAATCAATATCACGCCTGATATCGAAGGGAATCAATACCGTATGCGAGCTATAGATTTCGACCAGCAGTCTTATGAAGGCTGGAAAAGTTTCTACCTACCTCAATATTTCAAGGAAAACAACCCTATTATTTTTTTAGGGATCAAACACATGTCTCCCCAAACGGTCATCCAATATCAACTTGAAGAACGAACCCTCATTGCTGCTAGGATCAAAGCCCAAAGAAAACAAGTAATTACTTTTTTCAGAATTTTAAGAGAAGACATCATCTCCAAACCTGAAAAAGTGGATCAGCTCCGCAAAGACTTGGCCTACCATCATCAACAAAAAGACTTTCTCAATTGTAGAACAATGGGTGAAATTGTCCAATTGAATTTATCCTTACTCTTAAAGAAAGACTTTAAGAATCGAGTTGATTTCTTGGACCACTACTAACAAAAGAGCTTTGTGGTATTTAGACAATTAAACCTGAAGACATTGTAATTTTATACCTATATAGTTCATTAGAAAGAAAAAAAGATACATGGATTTAAGAATCGTATTTATGGGTACGCCAGGTTTTGCAGTACCATCTCTAAGCATTTTATTAGAGCATGGCTACAATGTGGTAGGTGTAATCACTGCGACCGATAAATGGGGAGGTAGAGGTAAGAAGAAACTCATCGAATCAGATGTCAAAAAATTTGCAGTTGAGAAAGGTATAAAAGTACTCCAACCCAAAAACTTGAAAGCTGCTAGCTTCCTCGAAGAATTGAGAAGCTTGGAAGCCAATCTTCAGATTGTAGTCGCTTTCCGGATGCTCCCGGAGGTTGTCTGGAATATGCCCGCCTTAGGCACTTTCAACCTTCATGGCTCTTTACTCCCTAAATATAGAGGAGCTGCCCCCATCAATTGGGCCATTATTAATGGAGATCATGAAACGGGCGTGAGTACCTTTTTTCTTCAGCATGAAATTGATACAGGAGATCTACTTTTCCAAGAATCTTTGCCCATCAGAGAGAACGATACCGCCGGCGATGTGCACGATCGAATGATGCTTTTGGGAGCTGAGGTCACCCTCAAAACAGTGCAAGCCATCGAACAAAAAGACATTCAAGCCATCCCTCAAGATCACAGCTTAGCTACTAAAGCGCCTAAGATATTTAATGATACCTGTGAAATTGACTTCCACCAAAGCACTCAAAAAGTCCATGATTTCATACGTGGTATGAGCCCCTACCCTGCGGCATGGACCAAACTAGACGATAAAACACTAAAAATTTTAAAAACCTCCAAATTACTTGAGCCGCATCAATATCCAGCTGGTAGTTTCCACAGTGATAATAAAAGTTTTATCCGAATCGCTACAGTAGATGGTTTTGTAGATATTCACCAACTGCAATTACAAGGCCGTAAACGCATGACTACCAAGGACTTTCTAAATGGTTACAAATTCTAGACAAAATAATTAGCGAAAATTCGCAAATTTCTTGTAATCTTATTTTCTTTGTTGTTCTGAAACAAAAACTTCTTTGACAAATCCAGTATTTGTCAAAAACAATAAAACATTTCATCATGAACAACGAGTATATCAGTATTCGCAACATACGTTTCTTACTTCATGAGGTACTCAATGCTGCAAGTGTAAACCAGTACGAATACTATCAAGATTATGATGCGGAGGCTTTTGATATGGCCATTGATGCAGCCAAGCAAATCGGAGATACTTACCTCTTCCCTTTTTATAGGGATATGGATAAAAAAAAGGCCTACTACAAAGATGGAACGGTGCATGTGCACGAATCGATGCGTCCCGCTATCAAGGCCATTGCAGAAGGAGGTTGGATTGCTGCTCATGACGATTATGAACACGAAGGCCAGCAGATGCCTTTGACATTAATGAACACTGGCCTCGCTATATTTTACGCAGCCAATGCCAATACTGCCTGTAATCCATTCCTGACTACGGGAGCGGCCAACCTCATTAGAGCATTTGCTTCTGAAGAACTGAATAAGACCTATATCCCTGATTTGTATAATGGAAACTGGCAGGGTACTATGGCATTGACAGAACCACAAGCAGGATCATCTTTGACGGATATTACTTCCTCAGCGGAGCCAATCGAGGGTACAGACTACTATCACGTCAAAGGTCAAAAAATCTATATTTCAGGCGGTGATCACGATGCTGTTGACAATGTCGTGCACCTCACCTTAGCTAGAATAAAAGGTGCGCCAGCAGGTACTAAGGGGATTTCTCTTTTTGTCATTCCAAAGCATCGTCCTACCCCTGATGGAGGTCTGGAGTTTAATGACGTGACTACGGCAGGTATTTATGGTAAAATGGGCCAAAAAGGATACGTTGCTGCCCACCTGATGTTGGGAGAAAATGATGATTGTAGAGCCTATTTGGTTGGAGAACCTCATAAGGGACTTCGCTATATGTTTCAGATGATGAACGAGGCCCGTATTGGTACAGGCTTAGTTTCTGCAGGAACAGCATCAGGAGCTTATTATGCTTCCTTAAAATATGCCAATGAGCGCCCACAAGGTCGTCATCCATCCAATAAAGATGCTTCAGCACCACCTGTGCTTATCATTGAACATGCTGATGTGCGCCGGATGCTTCTGTTTCAAAAATCTGTGGTAGAAGGTAGTATCGCCCTCCTACTCGAATGTAGTTATTTGGCAGATGTAGCCAAAGGAGCAGAAGGTCAAGTGGCAGAAGATGCCCACCTTCTTTTAGAGCTATTGACTCCAATTGCCAAGTCTTTTCCTGCCGAATATGGTACCATGTCGACTAGCATGGGTATGCAAGTCTTAGGAGGTGCAGGTTATACCGATGATTTCCCACTCGAACAATACTACCGCGACATACGTGTAAATGCGATCTATGAAGGAACTACCACCATCCACGGTATCGACTTATTAGGTCGTAAAGTAATGATGGCCAAAGGACAAGCTATGGTACTGCTGATGAGACAAGTACAAGCTGAAGTTGAAAAGGCCTCAGCTCATGAAATGCTTAAACCATTTGCAGAGCAACTCGCCCAAACCGGCGCTCGCTTGCATGAGACCACCATGAAGCTCATCGAATTAGCGATGAAAGAACGCGCTGAGGTCTTCCTAGCAGATGCTACCTTATACCTCGACTATTTTGGTTTGGTCGTGATCGGCTGGCAGTGGTTAAAACAAGCAGTAGTCGCTCAAAAAGCCCTAGAAGAAATTGAATCTGGTCCAGAGTACAACTTCTACATGGGTAAACTTCAGGCCTTCAAATATTTCTTTGAATACGAGCTTGTCAAATCTATCAGCTTGCGCAAACGCCTGCTAAGTCAGAATAGAGTAACACTTGAAACAGAACCTGCTTTTTTAAACTAGGCAGTAGCATTATAAAGGTTTCTAAATGGGTCATTTCGAATAATTCGAGATGACCCATTTAATTTTATCTATAAAATCTTTTCTCCTGTATATTATAAAAGGCGATGTAAGGGTTAAATGAAAGGAAAGGTCTATCTTATTTGATGAATAGCTTTAAATAGATCAAACAGCTTCAATGAAGTTGTCTAAGGTTTTCTGTTGCAGGCGAGAAAACAGTATTTTAAGGCTAATCGAGGCAAAAAACGTAAGCTATGCATCGCATAGCTGAGGCTTTTTAACAAAGAGTAGCCTTAAAAGATGTTTTTGATAGCCCAACAAGGAAACTTTAAACAGCTTCAATTATAAAAATCTTTACAAAATACTTCCATGAGAACAAAAGCATTTTCACCCTTCCTAGCAGTCGTTCTGTTCACAATGCTCACCTATAGCTGCCAGCAAGCAGGTGGTCTTGGTTATGAAACTAAAACGGCGACGGAAGAAGGCTACACCTACGAATATGTCAGCAACGATGATTCTAATACACGTGTCTATACCTTAGACAATGACCTTAAAGTGTACTTGAGTGTATACAAGAATGCCCCACGCATTCAGACCTTTATACCTGTAAAAGCAGGTGGAAAATTCGACCCTGCTAATTCTACAGGTCTAGCACACTATTTAGAACATATGATGTTCAAAGGCACCAAAACCTTTGGCACCAAAGACTGGGAAGCAGAAAAACCTTTACTCGATGAAATCGAACAACTCTACCAAGATTATCGAAGTATCGAAGATCCTGAGGCGAGAAAAGCACACTACGCAAAAATTGATGATTTATCCAATAAGGCAGCTGAATTCGCCATTGCCAATGAGTATGATAAAATGGTCGCATACATCGGCGCAAAAGGAACGAATGCGTATACTACTGAAGATCGTACAGTATATACCAACGACATCCCCGGCAATCAACTTGAAAACTGGTTAGAAATTGAGGCGGAGCGTTTCAGTATGATTGTTAACCGACTTTTCCATACAGAGTTGGAAGCCGTGTACGAAGAAAAAAACCGTTCTTTAGATAATGATTACTGGAAAGTCTACGAGCGCCTTTATAGTCATGTTTTTGATGGCCATAAATATGGAGAACAAACCGTAATCGGGACCATTGAGCACCTCAAAAATCCTTCTATTACGGACATCAATGCCTACTTCGAAAAGTATTATGTACCCAACAATATGGCCGTTTGTTTAAGTGGTGATTTCGACCCCAATGAAACGATTAAACTGATCGATCAATATTTTGGCCAATTACCCAAAAGCGACTTGGAAGAATATGTGATGGAACCAGCCACTCCAATTTCCAATTCGATCGTAGATACCGTTTATGGTCCCGACGCCGAATTCCTAAATATGGCCTTCCGTTTTGGTGGAACCTCTAGTGAAGACTATGCCATGCTGAAGATGGTAGATTATCTGCTGGATAATAGCACTGCTGGCTTGATCAATCTCAATCTTATACAAAAACAAAAGGTATTGGAGGGAGGCACTTATGTCGATAATCTCAATGATTACTCGCTACATTTCTTCAGCGGTTCTCCCAGAGAAGGTCAGAGCTTGAAAGAGGTTCAGGATTTGCTACTCTCTCAAATCGAACTCATCAAAAATGGTGAATTTGAAGATTGGTTGATGGAAGCTATTGTGAATGACTTCAAGAAAAACAAAATGCGGGCCTTGGAGTCTAATTATTCCAGAGCGAACGATATGGTCATGGCTTTCACTAATAATATGCCATGGCAAGACTATATCAGTCTCATAGAAAAGATGGAGGCCATCACCAAAGAAGATTTGGTACAATGGGTAAAAGATAAGTATCAGGATAATTATGTAGTCATCCATAAAATTAATGGAGAAGATCCTAATAAAATGCGCGTTGAGAAACCTGCTATCACTAAGGTTCCGGTTGACCGAAGCACCAAATCTCCCTTCTTTGAAAAAATCGAAGCAAGAGAAGTACCACCCATTCAGCCAGTTTTTGTGAATTATGAAAATGACATCCAACGGGCGACTTTGGCTTCTGGCATACCCGTACTTTACAACAAAAACAAAGAGAATAAAATCTTCAACTTATACTATCTCCTGGATTTCGGTAAGAATGAAGATCCTACGCTGCCATTAGCACTAGACTATTTACAATATTTGGGTACAGCAGATTACTCCAATGAGGCTTTCAATAAAGAATTGTATAAACTGGGCTGTAGCTTCAATGTCTCAGCTACCAGTGACCGAACCTACGTTTTCTTAACTGGATTGGATGAGAATATGGTACCGGCTATGCAACTCTTCGAAGACCTCTTGATGAATCCAGTAGCAGATAGCGAAGCTATGAAAGGAATGGTCGTAGATATGCACAAAAAGCGTGCTGATGCCAAGAAAAACAAAGGCACAATTCTATTTTCTGGTTTGATGAACTATGTGCAATATGGTCCAGAATCGCCTTTTACTAATGTACTTTCCAATGAACAATTGGATCAACTGCAATCTGATTTATTGTTATCAAAAATCAGAGACATTTTACAAACCGAACATAGAGTAATGTATTATGGCCCCAAATCTCTTGCGGATGTAACAGAGGTTTTAAATGCCAATCATAATGCGGCTGAAGACAGAAAACCCGCTCCAGAGCGTAAAGTATTTGCTAAGCTGGGTACTGAAGACCCAAGTGTATTTTTCACAGACTACGACATGGTGCAGGCAGAGATCATCTTTAGTTCAAAAGGGCCAGATTATGATCCGGAGATAGCTCCAGAGGCGAGACTCTTTAATGAGTATTTTGGCGGTGGTATGTCTAGTATTGTATTCCAGGAAATCCGAGAAGCACAAGGTTTGGCCTACTCCGTTTTCTCTTCTTATCAACAGGGAGCGAAGGTAGACCAGAACGATAATATGATGGCTTACGTAGGCACGCAAGCCGACAAGCAAAAGGAAGCGATGGAGGCCTTGATTGATTTAATCAACAACCTACCAGAGTCGCCGCAGAACTTTGAAAATGCTAAAAAATCTATACTAGAGAAAATTCAAAGCGAGCGAATCACTAAAACGAGTGTATTGTTTAACTATTTATCGGCTCAGGAAAAGGATTTATCCTACGATATCAGAAAGGACATCTATGAGAAAGTACAAGAGATGGATTTTGCTGATCTGAAAAATTTCCACACCAAATATGTTAAAGACAAAAACTACAATGTTGCGGTGATTGGCGACGAGAATAAAATAGACTTTGTGGCGCTCAACAAGTACGGAACGATCCAAAAACTAAGCTTACAAGAGCTCTTTGGTTATAAAGACCGAGATCCTAATTTATTGAATTAAAAATCCAACAAAGTCATTCTGGCACTCCGGAATGACTTTGTCTTTTTTCTATCTCCCTTTCATAGCGGACTCTATGCAAAATAGCGTCTCCAAATAGGCACAAACCGCTATTCAGTACAATCAAGGCAAGTGTTCCATAAAGGACCCAATCTTTCATGGGTGCTGCATCATATTTCAACATTGCAGCCTCGGCAACTAAACTTGCTCCAAAACCGACCAATACTAAACCAAGAGGTGCCTGGTAAAACCAACGGCGATAATGCCGATTCTTACTTCTAAGTACTGCCATTGTTTTATAGTTTAAGTAACGGACAAAGAATAAGTCCCGCATTTTGATCGAGAAGCTTTTAAGCCAAGACAAGGCAAAAAATGTAGGCAATGCAGGGCATTGATGAGGCTTTTTAACGCCGTATTGGTGCAAAAGGTTCCATCAAAATCGGTAAGTTGTTTTTTGGCTGTTACTAAAGAGATTAAAGTAAATGCTGAATCTTGGCGATATCCTCAGGCGTGTCTATGCCGATCGCTGCTTTATCTGTCAGGTGGATATAGATTTTTTTGCCCATTTCCATCCATCGCAATTGTTCGAGTGATTCTTGTTGTTCTAGGCCACCAGGAGGTGCTTTCGCTAGCTCTAGTAAGGTATTTCTTTCAAAGCCATAGATGCCAATATGCTGGTAAAACTGCCCCTGACTCAACCAATTAGCGCGAGGTGTATTTCTTTGGTGTGGAATAGGGCTACGGCTAAAATAGAGCGCCTCCTGCTTTTGATTAAACACCACTTTTACCGTATTAGGATTAAAAATGGCATTGTGATCCTTTAATTCAATCGCTGCGGTCACGATCTGTGCATCGGTATTTTTTAGCGCTAAAGCTAAAGCATCAATCAACACCCATTCAATAAAAGGCTCATCACCTTGGATATTAATGGCGTAGCCAAGATCAGGGACTTTCTCTACCAACTCTGCAATTCGGTCCGTCCCGCTGATATGATCTGGACGAGTCATGATATATTCTCCATTGAAACTAGCCACATTCTGGGCGATACGTTCATCATCGGTAGCTACTACAACTTTGTCTAGCTCTTTACTTTTGAGGCATTGTTCATAGACCCTTTGGATCATCGTTTTCCCCCCTAAATCCACTAAAGGTTTACCAGGAAACCGAGACGAAGCAAAGCGGGCTGGAATAATACCATAGATTAACGGAGCGTTGTTTTTCTTTTCCACGAATACTTGTTTAAGATTGCAGTGCAATAAAAGCTATATTTTCCTATTTTTAGCATAGCGATAACCGAAATATACGATGAAGTACCTGTTGTTTTTAATTCTAATTCCTTGTTATACTACTTTACAAGCCTTTACTGGAGATAGTCTCTATTATCTAAAAATGGGAGACACTTTAAATCTCAGTATCAGTCCTTTCAATGAAAAGCTGATTGATCATTATTTTGAAAAAGGTCAAACCTTATTCTCCTTAGCCCAATTTTACGGCCTCTCCGTAGACGAACTTAAATTCTACAATCCTGGTTTGCTTGATGGTGTAGATATTGGCGATAGAGTACAAATCCCTATTCCCAATCGAGCCATTATCCGATACGGCAGCCAACAAATCAGCCGCGAAGGGTCCATCCCAATATATTATCATATTCAAAAGGGAGACACCTTTTATGGACTTAGCAACCGACTTTTTAAAATGCCCGTTGAGGAGCTTAAAATTCGTCTTATTCCTTATGGCGATGAGTTAAAAATAGGCCAAAAATTATTTGTTGGTTGGATATCCATTGATGGCGTCCCCGAAGATTATCGATTGGTCAGAGGGCACCCCTTACTGAGAAAGAATAGAAAACTACAACCGTTATACCAAGCACAAATATCGCAAGGAAAAAAACAAAAATTGCTCAGAGGAGCTGCTGTATGGAAAAATGAAAAAGACAAAGATGATTCCAATTTTTTTGTACTCTTCGATGGGGCTAAAAAAGGCTCTTATGTGGAATTGTATAGCCCACTGAGAGGCCGTAGGGTCTACGCCAAAGTACTAGGACCTATCCCAGAGGGCGTTTATGATGATGCGGTAAAGATCATTACTTCTACCATTACCGCCAAGCTACTCGGAGCAATTGATGGTCAATTCTATGTAGAAATTAAATTCTTCTAGCTTCGTTTCTCAGAAGTTCATAAAAACATTACACCGCGAAAAAGCTTTATCCAATAAGGAATTATTAATTTTGCCCCTGCAAAAACAACAACATGGAATACCACAAGAATATCCTTACGACCATCGGCAATACTCCACTCGTTCAATTAAATAGAGTTGTAGCAGGTTTGCCCTGCAAAGTGCTCATGAAAGTGGAAACCTTCAACCCAGGCCATTCGATCAAAGA
This sequence comes from Saprospiraceae bacterium, assembly GCA_042095835.1. GTDB lineage: Bacteria > Bacteroidota > Bacteroidia > Chitinophagales > Saprospiraceae > DATFKA01. The sequence goes on from JBELML010000072.1 coordinate 22,150, forward strand.
CCGTATGGCGCTCAAAATGGTCCAGGATGCAGAAGCCAGAGGAGATTTAAAACCAGGAGGAACCATTATTGAATGTACCTCTGGTAATACGGGTATGGGTTTAGCCCTAGCGGGTTGTGTAAAAGGCTACAAATGTATCTTCACGACTACCGATAAGCAGTCGAAAGAGAAGATGGATATCTTGAGAGCAGTAGGTGCAGAAGTGATTGTTTGTCCTACCAATGTAGAGCCAGATGATCCCAAATCTTACTATTCCGTTGCTGAGCGTTTAAGTAAGGAAATTCCGAATAGTTATTGGTTCAACCAATATGATAATCTATCGAACCGCCAGGCTCACTATGAGAGTACAGGCCCTGAAATCTGGAGCCAAACCAAAGGAAAAGTTACCCACATGGTGGTAGGTGTTGGTACAGGTGGTACAGTATCAGGTACTGGGCTCTATCTTAAGGAACAAAATCCCGATGTAAAAGTCTGGGGTATTGACACCTATGGTTCCGTATTCAAAAAATACCATGAGACGGGTGAGTTTGATACCAATGAAATCTACCCTTACATCACGGAGGGCATTGGGGAAGATATCCTCCCCAAGAATGTCAACTTTGACGTTATCGACCATTTTGAGAAAGTTTCAGATAAAGATGGTGCGGTCATGGCGCGTCGTTTGGCCAAAGAAGAAGGTTTATTGCTAGGTTATTCCGCAGGTTCCGCCGTAGCTGGCCTGATTCAATTAAAAGATCAACTCCAAGCAAGCGATGTAGTCGTAGTGGTCATCCACGATCACGGTAGTCGCTATGTCGGAAAGATCTACAACGATGATTGGATGAGAGAACGCGGTTTCTTGGACGATGAAATGAAAGTTAAAGACATCGTCGCTCAAAAGCCGCATACTTCTTTCTATGCAGTCGACAAAACCGAAGGCATTCGCCAAGCTTTCCACTTGATGAAGCAGCACGATATTTCTCAGTTACCTGTTTTAGAAAATGAAGAAGTGGTAGGAGGCCTGACGGAAAGCTCCGTATTACAATACCTATTGGAGAATCCAGGTGCTAATGGAGAAACTACGGTTGGTGATATTATGGGACCTGCTTTCCCCATCATCGATGAAAATCTACCTGCTAGTCAATTGACAAAGTTTATCAGTAAGCAAATACCAGCAGTCATTGCGAAAAATCGTGCCGGTAGCATGCAAATTGTCACCCAATACGATCTCATCCAAGCGATGTAATTAGAAATATTATTTAAAAAGCTCCACCTGAGTGTTGTAAACCGTTTTATCAAGGCTCTCAGGTTGCTCGGTAGAAGGTTGGAAATCCAAAATTCGCTTACACAAGCGTAGTTTATGCGTGTACCGCTTTTGGTCTTCATTATAGATTCCATAATGATCGAGTCGGTCAATACGTACACCACCATAAGCATGGATGATTTTTTGGTCATCCATGATAATTCCAACGTGGGCTATCCGGCCTACTTTATTCTCAAAAAAGGCCAAATCTCCGGCGGTGGCTAGTTCCGTAAAGTCCACCACTTCTCCCGATTCGATTTGCTCAGATGGGTCACGTGGCAATTGTATACCACACATATTGAACACCATTTGTACCAAGCCAGCACTATCGATACCAAAAGGAGAACGGCCGCCCCATAAGAAGGGTGTATTCAGGTAGCGTTTAGCAATTTTCATTACAAAAGCAGCAGAAGATTTTCGTTCGTCAGCAGCTACGGCCTGACCACTAAAGGTAAAGCGCTGCTCTCCCAACTTGAAGTGGATACCATCATATTGCGGAAGCCTTGCACCGATAGTAATAGGCACAAAGTGATTTTGTCCCATAGCACCTTGCACCAATTCCAAGCTAAAAGCAAAATCACTTTTAAACGCTTCAAACTCACTTGGCGTGATGGCTGTTATTTGGGTACTTTCTACCCAACCCACAAAATTATCTTGAGCACAGCGGATTTTTGTCCATTGACGGCCTTTTTGGTTAAGTATTTCAACCAACTCGCCAAAAAGCAGTTGCGAGGCCATTTCGCTTTTATGCGAGGCAGCTGTACGGATGGGCACCACACTGAGAGGGCAAATACCAAAATGCATGTATCCTGCTTAACTTTTAATGGAATCTACCAAAAATAATAAATATTCTGATATGGGCGTTGGATAAGAGTCTAAAATAAACTGTAATTTTGGTCAAAATTTGTAGAGAAGACTATATGCAACAATTGAAATCAGCGCTATTAGGTGCCTTATTTATCCTGTCCTGCGTTTATCTACCCGCACAAGATCAGCACTTTACACAGTTCTATGCTTCTCCACTCAACCTGAATCCTGCACTCACAGGAGCCATTGAGGGTACGTATCGGATAGGTCTGAACTACCGCAACCAAGGTAAAAACCCGGCCGAAGTGCCTTATACCACTACCTCAGCAGCCGTTGACCTTAGGGTAGGCTTAGATAATAGAAGGCGCGTACGCCGTGATAAATTTGGAGTGGGCATGGTCTTCTACAGTGACCGAAACTCCTTTGTCAATTTCTTTACCAACTATATTGGCGTCAGTGGTGCTTTCCATAAGTCATTAGATAAAAAAAGTACTCAATTTTTATCCCTTGGGTTTCAATATGGCGTAGCACAGACCAATATCAGCTATGACAATTTCACCTTTGATGATCAATTCAATGGATCGAATGGCTTTAATTTAGGTACTAGAGAGGTGTTGCCTACTAATAATTTTGCTTATAGTGATCTTGCTTTAGGACTCAATTATGCCTACACGCCCAATCGCGGTGTTGGTGTTTATGCGGGGGCGAGCATGTACCATGTCATGGAGCCAGAAGTTAGTTTTTTCACCGAAGCAGAGTCACCAGGTACAGATAATTTATATCGGCGATACACCGCTCACCTGAGTTTGTCAATTCCACTTACCGAATATATCCAAATTCTTCCAAGGGCGCTAGGTTACCTACAAGGGCCGCACACCATGCTCAATGGAGGAACCAATCTACGCTTCGAATTTTCGAATGATGAAAACTCCGCTCTACACATTGGCGGTTGGGGTCGATTCACCACCAATGCCGCTTCGGGAATCAGCTGGGACGCTGCCATCGGCATGGTAGGTATAGAGTATAAGAACTTCTTATTTGGGGTGAGCTACGATGCCAAAGTTCTTTCCTTTACAGCAGGTGGTAATCCGCAGTCTGCATTAGAGTTCAGTTTCACCTATATCGGCGACTATGACAACTCCTTGAACTCTTTGTGTCCGGGGTTTTGAGAAGTGTCAGGTGTCAGGTGTCAGGTGTCAGGTGTCAGGTGTCAGGTTAAGATATCATGCATAATGCTTATTTGGAATATAGGAGACATTTTTAGGTTTTAAAATTAAAACATACCACTTATTTTAGCATTGTAAAGCACCTGCAATTCAATCTTTAAATGAACCATCAAAATCTCTCTTTGAGGGCTAAAGATTTAGCCATTCAAATAGTTCACTATTGCAGAACTCTTCCTAGAGACTCAGAAAATTATATTTTATCGAAGCAACTGATTAGAAGTGCAACCTCTGCTGCTGCAAACTATCGAGCAGCTCGATGTAGTCGCTCTAAAAATGAATGGATATCCAAAATTTGCATCACTATTGAAGAAATTGATGAGACCAATTTTTGGTTAGATTTTTTAGCAACTATCAACCCAGAACAAAAATCTCATTTGAATCCACTGATCATAGAATCAAAAGAACTAACTAAAATATTTATGAAAATGAGAATAACTGCGCGGGCCAATCAAAATAAAAAATAATCGAGGTAAGATAAATCTTTAACTCCCCATATTAAGGTCAATCGGTAAACTCAGCGCATAGCACTAAAATAACATTTATCCAAGCTAATGCTCAATGACACCTGACACTTGACACCTAATATGTCACGACTTAGGAATAATCTCCGTCTGCTCGCCAAAGTAATTGACAAAGCGGCGCATATCTGTGGCTAGCTGAGCATTTTGGGTAGCCTTGTAATAAGTGTCGGCCATTGCGCGGAGGGTTTGAAAGAAGAAGCGATCCATTTCTACCACTTGCATATCTTTGGTCCACAGGTCCATTCGGAGCGTATCTTTGGTATTGTCATCAAAAAGCGCGAGGATCATCGCCTTGCAAGCTTGTGGGTTCTGAAAATCAGGATTATCATCGGCTTGCCAATTCATCTCTACTGGTATCTTCTCTTCGTTGAGGCCGATATTTATTTTAATCTCCGAACGCTTTACTACTTTATCCTTCATAATTGCTTAATCCTTCTTCGTTGTTAGAAAATTCCTGTAAATATTCGGCAGAGTAGATATGAACGCCAGCTTGAAATGCTTGTGCACTTGCTACCATCGCCATCGCTACTTTAGTCGCCGATACAGGTTTGTACTTACTAAGGTTACCATCGGCCATTTGGTTGACCCGTTCCGTAATGTTTTTGAAAAAGCGCATAGACCTGGAAGGTTTATCATCATCAATTAATGGGCTAGGCCGAAAAAAATGTGTAGCCCAAAAAGGAATTTCTCCGATGGCGGTCTCCAGTTCCAACTTTTCGTGGCGAAAGTACAATACATTATCCGCATCTGCGGCGATTGAAGAAAGAAAAAAATACTGATGCACCTTGCTTTCGTAGCAGAGTTTGGCCAGGTCATAGGCATACGTTTGCAAAGGATCATATTTGAGACTTTTATGCCGAATCTTCATCTGCCCGCCCCAACAATAAAAGACATCATCTACGGAAAATAATTCCTTCCAATCTGCCAAGCGCTCAAAGGAAATCTGATAGGCTTCTAGCTTCGGATGCTTGAAGTTAAAAGGCTCTTCTAGGAGCAGTATTATTTTCTCATACACATCTGACCGTAGGAGTTGAATTAAAAGCTTACGACCTACAAGTTCGTGAGCACCAACCAATAAGGCCGTTTTATTGAATTTATTTAAACGTATAGTATCCAAAAGATCAGGATTTATGGAATAAAAATACGATTTTAAAAAATAAAAAACCTAGAAAGTGGCGTTATAGAGTAGTCTGTAATTACATCCATTTTTTCCATATATGAAGCAACTTATCATCTCCCTTCTGTTGGTTTCTGCATTGTCGAGTTCCTTGTTGGGCCAAAGTCGAAACTTTAAATGGGTCGTTTCTACTGCCAATGGCAGTGATTTATACGGTCAATCGTGGGCTACTCGTACCGATTTCCCGAAAGATTTCATCAAAGAACAGTGGAATAATGGCAAGCAAATCACAAGCTTGGATTATGGTGGTGGACTCTGGGCGGTTGTTTTATCTAAAGGAGCTGACTACCGCCAACAAACCTGGGCTACCAGACAGGCTTTTCCTACCGACCTTATTCAGCAAAAATGGGAGGAGGGCTACCGTATTAGTTCTGCCGCCTATGGCCAAAAAGCCTGGGCCTTTGTTTTTTCTAAAACAGAAGACCTTGGTGTGCAGAAATATGCACTCAGTAGAAGCTTTCCAGGAGATTTTATAGAGGATAATTGGGAAAAAGGCTATACCGTCAGCCAAGTGGTCTTTGGGGAGGGACAGTGGCTAGTGATCATGTCTTTAGGAAAGAATCAATTGCAGTCTTATATTAAAAGTAGAATCTTCCCGGAAGAATGGATTCAAGAGAAATTTCAAGCTGACTATGAAATCTCTCAAACCGCTTTCGGCGATGGTTATTGGACGGTCATAGCAACCCAGGATAAAATTTACAACAATAGCCTGCATATCAATGGTGCTTTCCCTAAAAATGAAATTGCCTTGGCCTGGGCCGAAGAAAAAGTGATCACTAATTTTAGCTTTGGCTTGAAAGGAGGAGAAAACACCCTTGTCCAAATCTCACCGGAAGCCAGTCCAGTGCTAGTCAGTAGTAGCGAGCGCCCAACAAACACCTTGCCTACCTTGCACCTAATATGTGCTATGGATACCAAGGACAGGCTGCTGGGTTTGGGCGCAAGGCATGCTTTACAGGCTATCCAAGAACAATTTTCTGCTGCTGCTAAAACCACCGGCTTGCAAATCCATCCAATTGAAGTATCCAATGAACAATTCACGCGTGAGGAATTGAAGAAAAATTTGGACAAACTACAGGTGGGACCACAGGATGTAATCGTATTTTATTACTTCGGGCATGGCTTTCGGTACAGCGACAATAATTCTCGCTTTCCCATCTGTTTTGTCGGAAAAAATGGTGTTGACCATCCAAGAGATGCTGCTCTACCCTTAACAGATATTTATCAACAACTGACCACAAAAGGAGCTAGATTAACGCTTGTCTTTGCAGAGTGCTGCAACAATGAAATAGGTGTACCAGCTCCAGTAGACAGCTATATAGCCAGTACGCCCATGTCCGTCAATTTCGCCTCGAAAGATCGCTACAAGGAGCTATTCCTCAAGCAAAGTGGGAGTATTCTTTTAGCGAGTAGCGATGAAGATCAAGCTTCTTGGGCGACCTCTACTGGTGGTTATTTCCTAGATAGTTTCCTTGATGCCTTCCAATACCATGTTAGTAATCAAAACCAAATGCCGCCTTCTTGGGATACCCTGCTGAAAGATACACAAGGCAGAGTCAAGAAATTGGCTAAGGCGAAAGATAGAGTCCAGGAACCCATCTTCAGTATACAGCTTAATTAATGTGCCATGAATCAAAAAATCTATGTCTTTTTTCTAGTGGCGGCCCTCGCCTTGACCGGCTGCCAAAACATTGGTGCAGAGCTTTCGGGTAGCCAGCAAAATCATGCTGACAGCTTTCAGCTAATTGGCCAATCTGCTACTGCTTGGGTATACCATATCTCCCCCTTTGCAGAGGCATCAAGTACCGAATTTGAAGGATTTCCCATTCTAAATGGCCCCGTAGAATTATATCAACCAGAGTTTAATAGTCTGGTCACTATCCTGGGAGATTCTACCAATTTTCCCACTACGGATGAATTAAAAATGTGTGTCTTTACACCAAGTATTGGTATAGATTTTCTTAATAAAAATCAGGAAAGTATTCAGAAGGTTATTCTTAGTTTAGATTGTGATCGATTTCGATTCCTGAATGGTCAACAAAAGGATCGGTTGATTGATTTCGATATTCATAAAAAGGAAATTACAGCCATTTTCTATCCCATTTTTAAGGAGGAGCCCTATTTTCAAGCCTATAAAAATTAGTCCATGAAACGTCTGGTCCTGTTAAAGTTGCTTTGTCTATGCTTTGTTCTTTTGGGTAATATGGGTTTCGCCTATACTCAAAATGGCACCATACATGCTTTATTTTTAATCGATGAGCACTCCGATATTGCTTCCGCTTGTATCGCCGATAAATTCAAGATGGAAGAGGAGGTTCAAATCATTAGCCAAAAAACAAGATTAGACCTCAATCTTGTCCCACTAGATTATTCAAAAGAGGGCGTTTTGGCTAAAATTGATCAATTGACTGTCGGAGAAAACGATGTCATTTTCTTCTACTTTACAGGGCACGGCTATCGGTACGAAAACCAGCAATCCTGTGGGAATTATCCATTCCTATACCTGACTAAAACAAAAGAACACCTCTACGATGCAGGACTCTGCCTTGAGCAGATCACCTCTAAACTCAAAGCCAAAGGCGCTCGACTAACTATTGCACTCGCCGATTGCTGTAATAATGTACTACCCTACGAGGAGCCTGTAGCGATGAACACGGCGATTATGGGTGAGGTGTACAAACAATTATTCCTGCTTTCAGGAGGCTTCTTGGTGGCGACCAGCAGTCTACCTGGTCAATATTCTTTTGCCACCAATAATGGCGGCTATTTTACCAATAGTTTTTTAGAAACAGTGAGAAGTATTGCCACTAAAGATAATGCGCTAGAATTGGCGACTTGGGACAATGTCATGAAAAGCACTCGAGTGAAAACCATTCTCAGTAGTGATAGTAAACAAAAGCCCCAATACGCAGGAAAAATACAGCAGATGGAAGAAAAAGCCATTCCAGGCCAAGTCATCCTACCGAAGAATTAAGGAATTATTGGTAAAAACCTCTGAGGTTCAACCCTGGTACAGCATTAAATCAAATCGGTGGAATAATGTTGCGAAAATGCCCATTGAGCATAGCGCGCTCCCTGATGCTGTTGATTTTCTTCACTCTTGGCACCATTTCTTCTAGATGCTTGAGCACATAATCTTGTCTTTCCTCTTCGGTATGGATGAGAAAAAATTCATATTCCTGTTCTAGAGTGAAGCCAATGTGGTGAGCGATATCATAGGTAACGAAGGTAGCGCTATTGGTTGGAGGATCTTTAGGAATAGCTAAGAGGTCAAATAACAACTCCACCCTTTCGATAATTTCTTCGCTTTTGACGTAGTTGCCATTGATATTATTATCTAGGTTTTGAATAGCCCCTCCGATATATAACTTACCAGGAAATGGATTGAAAACCTCGTCTACTTTAAACAGGTCGATACCTTTGGAGCGAATATCCATTTCTCCATTGGGGTACACTTTCTCGATAGACTCCACCTTTATCTGCGTACCATACATCATCATGGTTTTGTTGATAAATGGGACTATACCAAATGTAGCGCCCTCCTCATAGCACTCATTAATTAGTTGTTTATAACGAGGCTCGAAAATATGGAGATTGAGTTTTTCGTTAGGAAAAACAACAAGATGGAGCGGAAAAAGGCCCAAAGTAGCGCGCATAAAGCATTATCTTTAAGGTGTAGAATAAAAATTTAACAAAAAGGTTGCTATTTAGTGGTAGGATTTCGATAAATTAATGTCCGATTTTAAGAGTAATCAAAACGCTTTTTTTCATACAAATTTTCCCTCCCGTACTGCTTATATTGTTTCAATTTTTCTCATAAAATCCTAAGAGACCGTTCAAATAACAAACCAGGACCTAATTGTAGGTCTTGTAAGTTTTAACCCAATTTCAC
>JBELML010000073.1:0-25843 GCA_042095835.1 Saprospiraceae bacterium
AGGGGCGGCTACTTTTACATTTTTCAAATCTAGAAAAGGCTCCTCCACTGGATCGATAAAATATTTAGGATAGTTTCTTTCTCCTGCTACGGGTTCCCAGAAAGCAATATGCTCCTGCTCCGTTGTTTTTTCTGTAAAAATCTTTGGATAAATAAAGGTTTCCGTTTCTATATCCAGAAAATGGCCATCCCAATGCCAGGGGCTTTCTGTACTGTTAGGATCTAGGGTGGGGTAGTCTTCTCGCCCCTCGTGCCAGGTCCTGTTGATCCATTTTGTGGGCTGTGCTGCACTTGGAAAAACCAGGTAATCTCTAGCCCTAGTGATCCCTACATAGAGCAATCTATTTTCCTCTTCTAAAGCTTGCTGCTTTTTTTGTGCCTGCACTGGGCTGATCTCAAGTTGCTCTGCCAAATGAGTACCCGCCAAGGACCGATCGTAGGGATTGATCCAATAGCGTAACCAACGATTGCCTAAAATATTATTGATGTCTACCTCCTCAGATTCGGCCATGAGTTCTAAACCAAATACATCGGCACGTAGGTTCTGGTCTAGGCTATGGCAAATGACCATTGGCCACTCCAAACCCTTACTTCTATGGTAGGTCAAAATATTGACAGCATCAGCAGTGGCGCCCGATGCCTGCATATCTTTTTCTTGACGTTCCAGGTTGAGTAGCCATAGCAAAAAGCCCCCCAAGGAGGAAGCGGTATACATCCGATTACAAGCTTCTTCATATTGCTTGGCGTAATAGCGCAAGCGATCAATATTATCCAAACGCTGCTGGATCTTTCCCCAGCTTACAACTTTGCGTCGGAGCTCCAGTTCTTCTAGGAGGCGATCCAAAATTTCGGCGCTAGAGTAATCTTTACATTCTTTGCGCAGCTCATCTAAACGTTGGATAAATGGCGTATCTGAAGCCCAGCGCAATCTGGTTTCTGCCTTTTCTACTGCTTGAAGAAAGTCCAGTCTATCCTCGATGATATCTTCCAAGGCTTCATTATTGGCCAATAATAAAATTTCAGCAATGGATAGGGAATCATTTCGATTCAATAAATACTTGAGGCAAGCGAGTACGAGTTTGGCTTCAGCGGTTTGTAATAATCCTGCTCTGGAAATCGCTACTTTTAAACCACTTCTATGCAAGGCTTTGGCTACTTCTTGGCACTGCTTATTGGAGCGACACAGGATGGCGACATCTCCTGCTTGTAACAGCCGCGGCTCACTTTCTCCCTTAGGAATAATGTAGTACGATTGCCGCTCGAGAACGGTGCCTAAAGTTTGGGCAATTGCATTTTCCATCCAAGGTTGCCGAGGTTGGCGAGTCTTTTTGCCTTCTTCTTGTTCTACCTGAAAATGCCAATGCTGCAAGGCTGTACCAACCTCAATAGGCTCATTCGTATCGTTTTGACTATGTGCCGAAGCCAACTTTGTTCTTTTGGGGATAAGCGACACCTGTTCTTGGGGAATCTTGGGAAATGCTTTAGTGAAAAGAGCATTCGTGCAATAGACGATATCCTCCCTCGACCGCCAGGAGTACCGCTGGATATTAGCAGGGTCAATGCCGCCTTCTGCTTCGATAATTGCGTGCATGAGTTCGGGAGCGGCGCCTCTAAATCCATAGATCGATTGTTTGGGGTCGCCTACCCAGACCGAAGCCTTCGCCAGCTTGGATAGTTTGAGGAAAATCTCTAACTGGATCGGGCTGGTATCTTGAAACTCATCAACCATTAGCAAATCTAATTCTGCGCGCAGTACTTGTTCAATGCTGGGATGATCTAGGAGTCGACTGACCAATACTTCCATATCGGTATAGTCGATAAGACCCCGTTGCTTTTTATACGCCTCATACTCCTGCAAAGCAGCAATAGAAATATCAAAAAGTAAATGGGTAAACGCTTGAATATCTTGATGAAAATCTGGATGCTGGTGATGTCCTTTGGCAAATTGAACAAGAGCTTCTGCTTGTTCTCTGCTTTTTGCCCCAATCTTCAATTTCCCCAATCGAGCCCAGGTTTTCCAATCGAGCCTTTTCTTCAAATCGAGCTCGTGTGCGTAGCGTTTGAGGGTAAAAAGGGCTTCTCGGGTTGTTTTGGTAGCATCTTTTTCGGTATCGATATTTTGTATCGTTAGGTCTAAGAGACTACGAAGTTGCTGCTGGAAGTGCTCTGCATTTGCCTTGGGTGGAGCATCTAATAAATCCTGAAAGGAGGCAAGGGATAATTGTTTGCTTTTCTCAAGAACAGCCTCCGTAAAATTATTGGCTCTAGCTACTTCGGTAATCTTTCTGACCTCATTCCGCCAATCGAAGTAGCTATTATCGACTAAGCCGAGATGGATGACCAATTGCTCCATCCGGTCGACCCGTTCCTCGGTGAGTACAGTAGCCAATGCTTGATTGAAGAGTAGTTGGTGATCTTCTTCTGCAATGATACTTACATTGGGCGATACGCCGGCTTCATAAGCGAAGCGTTGCAGGAGCTTCACACCAAGGCCATGTACGGTACCGATTAAAGCATTCGAAAGGAGAGCGGCTTCTTGGCGCATGCCTTCTTGCAAGAGACGAATACGAACGCGCTCTTGCAGCTCCGCTGCCGCTTTTTTAGTAAAGGTCGTAGCAATAATACCTTCTGGACGTACACCATCTTGAAGGAAAGCTACCATCTCTGAACTTAAGCGGTAAGTCTTGCCAGATCCCGCTCCGGCGGAAACAATTTTAATCGCCATTTGATCTTCGTATTCCAGTAAGCATCAATCCGGTTTGGACGGAGGCTATCGCTGGACTTTTTTACAACTTCAGGAATTGTTTATACTGGAGCTTTTGTTGCTCCTTTACCACAAGGTAATAAATCCCTGGCGCCAAATGATCGATTGAGAAGGTTTGTTTAGAATTCCTTACTTGCCCAGTATGGACTACTTTTCCTTCTAAATTGACGATATATAGTGGTAGCTCTTCGGGCAATTCTTGTCCAGACCATTCCATCGTGAGCTCTGATCTTGCTGGTATAGGATAGAGCTTAAAGCTAGTCGATTGTTCAAAGGCATCGTCTGTACTGGTGACTACATCGTTGATGAATACAGTCCCACCCTCACCTAAGAAGCTGAGTGTCTGTCCTTGGTTGTTGAGGATACTTGGCCCCGTGATGGTAATAATACTCAGTGCATCTTCCGCGATTGCTGTGAAACAAGCTTGAAAAAGGAGACTGCCATCACTTTTAGAAATACCAGATAAAGTAGTATCAATCCAATTCATACTAATCTGTCCAGGTGGATTAGGACTGACGGGCAAATCAAATGCACGATCATCTAAGCCGCTCAAATTAAAGCCAGATAAGGAGTCAAACTGAAGTAGACTTGGATCGTAGTTCAGGTTGAATTTGACACTCAGAATATCCTCGAAATTATCAACACTTATATCTAGGCAGAAGCTGTCATCTTGGTCTACCGTATCACTTGATACTTTCACCGTAAAGAAGTTGTCCTCACTAATTATACGGCTATTGACTACTACACGGCTGTTTTCGCTTTGAAATGCTACTGGCTCTCCCGTTGCATCTTGTACGCTACCGGTGCCTAGCGCTACGATGGTTTGACCGATATCAATAGCTGTAAAACAAAAACTCATCAGTTGTGTGCTATCAGGCAAGCTTTGGCCTTGCTCGGCATCATTCGACCAATTTACACGTATAGTTCTTAGGGTTTCTCCTTCTACCTGTACTTCGGTTATATTATCTCCTAGATCTGCAAAAGCTAGCGCACTCACACTATCAAATCTCAAGACCATTGGGTCGTAGAATAAGCTAAAGGATAGATCAGCAATACCGTCAAAGTCTTTGGCAAATACGGGCAGACAAAATTTATCATCGGTCAAGACGGTATCGCCGATGACTTGTAGGAGAAAGTCATCATTGTCAAATCCAGTTTGTCCGCCATTTTCATCAATTAAAATGCTGCCTTCCTTTCCTTCAAAGGGTACATTGTCTACCACTAGTCCAGTGATTTCTACATCAGAAAATGATAAAGTGGCAGTGGCTTCACTGGCTTTTGAACTAAAGCACATTTCAAATAAAATAGAACTATCAGGGAGGTTGACGCCTTCTACTCTAGCATCAAACCAAGCGACTTTAAATTCTCCAAAAGGGATTACGCCTTCACCCGGTCGGGTTACACTGTTTTCTAAACCTGAGAGATTAAAGTTTCCAACATTTTCGAAAGTCAGTAGATTGGTGTCATAGTTGATAGTGAACTCAAGCCCTACAATATCTTCAAAAGCTTCGACTCGAACTGGTATACAAAAGAGCTCCTCCAAACCTACGGTATCACTAGCAATATCAATGATTAGCGTATCTGCCATGACACCAGTATTCGGTGTGAAGCTGATGATACCAGCATCTGAATTGAAATCTACCAATTCGTTATCGCTATTCAATATGGTTTCTTCTGAGAAACCTAGAGCGGTACTGCCACTTTCTGCTAAAGCTTTAAAGCATACTTCAAAAATGGCGGTCCCATCGTCCAGGTTAATGCCGTTTAAGGTGAAATCCAGCCAATTGACTTCGATTTCGCCAAGAGGTGTCGCACCGTCGCCCGGTTCGTCAAAGCTTCCACGGTTTAAATTGGGAAGATTGAAACCTCTGACGCGATCATACGATAAGACCGATGGATCATAGGTCATTTTAAACCCTACACCGATTAAATCTTCAAAGTTGGTCACGGTGATCGGAATACATACTTCCTCGCCTTGTGCTACGGTGGCATCACCTGCAGAAAGAGCGAAGGTAGGTTGGGTAATATCATCTGCTGGTAAGAAACTGATGGTAGAAGCTTGACCTACAAATTCGATAGATTCATTTTCATTGCCGATGATCTCCGTGTTAGAAAAGGTGATATCGTCGGTGCCTGTTTCAGCGAGTGCCGTAAAACAGATCTCAAAGATGACGGTTTCATCTGGTACGGAAATACCATTAACTTCCAAGTCAAACCAAGATACTTTAATCCTACCTGGCGGATTAGCACCCACTCCGGGTAGACCAAAGCTTCCTGGGGTCAGCATTTCTAGATTGAGGTTTCTTATTTCTTTGAAATCGAGTTTAGCGGGATCATAGTTAAGGTTGAACTGCATCCCAGCAATAAAATCAAAATCGCTTACGCTCACTTGTAAACAGACTTCTTCTCCTTGTTTTACTTGCTCATCGTTTAGGTTTACAAACAAGGTATCAGCGCTTACACTCATGTCCTCTGTGATGCTAATCTTTCCAGCTTGGGTTGTTACACTAAAAAGGTTGTCATTGAGATCTACAATTTCTGTCTCGGAAATGGTGATTTCAGTGGAATCAGCGGTGGCCACTGCGGTAAAACAAAGATCAAACCACTGTGCGGTATCACTTACCGACACACCACTCAGACCTGGCTCAATCCACACTAGACGGATAATGCCCGGTGGGTTGCCACTACTACCTGGCAGACCAAAGTCGGCCTCTAATAAACCACTGAGATTCAAATTCGTGATCGAGTCGAAGGCTAGTTTTTCAGCATCGTAGTTGATCACCAATTGTATGCCTAATACATCGCTTAAATCAGACGCATTAAAAGACACACAGACTTGCTCTCCTACTTCTACAGAATCAGAGGTGATATAAAAGCCAGAGAAGGTTTCTGGATTAGGATTGCTGCTCGTATCGGCCTGAAAGAGCTGCAACTGAACCAAGGAGGTTTGTTGAGCATCAATGGTAAAAGCACCACCTACATAAAAAACCGTATCTGAGGCAGGGGCCAAATCATTAATAAATGCACGTTCGGCAACAACTATGGTGTCCTTAGGATTCCCTTCACTATCGGTCAACCATAGAGAACTTGATGCACTTATTTCGGAGTTGCTGATCAATAAATCTCCACTAGGCAATTCTACTACATCACGTGGCGGGAAGACCGGTGGCCTGGAACTACCAAACAAGGGCCAATCAAAGCTGATATCCAAGGCTCCATTAGCATTAACCCTTGCCAGTTCTCGGAAATTGACACCGTCGAAGAGTTGGCCACTGACCAAGAACTGCTCATTATTTAAAGGAAAAATCTCTTGTACATTTGAGGTCAGGGCTAGGGTTGAGGTAAATCCTGTAACCTCCTGACCAGTAGGACTTACTAATACCATAGGACTTTGAGGTCCGTCGCCGATTCTTATTCGATTTCCGCCAATCAGTAGATTCCCGTCTACCATAACCACTGCATTGAGACTCGAAGCACTTATACTATTGGAAAGTGTAGGATCAAAGTCTCCATTTTGATTGAATATGCCAATTTGACGAAAGAATCCATTATCTGTCAAGATAGAATAAGAGCCATGCACGACCAATCGACCGTCTGCCAATTGATTAAAACCATTCACATTTCCCAAGACGCTCAAGTCACCTGGGATCTGAAATCCATTATCTGTAGAGCCATCTGCATTTAGACGGTTAACAGGAACATGCGGGTCTGGGTCTAAGGAAGAGGCAGATGTACCCACCATGATTTTTCCATCGGACTGTATAAAGATATTATTGATGGCTTTCGAACTAGGGATAGCCGTTTGCTGAAAACTTTGATCTAGGCTTCCATCATCATTGAGCCGTGCCAAGTTGACAACTCGGTTGCCATTAATTTGAGTGAAATCTCCCGCTACTAGCAGTTGGTCACCCAAAGCAATAGATCGATTGACTAGTCCCGAACGCTGGATGAAAGGTTGAAAACTACCATCTATCGTTCGATTATTTGGGTTAATCAAAGCGACTCCTTCACGTATTCGAGTTTTATATAAACCAAATCGACCAGTAACGAGGATATTACCATTGGAGAGCGTAAGTAAATTATAAACCTGATCGTCTGCTTGAGGTCCACTGACGAAAGGTGTCAAGTCTGTACCGTCGGCAAGATAGACATCTGAACGCCCCTCAAACTCTCCGGCTACTAGTACCTGATCATTTTCGGTAATTGTTAAACCAAAAGGATTAGGAATACTTTGGCGCACGACTCTATCTCCATTAGGGGTGACCGTCACGACCTGCGGATCAAACTCCCAGGTGTAGGTCGTAAAAGCAATATTTCCATTGGACAGCGCGGCTAATTGCCGGATCGAGATCATAAAATCATTGTCTCCAATAATTTCATCAATAGTAAAGTTATTATCTCTCACGCCATTATTAGAAAAGCGATAGAGTTCTGCATCGCTATCGATATTACCACCAGCATAGAACTGATCGCCCTGCTCCAAAAGATCATAAATGATCAAAGTGCCATCTCCCTGTACTAGGTTGAAAGTCCGCGCGATGGAGCCATTACTATTCAATTGAATCAGTCCGCGGGAAGATTGGCCTGCTAGATTGGAAAAAATACCGCCCACTGCGATGCGCCCATTCGACAATTCGATAACGGTTTGCACTCGATTATCGAAGGTGTCGGCTGCAAAGGTAGGATCAAAGGAGCCATCGGCATTCAAGCGAAAAACGACTCCATTCTCCTGGTCGTCGATACGGCTATAGCCGCCCACCAGAATTTTTTGATCATCCTGAACATCTATGCTTGTAATAAAGGTATCGCGTACCGAAGGATTGAAGGTAGCATCGAATTGACCATTGGTATTTAGTCGCACGATATTGAATTCGATTTGACCATCTACTCTAGAAATGGAACCTCCTAAAAGGATTTTACCATCGGCTTGCTCGGCAGTAGCTGCAATGCTGGCCGGACGGGTAATTACCGTTTGGAAATCGGGGTTAAGTTGTTGGCCAAAAGATTGCAATACAATAACAAAAAGGCCCAAGACAGACAACAATTGTTTCATGGGAGAATATCGTTTTTTGAGATTATTTAGTGCAGATGGGTCTTAAAACTTATTTCGCCACATCATGCTTTCGACGGGTTTATCCGTTCGAGTATTGTATTTTGCGTCTGGTTTCTTATGGTAATAGCGTTCAATCTCGCCATCTATTGTAAAGTAAATGAGTTGCCCAATCGGCATACCTGCGTATACACGTACTGGGTGCGTACAGGAAATCTCCAGGGTCCAAAAATTACAGAAGCCGACATCGCCTTTTCCAGCAGTTGCGTGGATGTCAATGCCCAAGCGTCCAACACTAGATTTTCCTTCAAGGAAGGGTACTGAATTGTGTGTTTCTGTGTACTCCTCCGTTACTCCAAGATACAAGGTATTTGGATGAAGAACAAACCCCTCGGCTGGAATTTCAAAGTGCTCGATTTGGTTGTGTTTTTTGGCATCTAAGATGTGATCCTTATAGCGAGCCAAATACTTGCCTAGGTGTACATCGTAGGAGTTGGTTCCCAGACAAGAACGATTAAACGGCTCAATAATTATCTCTCCTTGTTCTATTCCCTCAAGTATCTTTTTGTCTGTTAAAATCATGGACAACTTGTATTCGAATTCTGAAATGCGCGCTAAAATACTAAATTTTCGATCTACAAGAGCGCTCAGGTCTGCTAATCTATTACCAATCGTTTATTAAGACCGTTTTTCTGGAAGAAGTCACCGTTTTATTTTAGTGTCAATGGAGACTTGTGGTCACTTTTAAAGCAAGTCTAGCGAATATCGTAGAAATAATGTATTGATTAACAAATGTCTCACGAGAAGTGCCTGGTTAGGGCAAAATTACCCAAAAATCACCCTGCAACTTTTTATTATTCCTGCTTAAAATCCAATTCAAACCCGCTCTAGCATCTTCATTTTTGTCATTCGATACAAAAACGAAGCAAAAAAATCTTGCCTAGCCAAACTCGTTCCACTCGAACAGTGCCTAGGCGGCATCCCGCACTTCGCTTATGACCTTATTCACACCTAATTTCGAGTAATAAACATTTCTTTTTAAGTTTTTATTTTAATGCGTTTGCCCTAGTGCTTGGTTTATTGTGGGCAATGTTTATAAAAAATCAGCACTTTTGTGCGATGAAAGCCAAGGCGCTTAAATTCAGTCTTTCTACCTTAATGTTTTTCCAGTTTTTTATCTGGAGTACTTGGTATGTTTCGGGTGGTACTTATCTTATTGAGGTGTTGAAATTCTCTGGCAGGCAGGTAGGTCTACTATATGGGACTCTGGCGATTGCGGGCCTGATTTCTCCATTTTTTACGGGTTTGCTAGCGGATCGTTTTTTCTCTACAGAGAAACTGCTGGCCTTTTTCCATGGTTTTGGTGGGCTATTGTTGATTTCCTTGGCCTATACTACAGAATTTTGGTGGTTTTTTGGCCTTCTGCTGAGCTACACTTTTATGTACGTACCTACCATGGCCTTGTCTAATTCTATCACTTTTCACCATATAGAAGATAGAGAGCGAGACTTTGCCTACATACGAGTGTGGGGATCATTTGGCTGGGTGATTGCGGGATTTTTGGTAAGCGCCATGCAATGGGAGGTGACGATCTTCCCTTTTTTATTGGCGGGTAGTCTTTCGGTGGGGTTTGGGGTTTTCTGCTGGTTTTTACCTAAGACACCACCCACACAATCCAAGCAGCGCTCCTTATCCAAATTATTGGGTAGCGAAGCGAAGGTTTTGCTGCAGAATAGAGCTTTTATCGTCTTTATTATTGGTATTACTTTTATCAGAATTCCGGCCTCTTTTTATTACAGCTTTGTCAATCCCTATCTCTATGAGATCGACTTTCCCAACCCCGCGGGCAGTATGGCTTTGGGGCAAGTGGCGGAGGTTATCCTGATGCTGAGTCTACCATTCGCTATGAAAAAAGTAGGTTTGAAACCCTTATTAGTGTTTGGCATGTTTGCTTGGGGATTTCGGTATATACTCTTTGGGCAAGGAGATTCAGGAAGCGCCTCCTGGATGATTTATCTAGCGATATTATGTCAAGGGATCACCTTTAACTACACTTCCTTGGTTGGACAAATTTATATAGATCAAAGTGTACCGGTACAATTGAGGGCTACTGCTCAAGGTTTTATTGTATTGATCACCGTTGGTTTGGGGCCTTTATTTGGTGCCTACCTCTCGGGAGCAGTAGTAGATCATTATACACTTGCAGATACTAGTCATAATTGGCGCTCGATATTTTTGGTGCCAGCGATGGTAGGTATGCTGACTGCTTTTTGGTTTTTCTTTGCCTTTCGGCCCAAAAAAAAATTAAAATCAAGCCACTAACTGATAATCTTGTTCTAATTCATACCTAGAAGGTCGAAAATAGAAAAACACAGAAAAGCCTATCAAAAAGAGGAAAAAGAACGTAACGTCTCCGGTGATTAAAGCTGCTACAATGGCCAGTAAATTTGCACCTTCCATCAAAGCACCGCGCAAGATCACTCTAGATTTATAGTGCGAGAGTTTGGCTGCTTCCTCTTTCTGATCAGGAGCAGTTTCTCGTAGTTTGTTATTCATGAAATAGGCGGCACCCATGCAGGCAATAAGCGCGACGGGCACTACGTATAAAAGTTGTGGAATATCACTTTTCTCTCCACTATCTAAAAAGAAGAAGTAAGTAATGGCCGCAAATAGGATTTGCCCAGCGGCAAGAGAATAAAAGAAGATTTCTATTCTCTGATATGGATTCGCTTGCATATGCTCAAGTGTTTATAGGCTAGTGCGCCAGCTCTCTTTCTTCATCCTCTGCTCCGTGTACTAGTCGTTTTAATGGTTTGAGTATTAAGATGAAAATAATACCAACAACAACGGTAAAACCGGTAATGCCTAAAAAGATGGTATACTCTCCGTAGTCAGAAGCAGATTCTCCGACCACCCCAGCTAGTTTATTCCCAAGACCAGTTGCGGCAAAATATACACCCATCATGAGGGAAGCATATTTCACAGGCGCTAATTTGGTGATAAAAGAAAGGGCTACTGGAGATATACACAACTCCCCAATGGTATGGAAGAAGTAAGCAAGCACTAACCAAATCATATTGGAGCTGCCTGTACTTTCGTATTCCATTGCGGCAAAGACCATATAGACGAAACCTAGGCCCATGATAATGATACCGGTCGCCATTTTGAATAAGGAACTTGCTTCTTTGTTTTTCAGCTTCCTTCTAGCCCAGATATTAGCTACTGTTGTAGCAAATAGAATAATAAAGCCAGCATTTAAACTTTGGTACATCACGGTAGGGATTTCCCATCCGAAGAGTACGCGATTCGTTTTTGATTCTGTATACAGGTTCATTAAACCTCCTGCCTGCTCAAATGCACCCCAGAAAATGATGACCATTACAAAGGATAGGAGCAAAACCATATACCTGTCTTTCTCTACTCTAGTAGTTAAATCGGTATAAATCATCATCATCATACCCACTATAAAAGCAATAAAAATATAGAGCAAGCCGTATGCCCAACCAGAAGAATACCAACCATAAACTGAACCAATGAGTAAGCCAATGACCACCAATAAAGGTACTTGCTTGGAGGGGAGTTTGGCAAAAAGGGAAGCGATGGAAGTATCCGAATCTAATTCTTCTTTTTTGACGAGGTTACCAACGTGCGTCAGGTACTTTTGACCATAAATATATACGATCAACCCGAATACCATAGCAATACCTGCGAGACCGAAACCTGCATGCCAACCATAACTTGCTACGACCAAACCGACAATCATGGTAGCCAAGAAAGACCCCAAATTAATACCGATATAAAAGATACTAAAACCTTTATCTCTTCGGATATCTCCTTGCTGATAAAGACCACCCACCATAGTGGAGATATTGGGCTTTAACAAACCAACTCCTGAGATGACCAGCCCTAGACCCGTATAGTAGGCCCACAAGGCATCAATAGCTAAAACACCATGGCCAAGACATAAGACAATAGCGCCAACTAAAACAGATTTTTTCTGCCCAATATATCGATCTGCAATAATGCCGCCAGGAATAGAGGCAATGTAGACCAGCATAGTATACCAGCCATACAAGGCGATGGCTTCTTTATCAGTCCAGCCGAGGCCAGCGCCATTTTCATGGCTTGCGGTGGCTGTCATGTATAGCACCAATAGTGCACGCATCCCATAATAGGAAAAACGCTCCCACATTTCGGTTAGGAATAAAATATAAAGGCCAATTGGGTGCCCCCAAAGTTGGGGTTGATTTTCAAATCTATTGTCTAAAGTAGATGTACTCATTTCCTGCAATCTGTTGTTTAATAGTATACGCTAAGGAGGTGATGCTCCATTGCTGAAAGTATAAAATAATTTTAATTTTCAACAAACGAAACATTCCATACACGCGGTAAGATAGCCCAAATTGGTAGATTTCTCCTAAAAGAGCCAACTAATATTTTGTTAAACCAAGTGCCAGGTGTCAAGTGCCAGGTGCCAGGTGTCAGGTGTCAGGTGTCAGGTCCCCCGGTCTATGACACTTGAGATATGGCACCTGATAAAAAACTCGTATATTAGCTCCAACCATTAAACCTATCTCAATCATGACAGATCCTAAAGACTTTGTTGCCCAATTGAAAGTGGCACCTATCCACCTTGGAGAATCTTTTTCAACCAATCGTAGTGCATTAGAAAGTGATGATTCGACACCTGCCGATGATATCGTCGAAGGTTATATCAATAATAAGAGCATCATGTCTTTCGTAGCGGAGGTGCCTGGGCAACTACGCCAGGATGTACTAAATTCAACGCTCATGGCGCAGCGCGTCGCCGATTTAGAATTCCCCGAAGCAGATCATATCCTTCAATGGTACGATCGCTACGTTGAAGTCCTTGCCGGTGTTGGTTGGAATCTGGAGCAAAAAGAGTTTGCTCGCTATGACTCCAACTCCAATCTATTCGAAATGGATAGTGCTGTGGTGAGTATTTTTACGGCCTTGGCTGGACAAAATTATGCTGCGATTATTACAGAAACTCTAGATGCCCTCAAAGACCTTGGAGAAGCCAACGACAGTATCATCAAAGTTTTTGAACGCAATACCCACTCCCTAGAAAAGGGCAACTTCCAAATGGGCTTAGTGACCCATACCAACGATGCCGTATCTATGCAAGTAGGGGCCTTTATGCTCAAGAGTGAGGAGAGTATCAATCAAATCCTTTTCTTCAAAAGTGATAGCGATAAAACAGACCTCGATTTGTATACCATTCGCTGTACCCTCAATCAGCAAGTCTATGACCAAATTCGGGAGGCCGTTTTAGAAAAGCTTGGCCGAAGTACCCGAAAGTTTATCGCAAAATTACCAGACTTGGGATGATGCTTTGCTAGGTGCCATGTGCCATGTGCTATGTGTGTGACTAATAAACATTACACCATTACCTCACTCTACCCGCCGCTCTGGCAAAACGAGCAAGGGGGTTTTGCTTTTTGAGATACTATTGAGGGTTTTGCTAGGATTGATGAATTGTAGGAGTAGATTACGTGGATGGTGAATCATAGCGATCAGGTCTGACTTGGCATCTTGGGCGAAATCTAGGATGGCGTCGATAATGTTGGCATTACCAAAATCATAGTGGATGGAATACTCGATATCTTCTAAAAAGATGGCGAGATCTAGTTGTAATCCTTCCTCTCCGGGCCCTTCATCGTGGTGGAATATTTCGACTTTAGCATTAAAGTGGCTAGCAATCACAGGTAGCGGATGTATCTGCTTGAAAGTTGTCACCTCATGGCTATCTAGGGCCCAAACGACCTTCTCTATCTTTTTAAAAGTATAAGCTGGTGGTACCACCAATATAGGTGCCTGGTTTTGCTGGATAAGATACTTGGTTGTACTGCCCAGAAAAAATCGATCCAAATCCACCTCACCTTTAGAACTCATAACTACGAGTTCGTAGCGCTCGGCTAGCGCGGCTAGCGTAGAGGTCGTTGTACCAGAAAGTATAAACGTCTCATAGGCAAAACTTTCTCCTACAGCTTCCTCCATTGCTTTTACTAAAGCATTAAAAGCGCCGCGTAGCTTTTGATCTGTTAATTGTTGTGCGGATTCGTAAATGCCAACCGATGGGACAATATCTGTCACATGAGCGATGTCTAAACGCGCATTCATCAGATGGGCCATTTGAGCTGCATATAGTGCCGAAGCCCTGGAATGTTCCGAAAAGTCTGTTGGTAATAGAATCTTTTGCATAAACGAATATATGAAATTGACCTAGGAGATGATGCAATTAATTAGTAGATTCCTTACAAAGTAAAACGAAGAAACAAGAATATAGAAAAAGGCTTCCTATTTAGTTTCTTGTAGAACCGCTTTTAGCGCTGATTTAATTTGGATTACCGTAGGTACGGTATTTTGAAAAACAATACGGTTATTGATTTTTAAAGCAGGGATGCCCAAAATATCATTTTCTAAGATATGATCGATATCCTTTATTTCATGGATACTTAGCTCTAGCCCCATTTCAGCGAGTGCTTCCTCTAACCTTGCTTTTACCTCTAAGTAACGGATAGAGCCGATACCCAGCAACTCGAGCTTAATAATAGGTGATATGTTGTGAATGTTCTTAGTCATATTTGTTTGGCGTAAAGCATTGGCATTTGACCTTCTATTGCTTTTAGCAATTTGGCGCTTTTTGAAACTAATTTTAGTGACTTTTATCATCTTTAGGACTGACTTTTTATATTCATACAAGGATTTAAGCCTTTTTACCTTTACGACTACTTAACCACTACAACCTTGAATCAACAACAACATCAAAACGCAGAAGACGATTCCATTTTAAAAGCCGTCGTGAAAACGGCTACCGATGGAATCATAATCATCAATGACCGAGGCGTAATGGAATTGGCCAATGAAGCCTCCGCAAAACTGTTTGGCTATGACATAAGCGAAATGGAAGGCCAGAATGTCTCTATGCTGATGCCTGAACCCAGGCGTAGTGAGCATGACCAATATATCAGAAATTACCAACAAACTGGACAAGCGAAAATTATAGGAATCGGACGAGAGGTGATTGGAAAAAGAAAGGACGGATCGACCTTCCATCTACGTCTTAGTATTAGCGAAGTACCTGGTTTTGAACAGAAATTCACCGGGATTTTACACGATCTCACCCAAGAGAAAGCTTTTGAAAAAGAAATAAAAGACCTCAATGCCCACCTTGAAGAAAGAGTCATTGAGCGCACTGAAGAGCTAGCAGCTGCCATTAATAAATTATTGAGTGTAAAAGATAACCTTGAACACGAAGTCCAAGAACGCATCTCTGCGGAGGAGGAGTTAATTAATAAAGAAAAAGCACTGCGCAAGGCCTTTGAAAAAGAAAAGGAATTGAATCGGCTTAAATCTCGTTTTGTATCGATGGCCTCGCATGAGTTTCGTACACCACTGAGTACCATTTTATCTTCTGCCGACCTAATTGAGGCCTATGAAAAACTGGAGCAACAAGACAAAAGGATACGGCACACCAATCGCATCAAGTCCGCGGTTTCTAACCTCACAGGTATCCTTAACGATTTCTTGTCCTTAAGTAAGCTGGAAGAGGGGAAAATCAATTCCAAGCCGGTACAATTCAATCTGGCGGATTTCTGTAGGGAAATACTCGAAGACTTAGACGGTTTATTAAAGGCAGATCAAAAGATCAACCACTTAGATGCACCTGAAGATATAGATATCATTGTAGATAAAAAGATGCTGAAAAACATCTTATACAACCTGCTTTCTAATGCTATTAAATATTCAGACCCTGGTCAATCTATCGATTGCTCCGTCGTTTTTGAAGATAGAAACCTCAGAATTCGTATTCGAGATTACGGGATAGGTATCCCTGAGGAAGAGCAGCAACACTTATTTACACGATTTTTCAGAGCACATAATGTAGAAAATATACAAGGTACTGGCCTCGGTCTCAATATTGTAAAAAGGTATCTAGACTTACTCAACGGCCGGATTGCCTTTGAAAGTAAAGAGGGAAAAGGAACGACCTTTACCGTTGCTATTCCAGTAGAAATAGTGCGTGACTAGAGGTATTCAATCATTATATAACAACAGCCATGGATCAAAAGAAAATTCTTATTATCGAAGACAATCAGGAAGTAAGAGAAAATCTGGAAGAAATATTAGAACTCTATGGCTATGACGTCGTCAGTGCCGAAGATGGCAAAATCGGTGTCGACAAAGCAATAGTAGAGAAGCCTGACCTCATCTTGTGTGACGTCATGATGCCGCGACTCGATGGATTCGGGGTGCTCAATATTTTATCACGGAAAAGTGAAACGGCAACCACACCCTTCATCTTTTTAACTGCCAAATCAGAAAAATCTGACTTTAGAAGAGGGATGAACCTGGGAGCCGATGATTATATCACCAAACCCTTTTATAAGGATGAACTCCTCTCTGTGTTGGAGACCAGACTCAAAAAAAGTGCGCAACTCAAAAAACAGTTCGATGGCACCGCAAAGGGGCTAAGTGCTTTTATCAATGAGGCCAAAGGCTACGAAGCACTCAAAAAACTATCCAATGATCGTAAAGTCAAAAGCTTCAAGAAACGCGAATTGATCTTTGAGGAGGGCGATTTTCCTCGTTACCTTTATTTTGTTAATGCTGGCAAGGTGAAAATTTTTAAAACCAACGAGCACGGCAAAGAGTATATTCTCAATATCTGTCAACCAGGAGATTTCTTTGCCTACGTCGACTTGATCAAAGGGGATGAGCATAGCGAATCTGCGGCTGCTCTTGAAGGTACGGAGATCAGCCTTGTGCCTAAAGAAGATTTTCTCAAATTGCTACACGGTAATAGAGATGTGACCTCGCAGTTGATTAAAATGCTCGCTAAAAACATCTCCGAACAGGAAGAGCAATTATTACAATTGGCGTATAATTCGGTGCGCAAGCGTGTAGCAGATGCCGTTTTATTGCTTGGTGATAAAGAAGAAACCGAGGCAATTTCCATTTTACGGGATGATTTAGCGCGTATTGTTGGTACAGCCAAAGAAAGTGTAATCAGGATGCTGACCGAATTCAAAAATGATGGCTATATTAACATCGTTGATGGTTCTATTAAAATACTTAATCGCAAAAAGCTGGAAAATATGCCCGGCTAAAACACAATATGAGGTACATCTTATTTATACTAGGCTTGGCTATCTTGGCGGCCTGCTCGTCGGAAGACCAAGCAGCATCTGCTAGTGAAAATACATTTACAAAAAGCCAAAAACCTCCTTTAGATCCCGATCGGTATAATGTCGCCTTTCTCATTATGGATGGCGTTTATAACACGGAGTTGACAGCGCCCTATGATATCTTTCAGCATACGATCTTTAGAGAGGGCATCAAGGCGATGAATGTATTTTTGGTAGCCAATACCCTAGAGCCCATTACTACATTCGAAGGCATAAAGCTGCTACCTGATTACAATTATTTGGAAGAGGATTTGCCTAAAATAGATATACTGGTGGTTCCCTCTGCGGAGCATCATCTAGATACGGACTTAGAAGATGAAGCCATGATTCGTTTTGTGCAAAAGGCAGATCAGCAGGCGCAGTTTATTACTTCTCATTGTGATGGCGCCTTTGTTTTGGCCAAAGCTGGATTGCTAGATCAGCAGGTATCTACTACCTTTCCTAGCGATATCGATCGTATGAGAGATATGTTTCCCAAGCTGGATATCCGAAAGGATTTACTTTTTGTACATGATGGAAAATATATCACTTCTGCCGGAGGTGCCAAGTCATTCGAGGCTGCTCTTTATCTAGCAGAGCACCTTTATGGAGCAGCAATCGCCCGTAGTCTGGCAAAAGGTTTGGTGATCGATTGGGACCTGAGTCAAGTCCCCCATTTGGTGGTCGAGGATTAGGATTTATACTTTCGATTCATCTCGCGTACGGCTTGTTCAATGCCACGTGGTGTAAGTGGAAACATCGGAAAAATCTGCTTAATGGCTTGGATCGTATAGGTATGGTGCCAATACTGCTGAGGTTCAGGATTCAGCCAAACACTTCGCTTAAATTTTTTGTGGATGGATTGCAGCCCTCTGATGCTATTGGCAGTCAATTCATAGGGCGCCATAGCGGCATCGCCGATGATGAATACGCGGTATTTTTCATCTTTATCCAAGAAGCGTTTCAGTGGCAAAACCTTCATACGCGCTGCATCTTCGTAGACAACGCCGTAGATCGAATTATGGAAATAATAGACTTCCAGGTCATGAGCAAAGCGCGTTTTCATTTTTTTGAAAAGATCCTGCACGGCTTTTATATAAGGATGCATGGAAAAACCGCCATTATCGATCAGTACCAACACTTGTAGCTTCTCGTCCTTTTCGTGTTCGAGTTCGGGTAGAAATAGGCCACCTCTTTTTAGGCCCGATTTAATGGTTTTGGGAATGTCTAGGTTCTCCCGGGCGCTTTCTTCGATGACGCCTTTGAGGGAGGCTAAAGCAGCATCTACATTGTTGTCATTGATGATAGCATCTAGGTCTACTGGATAGAAATTGGGATCACCAATCACTTTACGCGCCATTTTTCCACCTCCTGAGCCACCGACTCTGATACCACCTTTAGCGGCACCGCCATGCCCATAGGGCGATATGCCGCCTGTACCTACCCAATGATCTCCACCACCGTGTCGGTCTTTTTGCTGGCCTTGAATACGCTCTAGTCGTTCCAATAATTCTTTGAGGCTTATGTCAGAATAGTCTGCCATTTTATCCAGCTCTCTGGGATTGACGGTACCTGGATCGTTGGGGTCGACCTGATCTGTTTGATCTGGATCATTTTTATCAAAAAGTTCTCGGCCATCAATGATTTCCTTAATATCATAATGCGTCATATGCACCTGATCCAAAAAGCGATTGATGAGTTCTTCGGTAGAGAATTCGACATCACGGTCAGCCTCTTCGAGGTACTGATTTCGCCATTTCTTAAAAGTCTCAGACCTGCGTATGGCATCGTCTAGGCTTTCGCCGGGACGCACTTCAATATTCAGAAAATACTTGTAGTAAGCTCTGGTAAAAGGCCCAATATCTCTAGGTTCATTGACAATAATGCCCTTGAGCACCTGGTACATATCTCCCAAGGTCTTTACCAAGCCCTTTTCAGTGGCTTTGCGCAAAAGGAGTAGCGTCCTGACATCACAAGAAAGGCCGTATTCGCGAAAAAAGCTTGGAAGAGAAGTGAACATTAATGAATGATTAAATGAAAAGTCCTTGTAGTAAAATCTACAGCATTAATTCATATTAGAACGCTTAGAGAAGTCAATTGGATTACGGAGTACATTTTGTACAACCTTTTCCAAATCGCTTTTCACCTTGATGAGCGCTCCCAGACCTTCAAGTTCTTGTATTTTGCGTTTAGCTTCAGTTGGTGCCATGGGTTTGACATACTTGAGCCAGTTGAGCAACTCTCTGGTTGTCGGTGCTCTTTCTAAACCTATTTTTCTAAGGTGATAAAAAACATTCATCGCCATGTCTACCACCTTGTTTTCAATACTAGGATGATGTTTTTCTACAATTTTTTGCATAATATCCCGATCTGGGAAGTGGATATAATGATAGATACACCTCCCTTTAAAGGCTGTAGGTAATTCCTGCTCGCGATTCGAGGTGATGACAATAGCGGGCATTTCTGTTTCCGTTGTCTCGACTACTTCACCAGATTCTGGCATGATGAATTTGCGGTGACTTAAAGCATAGAGCAAATCATTGGGAAACTCCCTGGGCGCCTTATCGATCTCATCAATCAACAACACAGAATTGGGGCTACTAAAAGCCTGTGCAGCTGGGCCCTTTACAACATAATCGCCAAGTGTCTCGGGGTTTCTACCACCTGTTGAAAGGCGACTTTCCAAACCCTTTTCTTCCCGCTGGGCATTCAGAATCTCAATTTGTGAATCTCTCAAGTATTTCACATGATCGAATCGAGCAACGAACTGCTCTACATTAGATTTTGATCCAACCGGATACACAAATAAATCCAAGTCTAGATCATTGGCATAATGTATCGGAAGCTCCGTTTTGCCGGTGCCGGGCTCTCCTTCTATTAAAAGCGGCATCCCCAAAGTACGCGCCATGTGAAAGGCTTGCGCCAAATCTTTGGGGCATAAATATTTTTCTGATCCTGTCCAGTAGCTAGTGTCTGCCATTTGTCAATGCGTGAATGTGTCAATGAGTAAATGTGTCTGCTTGCTGAAGATTCAGGGGAGGTTGATCAATGAATGAAAAATACCCTAAAGCTTTCGCGAAAACACAGAGTTTCTAAAGTCTTGCTGATCTAATGAATGAATAGCTGAATAATACACCGACTACACATGACTACTTCACTATATCAGGATATCACAACTTTGATAAATAAAGGTACAGCTTTTCCACAGCTATGGGAACGATTTAGCGAATTTTCGTTTTCTTAGTAGCTATGAAGACAACTTATCTATTCAAATCTGAACGTTTGGGATTCAGAAATTGGGACGCTCGCGATTTTGACGGCTTCCTAAAGTTGAATACAGATCCGGAGGTGATGCGCTTTTTTCCTACCATAAATGATGCTAGTACGTCTAGGGCCGCAATGCGCCGGTATCAAAAGATGTACGAGGAGCGCGGCTATTGTTATTTTGCTGTAGATCGCCTAATTGATGAGCAGTTTATTGGTTTTATCGGTTTGTGCTACCAAGATTATGAAGCCTCATTTACGCCAGTAGTAGATATTGGTTGGCGCTTAGACAAGGCTTTTTGGGCTAAAGGATATGCCACCGAAGGGGCGCTAAGCTGTCTTCGCTATGGCTTTCAA
The DNA here is from genome assembly GCA_042095835.1 of Saprospiraceae bacterium. Classification (GTDB taxonomy): domain Bacteria; phylum Bacteroidota; class Bacteroidia; order Chitinophagales; family Saprospiraceae; genus DATFKA01. The sequence goes on from JBELML010000073.1 coordinate 20,626, forward strand.
GAAATAGGTTTAGAAAAAATAGTGGCTATCGCTCCGCAAATTAATCAGCCCTCGATCCATGTGATGCAAAAAATTGGGATGACTAAAGTCCTCGACTTTAAACATCCCAAACTAGGTGATTATCCAGCATTAGTGGATTGTGTTTGCTATGAGAAGTTAGCTTCCCAATAATTCTTGTAGTTTCCTTTGGGAGAAGCCTTGATCTGGATCGATAGTTAATGCTTTTTGATACCATTCGATGGCCTTTTCTTGCTCGCCCATTGCGCGATAGGCATCAGCTACACTATCTGGCCAACCGCTATGCTCAGGCTCCAACTCTACCATAAATAAGAAAATATCTAGCGCTTCCTGATAATGACCGCGATCTATACATTTGTAGCCCAAGTCATCTAAAAAGCCAGTGCGAAAAAGATACTGATCTGCTGCATTTTCTTTTTTATCAAAATAATAGGCCTTTACGGCATCAATACCTTCGGTTAGGATGAGGTTTTTCAAATCGAAGCTAATGGGTTGTTTCCAAGGTTTCACTCCTTCTAGCCTCTGAAGTAAGGCATTAACTAAGTAGTCATTCCAAAAAGTATCTCCATTGCCCATGAGTACAACGGCAGACTGCGTAGAGGGAATAAACCCAAAATAAGTGCGGAATCCTTCATCGCCTCCGCTATGGCCAAGCAATTTTTGGCCATCTACTTTTTTGGTAAACCAACTCAGACAAACACTATCTTGCTCTCCTATTGGGTATTGACCTGTAGTCAGCATTTGATAGGCTTTTTGACTATACACCTCCTTTCCGTTGATGGTCCCTTTATTGAGGTTCAGTTTTGCCCATTGTAGCAAATCCTCAATATTCGAATTAAGTGTCGAACTTGGAGCATGGATGCGATTATAAGGATAGTGCTCCCAGACTTTTAGCTGTAAATCAGGCCCCAAAATATGTGCCTTGGTAGCGATGGCCTCGGGTACCTCGGGCTTGAAAAAGGTCGTGTTTTTCATCCCGGCCGGCTCAAAAATATTGGCCTTCATATAATCTTCAAAGAGTATCCCTGAGGTTTTAGCAATAACATCAGCCAAGAGATTAAAGGCAGCATTGCTATAACTAAAATCTGATCCCGGCTCGAAATCGAGTTGCATGTCGCCAAAGCTTTTGGAGTAGCGCTCTGCAGCCCCGTCATCAAGTTGAGGATTTTCCCACTCGTAATCTTCTACATCAGGAATGCCAGAAGTATGCACAAGCATCTGCTGTATAGTGATATCTTTATACCGCTCATCTGCCATTGTGAAATACGGTAAGTAGGTCACCAGGCGTTCCTCCAAGTCTATTTTTCCCGCTTCTACTAGCTGTACAATGGCGGTGGCCACGACGGGTTTCGATACCGAAGCCATATGGAAGATAGATTGAAGATCTAGAGGCGCTTTAGTATCCAATGCTTGGACACCGTGTCCTTTGGCATAAATGACTTCGCCGTCTTGAATGACTCCTACCGCCAAGCCAGGTAGCTCGAATGTAGCTTTTTGCGCTATTACAATGGAGTCAATTTTTGCTGCAAGTGGATGTTCGGGTTGGGTGATTTTTTCGGAGACAGGTTGACAATTGAATAAGAGTAAAGCAAGTCCAAATAAGAGTTGGCGTCGCATGTGTTTAATTTTTGTATTTGTTACTAAGATGGGAAAGGAGAGCAGCTACCCCTACATGAGGCAAGTTTTTATAAAGATGATTGATGGCTAAAAGCCGACTATAATTCATTGGGATTGAACAATTTGGTGATTTGGGATTTATTACATTGGATCGGGTAAACTAAATCTCCCTTTTTCTCAGCCTTCAACACATCATTATGCACGCACTCAAAGGACTTCTAATACTTCTCCTCTTACCTCTTGGTGTTTGGGGGCAACAAAACACCGTTTCATTAGTCCTACTTGATGCTGCCAATAAGACGCCTGTCGAAAATGCCTTTGTGTTTATTAAAAACAGCTCCATTGGAGAAGTGAGTAATGCAGCAGGAAAAGTGCAGTTAAATCTAGCCAAATTCCGTGTTCCTGAAATTGTCATCACACACCTTAACTATACGACTCAAACGCTGTACACTAGCCAGTTGAGCTTTGGTCTTGATACGATTTTATTAGAAAGTAAAACCCAAAACCTAGACCTAGTAACGGTCAATACTAAAAAAGGCCGCGGTAGAAAGCGTAAGCAATGGATGAGACAATTCGAGTTAGCCTTTTTTGGGGAGACGAGTAGGAAAGAACGCGTAAAATTACTTAATCCAGAAGTGCTGTGGTTTGAGGAGAAAGATAGTTTGTTGATTGCACATGCTATGGATTATCTTCAATTAGAAAATCCAGGTACTGCCTATCGGTCAAGGTTCTACTTGGAAAAATTTGAGCTCAACAAAAACGAAGATGTCTACTTTGCCGGACACTCCTTTTTTGAAGATCAAATTGCTCAAGTAAAAAAACAGAATAAGATACGCAAAAAGCGAGACGAGTATTATCTAGCATCTGCGCAGCTTTTCTTTCAATCTTTTGTAGACCAACTCCCCATCAACGAACAGCAATTTGAATTTGGAAGTACAAGTTACTCCAAAGAAAAGGCCCAATTCGCTTATCAGCAAATGGATTATGATGATCTAAATTGGTCCCGAGGTTTATTGGCGGACACGCTCTATTTTTCGGATTATTTCACCATAATCAACAAGCGAAGTACGATAATAAGTTATGGAAAAAGTAGAGATAAAGATGCCGTACAACCCGCCACCTCTTTTTTATTATCAAAAACAGGCCGCTTCATTATAGGCAGCAATGGTCAATTGATCAACAAGAATGAAATCGAAGAGTCGGGCTACTGGACCAATTACCGCATCGCTACGATGCTGCCGATTGATTACCAAAGTAGTGTCACTTTAGGAGCGAGAGGTTTATACCGCAATCCGATTTTGGATCAATTACAGACTTATCGCACGACTAATACTCCAGAAAAAGTCTATCTCCATCTCAACAAAGGTTTCTATACCAATCGGGAGAATATGTGGTTTAAAGCCTATTTAGTGAATGGCGTTAATCATAGACCGGTGACCTCGAGCGATATTGTGTACGTAGAGTTGATCGATCCCAATAATGAAAAAATAAAGACCTGGCGCTTGCACCGTAAGTTGGGTTTACACGGCGATTTTCAGTGGACGCGCAACAACGACGAAGGCACTTATCGCCTGCGAGCCTACACCAATTACATGCGCAATCAGGGCGAGGAGTATTTTTATGAGGAAGCCTTTCAGGTACTGAATTTTCTACCTGAAAATGAGGTGACAGCCACGGATAGCGAAAATGTGCAAAACACTGGAAAAAAAGCTCCATCCTATCGCATAGAATTTTTTCCAGAAGGTGGAGATTTGGTCGCCAACCTTCCTAGTACTGTTTGTTTTAGTGTGAGAGATAGTTTTGGAAGAGGACAAGATGCTAGCGGGCAATTACTGGATGAAACGGGCGCTTTTTTATCTGCGATAAAAACTAGTCATGATGGTTTGGGTGTATTTAAATTCACGCCTAAAAAAGGAAAACAATATTTCGTAAAAGTACAGGTCGGCCCACAGCAAGTAGAAGCCAGTTTGCCAGAGATGCAGAAGCAGGGTTTTTCTCTGCATTGTAATACCACACTCACTGAGGATCTGTATATCAATATTTATGCCAGCGATACCAGCGCACTGAAGAAAGCCTACTTGGTAGGACATTTACGGGGCAATGTCATTTATTATCTTGATCAAATTCCTACGGATAAACCCATTAAGATTAAAAAGGCTGATGTCCCCAATGGGCTGCTACATTTTACCATTTTTGACAAAGGTAATCGCCCAAGAGCCGAGCGCCTAGTTTTTAATGATCATGGCCTCAGTCAGGCGCTTTGTGACTACGAAGAAAAGGAAGTATTAATCAATACAGAACGAAAGACCGAAGTGTCGATCCAGCTAGATTCTAGTCTGTTGGGGGAGCAATTTGATGCATCTCTTTCTATCACCAATCAAGCTTTATCTCCTTATCCGTCTGGCAGCTACGACATCCAATCGTATTTACTCTTGAATTCAGATTTGGAACATCCTATTCCTGAACCAAGGCAATACTTTCAGTCCTGGAATAACACCAATCGCTTTTATTTAGATTTACAACTTTTGCAGCGATCTTGGCGGCGTTTTAATTGGAAGGATATGCTAGAAGGGGAGCAGCTTTCAATGGATTATAAAGCAGAAAAAGGATTTACCATAGCGGGTTACACTACCCGTAAAGACAAGGAAGAAAGAGTACGGACAGAGGTTCTGCTGAATTCATTCCAAGGAGATTTGGTGTATAAACAAATCCAAACCGATGAGGATGGCTACTTCTCTTTTGAACAGCTACCTATGATGGATTCTACTCACTTTGTATTACAGGGAAGAATACCGCCAAAAGGAAAAAAACTAAAGGAAGGTAAAGTCGAAGGAAATCGCTTGGTTGATTTTCACTTGGCTTTATATCCAGAGACGGAAATACCAGCCTTGGAGCTACAGGAGCCCTCTACTTTGCTGCCAATATTTGAACCAGAGCAAGAGCAAGACCTAGCGGAGAAGTCATTTTCTGATGACCAGACGGTAACGAGTACCTGGCAAATCGACCTCGATGAAGTGATCGTGAAAGCGAATCGAGCATTTACAAGTAATCGCCCTATGCGAGGAGTGAAATTTTACAATCTAGATAATATCGATTGGATTCCAGCAGAAGCGCAAGGCACCAATCTTTTGGCTCGAGTTGCACCCCAATTTAATTTTTATCCAGGGCCAGAGGGTAAACTTGTATCCAGGTTTCTTGATTTTCAAGGCTTGCCCGTAGTTGTGCCCGTAGTAATAGAGATTGATGGTATGGGTGCCGAACCAGGAGGCTCTAATGCTGGTCCATTTTTATCTTTGACGGCAGATGACATTCGTACAATTGTAGTCACTAAAGGATATATAGGTATCACTACTCGAGGTATATCCAGAACACGAGAAGCCTACTTGGAAAGTGGCATTCTACAGTTTAAGCATCCGGCCTATGACCAGGCGCGCACTTTTTTTACACCAAAATATACGAGCGATACGGGTAGAGATTTGCGGACTGCCATTCATTGGGAGCCTCAATTAAAATTTGATACAAATGGTCAGGCCAAGGTCCAGTTTTCAGGGCCGGTCTTGCTCCAAGATCTGATGATAAAAAT
>JBELML010000073.1:25943-31016 GCA_042095835.1 Saprospiraceae bacterium
CCGAGGTACTATAAAAATGATGAGAGCCATCGTTGGCATCTACATTCAGTACATAATATAAATAGTCGATTTGGGCTGGCTTCAAGGCAGCTTCAATGGCAGATTTACTAGCCGAAGAGATGGGGCCAGGAGGCAAACCACTGATCTTTCGGGTATTATAAGGATGATCGATTTCTACATCACTTTTGTGAATGATACCGTCCCAGCGACCAAGTAATTTGGCGATATAGACATTGGTGGCGTCAATTCCTAAAAGCATTCCACGTTCGAGGCGATTATAAATGACAGAGGCAACCAAAGCCCGCTCGTCATCTACTTTGGATTCGTTTTCGATGAGGCTAGCGATGATCATGATTTCGCGTTTCGTTTTACCTCTTTCTTGCGCGAGCGCATCCCATTCGGGCTGCCAGATGGCCTCAAATTGGCGAACCATTTTTCTGATAATCGCTTCTGGCTCGGCATCTAATTCAAACTCGTAGGTAGTAGGGTAGAGATAACCTTCCAGATTGCTAGCTTGAGGGTCGATATCTTTGATTAGGCGCACATCATCCATCATAGCTAGAATCTCTTCTGCCGTTTTTGAGGATTTTCCAGGAAACTGCTTGGCAATGCGGTCGGCAATTTCGAAACGAGTCCAGCCTTCTGGGATCGAGAGTGCTTGACTGCGTTTTTTCCCATCTTGCATTTGGTGGAGTACTTCTATTGGGTTGATGGGAGAGGGGAAAAGATAATCCCCAGCTTCAAGTTGAGCACTTTCTTTATAAAGATTCATATAAATTTTAGTCGCTAAAGGCGCTTGAATGATCCCTTGATCTTGCAGCCTTTGGAGAATGGTGTAGGCTGGTAGGCCCCGCTCAATGGTGATATATTGCTCAGCCTGATTATGATCTATAGGTGTATGTAAGGCATTGTATAACCAAAAAGCACCTCCTCCGATCACAAGGGCAACCAAGAAGAAAAACAGCAACAGCAAACGTAAAAGCTTCATACTAAGACGATGTTTTAAAATTTACACAACTCCCTGCATCAATAGGGCGCATACGATCGCCATATAGGTGCCCAGCGCATAACCCAAGACTGCCATCAAAGCACCCACGGGCGCAAGAGCCGGACTAAAGGCCGAGGCAACCACGGGAGCCGAAGCAGCGCCACCTACATTGGCTTGACTACCAACAGCGATAAAGAAATAAGGTGCCCGAATGATTTTGGCCACAATTAAGAGGATCAGCACATGTACAAACATCCAAATTATACCAATCGCAAATAGACCTAGATTTTGCAAAACGGCACCAATATCCATTTGCATGCCAATGGTTGCTACTAGTATATAGATGAAAATAGTACCCCACTTCGAGGCGCCTACGCCCTCCAACTCTCTAGCTTTTGTGAAAGATAAAACTACTCCGATGGTGGTAGAAATCACAATCAACCAAAAGAAGCCCGATAATAAGGAGAGAAGTCGGAGTTTCTCCAGTGTAGGTTCAATACTTTTCATCAGAGGCACCATCCAATCTGCAAAAAGGTGAGAAAAGCTGACACCTAAAAAAGTGACTCCCATGAGGATGATTAAATCTTTAGTACTTGGAATTTTAGAAATACTCGCTTGGTAGTTTTCTACTTTATTTTTGAGTTCTTCGATACTAGAGGTATCCGCCTTTAGCCAACGATCAATACGATCTGAAAAATTCACACCTGCTAGTAAAAAGGCCAACCAAATATTAGCGACCGTGATATCTACAACAACCATTGTCGCAAAAAGTCCGGAACTTACTTCATAGATTTCTCGCATAGCTGTCTGGTTCGCCCCGCCGCCAATCCAGCTCCCCGCAATGGTAGAAAGTCCACGCCACAAATCATCAGGTGCTATAGCAACTAGGTTGGGAAAGAGATTGGTCAAAATGAGCAAAGCTATAGGTCCTCCCAATACAATCCCCAGAGTAGCGGCACCAAACATAATCAAAGCCTTCGATCCTAGGTTGAGGATACCTTTAAAATCGATACTCAGACACAGGAGAATCAAACAAGCCGGTAATAAATAGCGCGAAGCCACGAAGTAAAGCTTAGAGCCACGCTCATAGCTGCCAAGGCCTTCGATCTCATTGCCTTGCATGCTCAACTGGCGGATCACTTCCTTAGGATTAGCGCCCTCTTCTACTGTGAAACCCAGCTCTCGGAGGTAATCTAGTACCCCTATATCGTACCAGTCGTAGGCAATAATTCCCAAGGGCCAATGAAGCAAGGCTGGAAGGAAATAACAGATTAAAATTGGCGGTAAGAAGACATAAAATCGTTTCCAGAACTTATTTTCTAGGTTTGAAGACCAAAAAACAAAAGCCAAAATGGCCATTAAGATTCCAAAAACAATAGCATCGTTCGTAATTAGTGGTTCCATAGATTAGGTTGAGCACATGCCTAAGGAATGGGACATAATAAAGATGTTTAATTTATTATTGACTCATTCCTAAAGTGGTAAAAGTACAAATTGAAACTAAATTTTTTTTTGGATTTGCTCCTACATTTTCTACACGAATGTCTAAAACGCTTCCATTGTGCCATTTTATTTTATTCGCTCGGGCCTCTTAGCTGTCGGAGGGTTTTAGGACTATTTGGCCGTTGTAAATCCCCAGATTATAGCTATTATTAGGTCTCGGTACTGGCGAATTTTCGCCTTAACTTACCGATCCATTTTATTAATAATATTTGGGCAAAAAGAAGGAACATAATGAGCAAGCAAATCAGAAGTATTATCACTGGTACCGGTAGTTACATTCCTGAAAAAGTCGTCCGTAATGAGGATTTTTTAGAATGGGAATTCTATGGGAATAATGGCGAAAAACTCGCCAAAGCCAATCAGGTCATTGTCGATAAATTCGAAGCGATCACTACAATTGCCGAGCGCAGACATGTACCTGGCAACCTTAAGACATCGGATATTGCCACCTTTGCTGCCCAAGCAGCGATCCAGTCCGCAGGTATCGATCCAGAGACTCTGGATTATATCATATTCGCACATAATTTTGGAGATATCGCTCAGGGTAAAAGAGAATTGGATATTGTACCTACACTTGCTGCCAGAGTGAAGCATCAACTCAAAATTGCCAATCCTTATGCGGTGGCTTATGATCTACCTTTTGGTTGCCCAGGTTGGGTCCAAGGTATGATTCAAGCGAATTACTACATTAAATCAGGTGATGCCAAAAAGGTGTTAGTGATTGGTGCAGAGGTGCTATCTAGAGTTTGTGATCCACACGACCGCGATAGTATGATCTACGCAGACGGCGCTGGTGCCGTGCTATTGGAAGCCTTAGAAACAGACGAAGAAGTAGGGATTTTAGCTCATAAAACTCGTTCAGATACTTTAGACCATGCACATATGTTGTTCATGGGCAACTCCTATAATGAGGATATCAACCCACACACGCATTTTCTAAAAATGTACGGCCGCAAGCTATATCAATATGCCTTGACGAATGTACCGACGGCCATGCAAGCATGCCTGGAGAAAAGCGGTGTACCTTTAGCGAATATCAAAAAAATCCTCATCCATCAGGCAAATGGTAAAATGGATGAAGCCATCCTACAGCGCTTTTATAAGTTGTATGGTGAGAAAGCTCCCGAAGATGTTATGCCTATGACCGTTTCTTATCTAGGGAATTCTTCGGTAGCTACGGTACCAACCTTGTTGGATCTGATTTTACGCGATGAGTTGAAACCACATCAAATTGGCAAAGGCGATGACATTATTTTTGCCTCTGTAGGCGCGGGAATGAACATTAACGCCATTGTGTATCGTTGGCATTAAGCTAACTTTCCAGCGATATAGGCAGTGGTCCAGGCCGACTGAAAATTATAGCCGCCAGTAATGCCATCGATATCCATGACTTCGCCCGCGAAGTAAAGACCAGGGCAGGCCCTCGACTGCATTGTTTTGAAGTCAATACTGTCAAGGCTCACGCCACCGCAGGTTACAAACTCTTCTTTAAAGGTTGTTTTTCCTTTGACTTGATAGAGGTCGTTGGTGAGTAAATTGCTGATGCGGTTGATACTCTTTTTACCCAATTCAATCCAGGGTTTGGCTTGTGATAGTTGTGCCTTTTCCAATAAATAGAACCATAGCCTTTTCGGCAAAAGATAGGGCCTAAAGTTGGCCAGGCTTTTGTGCGGATGCGCTTTCTGGATGGTATAGAGCTCCTCTAGGACCAAGCTTTGATTGGTTTCATTAACCCAGTTGACTTGAACTTGGAATTCGTAATTTTTCTCACTCAATATCCTTGCGCCAAAGGCGGATAGCTTCAAAATAGCGGGACCACTCATACCCCAATGGGTAATCAAAAGCGGACCATCACCCTTAAGTTTTGTCCCCTGAATACTCACCAGTGCTTTTTCGACTACTACACCCATCAATTCTCTAATGGGCTCTTGGGGCATATTAAAGGTAAAAAGAGAGGGGACGGGCTCTTCTATTTTATGGCCAATGGCCTCCAACCATTCTAGGCCGCGCCGTTTTGGACTGCCTCCAGTGGTGACAATCACTTTGTCAAAGGTTTGGGGCGCAGTGATGTCTTTTTGAAAATGCAGGTGCCAAGCTTTGTCTTTATACTCCAATCCACGTACGCCATGACTAGTATAGACCCCAATACCAAGCCTACGCGTTTCTCTTAAAAAACAATCGATAATCGTTTGAGAGTCCTGTGATTGGGGGAAAACGCAGTTGTCTTCCTGAATGACTAGGGGCACTCTACGCTGCTCAAACCAATCCATGGTATGTTGGGTATTCCAGGTGTGGAAGGCTTTTTTGAGTTTTTTGCTTCCTCTTGGATAGGCTTTGGCCAGTTCCACAATATCGGTACAGCCGTTGGTGACATTACATCGACCACCGCCAGAAATTTTCACTTTTGAAAGGACCTTTTTAGATTTCTCAAAAATGACCACCTGGGCATCTGGATGATGTTCCTTAACGGATAGTGCTGCAAAGAACCCGGCTGCGCCGCCGCCGACTATGGCAATTTTTGAGTGAGTTAATGTGTGAATGAGCGAATATTTTGAAGCGTTAAGTAACGGACAAAGAATAAG
>JBELML010000074.1:0-30313 GCA_042095835.1 Saprospiraceae bacterium
TGTATCGAATGACAAAAATGAAGATGCTAGAGCGGTTTTGAATTGGAGTTCCAGTAGGAATTATAAAAAATCACCCTGCAATTTTTTGGTGCGTTTGCCTTATCAATAGAAAGAAACCCTTATAAAGTCCAATTTTATCGACAAAAAATTCCATACCACAAACTTTCATTTATTTCTGAAAATTCCGTATATTTAAAATGCAAACATTTTATATGAGAATAACATGGTCTCGACCAAGCTCTTCAGTTCTAGATGCCTATTTGACTCAAGTAAAGCATCAGGCTTTTAATCATCCTCATACAGGAAAAAGCAAAACAATCGATCGCCATAATATACCCAAGGGGTTCAACCTAGATGACAATAAGGTTTACCTGGGCCAGGGAACTGCGGTTTTTGAGCAAGCTAAACAAGCCATTAGCAGCTGGAAAATGTTTGATTTAAACTGGGTTCACCTCTACCCTAATACCACGGCGATCAAAGCGGGCGGCACCGTGGCCGTATCTTTTCGGCTATTTGGAATATGGTGGATCAACAGTTGTGAAATAGTCTATACCATTAACGAGCCCCACCAATTTGGATTTGCTTACGGCACCAAGGAACATGTAGAATCGGGCGAAGAAATCTTTCAGGTCGAAATGAATGCAAAGGGTGAGGTCTACTATCGAATCAAAGCCTTTTCTCAACCTCATTTCTGGTTGGTAAAACTAGTCAAATCTTTTGCCCGTCGGCAGCAGGCTAGGTTTGTAAAGGAGTCCCATCAGCGGATGAAAGCACTTGTACAAAACCCTAAGTGAAATGGCCAGGAAGTACAATAACACTCAATGGATCATTGCGATACTTGGCTACCTAATCTTATTCATCTGGAAGGTTCCGGAGAGTATGCTAGGCATAGAATGGGTCCATATCCTTTTGATCTTTGCTCCGATTATGGTCATCCCTTTGGGCCTAGAACTAATCATGCAACAATCATGGCCAATTGGGGTGCTGCAAATCAGCAGTTTAGCATTTGGTTTAGCGTTTTTATTCGAAGCACAGTGGATGGCAGGATGCCTGAGCCTCCCTTGGCTATTCATGAGTAGCTACCTCTTTTTCAAGGCGCTTCGCAAGCGGGAGCAATACTCCATTTATGCCCTTGCCAGCCTTTTATTCTTAATTGTAGGTGCTGCCTGGAGCACAGCTGATCGTTTTGGATGGCCTGTCCTGGGTTTTGACCCGACAATTGTAGTCCTGACAGGCGCTCATTTTCACTACGCCGGTTTTGTTGTTCCTTTACTAGTGGATCGTTTACTACAATCGCAAAAAACCATTCTATTCCATCGCCTCGGCTTTATCGTCTTAATAGGCATATCCGCTGTGGCGCTAGGGATTACTATAAGTCACTTCAATGGGCCTCTCTGGATAGAGTCAGTGGCGGGAATCATCATGGCTTTAGGAGGATTTGGGGTGGGCATTTATCATATCGCATTGGTCAAAGAAAAATCGGTCCCTATATTTATCCGTTGCCTCTGGGCATTTGGAGGTCTACTGCTAACGATAGGAATGATACTGGCTTTTCTCTATGCAAGCCGAAACTGGATAGCCCTACCCTGGCTAAGTATACCCTGGATGTACGCCATACACGGCACCCTGAATACACTGGGCCTTGGTGTATTTTGCTTATGGGCTTGGGTTTTAAACACAAAAAGCCCACCGTCGCTGAAGCGACGGTGGGCATTGTCATTTAATTTGAAGGAAAACTAGTGATTCCTCACTAATTTTGGTCATTTCTATAACTTAGACCCGAGGAAAGCGAAAAGTGCTGCTCGGGTTCCAATTTTTATTGAATTCTTTTTCTTAAGCCTACAAATAGTCCGGCAGTCATATATCGCTGTTCTAACACATAAGCATCAACGGCTACCGAGCCTGGACGATATTTCACATAGGGCTCGAATAAAACTTGCATATTATCCTTCCACTTGAAATAAAAGCCCATACTCCCGTAGAAACCCAAGCCTAGTCGATTACGGAAAGCCCGGTAGGAGTTAGGATCATTAGAACTAAAGGTCACTGGTACTTCCGTATTGGGTGACACGAATTCTCCCTTTTGGGCACTCAACATATTGATCAATAATCCTCCGTTTAGCGAAAAAGAAACCTTGTCTCCACCTCGCTCAAATCCCACCAACAATGGAATATCTAACTCTGTATAGCGATTATTAACAATGCGATAGTTACCTACCAGTTGCAGGCTGGTATCTTGTCCAATAATAGACCCGTCCTGACCATAACGGGTCGTGACGGTCAAGCGCTCTTCTTCGCTTATTTTGAAATTTAATTGCTCATTGATTACCGAATAATTCAATCCACTTCTGACGGCAAAGCCGTTCTCTGAAACAGTGGAGAGACGCATGCCTACGCTGATTCCATGTCTGAAAGTTTCGGTGTTATTACGCATTCTCGCGTAGTCTTCGAAATCTGAAGATTTGGCTTCTAATTGTCGCATGACAAAGTCCATAGAGGACATAATATCAACGGTTGTTTCCCAAGGTTTCTTCATTTTGAAAACAGGCGCTTCCATATATTCGTCACCCAGCGGGTTGGGAATGAGGTCAATATCTGAGGCAATCAATTCCGTCATTAGCAGGTCTAATCTGGCTTGAAAAACCGCCTGCTCCTCACTTTCGGACTTGGCAGCTTGACTACTGGTCGCTTCTTGAACAGTCTCCTGAGCAGCCTCTGTACTTTTTACAAAGCCAAAGCTATTAGTGGATTGTTCGAGAGCCTCCTCTGAGGATGCTTCGGAAATGATGCTAGCCGATGTTTTTTTCGAAAGCTCCTTTTCTACTGAAACAAAGCTTTTGACATCAGTAGAAACAATATTTGGAGTTTGATCGGAGCTGGAGCTTGTGGTAGATGCGATAGTTTCAGGAGCTTCTTGCTGCTCATTGGGAGCTACTGGTGTAGCCTCTTCAGCAGGTAGTTGTTGAGCGATTGCCTCTTCGCTTGTGTTGATGGTAGTAGGATCTTTGTGTTGAGGAGGTGTGATATTGGGTTGTCCACTTTGTTGCAGCATCAGATAGCTACCGATTCCTAGGAAAGGAAGGAGCAATAAAAGCCAGAGCCACTTTTTCCGATCCTTTTTTGGCTCGGGTTGTAGTGGCATATCGGCCATTTTCTCCCAGATATGCATAGGTGCATCCAGGCTAAAATCTTGTAGCCTATCCTTGAAAAAATCATCTATTGGCTTCTGCTCTTTCACACCGCTATTTTTTGTACTTTAACGATCATTTCTTGTAGCATTTTTCGGGCTTTAACCAACTGCGATCGCGAGGTACTTTCCTTGATGCCCAATAAATCGGCAATTTCTTTATGGCTGAGTCCTTCAATCGCATATAAGTTAAAAACCAGTCGGTATCCGTCGGGCAAAGTTGCAATCATATTGAGTAAATCTTCCTCTCCCAAGTCGCTATAAACGGTGGGTAAGGCGCCCTCATCGTGCATCACATCTATCCCTATTTGTTCGTTGGTAAAAGCTTTGCGATCGATATTTTTCAAAGCAGTATTCACCACGATACGACGTATCCAACCTTCGAAAGAGCCTTTACTTTGGAATTTGTTGATGTTGCGAAAGACTTTGATAAATGCATCTTGTAATAAGTCTTCAGCTTCCATTCTGTGACGAGCGTAGCGCATACATACGGCCAGCATTTTTCCGGCATAGCGCCGAAAAATCGCTTCCTGGCATTTTTTATCACCACGAATACACCCTTGAATGAGGTCCTGCTCCGTCACTTTTTTTCATTAATAAAAAGGCCCTTTCTAATAGTAGAGGCCCTATGTTCAAAATATGCTGCTTGGTCTTGATTTTTTTTAAAAAAAACCTTTTTTAGCAAAATATAAAACGAGAGCCGACACCGTATGCGTATGCTGGAAACCGCCAGATCTCAATTTTTCCAATACTTCTGCTTCAGAAAAAATTAGCGGCTCCACGAGTTCGCCATCATCAAGGTCGAGTTCTTGTGACCATTCCACGCCTTCGGCTACCCAATGGTGGATGTAGTTATCCATAAAAACAGGATTGGATGGTAAAGTACCTAGATGGGCCCAAGTGCTCGCTTTATAGCCCGTCTCTTCGAGCAATTCTCTCTTGACTGCGGTCTCATGTTCTTCGCCAGGATCAACAATGCCTCCTGGCAATTCAATGGTCACCTGTTTGGTACCAAAGCGAAACTGCTTGACGAACAAGATGGCACCATTAGGCAAGACAGGTACGACATTAGCAGCATCATTGGCCTCTAATACGACCATACGCTCTACCTGTTCATTACGCGGGTTCTGCATATAATCAAAGCGGACCTGGTATAATTTTATACCTGGCCCTGGCTCTGATTTTATAACTTTCCAGTTGTGATTTGTGATAATACTCTAGAATTGTGGTAATCTAATCCTGACCTACCCCACTAGAAGGCAAATAGAATTAGAAATTTGGATAATTTTCAATAGAAAGCTCGGTACTTAGTCTTCCTCAATAATGGCGTCGTCGATGACATCATCTCCATCTCCGTCTAGATCCTGGAAGCCGTGGGTCTTCCCTTCGCCCAGTGATTTTTGGCCCTCACTCTTAGAGATTTTAATATCTCCCTCGTTGCCATAGTCACCGTCGGCGTAGCGAGCAGCTTTTTCAAAAAAGCTATCGGTTCCTTTCAAGGTACTTTCTTTGGCATCATTGAGGCTGTCGGTAAAGTCGCGGGTAGTGTCTCTGGCTCTCTCCTCGATTTTCTTGCCCATTTCGGAGGCTTTATCAATCATAGAGTCCAATGATTCTCCTCCTGCTTCTTTGGCCTTGGCCGCTTCTTCTTGAGCTTTATCAACCAAATCTCCTGCCTTATCTAGGATGTTACCGCCTAAATCCTTGGCTTTCTCCCATAGGTCACCGCCTTTATCAAGTACTTGCTCCCCTACTTTTTCGGAGACCTTCCCGAGCGTACCCATGACCTGTTCTCCTTTATCCAACAACTTATCTCCTACTTTTGCTCCTGTCTCCAATACTCTTCCTCCCAGCTTTTCAATGGCAGAAGGTTCGGTTGGTGCCTCAGGAGTAGTTTCTATAGAGGGGACCGTATCTTCTCCATCCTCCAAACTAGCAAAATTTAAAGGCGTATCCTCTGAACCTGTGGTTGGCTGTGGAGGGTTTTCCGGAACCAATTCATCTTCGCCATCAGCCTTATCAAAAAGTGCTTCTGCCTGATCGACTACCTTTTGCGTCATTTCTTCAGCTTTTGACCTTACTTCTCCACCTATTTCAGCAGCTTTCTCCTTGGCAACATCGAAGAAATCTTCAGCTTTTTCTTTTAAATCTCCAGTGATTGCTCCTGCTTTTTCACTGGCTTTTTTGATGGCTTTACTGGATTTGTCCATCAATTCTTCTCCTGCTTCCTTGCCGGATTCGACAACCTTGCTAGCAGCAGATTTGGTGACGGATTTTGCACCAAAAAGCAATTTTTTCATATCGTTTAGAATACCCATGATTTAATGATGTAATTTTTTAATGATGTAATGTTGTGATGTTTTGATATTGTGATATTGTGATATTGTGATGTTGTGATGTTGTGTCTATTCCATATTGTCAAAGGCTGCCTTAGGAGGCTTTCGTCAGTAGTGGTCTGGTGCTTAACTCCACCATTAAAGCGAATTACGGATAATTCTGTTTGAAATGACCAATATAATTGACAAGATTCCATATTTTGGCGACACTTTTAGAATTATATCGATTTTAACCCGAATTTATCACTAGAGGAACAACCAAATGAAGTATACCACTCTTGGAACTACCGACCTTAAGGTAAGTAAAATCTGCTTAGGGACCATGACTTTTGGCGAACAAAATAGCGAAGCAGAAGGTCATGAACAACTAGATTATGCATTAGAAAAAGGCGTAAATTTTATTGATACTGCTGAGCTCTATTCTGTACCAGGCCGCGCTGAGACACAAGGGAGTACCGAACGTATTATTGGTACCTGGATAGCTGACCGCAAAAATCGAGACCAATATATCCTTGGTACCAAAGTAACGGGGCCCTCACCTGGACTCAAATATATCAGAAATCCACTGCGTTTTAATCGAGAGCAAATCAATATTGCCATCAATAATTCTTTAGCGCGTCTTCAAACCGACTACGTTGACCTTTATCAACTGCACTGGCCGGAGCGTAAAACGAATTTTTTTGGACGCAGAGGCTATAAACACGACGCCAACGATCCCTGGGAGGAGAATTTCCTTTCTATTCTTGAAGTACTTCAAGACTTGGTAAAAGAAGGCAAAATCCGTCATTGGGGACTTTCCAATGAGACGCCTTGGGGTATCATGCGTTATCTACACTTGTCTGAAAAGCATGACCTCCCAAGACCGGTTTCTGTACAAAACCCTTATAGTCTTTTGTGTCGCCTTTATGAAGTAGGAAATGCGGAGGTGTCTATTAGAGAGAATTGTGGCTTGCTAGCTTATTCACCAATGGCCTTTGGTTTGCTTTCTGGTAAATACCATAAAGGGGTCGACGAAGATGGCGCACGCCTTAATCAATACAAGCAGATGTCAAGGTATAATGGGGAAAATTCGTATAAAGCAACTGGAGAATACCTAAAGATTGCAGAGAAATACGATTTGACTCTAGCCCAATTATCTTTAGCCTTTGTCAACACTAGACCTTTTACTACTAGTAACATCATTGGAGCAACTACAATGGCACAACTACAAGAAAACATCAATAGCATTGATATAGACTTGAGTGAAGAAATACTGAAAGAGATTGAAGCGGTACACGAAAATATTCCCAACCCAGCACCATAGATAATTATACATAGGCCTATCGTATGCAGGTAAAAAAGATTAAAGCTTATATGGATGGTTATCGCGCGTTCTTACAAAATGAAGAACTCGCTGATAAACGTATGTACATCTGGGAATCTCAAAAAATATTCCAGGAGAACTGGGATTTGGAAGCCCGAGATTTACAATCGATGTTCAACCAATCTCTACAAAATAGTAAGACGCGTCGACTATGGAGTAGAGAATCTTATGCCCCGAAAGTCATGATGCGTCACTTCGCTGGTTTACAACCAGACTTTTTTCGGCAAATGTTTCTGGACCTTTTTAATGAGACTAAATCTGCCGAGGGACGCATCGGGCGCTTTGTCTTTTATTGTCATGAAATGCTTAATGCCTACCTTGAGAAAACACCAAAATCAAGGGAACGTCAACATTACCATGACGATGGCTATCAAATGATCAGTATCTACCTTTGTTTTAAATATCCGATGCAATACATCCCCTATCGCTTGGACATTTTTCAGGATGTTTTGCAAAAAATAGGAGCAGTTGATCAACCCTTAACGCACGATACCGAACGCTACTTTAAGGTCGCCAAAACGCTCTACAAAATGCTTCAAAAAGAAGAAGATATTATGGAAATGCACCAAGCTCGCTTAGGTCCTGATCACTATGAGGAGGAAACCTTGCTTTTGGCCTACGACTTTATGTATTCTATTTTCAAGAACAAGGAGGAAGTATCCTGAAAGCCGCTGTGCGGACAAATTCAGATAGCCATTTTCTTCTACCTTTGCGGTATTACATAAGCAAGTAATGATCAAAATCAACTTCTCTATTTCGATAGATTCTTTGATCGTTGCTAAGAACAGAGATTGATGAAAATTATTCTATTTTTCTCCCTACTCCTGATAGGAGTTTTAGTAGGACAAAGCTGCTCTTCAGCAGCCCCAAAAGACCCAGCCCAAACCATAGTAGATGCGGCAATTAAAGCCCATGGTGCGGATCAATTTGCCAAAAGTCAAGTTGAATTCACCTTTAGGGATCGGCAATACCGCGCAACTCGTGATGGTGGACAATACACCTACGAGCGCATCTGGGTAGATACCACCGGTAGTAACCACGATAGTCTTTCCAACGAAGGCTTCACAAAACACATCGATGGCCAATTGGTGCAAGTAGAAAAGGAAAAAGCAGACGCTTATAGCAACTCCATCAATTCGGTCATTTATTTTGCCCAACTCCCCTACTTTCTCAACGATGCTGCTGTGATCAAAGCGTATATTGGCACTTCGACCATTAAGGGAGAAGTCTACGACAAGGTCAAGGTAATTTTTGAGCAAGAAGGTGGTGGTAAAGATTTTGAAGACCAGTTTATCTATTGGTTCCACCAAGAAAAAAAGACCATGGATTATCTCGCTTATAACTACAAAACAGATGGCGGCGGCGCTCGATTCCGTGCAAGCTATAATGTAAGAGAGGTCAATGGTATTCGCTTTGCAGACTACATCAACCTGAAACCTAAGGACAAAAACAATCTAGCCGTCGAGACTTTTGACGCCTTATATGAGCAAGGAGAATTAATCGAATTATCTAGGATCGAAACCGAGGATATCAAAGTAGAGTTATAAAACACAAACGTCATTCTGAAAATTTCGAAATGACGCTTGCTTTGAGGATAAAAGAATCGGTTCCCTATATCGTTGCTTAAGAGCCGAATAGATTGTCATACTCATTGTTGCCTTTACCACCTGATCGCTCTTGCTTCTGTGGTCGAGCGACTGGACTGTCTAAGTCTAAAACATCGTTGGATGTCAATCCACCTTCCATCAGCATCAGGGTACTTTTCTTTTCCCACTCTTCGAGCATTTGTAAACCTTGCTCTTCGAAGAGACCATTCTGGAGATCGACGCTATCCATAAAGCTGGAAGACATTTCCATGAATTGCTCCATCTCGCCTACCTTGCTGGCTACATCATCAGCTACGGCTTCCATCGCCATATCGAACATAGCTCGCTTATCGGGATCACCACTAATGACACTCATCGCTGACTTCATCGCCGAATGAGAAGTGCGAATGGCTTTGCGTTCTTGCTCTTTCAGTTTCACTTGATCCTTGGTATCTTCTAGTAAAATTTCAGAGTTGGTATGCATCTTGGCAAGGATGCGATACAGAACTTCCATTTTTTGATGAAGCGCGCTGTATTTTTGGTTGGTCTCTTTTAGGCGTGCTGCTTTGCGTGAAGAAAGCAGCATTTGCTTTTCCTTACCGGCATTACGAGCTGCCTGAGCCAGCTTCATATTCGTATCTATTTCTTTACCATTCTCATCGATCAGGTTCTGAATTTTCCGCATTTGACCTTTGATAGCACCAATCTGCTTGCGCATCTTAGCCAAATTAGACTCTAGGTCACTAACGTAGTTTTTCAGAATGCCAATAGGATCGATGGTTACGAACCAGCCCGTCAAGGTTCGCATAATGCTTTTATACATATACCAAACCAGGTTGCGCATCCGAGGGTCTAATACCATGTATAAAATCACACCCAAGACGAGCAACATACCAGCTAGGTATAATACGTTTTGTGCTAATCCAATTAGTAACGGCATAAAGGTAACCAATAAATAACCTCCGCCTAAGATTAAGCCAATCATAAATAAGGCACCAGTAATACCTTCGGGTCTACGCCAAAATGATTTCGATTTCTTTTCTGTAGGAAATTGAGGAGAATCTGCCATATGCAAATATTTTAAGTTTGTTCGTTTTATATATTCAGGTAAATACCCATTGCTTCGATATCTTTATCGATAGCATTCAGAAGGCTTTGTAAGGTTAATTCAAATCCATCTTTGGTTGATTCGATTTTATCTTTGGCCTTTTGGATGACATCATCCTGGCGCTCGATAGCGTCTTGATTGTTAGCAATTTTTGATTCGAGTTGGGCGATCTTTTGCTTAAAATCTTCGATTTGCTTTTTGAGTGTTTCCAGTTCTTGCTCCTTGGCGTGCACTCTTTGGTGGATTTGCTTTTGTAGTGCTGCATCAAATTGCACTTTTTCATTCATCAGCACTTTCTTGTAATGCTCTGCGGTTTTCAATAATTTATCCTTGGTCAGTCCAAGCGTTGAAGCAGTGGCATAAGCAGACTTAAAAGCCGTCTCCTCTTCCATATTCATCGCCTCGAGCGCCAATAGAGATTGCTTGAACTCGATGTAGTCGAAACCTGGTAAATTATTCTTCTCCAATGCAGTCGTCAAGAACTGGATACTCTTCTCATCCAATCCATGGTCTTTTCCAAATAAGTCTTTTAATCGTTTTTGCATATTGATGCTGGGTGGAATATTTATTATTAGATCTTAGCCGCTTATCCAATAAGCCGCTTCAGCTCTAAGATACTGGAAATAATGATTCTACAAAATAACACAAACTAGTATTAATTGGATGTTATTTTTCGATAGCTCAGGATCAATCGCCGACCAAGCCAAGTGGCCTTTCGTTTAACCCAAAATATCTACCCTACTAAAGCCATCGCTATTCTTCTGTACTTGTATCTGGATGCTAATCCGCTCTTTCAATTCTCGAACGTGCGAAATGATTCCAATCGTCTTGCCGCTGGCCTGTAGATTCTCTAAAGTTGAGATGGCCAAATCAAGGCTATGCTCATCTAAGGTCCCAAATCCTTCATCAATAAAGAGCGATTG
This sequence comes from Saprospiraceae bacterium, assembly GCA_042095835.1. GTDB lineage: Bacteria > Bacteroidota > Bacteroidia > Chitinophagales > Saprospiraceae > DATFKA01. The sequence continues at coordinate 10,504 of JBELML010000074.1, forward strand.
AATCTGTGCATGGCGCCCAGCTAGATCAGACAAACCTAGGGCCAAGGCCAGGCTCACCAAAAACTGCTCTCCTCCGGATAAGGTGTTGATCGACCGATGATGATTCGCCTGAAAGGTATCGATAATCTCTATTGTCAAATCTTCATGAGCGGGTTTGTGTAGCAAATAGCGCCCGTGCAATTGCTGTAGATGCACATTGGCGATCTGGGTTAATTGTGCCAAGGTTAAACCCTGAGCAAAGGTTCTGAATTTTTTTCCATCAGCTGAACCGATAATTTCACTCAGTGCAGCCCAACGGACCAACTCCACTTTTTGGGTGCGGTGCCGATCGAGCAGTTGCTTTTGTTCCTTTTGTTTGCTTTTATGGTCTTTTAGTTTTTCGGAGATTGCACCTTTTTGTAATAAGGTCTCCTGATAGGCCGTATCCAATTCCTCTTTCTGCCTTTGCAAGTCATCTTTAGGTACTACTTTGCTTAATGCTTTCAGGAGTTCCTCCTGCTGGGCGGTTTGTTCCTGAATTAAACTTTGCAGGCGAATCTGTTCTTTATCCAGTTGATCCTTTTTACTGCGGATAGTCGCTTCCTCAACATCATTGAGTAAGTGGCCTTCCAGCTCGTCTAAAGATGCCAAGCCCTGCTGTTGGATTTGTTCTAAAAGCTTATCGCCCTGCTCTTTAGTAGAGTCGTCTAGAACCTGAAGCTTTTCTTGAGCAGTTTTATTGCTTTGCAAAAGGTTATAGATTTCTTTCTCTATTTCTTTGGCCGTGTCCTTTAATTGTTGTGCTGCTAAGCCTTTATCGTCGATGGATTTTCGGAAAGCTTTTTCAGCTAGTACCGGATCCTGATCTCCCAGCAAGTCAAAGCGATTTTTGCTCAGCTGATCAATCTCTGCCAGGTCTTTGTCCAATTGAGCTTCGAGCAAGGCTTTTTGCTCTCGCTGCGCTTTTATTTGTTCGGTAAGATTAGCAATGTCCTGAGTTTTTTGCTTCACCTGCTCCTCAGAGGTTTGATATTGGTGTTGTTGTTGCAAAAAATCTGTATTGATTTGCGCAAGCTGACTCCCTAATTGTAGGTATGCTGGCGCACTGAGATCGAGCCGGTACTGCTCAACAATGGATTGCAGCCTTGAGCTTAGGTCCTCGTATTCTTTTTTAATACGCTGCCCTTTTTCAATAATATCTTGCTCATTCTTCTCGCCCCATTCCAGCTCTTTTTGTCCCACTTCTAGCGCCTTCTGTGCCTCTTGCAGTTCCTTTTCCGTTTGATCCAACTGGTCGTGAAGTTGAGCCAATAGAGCCCTATTGGATTTACTATCCTTTAGCTGCTGATCTATATCCTTGATTTGGGCCGACAAATGCATAGCAGATTGCACCTCAAAGCTTTGCTCCACAAAAAAGGTCTGCCAAACAGAAGAAAGCCCCAACTCTATACCTTCAATCCGGCCCTTTTTCTCACTGAGCGTCTCTCTTCGAAGTTTGATCGCCTCCGATATCCTACCATGCTCTGCGATCAATTTATGATAATCGAGACGCGTCTCCTCAAATTGCTCATTTATCCGTTCAAAATCTAATTTTGCTTGATTGACAAAAGGTTGAATACCGTGCGCTCGAAAAGGATGATGCGTGGCGCCACAGATCGGGCAGGGCTCTCCTTCTTGGAGTTTAGCGCGATCTTTTTCATAATTCGCAATGAGCTGTTGTTGCTCGTAAATATTTCTTTTATAATTCCTACTCTCTTCCAGCCAGTCCATCTCATCTAGGAAATTGAGTACTTGTTCGCTCAAGATTTGATCTTCTTTCTTCAAGCCATCTAGGATCTCTTCTTCTTGGTCAATTGCTTGGAGTAAAGCCTCATATTGTTCCAGTCCATCAACGGCCTTTTGCAGTTTTTTGAACAGTTCATCTTTTTCACTGATTTCCTGATCCAACTGCCTTAATAGTGTGCTTCTTTCATCTACAAAATAATCTGGGCTTTGGGCTTTAAAATCAGCCAATTGTTTGATCCTTTGCTGCCTCAGATTTTGAGTTTGCTGCTCGAATTGTTTAACCCTTGCTTGCTGTTCTTGGGTATATTGTTTGACCTCTTTGAGTGCTTTGCGGGCTTCTTGTAGCTCTGCTTTAATCTGCTTGAATTGGACTACTTTCTCCTGGATGTATTGAAGTGATTGCCCAAGTTCCGACAAATAATCGTGATCGAGTAGCCACTTAGACAAGTCGGCTACTTGCTTTTTTTCTTGATCAATTTGGCTAGAAAGTTGCTCCAATTTTTCCTCCAATTGCAATAGACGATTGCCGGCAGCTTCAATAGCAATACGTCGATCTTTCAGTGGTTGACGCTTTACAGAAAGGGAAGTATCTAATGCTTTAGCCTGTTCCCAAATCGTTTTTTGAGATTCGAGCTGCTCCTTTAGGGCTTCTAAATCTTGCGTTTGTACTGCAATGCCTTTTTGAGCATTTAGCAAATCTTCCTGAAAAAGCTTGGCCTGTTGCTCATTTCCCTGGATTTGGGTCTTGGTGGTTTGGGCTGCTGTTCGATTATTTTTCCATTGATCATATTGCCGTAGAAAAGGTCTCAATTTTTCGAAGGTAGCTAATCTATCGAAGGCGGCTTGAGCAGCGGCGTAGCTTTCCTGATTAGCTTGTAGGCTATGTCGGGTCTCTGTTGATTTTTGACCTAGGCTCGCTAGAGAATCGTACTGTTTCAGGTGTTGGTTGACCTCCTGTAGTGCAAGCTGCTGTTTTTTCACTTGCTGAGACAAGTCTTGCTCCTGCTGCGCTAAGGCGTCTACTTCCTCTGGTGTCAATAAAGCGGTGGCCTTGATCTGGAGATCGAGTTGCTCCAATTGACTGCGTTCTAGTTTTTCTCTTTGGTAGGCTGCTTCAGAAATTTGGGAATAGATTTCTGTGCCGGTTATTCTTTCTAGTAAATCACTCCGCTCTCTTTCATCGGACTGTAAGAAAGCAGCAAAATCACCTTGGGCGAGCAATACCGACCGCTTAAAGCGCTGATAATCCAGCTTGGTGATCTGCTCAACTTGTTCGTTGACTTCATTAATTTTTTCAGCAATAATGTCAAAAACCTGATTTTCTTCGTCCCAGATAGCCAATTCCCGTTTGGGACCTTGAATCTTTCCATCTACTTTCCCACGTGCTCTGTGCAGGGTCCATTTGGCAAGATAGCGATTGGCATTATGCTCAAAAACGACCTCCGCAAGACATTCGGTAGCGCCATAAGAAAGCACCTCTTTGACATCTTTATTACGCGGGACTTTGCCATATAGTGCAAGCGTAATAGCATCTAATAGGGTCGTTTTCCCTGCACCGGTATCTCCAGTAATCGCAAACAAACCCGTATTCCCCAAAGGAGGCTTATCGAAATCGATGTTGACCTCCGATTTCAAGGAATTTAAGTTTTTGATATGGATGCTGGTGATGCGCATGAGGTCAATAGCTATATTTTCAGATTAGGAATGAATCAATAATAAATTAAACATCTTTACTTGTTCTTTTGCCGCCCAGTTTCGTTAAAAAGCCTCGTTGATGCGCTGCATCGCCTGCGTTTTTTGCCTCACTGAACAGCAAAATACCTGCGTAAATCTTGTATACTTTATTAATGCCCCATTCCTTAGAGTTGTGTTTATGTGAATTAACTAATTATAAATGCTGCTCAGCTGCCCAATCTTGTAACTCCATAAAAGTCATTTCCAGTTCCTCCATATTCTCGGGAGCTGTTCCAAACTCTAGGCATTTTTTTCGGAATACTTCTAGCACTTCAATCTCTTCCAATTGCACCAATGAGGTCATTGACTCCTGAACTTCGGTCTTTCTAAGTATACGGAGTTTTAATATCTCTACACCTAAATCGTCTGCCATAGCATACAATTCATCTGCTGCGGAGGGCAAAATGGTCTCGGTTTCTATGATGATCTCCATCCAAGGATTGAGCTCATTTTTATGCTTTTCAGCAAAAGAGGATATCTTCTTTTTAACTGCTTCAAAATTTCCTCTTAGCGTTTTTAGTCTTCTGAAAGTGGGCAGCGCTATTGGACTGATTTTCTTCAATTTTTTATGCTCAAAATCGAGTATAAAAACACTTTTCTCATCTTTGGTCTCACTAAAACTTAAGGGAATAATTGAGCCTGAATAGCGGATATGAGACTGCCCACCAATCATCTGGGCACGGTGGATATGTCCCAGAGCGACGTAATCAAACAGCTCCGAAAAATGCTGCGCTTTGATATTTTCTTTATTACCTATATATATGTTGTCCTGCTTCCCTGAAACCTCCGCGCCAGAAGCGTAAAGATGACCAGTCACAATAATGGGAATATCCTGATCTTTGTAGGGTTTTACCAGGGCCGCCACTTGCTCGTAATGATCTCGTATACCTTCTTTAATCCTTTCAATTCGAGCAATCCCTGTTTCGCCAGCCACTGCTTTTTTGAGATCGCGATCTCGAAGAAATGGCACCGCAGCGACGACGGCTTCCAAGGCTCCTTGTGCATCTTTGAGTAAGATGATTTCATCTTGCAATTGCTCTGGTACTGCTCCAACGACATAAACATTTAGTGCCTCTAGAAGGTCCTTGGGAGCCTCTAACATAGTAGGCGAGTCGTGATTACCTCCTGTGATGACTATATGTCTGCATTGGGTTTGCTGTAGGCGAGTGAGAAAATTGTAGTATAAGCGACGAGCGTAATTGGGTGGACTACCAATATCAAAGACATCTCCCGCTACCACCAATACATCAACAGCTTGTGCTACGATGCAATCGAACAGCCAGTCCAAGGCCAAGCTATGTTCCTGCAATCGATCCTTGGTGATAAATTTCTGGCCTAAGTGCCAATCAGAGGTGTGGAGAAGTTTTATTGATTTAATAATACAAAGATATATTGTTAAATAATTGGACTACTTCGGTATTTTTATTTCAAAGTTAATACCCCGCTTGATGAGGTCTTCCTGCTTGAGTTTTTCTAACTCTAAATATCTACTTTTATTAAAAGAATACAATTTTGCAGGTCGATGGGCAACGCCCTCTTGGATGCCTACTTCCTCAAGAATACCCATATCTTGGATTTTCTTCCTAAAGTTCCGTTTGTTTAATGGTTCGGCAGCTCCCAAGATAGTCTCATACAGCTTTTGAAGTTGGCTTAGCGTAAACTGTTCTGGAAGTAATTCAAAGCCAATGGGCTGATACTGCACCTTGGCTCGTAAACGCGCGAGGGCTACCTGAAATATGGAGGCGTGATCAAAAGCGAGGTCCGGCAAAGCTTCTACGTCGAACCAAGCAGCATTAGAAGCATCCGAGCTGGCTTTTATCTGGTGCTGAGAAAGATTAACCAGCGCATAATAGGCTACACTAATCACCCGTCCTCTAGGGTCACGATCTGGCGCACCAAAAGTAAATAACTGCTCAATAAATACGTCTCTCACGCCCGTTTCTTCCTCTAGTTCGCGCAGTGCAGCAGCTTCTAAGGTTTCCTTCATATCCACAAAACCACCAGGTAGCGCCCATTTCCCTTTATAAGGCGGGCGACCTCTCTCAATGAGTAGTACCTTTAGGACGGAACTGACGTCTAAACCAAAGATGATACAATCTACAGTCACCGACGGTCGTGGATAATCATAAGTGTAAGGCATAATTATTTTATTGGCGCACAACTTTCAACTGGTATTATACGTCTTTTTTTAAACTCAACAAATTCTATGCGACAGCTCCTTCTAATTTCTACAATATTCTGGACTTTCTCAGGTATAAAAGCACAGAACACCGATTTTGTTCCTTTTACTTCTGTAGATGGCCTCTTCCGCGTCGAAGTGCCTGGTGAGATGTTGTATAAATCAGATACCATCACAACCGCGCTCGGTCCACTGGTCTACCATACTTATTTTTACCAACATGAGGAAGCTGGTGCCGAGAACTTTATCTATATGGTCAGTTATGTTGATTATCCAATAAACACAGTCCATAGTGACTCGACCCAACTCCTTCCTGAGTTTTTCGATGCCACCATCGATCAAGCCGCTTTTAGTATTAATGGCGAAGTGATTTATAAAAATGCGATTGAGGATAATGGCTATCCAGGCTACCTATGGCGCATCAACTACCAACAAGGAGAAGGTGTAGTCAAAACCAAAGCCCTGGTTAAAGAGAATAGGTACTATGCTATCCAAGCGGTGACGGTCCGACCACTAGCTTTGAATCCTACGATTGATCAATTTTTGGATTCTTTTACTTTGTTGTGAGGGGGTTAGGGGTTTAAAAGGTTATGAGTTTAAAAGGTTATGAGTTAGGGGGAGTAGGTTTAAAAGGTTATGAGTTGATTAGGTTATTAGGGATTAATTCGACCAAGGCTGCTGAAGCATCGGGTCTCATTAATATCACACATTATGGTAGGGTTCATTTCTGAGGATTGTCATGGCACGGTAGAGTTGCTCGGTGAAGAATAGCCGGATCATCTGGTGGGAAAAAGTCATCTTTGATAAAGACAACTTTTGGTTGGCCCGATTGTAGATTTGTTGATCAAAACCAAATGCTCCACCAACCAGGAAAATCAAGCGCTTTTGGGGCAGCTGTAGCCAACGTTCCATTTGCTTGGCGAGTTCTACAGAACCTAGAGATTTACCGTTTTCATCGAGTAGTATCAAATAATCATCACTTTTGATTTGCTTAAGCACCAATTCTGCTTCCTTTTCTTTTAATTGACGGGCCGACAATTTTCCAGCCTGCTTTACATCTGGCAAGACCTGGTACTCAAATGGAAGATAGTGCCGCAACCGTTTTTCATAGATTGCGATACCTTCCTTCAAGTAGGATTCGTTGGTTTTACCAATTACCCAAAAGTGTACTTTCATTTAGCGATGGGTGAATGGGTCAATGAGTGAATGTCTCAATGGGCGAATGTATGATGGCGATTAATCAATGAGGGGTTTTCCAATATAGACTTTCACCTCTGGTGAGATTTTGATCTTAATCACTACAATCAGTGGATCTTTCAATTCGGCATTAATCTTTCGGTGCAGCGTATAGGCCGTACGGATAGTCGAGAAGACCGAACTGATCGCTGTTTGCCCTTTGACTTCTTCCAATATTTGTTCTAACCTCTCGGGAGGGAATTGCTCATGGCTACTAATTAACTCTGCCTCTACCGAAGGTGAAAGAGCAACGCCCATTGCAAAACTATTGACCTTCAACCCGTATTTCTCCAGTTGAGGGAATATCTTCAACCAATCATCGATGACTTCAAAAGCCTTTCCTTTTGCACTGTCTCCAAGTGTATTGGCCTGGTCTTTTATAAAGTCGGTGGCATCATTAAGAGCCCTTTGTATTTTATCTAGCATATATTAAGGTTTTTAGTAACAGTCAAAAATTAACTTTTCGATTTTGATGGAATCTCCCCTCACCAAGTCCCCCAGTCTCAACGTCTCCAAGTCCCCCAATCTCCAAGTCCCACAGTCTCCCCCTCACCCAGTCTCTACGTCTCCCAGTCCCTCGGTCTCCCAGTCTCCAAAGTCTCTCCCTCAAAAAATCACCAAGTCACCTCTCCATCCAGCTTAGTTTTTCCTTCTAGGATATCTAGGTAGGAAGCTTTTACGGTGACGGTTTTACCATCTACCGTAGCGTTGAGCAGGTTATGGCGTTTTACTTTTTTAGGGAGTTGATAGATGACTTTATAGGTGGCATTTGTCATAAACATCCGCATCATACTGAGCTGCTCTTCGTCAAGACTCGATGAAATCGATTGACTATCGGCCCCTGCTCGACTCAAGGTGCGTTTTTTGACAATATTAAACTTAGATTGGCCATTGGCCAGCATATCTGATCCCTGGTCTTCACTCATGCTATTGAGCCCGGCATAAAATTCCTGGATTTCACTTATCTTATCAAAATCAAGGGTCATTTTAATTTTGAAAGTCCCTTTAGATTCACTAATATTCATGGCCATGGTTGCTTTGTCAAAGACCGCAGGCATCTTGGCACTATTCATTTCTCCCAATGGTGAGTCCTTAAGGGCTACTAGCGTATCGAGCTCTAGGTTGCCATCTACTGTAATGTCTGGCATGCCTTCCTGTTCGCTCAATCCTTGTATAAGCATTTCTTTCATCATGGGATTGGCGAAAAGGCTGCTCATATCGAAAGTGATGGCATAGTCACCATCTCCTTTTTTATTGAGATTGATCTCTTCTAGCACATCAAAGCAGCTTTGCAAACAGAATGAGCTAAGCAGAATCAGTAGCATTGTGATCTTACGCATAAGTGTCTATTGTTTTTTATGCAATATACAGGATTCCTTTCCATAATGACAGACCTTAGGCGATCAAGTCGATCAATCTAAAAAAGCATCCGACGAATCTGCCCAGAATTAGAACTATTAGCATATTTATTCGTTTCATTATCCTATCCGTCTGCTAGTAAATAGTAGGCTACAAGTAGTTATTCACAATTAACTATAAGTTTTATGATGGTAGATTTTTACTCAACTTTTCGCCTGCCTGCCGAAGCTTCGGCGCAGGCAGGTTACATCCTCGATCGATATGAATCGACCTGCGGGTGTGCCTCAATTTGAGCAAAACTCTACTCGATCAAAAACTATATTTTATTATGACTATCTACTTATGACAATTGACACATAAACAATACCTGTCTGCATGAATAACATCAAAACACTTGGTGAACTAAAGAAAAGTGGATATCAATCCAAATCGATTAAGGAAGAGCTACGTGATAATCTCATCCAAAAACTCCAAAATAAGGAGAAGGTCTTTGAAGGTATTATCGGTTTTGATGATACCGTACTACCAGATATGGAGCGTGCCATTCTCTCCAGACACAATGTCTTATTATTGGGACTTAGAGGTCAAGCCAAGACGCGTATTGCAAGGCTATTGGTCAATCTACTTGACGAATATATTCCAGTTGTAGCTGGAAGCGAACTCAACGACGATCCATTGAATCCTATTTCAATAATGGCTCGCGATCTCGTGGCAGAACATGGCGACAATACACCCATTGATTGGTTGCATCGCGATCTGCGTTATGTAGAAAAGCTGGCTACACCAGATGTGTCCGTTGCCGATTTGATTGGAGATGTTGATCCAATCAAAGCCGCTACTTTGAAGTTGCCTTATTCTGATCAGCGAGTGATTCATTTTGGTCTGATACCTAGAGCTCACCGGAGCCTTTTTGTGATCAATGAATTGCCAGATTTACAAGCGAGAATACAGGTGTCCCTTTTTAATATGTTGCAGGAAGGAGACATCCAGATCAGAGGTTTTAAATTAAGATTACCCTTGGATATTCAGTTCTTATTCACCGCCAATCCGGAAGATTATACCAATCGAGGGAGTATTATTACGCCTCTGAAGGACCGGATCGAAAGCCAAATTCTGACCCACTATCCTAAAACAATAGAAATTGCTCGTCAGATTACTAGCCAAGAGGCGGCATTATTGAATGAGCAAAAGGAAAAAGTAGTGGTACCGGATTTATTAGAGATTCTCTTGGAGAATATCTCTTTCGAGGCAAGAGACAGTGAGTATATCGATGAGAAAAGTGGCGTCTCCGCACGATTGAGTATCTCTGCTTATGAGAATTTAATTAGTACCGCGGAGCGTAGAGCTTTGATTAATAAAGAGAAGACAACCCGTGCCAGAATTATTGACTTCTGGGGAGTAGTTCCGGCCATTACTGGTAAAGTAGAGTTGGTGTACGAGGGAGAGCAGGAAGGTCCGTATGGAGTGGCTATGTCTTTGTTAGGAAAAGCACTGAAGAAGATGTTCCTAGATCATTATCCGGATCCTGATAAATTACGAAAAGGTCAGGACAAAGATCCTTATGGTACGGTCAGGGCTTGGTTCTCAGGTGGAAATACGCTTGACTTGCTCAATGATAGTAGTGATAAAGATTACAAAAAAGCACTCGATGGCGTTGCTGGCCTTAGAAAACTAGCGGAGCAGTTTACTAAAGCCAAAGGTGATGAGCTATATGTTTATATGGAGTTGGCCTTGCAGGGCTTAGTCGAATTCGATGTGCTAAATAAAGATGTACTAGAGTCTAGCCTTACTTTTAGAGATTTACTAGCTAATATGCTAGATGATGATATCTTTGGTGACCTTAACTAGCTTCTATGTCAACCATTCAGAACCACGATATTAAAGTTAGCCGTACTGCTCATTATAGCACTTTAGGTACGGCTAGCTCTTCGACTAAGTACTTGATCATTGCTTGTCATGGCTACGGTCAAATGGCCAAACGCTTTATCCGAAAGTTTGATGCCATTGCAGGCGATGATGTACTTGTCGTCGCACCAGAAGGCTTGTCCCGATTTTACTGGGGCGGTCTGACCGGTGAGGTGGTATCTTCCTGGATGACAAAAGAAGATCGGCTTTCTGAAATTGAGGATTACACCCATTTTATTGAAGGCTTATACCAAAAATATACACCATTGGTGGCCCAAGATGCCAAGATTGTATTGTTTGGTTTTTCTCAAGGTTGTGCTACCATCATGAGATGGGCAATGCATACTTTTCCAGCTTGCGATCACTTTGCATTCTGGGCGGGTATGATTCCTGAAGATATCAACTATCAACCCCATCTTGACTATTTTGCAGATAAAGAGGTCACCCTATTTCACGGCGACAAGGACCCATTAATCACTCCCGAACGATTAGCTTTTATCAAAAAAGTGATTGTGGAGACGGGTATCGAAGGGGTTAAGGAGTATCCCTACCAAGGCGAGCATAAAATCGAGCGATCTTTCTTGAAGACTTGGTTTGAAGAAAGCGTGAGGGTTTAAGGTGTAAAAGGGGCTAGGTCTGAACGAACTAATGGATTCGATCTCCTCTCACCTCCAGGTTTTCCATGATTTTGGCTTCGTAGTCCAAGAATTCTTGCCAGCGCGCATCGGCTTTTTCGCGACCAAAGTATTTGCGAGCTAAATCTATAAATAGCACATAATGGCCAGCCTCTGAGATCATAAATTTATGATAGAAATCCTTTAGGTGATCGTCGCTAATATGCATAGAGAGTAGCCTGAAACGCTCGCAGCTACGCGCTTCGATCAAGGCGCAGGTAAGCAATTTGTCGAGTAGCTTTTCTTCTCTACTGATGCCTTTTCGGTGGAACTCCAATAATTTGTTGACGTAGATATCTTTGCGTTGGCGCCCAAGAGGTAGCTCCCTTTTATCCATTTCGTGGAGTACTGCTCTAAAGTGTCCCCACTCTTCGGTGACGATAGGTGCTACAGAGCGTACCATTTCTTCCTTTTCTGGGTACTGCTGGATCAGAGAAATACAGGAAGTGGCTGCCTTTTGCTCACAATAAGCATGGTCGGTCAATATCTCGCCGAGGTCTTTTTCTGCTAAATTTACCCAACGTGGATCGGTGGGCAATTTCAAGTGTAGCATTTTTACTGCTGCCAATTCCTCCTCTTTTGCCATATCGTTTTTATTTTGGTACAAAATTAGGGCAATTCTGTGAATATAGGTTTATTTTTCTTCCAAATTACCGACTTTTATGACACTACGATTATTAGAGGAAATTTAAGCGAATTCCCTATTAATAACATAATAGCTTAACGCGCTAAGCTCAAAAAACTGGATCGCAAAATTATACATATCGATATGGATGCTTTCTACGCTTCGGTGGAGCAGCGGGATCATCCTGAGCTGCAAGGCAAACCGGTAGCGGTAGGAGGGACAAGCCTTCGAGGAGTTGTTGCTTCGGCTAGTTATGAGGCGCGGCAGTATGGTGTGCGCTCGGCTATGCCCAGTAGTATGGCGCGCAGATTGTGCCCTGGGTTGGTTTTTGTAAAAACGAGGTTTGATGTTTATCGCTCCGTTTCAAAGCAAATTCGAGAAATCTTTTTCTCCTACACTGACTTGGTAGAGCCTCTATCATTAGATGAGGCCTACTTGGATGTGACCGTTCCCAAAAAAGGACCTAAGTCCGCCACCTTAATTGCTAAGTTGATTCGGCAAGAGATACAGGCGGAGACCCAATTGACGGCTTCGGCAGGGGTGTCTTTTAATAAGTTTTTGGCAAAAATTGCTTCGGATATCAATAAACCCGACGGGATCAAAGTCATACTCCCCGCTGATGCACCAAGCTTTTTAGAGGAGCTCCCAGTCGAGAAATTTCATGGAATAGGTAAGGTGACTGCTAGTAAAATGCACCGTATGGGTATTTTTAAAGGAGCCGACCTGCTCGACCTAGACCAAGTAGATATGGTCAAGCGCTTTGGAAAAGCCGGGCTACACTATTATAAAATGGTCAGAGCCGAAGATGATCGTCCCGTCAACCCTAATCGAATCCGTAAATCTATTGGTGCCGAACGTACTTTTTCTGATAACCTGGACGAGATGGAAACAATGAAGGAAAAACTACGCTACATCACGCAAGTAGTCTTCGACTATATGGAGAAATCCGACAACTTCGGGCGTACAGTTACATTAAAGCTTAAGTCGCCAGCCTTTATAATCAGCACACGTAGTCGAACCTTTGCCACCGAACTTCGAAATTATGATCAATTGTTGGAAATAATATTTAATCTTCTTGAAGAAAGCATAACACAGGTTCCTGTCGTTCGATTGTTGGGGGTGTCAGTAAGTAATCTGGAGAAAGAAAATTCTGGAGAAGGTATTCAATTGGAAATTGACTTTCCAGATGTGGAAGAGCTTTAAATTAGGGAAACACTCCATTAGATTGAAGCAAAGGTACCCCGCTAAAATATCCCTAGCTAAGGACTTTTTTCCAAACTAGCTGTCCTTTCCTACATGGGTTAAACGCATCAAAATTAACACTTAAAAGAAGAAGCTTTTCCTTAAGATCAAGCGGGAGATTGGCGATAAGTAAAGTGCGGGAGGCCGCCTGGGCATTGTTTGAGTGGAACGAGTTTGGCCAGGCAAGATTTTTTTGCTTCGTTTTTGTATCGAATGATCCCGAAGTAAATTCGGGAAAGATGCCAGAGCGGTTTTCACTTGGAGGCTCAGTCTAAATTTAAAAATTAATCGACGTGCTTTTTAGGCGCATTTAACCTATTTCCTACACTAACAATTCTAAAAAAAATTATATGAAACTCATTTTACCCATTTTATCTGTGCTCATTTTATGTTCTTGTGATCCTGAAGGCTGGCAATACCCAGAAGAAGTACGAGAAGATATACTCGCCTTTGAAAAAAACCTTACGGCGGGGCTCCAATTCAAAGGAGAACCCATCGAAAAATATTCTTTAGGGGAAAGGATGGATAAATATAATGTACCAGGGATCAGTATTGCCGTGGTGAAAGATGGCAAGATTCATTGGGCAAATGCTTATGGAATAGCGAATACTGAAACTGGTGCTTATGTCGATGAGACTACCTTGTTTCAAGCAGGGAGTATCAGTAAGCCTATTGCCGCACTCGCAGCCCTGAAGCTTGTACAAGAAGGTAAGATGGATTTAGAGGAGAATATTAACACCTATCTCAGCTCCTGGGACTTGCCCGAGAACGAATTTACCGCACAACAAGCCGTAACTTTGAGAGGCCTGTTAACCCATAGTGCTGGTGTATCGGTTCATGGTTTCCCTGGCTACAGCCAAAAAGATGCGTTTCCAACGGATATTCAAGTTTTAAATGGCCAAGGGAATACGGATCCAATCCGAGTGGATACTACACCGAGGACGTTTTTTAGGTACTCAGGTGGTGGTTATACCATCATGGAAAGAGCCGTTGAAGATGTAAGTGGACAATCCTTTACAGATTATCTAGCCGAAAACGTCCTTGGACCCTTAGGCATGGAGCGTAGTACCTATCAACAGCCTATTGATACTTCGGTTTGGGATAATATCAGTGCTGCTTATAGAGGTGATGGAAGCCTTTACGAAGGCTGGTGGCACAACTATCCAGAGCAGGCAGCAGCTGGTTTATGGACCACACCTACCGATTTGGCGAAATACATTTTAGCTATGCAAGCCAATATCCAAAAAGGCGAGGCCAATGTATTGAACAAAGCTACTACCGAAATGATGTTTGTACAAGATGAGTTTGGTTATGGCCTGGGACCAGGAATGAATCAAGCGGGAGATTCTCTAATGTTTGGACACAGCGGAAAAAATGCAGGTTTTACCAATAATCTTTTAGCCTGGGTGCACCGTGGCGATGGTCTCGTAGTGATGACGAGTGCTGACCAAGGCGGCGCATTGATCCGAGAAGTAGAAAGAGCGATTGGTGAAGTATATGGCTGGCCTATTTCTAAAGCAAGAGAATTAGAAGCGATAGAGGTATCTGAAGAATATTTAACAGCTTTCCTAGGGAAATACTCTTGGCCTGAGGCAAGTCTGGATGTAGAAGTGGTCATCAAAGATGGACTATTAACCGTTGATGTACCCTCGCAAGGAGGAAGCTATCCTTTACGGTTCATAGATAGTCTAGAGACTATTGATCTCATCGATTTTGATCGCCTGACTTTTGAGAAAGACGAATCAGGGAAGGTTATTTCTATTACACAGAATGGACGCTATAGGTTTGTTAGAGTTGAGGAGTAGAAGCGTTCGTGTACTCCCAAACTCTTTATATCTTCACGGACCAAACATTAAAAAAATGAACCTGGTCATATTCGACGTAGACGGCACATTAGTACATTCGGAGAAAAAAGATAGTCAGACTTTTGCTGACACCTACGAGGTCATGTACGGCCGTCCATTTCCTACGATAAACTGGCATACTTATCCGCATGTAACGGATTATGTAATTTTGAATACGGTGGTAGAAAAACATTTCCAACGATCAATCACCACTACTGAAAAAGAGAAATTTGAGGCCAAGTACCTTTCCCTTTTAGCAGAAAGAAGGAAAGAAAGCCCGCAAGATTATTATTCCATTGCTGGCGCACCAGGCTTGATCCAATATCTAGAACAATCGTCCAAACACCAAGTAGCCATTGCTACTGGTGGTTGGAAAGCCACGGCACTCCTCAAGTTGGATCATGTAGGTATTTCAGCTAGAGATAAACCCATCAGTGGCGGAGATGCCAAACCCAATCGAGAACTCATACTCAAGGAGGCATTAGGTCTAGCAAAGCAGCAATATGGTACTTTTGAGCGTGTGGTTTACGTAGGAGACGCTACCTGGGATGTACGCACCACCCGGAATTTAGCCATGAATTTCATCGGTATCAGGCATCGGAACGATAAAGCAGTTTTAGCAGAGGTTGGAGCACAGCATGTATTACAGGACTTTCAGGACATGGATCAGTTTTTGGATTTAGTCAAGCGGGCAGAGGTGCCGAAATAAAGTTTCAACTGGAAGCCCCGCATGAACTTGTGTTGTCAGGTAGCATTAAAACAATATTTCATTGCCTCATAGCCACCACGATCAGTGTTGACCGTCAAGGGGAAATGGAAATAAACGGAAAAGAAACGGAATATCCTTTATAGGAAAAGGCTGTCCTTGTTTATACCAAGAGACAGCCCTTCATGTTTTAGATGCTTTACAAAAATATATAGCTACTAATCTTTTTTCCACTCAAAGGTCCAGTCATAATCGGGTGATAAGTCAAAAGAATTTTTGATCCAGTACATATTAGTATGCACGCCAAATCCTTTTGCCTTTGATAAAACAATGTAATAATTGAACATCTCATTATAATCTACGATAACCTTGTTGGAATAGTCCGAACCTGATACCGACACCATTTCGTGATCAAAAACGTTATCCGTTCTGATTGCATTGATGGCTTTCCACCAATTGCCATTGGGCTGCTTAAGGGTAAAGTGATAATAATTATCTTTAGAAGTTCGCTGTTTAGGTCTTTTTTTGATGACAATGATATCTCCATCTTGTCCTTTGAAGACATGTCCAGCGCTCGTCCCTGCCGCAATTACATCAACATAGAAGGCGTGAACATAGGCTTTATCATTCATACCAGTATATTTCCAGATGTTATCGAGTACCGCTTCTGTAACTTTTATCCCAGCTTCTGCCGCCGCGGCTGCGGCCTCCACTTTACTTTGGGAGTAGGAAGAAATATTTATGGTAAGCAACAAAGACAAGCTAATAAGAATGGTTTTCATGATGAATAATTTTAAACGATGGAATAATAAAGTTTTGATGACCTAAAATTATGGGGATTATCAGGCCAAGGGAATAGCAATGATGTGGATGGTCAACTTGCTTAGGTAGCTGGTTAACAAAGTAGTGTAACTGGTATTAGATCATTCTGATAGTTACCGCTTATCGTAGAGCTGGGCAAGAAATCGTAATCATCTTGGCTAACCATGCCAAAACAGAGCAAAATATAAGCTACCCCAAGAACCTACGAATAGAAGCGGCTTGCCTAAGGGATGGAGATCACAATTTAGAGCGGATAGCGATTGATCCAAAAACGATCCTATAACCAGCGCGGGCCATTCTAACTATCAGCGGTGTAATGAGGTGATTTGCTTAGGTATAAAAATAAGCAAGGATCAATGTGCGGCTAGGTTGATGCATTGAAAATTATAGAAAATGCTAAAATTTTTAGAAAAATTTCAGGATTATAGCACAAACAAAAAATGCAAACAACTGATTAACAGGAGTTTGCATTTTGAAGTGATTCCGCTGGGGGGGTTAGGCCGAATCCCTGAGAGAATTAAAGTCGATAACGGTAGTGAATTTATTTCTCGTGCATTAGATAAATGGGCTTATGAAAATAAGTTTATCTTAGACTTCTCAAGACCTTGCAAACCGACTGATAATCCATTCATTGAGTCCTTCAACGGAAGTTTTCGCGATGAATGCCTAAATACAAATTGATTCTTATCTTTGGAGGATGCGCGCCATAAGATTGAGATTTGGCGACGGGACTACAACGAGCTGTGTAAACAGTAAAATAAGGTCAAATTTTCTATTTTAGACCGGTTGCGCTTTTGGAGAATAGCTCAATTTAATAGTTTTAAGCTGTCTTATTTTTGGGAAGCCTTCATCTGAATCTAAGAAAGGTGGCCTTTTAAACTAGTTTAAAAGAGCCACCTAAACACCTAAAACCCATAATTCTACTAATCCGAACAGAAATATTCTCGATGAGAATAAAGTATTGTTGAACTAAGTTATTGTAGTCTGATTTTATTTCCAAAACAAATATATTCTGCCTATTCTTTAAAAGAAACCCGTATCAACCTAAACAAGTGAAAAAAAGTCCCCAATCTACTGAATAGTGTGGTAAACAAAAAGAATCTATGTTTGAAGAATCCAGATATAATTGGAAGGGATGCGTTTCCACTTTACCACAATATTCGGTTCCTCGGTCAGTCAAAATACGCTGTAAACGAATCTCCTGTTCTTCATACATAGGGATCACTCGATCATTAAGCAGTTTTTCTGCTGTGATGGCATCTTTGGTCGCATAAAGCTTAGCCTGGGCCACTTTACAATAGATATCCACGTAAGTTTGCTGGTAAATTCTGCCAACGCCCTTGATGTTGCCTACGTAGTAGGTATCCTGAGATCCTAAATAACCTGGATGATGTGTCTCGATTTCTCCTTTAGCTACCTTTTCATCCTTGGCTTTTTCCAAGGCTATGAGTTGAGATTCTGTCAGGATTATACCTTCCTGAGCAACCTTTGCTTCTAATGCCTTAAGCCGCTTTTTGAAGGTCTCTAAATCATTGCGAAGCCAAATACTTCTTATCCCTCCGGGTGATACCGTAACCCCCTTTTTAGCTAACTCATTACTTGCCCGCTTTTGGCCGTAAGCTGGAAACTCAATGGCTATAGCTTTGACCTGTTCTTCGATGTGAGGATCTACTCGATTCTTCCGATTAGGCTTACGTCTAGAAAGCTCCTGTAGGGCAGCTTCACCGCCTGTTTCATACAAATCTTTGATACGGTAATAACTATCTCGTGAATAACCCATCGTCCGACAGGCTTGAGATACATTGTTTAAATGTGTCGCTAATTTTAATAATCCTAACTTAGTTTTGATTAACTTGTCTTGTGTAGTCATGATAATTCTTGTTTGATAATTTAAAGTGTTGTAACTCTAAAATAACCAAACTGTCAGATTTTATCGTGACTACTTCATTTGATACGAAGTATAAAAAAGTGAAGGCCGTAATTCATTTATTACAAGCCTTCATGGAGTTACTCACTCCCAATAATACTTAATCTAGTATCCATTCAAACACTCCATCTCTATCAGAAGCTATTTGAATTGAATATGGTTTTGTTATTGCCCAATAGCCAAATTCAAATTGCTTCTTAGAAAACTTAGTTATTGAGTAACAATAAGTTTTTTTATCATAAACGCATCATCTATAGCTATTCTAACAAAATAAACACCTAGCTTTTTTATCCCTTGTGTATTGATTTCAAAATCACTGGAGTAAACCTCCGTAAATTTATCCACTACCCTGCCTTGAGGATCTAAAATAAAAACTGTTATATTTTGGTCAGGAGATAAGGAAAGACCTCTATATCCTACCATATTCACATTAATATTTTGCCCTAAACTGATGACATTGGGGTAGATTTGCACCTCCTTCTGATGCCCAGGATACTCACTTTTATCTAAATCAAAAGCTGGAATACTATTTTCAATCCCGGAAGTAGACAGTGCCTGATCGCCCGTGAGAGAGAGCTCAATTTTATCCAAATATCCAATTCCCATGACCTTGATTTCATTCACACCTGCAACCAAGTCCACAGATACTGTATGATCACCCGGACTTCCTCCCTGATAACAAAAAAGTCCCGTGGCTGGAATATTATAACTTCTTGTCACGCCATTGATCACTAAATTAGATGTTTTGGCGGCATTTGAAATATAGCTCATTGTGAGATCATAACTTCCAGCATCCGGTACCGTTATGTCAAAAGTAACAGCTGCGCTACCTTTTACTTTCTTTACCGCTTGACCATTAGAAGCACTCACGCAATCAGTAGGGATGGCTGATCCAGACAATTGTGCATCTTCCGCTTCAAATATGGATTCGGATGTTTGACTAATCTCAATCTTATCCAAATAGCCAATTTCTGTGACCTTGATTTCATTCACACCTGAAACTAGGTTTACAGATACTGTATGATCACCTGGACTTCCTCCCTGATAACAAAAAAGCCCAGTGGCAGGAATATTATAACTTTTTGTCACACCATTGATCATTAATCTAGATGTTTTGGCGGCATTCGAAATATAACTCAGCGTAAGGTTATAATTACCGGTATGCGGTACCGTTACATCAAAGGTTACCACACCGTCGCCTTTTACTTTCTTTACCGCTTGACCATTAGAAGCACTCACACAATCAGTAGGGATGGCTGATCCAGACAATTGTGCATCTTCCGCTTCAAATATGGATTCGGATGTTTGATTTATCTTGATTTTATCTAAAATCCCAATCCGCAAGAATTTGATCTCATTATTACCCCCCGAAAGGGTGACGGTCGTAGTAAAGTCAGCTGGAACCCCACCGTTAAAACACCAATCTCCGGAAGGTGGAAGCTCGTAGTCCGTTTGCACTCCGTTGATTAATACATTTGCGGTGCGAAATGGCGATGAGAGAGATATATAACTTATAGTTAATTGATAATCACCTGCTGTAGGTACATTCACATTGAACTTCACGGAATTACTTCCCCCGCTTATACCATTGACTGTCTGGCCGTTCGATGCATTGCCACAGTTATCAATTTTAATATTCGACCCAGCTAAACTGGCATTTTCTGCCTCGTATATACTAGATGATGGACCAAACCCATTGTATATTTCTCTAATAAAGTCACAATCCTCTGAATTGGGAACCCCTGTACCACACCAACCTTCATATAAGTTCTCAGAGAACCAGTAGGGCAAGA
>JBELML010000075.1:0-30200 GCA_042095835.1 Saprospiraceae bacterium
AGCTGAGGTTTATTGATTTTGCTGCTCATAATCGGGAAGATGTTTATATTAAAAAATATATAATAGATCAGCGCAAAAGTCTGATTAAAATCTAGAGAAGCCAACAAATGCAAATAATAAAGACGGTGGTACTAGGTAGTAGAAAATACTAATTGAAAGTCTAAATTAATAAAAGAAAAAGAATCCTGCAATTAATAGCTTGCAGGATTCATATAGATGTTTTACGTATGTAAAATTTATTTTATAATAAATAGGAGGAAATCTATTATTTCTCACTCATAAATGGATAACGATAATCAGTTGGCGCTACAAAGTTTTCTTTGATGGCTCTGGCACTTACCCAACGGAAAAGGTTGAGTACAGCTCCCGCTTTATCATTAGTACCCGATCCTCTTGCTCCACCAAATGGTTGTTGGCCTACGATGGCACCAGTAGGTTTATCATTGATGTAGAAGTTCCCTGCTGCGTGACGTAGCTTTTCGGTTACGTGTTTAATCACACTACGCTCCCGAGCGAAAATCGCACCAGTCAAAGCATAAGGAGATGTCGTATCTACTAGGTCCAAGGTCGCTTCAAAGTCTGCATCCTCATAGAGGTAGATGGTTAATACAGGGCCGAATATTTCCTCTTCCATCAAAGTATGATTAGGGTTAGAAGTAAGGACCACTGTCGGTTGGATGAAATACCCTTTTGATTTGTCGTAAGTACCTCCGGCGATGACCTCCGCCTCATCAGATGCGTGGGCCAGATCGATATACTTGGCAATTTTATCAAAGGCGCGCTCATCAATAACGGCATTAACAAAATTACTGAAGTCCTCAACGGTACCTACTTTAATGCTGGCTACATCTTTAACGAGCAGCTCTTTTAAAGCTGGCCAGATCGATTTGGGGATATATGACCGCGAAGCTGCTGAACATTTTTGTCCCTGATATTCAAAGGCCCCTCTGACCAAAGCAGTAGCTAGGCGAGGTACATCGGCACTAGGGTGAGCAACTACAAAATCTTTACCACCAGTTTCTCCAACAATTCTAGGATAGGAGCGGTATTTTTGAATATTCTTTCCAATAGTCGCCCAGAGGTGTTGGAATACTTTAGTACTTCCTGTGAAGTGCAAACCTGCAAAATCTGGATGGTCGAAAATAATATCTCCTGCTACAGGACCATCTGCCATAACCAAATTGATGACCCCTTTTGGTAAACCTGCTTCTTCCAAAATATCCATGATGATCACCGCTGAATAAATTTGAGACTCCGCTGGTTTCCAGACCACCGTATTACCAAGCATAGCAGGCGCAGAAGGCAAGTTGCCAGCAATGGCCGTAAAGTTGAATGGCGTGATCGCAAAAACAAAGCCCTCCAATGGGCGGTATTCCATTCGGTTCCAAATACCTTTAGGACTGTAGGGTTGGATTTGATACATTTCGGTCATTTGCTCTGCACCAAAACGCCAAAAGTCGGCTAATTCTCCAGCAGACTCAATCTCTGCTTGCCAGGGATTTTTGCTTTGACACAGCATAGTCGCAGCATTCATCTTGTAGCGATACGGGCCTGTCAATAGCTCGGCTGCTCTCAAGAAAATACCTGCGCGATCCTGCCAAGGCATAGCTTCCCAGGCGGGTTTAGCTGCCAGGGCCGCATCTATTGCTTGGTTGACCTCTTTGGCGCCACCCTTGTAATAGTGTCCGAGTGTATGCTGTAATTCATGAGGAGGATGGATGGCAATCTTTTCGCCAGTGCTTATCTTTTCCCCATTGATCGTCATAGGGATATCAATAGTTTTAGATTTCGCCTCTTTTAATGCTGCTTTTAGTGCGCTGCGCTCAGCACTTCCAGGAGCATAAGAATAATATGGCTCATTCACAGCCTTAGGTACTTTAAAAAAAGCATCTGCCATGTTCGATTTGGTTTTGGGCGCAGTGGTATGCGCTTGGTTAGTAATTGGCGGCAAAGGTAAGCATCTCCTGCCAAAAGGTAAAGCTCCACCATAAACCAATATAATCGATTGACGCTACTATCCTGTCGAATAATTAAAGTAATCGACTAGTGGTTGTGTACATTTATAGCATCTATAAAGAGGTCACCCGATTTTGAAAATCATACGATAAACATGCAAACAGCTATTAAACCAGCTCGAATTCAGAGTATTGATGCCTTAAGAGGTTTTGCCTTGGCGGGTGTAGCTATAGTGCACATGCTCGAGCAATATCTGGCAGGTGCGCCGCCCCAAGGATTGATGGATGAGATCAATAGCCTTCCTGACCAAATCGTACAAGGGTTGGTCTTTTTTCTTTTCTCTGGTAAATTTTATGCCTTATTCTCTATCCTTTTTGGTTTGAGTTTTTCTATACAAATGGATTCGGCGAGTAAGCGAGAGGAGGACTTTTCTCTAAAGTTTTTGTGGCGTGCTATTTTATTGTTGATGATTGGCTATGTGCATCAACTTTTTTATCGCGGTGATATCTTAACGATCTATGCGATGCTCGCGCCCTTTTTAATTCCATTTCACCGCCTGGATAAAAAATGGGTGCTTTTTGCAGCCGGTTTTTTCTTCCTAAGTGTGCCTCGATTTATTACCTTTTTTGCCATCGGGAATGGCCCATTATTTGGTTTGGAAGAAGGCTGGTCTACACCAGCAGAGGTCGCTTATCTAGAGGTTATTCGTTTTGGCTCCATCACGGAAGTTTTTCAAGAAAATGCCATTTATGGTATGAAAACTAAAATGAATTTCCAGCTCCTACCGATGGGACGATTCTTCTACACCTTTGGTTATTTTCTCCTGGGACTTTGGTTGGGGAAAATGAATATTTTTAGACAATTAGAGCAATACAAATCTTTGATTATAAAGGTCTTGGCATGGTCGGCAGGAGCTTGGTTGCTCTCAGCTATATTAGGTGGAGTACTATTTTCTCAAAGTCCTCAACCAGTAGACTTTAGCGCTTTCATGCACATATTCGCCTATAACTTCATAGATATGGTCAATCTGGCACAGACGATTATGACGATATGTGCCTTCCTTTTGCTCTATTTATCTCCCAAATGGCAGGGGCGACTTGATTTCTTTGCACCTTATGGCAGGATGGCGCTGACCAACTACATCGGACAATCCTTGATTGGTACTTTTCTTTTCTTCGGCTGGGGACTAGGTATGATGGGGCACATCAGGAGTTTGTACATCTTTATTATCGCTATTGTACTCATCGCCTTACAAACGATTGTGAGTAAATATTGGCTAAAGTACTTCAAATATGGTCCTCTCGAATGGCTATGGCGGAGTGCAACCTATTTGAAATGGCAGCCTTTACGAAAGGAATAAATGGAACCACAATAGGGACATAGGGGACATAGTAGCTATGATCTCTATTTGCTATGTGCTATGTGTTATGTGTTATGTTAATGAGACCTTTGTAGTGCGCAGCAATACAATCTGGTCGAATTAATCCCGGCGTAGCGTAGCGGATGTCGGGATGCTTTGCTAGGTGCCAAGTGTCAAATGACAAGTGTCAGGTGCTATGTGCTATGTATCATGTGGTTCAGGATTTCTATGTTTCCTATCTGCCCTATGTGGTTCAAAAACCCTTAAATGTCCTTATAATCCCTTATATGGTTCAGATAAAAGAAATTCAAAAGCGCTTAAATACTTCGGTTCTTTGCTGGCTCGCTACCTGTGATGCAGAAGGCCATCCGAGCGTATCTCCAAAAGAGATCTTTAAATTGATAGAAGATGATCACTTATTAATCGCTAACATTGCCTCTCCTCAAAGCATGAAAAATGTAGTCGCTAATCCAAAGGTTTGCGTGAGTTTTATAGATATCTTGGTGCAAAAGGGCTTTAAGCTCTATGGTAAAGCAGAATTGATCAAAAAGGGAAGCCCAGAATTTGCCGATTTAGCGCCCCAGCTTGAGGAACTCACTCAAGGACTGTTTCCCTTCAACTCTCTGTTTAAAATCAAAATTGAACAAAGCAAACCGATATTGGCTCCACGATATCTGCTTTATCCAGAAACCACCGAAGAGCAGCAAATGGCAAGTGCCAAGAAATTGTATGGGTTGTAGTGTAAAAAAAGCTACTTTATTTTAGTTCTTCTTCGAGAGAAGACCGCTTTTCTTTATTTCCCGCCTGATGTGGCCTGATAATCAAGCGCAAAGACTGATCATAAGTGAAGTAATTCCAAACCCAATTGATAAAGACGAAAATTCGATTTTTTACACCTAATAATTGGTAGAGGTGCACAAATAACCACACTAGCCAAGCAAAAGCACCTTGGAATTTAAAATTGGGTAAGTCGACCACCGCTTTATTTCGACCTATAGTGGCCATAGAGCCTAAATCTTTGTAAACAAAATCTTTGGCTTTTTCTGGGCGCTTGAAGTTTTTGGCGACAAGTTTGGCTTGTTGCATCGCTACCTGGGCTACTTGTGGATGGCCATAGGGGAAAGCTTCTTTTTCCATAAAGGCAATATCGCCCACGGCAAAGATATTTTCGGTGCCAGCTACCAAACAGCGATGATCTACCTTGATTCGATTCCCTCTCACTATGGTGGCTTCTGGTAAACCTTTGATCTTATTGCCGGTGATTCCGGCCGCCCAAATTACCTTTCTAGATGGAATTTGATCTCCGCTTTTGAGGAATACCGTCTTGCCATCATAATCAGTCACTCGATCATTGAGGATAATCTTTACACCCAATTTCTGGAGGAATTGCAAGGCCTTTTCTCCGGCCTCTTCAGACATGCCTTTGAGGATGCGATTGCCACTTTGTACAAGAATGATGTCAATCTCTTTATAATCCAATTCGGGGTATTCTTTGGGGAGGACATAATTGCGCATTTCTGCTAAAGCCCCCGCCACCTCTACACCAGTTGGCCCTCCTCCTACGATGAGAATGTCAATATAGCCTTGTCGGTCTTGGTAGTTGGTAATGGAAAGTGCTTTCTCAAAATCACTCAGAATGCGGTTGCGCAGAAAAAGTGCTTCCGAAATAGACTTCATGGGTATGGCCTTACTGGCAATTTTCTCATTCCCAAAAAAGTTGGTATCTGCGCCGGTAGCTAATACCAGGTAATCGAAATTCACGATACCCAAATCGGTATGGATACGATTGGCTTCCATTTCAATGGACTGAACCTCTGTCACCCGAAAGTAGACATTGGGTCGTTTGCGAAAAAACTTTCTAATGGGGAAGACAATAGAGCTAGGTTCTAGTCCCGCCATCGCTACTTGATAGAATAGGGGCTGGAATTGATGATAGTTATTCTTATCAATCAATACCACCTGGAATTTAGACTTTGCAAGCTTATCTGCTAGCGTAAGGCCCGCAAAACCAGCACCTACAATGACGATACGTTTTTGATCCGACTCAGGAATGTTAACTTTCATAGGAGGAATAATGTCTTCGAGTCCTAAGATACATAGAGCGTTTGAGATGCAGGTCTATTTATAAGACTTAAAAAAGCTATACCATTTCATTTTGAGTACGCCGGTGATCGCTTCGGTGATAATACTACCCGACATTTTGGATACGCCTTCGATACGATCAACAAAAGTAATCGGTACTTCTACGATTTTGAAACCGAGAGAGTAGGCAGCATATTTCATCTCAATCTGGAAAGCATAACCTACAAAGTGGATTTTATCTAAATCTATGGTAGAAAGGACTTTTGCTTTATAGCATTTAAAGCCAGCGGTTGGGTCTTTTACAGGCATCCAGGTAATCATACGTACATAGATGGAGGCACCATAAGACAAGAAGATGCGATCCCAGGGCCAATTGGCCACCTTCCCACCTTTGGTATATCGACTACCCACAGCTACATCTCCTTTGCCATCAGCACAAGCCTGATAGAGGCGCACCAAATCTTTTGGATTATGAGAAAAATCGGCATCCATTTCTAGGAGGTATTCGTAGCCTCTTTCCAAGCCCCATCTGAAGCCCGCAATATAGGCGGTACCCAAGCCTTGCTTGCCTTTTCGTTCTAAAATGTGCAGCTGACCAGGATAATGCTGTTGCTGATCTTTTACCAATTGGCCAGTACCATCGGGGGAGCCATCATCTACGATGAGCAGATGAAAAGACTTCTCAAGAGAGAATACCGTCTGAATCATCTTCACGATATTCTCTTTCTCGTTGTAAGTGGGTATGATAACTAAACTATCTGACAAGGTGGTCCTCATTTTCAGTGAGGTACAAAGATAGATTTATTTTCTCCATTTCAAACGCGGAGGACTTAACAATGAGTTAAAGTATTAAAAATTGTATCCCATTTATTTACTTCTCCGCTGGAAGAATTTCAAATCCCCAAGTGATGGGAGCGGTTTTCTCCACGATTTTCCCCACTGAGCAATACTTTTCTACAGACATTTGAATGGCCTTTTCGGCCTTCTTTGGATCAATTTCACCATACAATTTATAGTGCATATGTATTTTGGTAAACAAGGAGGGAACCTGATCTGGCACGCGGTCTCCTTCGATATCTATTTTGATATCTACCAGTGGTTGGCGGAATTTTTCCAATAAATTGATCACATCGATAGAGCTACAAGCTGCAAGTGCAGAAAGCAGCATCTGCATGGGACGCATGGCTTTATTGCCGCCGCCGATTTTGGGAGAGCCGTCGGTATCTACGGTGTTTCCAGTGTCATTGGTGGCTTGCATGTGGTAAGCATTATCTAAGCGCGCTAAAGAAATTTTCATGTGTTTAAATTTTTTGCAAATGCTTGAAAGCTAAATTTTTGCAGAAATTTTAAACATCTGCAACCGCTTCGCTTTCGCATAATCTTTTTTAATCATCACCGATTGGTGATTTTATGATTAAATAAGATAATGCTCATTTCATTTTAACAAAAGTTTAAGAATTAGTGCCTATTTTGCTTGTTCTTGGAATTTTATTCTGAAAAAATAAAATATAAAAAATTTAAATTCAAAAATAGACTCATTTATAAATATAATTCTTTGAAGTTATCAATTGAGGGATTTGATTAAATACAAAGATGCTAAAATTAAAGTTTAAATGATGGTGATATTTGACTTTTCAAGCATGGCCAGATACATTTGCAAAGCAATCACTTCTAGCAATAGTGTGATTTTATTAAGAAGGATGGAGAGAACGGGCTCTAAGAAATCCTGGCAACCTGATCAAATATCAAATCGTGGTGCCAAATCCCGCCAATAATTTGGGTAAATAAAATTCATACATCATGTATTTTACTCCTTTGTCAGTCTTTCGTTTTCGTGTACTAAAAAGTTTATTTTTTGGCAATAACTGCTGTTGTTGTTGATTAAAGCTATTTAGGCTATGATCTGTTGATGTCGGGCCCTTTTGAGGAGTCTGTATATCAGAGGTACGAATAGCCCTTAAAAGTGTATTTTTTCTTAAACCTAAAATAAAAACAATGAGCCAATTAAAATTTGAAACCCTCCAGCTACACGCTGGCCAAGAAGAAGTAGAAGGAACCACGCGTTCGCGCGCAGTACCCATTTACCAGACGACCTCTTATACGTTTAAAGACTCTGAGCACGGTGCCAATCTTTTTGCTTTAAAAGAGTTTGGTAATATCTACACTCGGATCATGAATCCGACTACTGATGTTTTTGAGAAGCGTATTGCCGCATTAGAAGGCGGGGTAGCTGCTTTAGCTACAGCATCTGGGCAGTCTGCTCAATTTATCGCTTTGAATAATATTTTGAAAGCGGGCGACAACTTTGTCACAAGCTCAAACCTCTACGGCGGTACCTACAACCAGTTCAAAGTCGCTTTTAAAAGATTAGGTGTTGATGCACGTTTTGCAGCAGGTGAAGCAGTAGCAGATTATGAATCACTCATCGACGAGAATACGAGAGCGATCTATTGCGAAACCTTAAGTAATCCAAGATTCAATGTTCCTGATTTTGAAGGCTTGGCAGGTTTGGCCAAAAAATATGACCTGCCACTGATTGTGGATAATACCTTCGGGGCGGCTGGGTATTTATTCCGTCCACTAGAGCATGGTGCACACATAGTAGTCCAGTCTGCTACCAAATGGGTAGGCGGTCATGGTACTTCTATCGGTGGAGTTATTGTAGATGGAGGAAACTACAATTGGGGGAACGGCAAGTATCCTCAATTCACTGAACCTTCGGATGGTTACCACGGTATGGTCTTTTGGGATGTTTTCGGAACAGATGGTCCTTTTGGGAATATTGCTTTTGCCATTAGAGCAAGAGTAGAAGGGCTGCGTGATTTTGGTGCTGCCTTGAGTCCATTCAATGCCTTTTTGTTATTACAAGGTTTGGAGACTTTATCACTTAGAGTACAGCGTACTGTAGATAATGCACTGGCGCTAGCGAATTGGTTGGAGCAGCATCCGCAGGTAGAGTGGGTGAGCTATCCTGGTCTAGAATCGCATCCTGCGCATACGAGAGCAAAAAAATACCTTAGAAATGGTTTTGGTGGGGTCTTATCTTTCACCCTCAAAGGAGACAAGTCTAAAGCTACGGCCTTTGTAGATTCTCTTGGTTTGGTAAGTCACCTAGCGAATGTCGGTGATGCGAAGACTTTAATTATTCAGCCTTCGGCCACGACACATCAGCAATTATCAGATGATGCGCAAGCTGCAGCTGGAGTTTTACCCAACTTGTTACGTATTTCGGTAGGAATTGAGCATATTGACGATATCAAGGCAGATTTGGAGCAGGCTTTTGAAAAAGTCGGAGCGACTACAACTGCTTAAGATTACTTGATCAATACTGAATAATAGGCCAAGGTTGAGAACAATCCCTCAACCTTGGCTGTATTCTCCCAAACCACACATAGCAAGTGAAGATTTTCAAATTACAAGAAATCGTTCGTTTAGAATCTGGCGCCGAATTATCAGCAGTAGAAATCACTTACCATACCTACGGTCAGCTCAATCCAACCAAGGACAATGTTATCTGGGTAGCCCACGCCTTGACCGGGAATTCGGAAGCTGAAGATTGGTGGAGTGGACTAGTAGGTCCCGGAAAGATATTTAATCCAGACGAGCACTTCATCGTGTGTGCCAATATGTTGGGGTCCTGCTATGGAACTACTGGGCCTGGGAGTATTGACTCTACCACAGAGGAGCCTTATCATAGAACTTTTCCACTTGTCACGGTGGCGGATATGGTACAGCTGCATATTCGCTTGCGCAAGCATCTGGGAATAGACCAAATTAAAATAGGAATTGGTGGTTCGATGGGCGGGCAGCAAATCATCGAGTGGGCCTTACAGGAAAAAGACGTTTTTCAGCATATCTGCCTTTTGGCAACAAATGCCCAACATTCTCCTTGGGGCATTGCCTTTAATGAAGCTCAGCGCATGGCCATTGAGGCCGATTTAGATAATGGCGGTAATGGTAAAAAAGGCTTAGAAGCAGCCAGAGCTACAGCCATGCTTTCGTATCGGCATTATAAAACCTACCTCAAAACCCAGGCAGAGACTTCGGATGATAAACTAGATGGTTTCAGAGCCAGTTCTTATCAACGCTATCAAGGGGCCAAACTTTGGAAGCGCTTTAATGTATATGCCTATCTCACCCTGAGTCGAGCAATGGATAGCCACAATGTGGGACGGGGTAGAGGAGGTGTAGAAAAAGCACTCGCCTCTGTGCGTGCCAAGACTTTAGTTATTGGTATACAATCTGATATTCTGTTTCCCATTGAAGAGCAGATGATATTAGCCAATCATATTCCCAATGCACAGATAAAATTGCTAGATAGCATTTATGGCCACGACGGATTTCTGGTAGAATTTAGGACCATAGCGGATATTATCCAGCGGTTTCTCACCGAAAAGGTTTACCGCAACCATAAGCAAACCTATAAAAGTGATCCTGCCCCTGAGCAGGTAAATCCCAATCGCCTACCCAAAGCATTACCAGGAACGGAGCGTTTTTAAACCACAAAGAAGGATTAAAAGCACACAAATCACATAAGTTTAAATTGAAGTTTTTATCTTAGGAATGGGGCATTAATAAAGGATACAAGATTTACGCAGGTATTTTGCTGTCCAGTGAGGCAAAAAACGTAGATGATGCAGGGCATCAGCGAGGCTTTTTAACGAAACTGGGCGGCAAAAGAACAAGTAAAGATGTATTATTTATTATTGACTCATTCCTTTAAGAAAATAAAATCAACAATATGCAAACCAACCGCCGACAATTTTTACGTACCTCTTCTGCTCTAGCATTGGGTACTGCTCTGACACCCTCCGTTTTTGGGGCTCCCGCCATTCTCAAACACTATAAAGAGGGCAGCTCAAAAATCAATGGTGTTCAGATTGGTGTGATCACCTACTCTTTTCGAGCAATGAAAGATCAGAGCGCCGAAGCGACCTTACAATACATCAAAGACTGTGGTATCAATGCCATCGAATTAATGGGCGATCCAGCAGAGGCTTTTGCGGGCAAACCCGAACCGACCTTCGATAGGCGAGCGGCTTGGATGGCTTCTCTCACCAAACGAGGCGGTAAGAAACTCACGGCAGAGCAGCAGGAAGTATTTGATGCATCAGCAGCCTATGGTAAAGAAGTTGCTCAATGGCGCGCCAAGGTGTCTATGGATAAATTCAAGGAACTTCGTAAAATGTACAAAGCAGCTGGCGTGTCCATCTATGCTTTTAAACCCCGTACTTTTAGCAAAAATAATAGCGACGCAGAAATTAATTACGGCTTTGCCGCAGCCAAAGCTTTGGGGGCCAGTCATATTACTTTAGAGCATCCTAGCGATGATGACTTTACTAGAAAGTTAGGTACAATGGCCAAAAAACATAAGGTATTTGTAGGGTATCACGGCCATACACAGCAAACGCCGGAGTTTTGGGATACAGCACTTGATCAGGCAAAGTACAATGCGATGAATATCGATATCGGCCATTACGTGGCAGCAGGCCACGGTGGAGATGCCTTGGGGATCATCCAACGCAAGCATAAGCATATCAAAAGTATGCACCTCAAAGACCGGATGACACCCGAGCATGATCAGTTAAATGTAGCTTGGGGTACAGGAGATACTCCATTGGACAAGGTGCTGCAACTTATGCGGGATAATAAGTATAAATTTCCGGGAACCATTGAGCTAGAATACAATGTACCAGAGGATTCTGATCCCATACAGGAGGTGAAAAACTGTTTAGCCTATTGTCGGAAGGCTTTGGGTTAGGCTTTGATGCTCTCTTCTTCTAAGTAAGCAACACGGTTTTAAAAAAGGAACCTCTTGGTTCCAATCATCAGTTAGCCAAGGCGCATTAGTTTTGGCTAACTTTCCTTTTCTGCTTTGTGAGAAAATCCAAATCACCGCTTCAATCCCCAATTCGAATACGCCCATTCTAGTAAAAACAGCAAGCTTCGATGAGAAAAGTCATCTCATTTCATCTCTAGACTATTTAAATTTATAAATAAGTCCCAGTTGCTGAGTTCCCTCCCTATAAGCTCACCTCCTATTATTCTACTACCACAGAATCTTTGCTTACTAACCAAATACATCAATTATGAAAACATTACCATTAAGTACCAGGAAACTGATCTATTTAGCTTTTGCGGTTGCGCTACTTTCCTTATTGTTTATTTCCTGCCAAAACCAATCAAAGGGATTTGTTTTACCTGAAGGAGATATTGCACAAGGCAAGCAGGCCTTCGTCGAATTGAATTGTAATAACTGTCACTCTATCCAAGATATCGCCTGGACTGGGGATGCCTCAGCTGAAGATCCCAATACCCCACTTGGAGGCCCAACTAGTACCCTGAAAACCTATGGCGAATTGGTGACTTCAATTATCAATCCCTCGCATAAGATTTCAGCGAAGTATGCCCAGGAATTTGCTATCTCTAATCCAGATGGGAGCTCCAAGATGGAGCGTTTTGGCTTTAATTACAACTACGCGATGTCCGTCCAGGAATTGGTTGATGTAGTGACCTTCTTGCAGTCAGAGTATAAATTGGTAGTCCCCAAGAATACGTATCCGTATTGAGCATAAGCATAGCTATCAAGTTGGCTCAATTTATTTGGAGTTATAGGTGAAAGACTTATAGCTCCATTTTTTGTGAGTGTTTAAAATCGGACACTTCTATGTTCGAATTGATACAGCTTTTAATTAGCTTATATCATCTGATTTGGATTTAAAGTGTTGTTGGCGAGTAGTTTATAAAAGTTGGCACGGCCATTGGAATAGGATAAGGGAACGATTATGCATTTGGAAAAATTAGACTTATGCTTAGCAATTACCTCAACAACGACTGGCGTGCTTACCTTAGAAAAGGACAATACTCTCTTTTCAATGTAGTGGAAATGGCCTTAGCCGTGATGGGCATTTTTGAGAATGGCCTATTACAGTGTGTGCTTCTAGTAGTTGGAGTGGCCATTCCACTCTACCGAGAAGTAAAGCGTAAAAGAGCCCTTGCACTAAAAGAACAGCCGCATCAACAGGCGACTTCTCAAGCAGCTCGGAATCAGATTAAAAAAGGAATTAATAAGATCATCCCCATGTACCCCAATAGCCTTCTAGTCTTGCCCAAAGTCCAGACAGAATTGTATAAAATCGTACAGTTTTGTGTCCATAATTATACAAAGCAGCTATTTAAAAATTGGATATTTTTATTGTAAAGTACTGAAAAACAGGAGGTTGATTGGGTTGGCATAAAGCTTGAACATAGAATAGATAAGAAATCACTCGACATATTACCTATAACTAGAGATAATGATAAACAATCACTTGAAAATCGCCTGGCGTACCTTTTTTAAGGATCGCCAATATACTATCCTCAACCTTGCGGGGTTGACGACGGCTTTGGCAGGTGCATTGTTTATCTTACTCTGGGTAAATGAGGAATGGAAAGTAGATAAATTCCACCGCAACGATGCCCAGCTTTACCAAGTTTTACAACGCTATCCAACCCCCAAAGAGATACAGGTAGTTGATTGGTCACCCAGTTTGTTAGCCTCCACTATCGAAGAAGAAATACCCGAAGTCAAATGGGCTGCCAATATCAAAGAAGGAGCCTTTGAGAATGGTATTCTACAATATGGTACTCAAAGCATAAGAGTGAACGCCTTGTTGGCTGGAGAAAAATTTCTAGAGCTTTTTAGCTTTCCCTTAATCAAAGGGGAAGCTCAACAAGTGATTGCTGATAAATATGCTATTGTACTTACCACCTCAAAAGCCATAGAGCTTTTTGGTTCTATCGAAGCTGCCATGGGGCAAAGCGTAGCATGGGAGAAAACTGGCTATTTCGACTATAAAGACCAATTTACCGTTACAGGTATCCTCGAAGACCTGCCTCCGACCTCCAGCCTCCAATTCGATGCTATTTTTAATATCAAATATTACCTGGATAATGATAAAAAAAGCACCTATAACTGGGACAATAATCCGGTAGCTACCTACGTCGTGCTGGATAAAAAAGCCAAGCCACAGGAATTGGATGAAAAGATTACGGCACTTGTCCATCAGCACTCGGAGAATAACAACAACGCTTTCTTTCTTAAGCAATACTCCACAGAATATTTGTTTGGCAAGTATGAGAATGGCTTCCAAGCAGGTGGTCGGATCACCTACCTAAGATTGTTTAGTTTGATTGCGGTCTTGATTTTGCTGATTGGTAGTATCAATTTCATGAACCTCTCTACAGCGAGAGCGACTAAAAGAATGAATGAAATAGGTGTCAAAAAGACCTTCGGAGCAAGCAGGCGTTCGCTGTTTTTTCAGTTTATGACAGAGTCTTTTTTGTTCACCTTAGTAGCCTTGGTTTTGGCGATGGTTATTGTCTTTAGTAGTCTACCTGGTTTGGGCGCTATTACCGGCAAAACTTTTAGTAAGCAAATAGATTTTAGCACGATTGCAATTATTACAGGTGCTGCATTATTAACTGGATTATTTTCAGGAGCCTACCCAGCTGTTTTCCTCTCTCGATTCAATCCGGGTAAGGTGCTCAAGGGAAGTATGGAAGGGGCTACCAGTGCGACTCTAACACGTAAGGGCTTAGTGTTTTTTCAGTTTGCTATCTCGGGCGTTTTGATCATCGCGGTCTTGATTATCTACCAGCAAATGACCTATATTCAGTCAAAGAATTTGGGGTACGATCGGGCCAATGTGATTCAGATTCAAAAGGAGGGAGCACTCAAAGAGAAGTTAGCGCCTTTTCTAGAAGAGCTTAAAAAAGCTCCAGGAGTACTACAAGCTACCAACTCTAACTCCACTTTAATTGGAAATGAAAACTTCACGGGCATCACCAATTGGCCCGGTAAAACGGGTGATGATTTCATGATGGTGAATGTTTGCGAAGTCAACTATGATTTTCTACCTACTTTCGGAATCGATGTATTAAAAGGAAGAGATTTTGATGCAAACCGAGGCCAGGAGCTTGATAAAGTTATTCTTAACCAAGTAGCGGTCGATCATATGGGCTTGACAGACCCAATTGGTCAAACAATTACCTTCTGGGGAAAACCAAGAACCATCATTGGCCTTACGGATAATTTTCAGTACCAATCTTTGCATAAATCTGTTGAGCCTTTTATCATCAAATTATTTGAGGATGGAAATAATTTTGGGGACCAAATCTGGGTCAAATTATCTCCAGATCACCTTCATGCAGCGCTCGAAAATATAGAAGCCATCTATCATCAATTTAATCCGGGCTATCCATTTGCGTACAAGTTTATTGAAGCGGATTATCAAGCGATGTACGAGTCGGAGCAAAGAGTGGCTTTCCTATCCAAATATTTTGCAGCTATTGCTATTGTTATTTCCTGTTTAGGGCTTTTTGGCTTGACCTATTTTACGGCCCAAAATAGGCAAAAAGAAATCAGTATCCGCAAGGTGCTAGGCGCTAGTCCATTGAGCATTATTCAGTTATTGTCTAAAGATTTTCTCTCTTTAGTGGTCATGGCGATAGCGGTGGCGATACCCTTGGCTTGGTTATTAATGCGGCAATGGCTCAATCGTTTTGTCTTTCGGGTAGACATGGAGTGGTGGGTATTTGTACTGGCGGGAATTGGTGCCATCTTTTTAGCCTTACTCACAATAAGTCTCCAAAGCCTGCGAGCAGCGAATACCAATCCTGCCAAAACCCTGCGCAGTGAATAGCAGGAGAGGTGCTCGGCAATTTTGATAGATGGAGAGATAATAAAGAAATTTTGATCATATACATAAACAACTAAAATGATAATAAGAAACATCCAATTAGCACTACGCCGCATTTTCCGGCAACCTGTTTTTAGTCTGATCAATGGTATCGGCTTGACGCTAGGTTTAGTCGCTTTCTTTTTTATCCTACAATACGTTGTTTTTCAGCGGAGCTTCAATAGTATGTACCCGACGGCCGCTACGAGCTACCGACTACTAGACGGGCCACTTGATGGAGAAATCAATCCCTACACTATGGCGGGCTTGACGCCTTTACTGAAGGAGGAAATTCCCGGTGTAGATTTTGCTACGCGATATATGCGCGGTATTGGAGCAGGTACGATCCTGCTAGAAGATCCAGCGACCCAAAGTCAGACCTCTTATCGAGAAGATGAAGTTGTTTTTGTAGATCATGATTTTTTAACGCTCTTCCCCAGGGGATCTCTGGC
Organism: Saprospiraceae bacterium; assembly: GCA_042095835.1. Taxonomy (GTDB): domain Bacteria; phylum Bacteroidota; class Bacteroidia; order Chitinophagales; family Saprospiraceae; genus DATFKA01. Next base: position 15,570 of record JBELML010000075.1, read on the forward strand.
TGGTACACCTGATCTCTCCCAGCCTAATACCATGGTTTTGACCGAGTCGACTGCTATGCAATATTTCAAGACTACCGATATAGTGGGGCAGTCGGTCAATCTGATTAATCAATTTGGGGAGCATCCCTTCCAAATCACCGGAGTGGTGGAGGATTTTCCTATTAACTCAGATATCCAAGCCAAAGTGCTGGCTTCAATGATTACTTTTGAAACGGCCTCTTATATAGGAGACAATACCTGGATGGATGTCAATACCCTTCAATCAAGTTTTGTTTTTACCTATTTAGGCTTGAATAATCCGGAAGTTGTGGGCCAAGTAGAAGCTTTCTCTAAACAATAAATGGAAGAAGTCAATGGCCCCAAGCAGGTCCAGGTGGCGCTACAAGCGGTGGCCGATATGCATCTGGGCGATCGCAAGGCACAAAACTTACCCACCATAGGAAATGCTCGCCAAGTTTGGTTCCTCTTTATTTTGGCGATTCTAATCCTCTGTATTGCCTGGATTAATTATATCAACCTATCGACAGCACGAGCGCTTAAAAGGGCCAAAAATATCTCGGTTAGAAAAGTTTTAGGAGCGGATCGGCGGCGCTTGATTCAACAACAATTGGCGGAGACTTTTGTCTTGACCACGCTTAGTATCCTGCTTGCTTTAGGTAGCTGTTTATTCTTGCAGCCGATGTTCAACTATCTGGTCGATTTTCCTTTGCAGATCAGTATGCTCATCAATTGGGAATCTTTGTTGATGATCCTTTTCTTTTTAGGTTTGACTACTTTTGCTGCGGGTTTTTATATCGCTATAGTAATTACGGGCTATGATCCTGCCAAGTTATTAAAAGGCAGCTTTGTCAGAACAAAACAAGGGGCCGGAGTGCGCAAGGTTCTCGTAACAGCTCAATTTGCTATTTCGATTGCTTTCATCGCGGGTACGGCCATTATGCTTCAACAAATCAATTACCTGCAAAACAAAGACGTAGGATTCCAGACGGAGCAAAGAATGAGTATTGTGGGGCCAGCTGATTTTTCAGCAGAGACGATCAATAATAAGAACAGCTTTCTGAACCAGATCGAACAACTACCCTTTATAAAGCAGTATTCGGCATCGGGTGGTATTCCTGGGCAAGGCTTTAATTTTAGCTTTTCTAAAATGCATAAGGATAGAGATCGCCTGGAAGCAATGGAAAGCAGATTCTCTATGGTCTTCGTAGATGATCAGTATTTCGATATCTATGGGATGGACCTCTTAGGGGGCAAAAATTTCACTCCAGCAATGGTCCAAAATGGTTGGTGGGATACCAAGAAGGTCGTCATCAATGAGACCACTGCCCGAGAGCTAGGCTTTGAAAATCCAGAAGAAGCTGTTCAGCAAACTGTCTATTATGGTGACAATGGCGAAGCAGTCCCTTTTGAGATATTAGGTGTCGTGAAAGATTACAATCATCAATCTCTCCATAATGAGATGATGGCGATGGTATTCGCTCCGGGGCGCAACCATGTATGGTTTACGCTCTTATTGGAGACCGAGGAATCTAATGGTATGATCAGTAAATTGGAGCAGTTATACAAGCAGTATTTTCCAAAGAGTCCTTTCCTTTATCGATTTGTCGATGAATATTATCAGCAATTTTATGAAGAGGATAGACGTCTAAGCCAGCTCATTGGCGTAGCTACCTTTCTTGCGATTTTTATTTCTTGTTTAGGCTTGTTTGGTTTAGCAGCGCATACGGTGGAGATTCGTACCAAAGAGATAGGTATCCGCAAGGTGCTCGGGGCAAGTTTAACGAGCATTGTTCGATTGATTACGCGTGATTTTATTCCTTTGATCATCGTAGCTGTGTTGATTGCTACACCCTTGGCTTGGTGGTCGATGCAGCAGTGGTTGGCAGATTTTGCCTATCGCATTAATATTCAATGGTGGGTTTTCTTCATTGCAGGAGGGCTTGCGCTATTGATAGCAATAGTTACCATAAGTACACAAAGTATAAAAGCTGGATTATCGAATCCTGTGAAAGCACTGAAGACAGAATAAATATAAATACATCCACCCGACTATGTTTTTGAATAATTTAAAAATTGCGGTAAGAGGTTTTACCAAAAATCGTTTGTTTTCTTTCGTGAATTTTTCGGGCTTGTCCATCGGGATGGCAACGGCAATCTTGATTTTTATTTGGGTACAAAATGAGTGGACCTTTGATAGTTATCACAAAGATGCGAAGGATATTTACCGAATAATCTGCCACTGGAATGGAACAGGCGAAACCATTAATATCAATGCCATTCCATTGAAGCTGCAAGAGCGGGCAAGTGCTGAAATCCCAGAAATAGAGGAGTTCTATGTAGTCAAACCTGCTTTCAACCGACCAATGGTGACCACGCCAACTGGAGATTCTTTTGAAGAAAGAGAATTGGCTTACATCAACGAGCAGTGGTTTGATGGGTTCGAATACAGGATCCTAAATGGAAGTCCTGCTGATTTTTATGCACATAGAAACAGCTTAGCCATCACCAAAGATCATGCTCAAAAGTTTTTTGGAGAGGTAGATCCAATTGGCCAATCCTTAGAAATCTACGGCGTACCTCGCACAGTTCGCCTTTTGCTTGATAATAATCCCACGAATTCTAGTTTCCAATTTAAGCTTTTCCTGCCCATGGCAGCAAGTTGGAACAACCAGGAAGAATACGAAACAGATTTGAGCAATGGGAACTACAACTACTTCGCCTTTTTTAAAGGAGCAGATAATCTAGATCAAACCAAGGTGAGCAATCAGCTGAGCGCGATTCTGAACGATATGGAATCTAGTGAAAAAAATAGCACCTCCCTGATTCCATTGCTTAGTATGCGTTTGGATGAGACCGTATTCAGTGATTATTTTAAACACCAGAGTCGATCCTCTGTCTATATTTTTGCGATTATCGGCTTTATCATACTGCTCACGGCGGGCCTCAATTATATCAATCTTTCTACTGCTTTGATCAGCAAACGTGTTAAAGAAATTGGTGTAAAAAAAGTAGTTGGCGCTAGTTTCCAATCCTTGTTTTATCAGATGTTGACGGAGACGGTCCTATTGAGTACAATGGCTTTTGTGGCGGCTCTAGGTCTTGTACAATTGATGTTGCCCAGTTTGAGGATGTTTGTAGATATTCCACTGGCCTTAGATTTTACAAAACCGACTATTTGGTTGGTGCTGATTGGTGTCATGGTTTTGAGCATAGCGATTGCAGGAGTTTATCCGGCCTTAATGACGGCCAACTTCAAGCCCATTCAATTGATTAGAGGAAATGAAAAAGCCCAGAAAGGCGTCACCTTGAGAAAAGTCTTGGTGGTCACACAGTTCACTTCGGTCATCATCGTTTTGATTAGCACCTTTGTAATCTACCAGCAGTTGCAGTATATCCAGTATAAAGATGTCGGTTATGATCGCTCGCAGGTGATGCTGATCCGACCCAATTTATTCAGGGTAGGAGATGGGCGACAAAATTTTGAGAACTACATCGTCTTCAAAGAAGAGTTGAGCAAGCTCCCGCAGTTTGAGTCTGTGGCTATGACCGATAATCCTATTTCAAACATCAATAATAGGAATAGTGGGGGCTTCCAATGGGAAGGCCAAGCTGCTGATCAATCTGTAAACGTTGCCCAGTTTCGAGCGAATGAAGACCTGCAAGAACTCTTTGGATTGGAGATGATCGAAGGGAGGTGGTTTAACCCTGAACTACAAACGGATCGCAATAATGTCATCCTGAATGAAACCGCTATTAGGCAATTTGGAATTAAAGAACCTGCTATCGGCACCAAAACAACTTTTCAGCAACGAGAGGGGACGATCATCGGTGTGGTAAAAGATTTCAATTTTTCCAGTCTGCGAGAAAAGATTGAGCCTTTAGTGATTTGGCATAATGATAATCGAGGAACTAATATCCTGGCACGAGTGGAAGGAGAAAATATCAAGGAGGCGATCCAATTGGCAGAATCTAAGTTTGAGGAGATATTGCCAGGACTGCAATTCGAATATCAATTCATTGATGAAGCCTTCCAAAAGATGCATACAGCCGATATCAAGATGAGTCAATTATTCCGAGTGTTTACAGGGATTTTGGTTTTTATCTCCTGTTTGGGATTACTAGGTTTGGCAGTATTCGCTGCCGATCGACGGGTGAAAGAAATCGGAGTGCGGAAAATATTGGGCGCTTCAATCGGGCATATCGTAGGTCTGTTATCTAAAGATTTTCTACAATTAGTCCTCATTGCTTTTGTCATAGCAGTGCCTATCGGTTGGTATTTTATGAAGGGATGGTTGAGCAACTTTGCCTATGCTAGCCCCTTAAACTGGTGGATCTTTGCCTTGGCTGGACTACTGGCTATCACAGTCGCTTTTCTCACAGTCAGTACTCAGAGTATCAAAGCTGCAGTAGTAAATCCGGTACAGTCTTTGCGAAATGAGTGAAAGGGGAATGTCCTAATGATTCAATGGGGGAATGTGTTACCGAGACATAGCACATAATACATAGCACATAGCAAAAAAAGGTACATCTAGATTGAACCATATAAGGGATTATAAGGGCATTTAAGGGTTTTTGAACCACATAGGGCAGATAGGAAACATAGAAATCCTGAACCACATGATACATAGCACATAGCACCTGACACTTGACACCTGGCACCTAGCACATCATCCCGACATCCGCTTCGCTACGCCGGGATTAATTCGACCAGATTGTATTGCTACGCACTACAAAGGTCTCATTAACATAACACTTATCTAGACTATTTCTAAATTTTTTTCAGAGCTAACAATTAATGGAATTTGCTGTTACATTATGGTCTGTTAAAATTTAGATATCAAAAATATGGATACTACACAACTTACTAAAGGCGAAAGCCGCGTGAATATTGGAATAGCAGAAAGCAACCGAGCGAAGGTTGTAGAAATATTAACCCTCGTCCTAGCCGATGAGAATATCTTGTACATTAAACTGCGGAACTACCACTGGAATATTGAGGGTATGTTTTTTGCGCCATTGCATGCCTTGTTTGAGGAGCAGTATGATAAATTGGCCGACTATATTGATGAGATTGCGGAGCGTATCCGCAGTCTAGGATTCTACTCTATTGGATCAATGGAAGAGTTTAAGAAAGTAGGTCGCTTATCAGAAACGGATCACCTTGGTGGCGATGCCAAAATGATGTTGCAAAACCTCTTGGCGGATAATGAGATGATCATCAAGACGCTTCGTAATAATATTGATGAGGTACAAGACCAACTACGCGATGCAGGCACGGCAGATTTTCTTACGGGCTTGATGCAGGCACACGAGAAAATGGCTTGGATGCTACGCTCTCACTTGGCCTAAGAAATCGCTTTTATTCAAGCGCAAAAAAGAATGGTTCAAAGATATTTTTATCTTTGAACTATTCTTTTTTAAACTACTCTACAACGATTAGCACACAAGCATCCATATCTAAAACAAGACCCAATTACTTATACTCCATTCTGAGTGTAGCACTAGTCCTATTCTTACTTGGTTTTTTTGCACTGCTGCTACTCCACGCTCAGGAACTTATTCGATTATATAAAGAACAGGTGAATATCATTATTGAGCTGGAAGAAGGCGTGGAACAAGCTCAGATAGACCAATTGGTAGATACGCTAGGACAAATGGCGCCTATTTTACAAGAATCTGTGACCCATTTGAGTAAGGATATGGCAGCCGAATTGATGAATGACGATTTTGGCGAGGATTTTCAGCAATTGGGCCTCCCCAATCCATTTACAGATATGGTGACCTTCAATGTAGCAGCTGAGTATCTGCAACCAGATAGCCTGGTTGCCTTGCAGTATGATATCAGCCAAATGCCCGCAGTACAGTCGGTCTACTACCAAGACAATTTCCTGGAAGAAGTGAGCAAGAATATGAATACGCTCGGCTATATAGCTATAGGATTGAGCATCTTCTTCTTTGTGGTGGCGGTGACTTTGATCCATAATACGATTCGCTTGGCCTTGTATGCCAACCGTTTTCTGATCAAAAATATGCAGCTGGTAGGAGCTTCCTGGTTTTTTATCAGCCGCCCCTATTTACTACGCGCCCTGGGGCATGGCTTTATCGCTAGTGTATTGGCGATTTCTGCTCTAAGTGGGATTCTCTTATGGGTGAGAAAAGATATTCCGCAATTGCTATTGATTGAAAATACGATGTTATTTGTCTACCTGCTCCTCTTACTTATACCATTGGGGATGCTGCTGTATGGCCTAAGTACTTACCGTGTAGTCAATAAGTATTTGACAATGCGCGTAGATGATATGTACTAATAAGTATGTGGGTATTATTAAGTCCTAAAAGGAGGAACTTAGTTTTGTACATGTACTTTTTACTAATAGAATCTTAATTAATCCTTCTGTTAGGCTCATTATTTCAGAATTTATCTAAATTTGTTGGCTGAAAATAAAATCGCTCCAATGAGTAATCAGAAACCGCCGAAAAAGAAAGTTGTCGTTACCAAAAAGCCGAAGACTAGTACTTCGAATAAGGTCGAGGTAGGAACGGGGAGTAAAAAGACCAAAACGAAAGTAAAGGCTACTACTTCTAAGGCTACGGTTCGTAAAAGAAAAACGACTAAATCTAAATCTAATCCAGATCATGCTGTGATGATCTTTAGTAAAGAGCAGCTATATCTAATGCTAGCAGGCTTCTTAGTTGTCGTTCTTGGACTCTTTATGATGTCTGGAGGTGCTATGGATAATCCCAACGAGTGGGATGCTAACAAAATTTATAGCTTCCGTAGACTTACGCTTGCTCCCTTCTTGATCCTGCTTGGAATGAGTATAGAGGTGTATGCACTATTTAGAAAATCTAAATAGCGGACCTAGCAAAGTTTAATCTTTTTCATGGAAGATATCATACGTTCCATAGTCCTTGGCATTATCCAAGGACTTACCGAATTCCTACCAGTCAGTAGTAGTGGACACCTAGAGCTTGCAAAATATTTCCTAGGCGACGATAGTATGGCTGAGGAGAGCCTCTTGATGACCGTAACGCTGCATGCGGCTACTGCCCTGAGTACCATTGTTGTTTTTCGAAAAGATATTCTAGGAATTCTACAAGGATTATTTCGCTTTCAATGGAATGAAGAGACCCAATTTGCGGCCAAGATCATTGTGTCAATGATTCCTGCTGTTTTGGTTGGTGTACTCTTGGAAGATCAGATTGAAAGCCTATTCAATAGAAATATTCTATTGGTGGCGCTGATGCTGATCGTCACTGGTTTGCTCCTCTTCTTGGCTGATCGCGCTAAAAGGACAGCAAAAAAGGTTGGTTTTCCAAGTGCCTTTTGGGTTGGGATTGCTCAAGCCATTGCCATATTGCCGGGTATTTCCAGATCGGGCGCTACTATTTCTTCGGCCGTATTGTTGGGAATTGATCGCGAGAAAGCGGCTCGATTTTCTTTTTTAATGGTGGTCCCATTGATCTTTGGTAAGATGCTCAAGGATATTGCTGAGGGTGACTTGAGTGCTAGCAGTGTAGATTTGGCACCACTGGGTATAGGTTTTGTGGCCGCTTTCCTTACGGGCTTACTGGCTTGTGTCTGGATGATAAAGCTGGTAAAAAATAGTAAGTTATCTTATTTTTCGATATATTGTTTTAGTGTAGCTGTTTTGGTCCTATTGTACTACTTCCTAGGCTAGAGCAGAATTGTTGGTTAAATTTTTACCAAATGAAGGTAGATGATGATAACCCTCTCCCGGGTTATGACTTTAGAGCAGGAGAAATGTTGTTGGTTGATAAACCAAAAGAGTGGACATCATTTGATGTTGTAAATAAAATAAGACATAAAATCAAAAGGCGCTTAGGCGTTAAAAAAATTAAAGTGGGCCATGCTGGTACCCTAGATCCTATGGCTACTGGCTTGTTGATCATTTGTACAGGTAAGGCTACAAAAACGATTGATCAATACCAGGCTCAGCGCAAAGAATATACAGGTACCTTGTTCTTAGGAGCTACTACGCCTAGTTTCGATGCAGAAACGCCGATCGACGCCCATTTTCCTGTCGATCATATTACAGAGGAAGCGATATATGCGGCAACGCAACAATTCACAGGAGAGCTTGCTCAGATTCCACCTGTTTTTTCAGCGATCAAAGTAGATGGACAGCCTTTGTATAAGAAAGCTCGTAAAGGCATCGAGGTGAAAGTCGAACCTCGAAAAGTACATGTCTATGCCTTTGAAATTACCAAAATAGAACTACCAGAAGTACAGTTTCGGGTCGTTTGTAGCAAGGGGACTTACATCAGGTCGCTAGCACACGATTTCGGGAAAGCACTTGAATCGGGAGCTTATTTAACAGCCCTGCGACGAACCAAAATTGGGGAGTATAGTGTAGAAAATGCTTGGACCGTAGAATCATTAGTACGTCAAATCAAGGAAGGCCAGGTTGTCATGGCAGAATAAATCCTTATCCTTTATGCCAGCCCAAAAAAGCAAATACATCTCATCTTTCGGAATCATCGGAGCTGGAAGTTTCGGTATCGCTGTTGCCAACTTACTCGCTCTTAATGTAAGGGTGCTGATCTATGCCCGCAAAGAAGAAGTCGTTGACCAGATCAATAGAGATCATCACCTGATGGGCTACCAAATTCATCCAAGCATTCAAGCCACTAATGATTTAGAAGATATCGCCAAGCAGTGCTATACGCTCTTGCCCATTATACCTTCAGGTCAGTTTAGATCAATGATGAGAAATTTAGGCCCCTTTCTCACACCGGCACATATACTTATCCACGGTACGAAAGGACTGGATGTAGAAATACCATTAAGCGACGAAGAAGCGCTCAGCAAGATCAAACCGCGGCATGTTCATACCATGAGTCAGGTGATTCGACAAGAGAGCATTGTACGTAGAGTCGGTTGCTTGGCGGGCCCCAATCTAGCCTCAGAAATTGTGGAGGGACAACCTACGGCTACCGTGGTAGCCAGTCCCTATAGAGAGGTGGTACAGTTGGGGAAAGATATCTTAGGGAGTCCCAATTTTAGAGTTTATGGCAATGATGATCTAATCGGTGCGGAGCTTGCCGGAGCGCTTAAAAACATCATCGCTATTGGTTCTGGTATTTTATCGGGAAAAGGTCTTGGTAAAAACATACAAGCGATGCTGATTTCTAGAGGATTGATTGAGATGATCCATTTTGGTAAAGCTTTTGGTACAAGTGTAAGCGCATTTTTTGGAACTGCAGGAGTAGGCGATTTGATAGCCACCGCAACAAGTGATAAAAGTAGGAATTTTTCCCTCGGACTGCGGCTAGGTAGGGGAGAGTCTATTGAGGAAATCAAAAGTAGTATGCCCGAATTAGCCGAAGGTCTCCGAACGCTCAAAATCAGCCACGCCCTCACCCAATCGATTAAATTAAGATCACCCATCACCAGTATGCTGCATCAGGTGGTCTATCACGACTATGATATTGATGAGGCTATTCGCCAGTTGTTGACCTATCCATATGATGTAGATGTAGATTTTTTATAATTTATTAGCCACTGTTTTTCACTCTTCTTGCCGGAATTGTACCGTTCCCTAATTGGTACAAAAACAAATTAATTTTTTTGATATATTTAAATATTGGATTTCTACATTTGTGGAAAATTATAGTACCCATGAACATTGCGAAGCTACTTACCCTGTTTGCGGCAGTTGTAGGTATAGGTGCCGCACCAAGTGCCGAATTAGTGTACCCTGCTTGTACCTCTTGCCGATTATACATACCTAACGCCTTTTCCCCAAACAATGATGGGGTTAATGACGAGTTTAAACCATCTCCATCAGCGACCTGTACTTTGGAAAAGTATCAATTAAATGTGTACGATCGGAATGGATCATTAGTTTTCCAATCTATAGAATTGGATAAAGCTTGGGATGGGAAATTCAGAAACGAACCCGCTCCCAGTGCGACCTACTATTATATTGTTCAGTACACCTATAGCACAGAAGATAATGGGACGACCACGGAGATTGCAAACGGCGATCTAAATTTGTTACGTTAGCGAGGGGCCAATGCTATTGGTTCTATCGGCAACCGTAATCCCTGATAGTGCTTCCACCTTGACATCTTTCCCAATCTTCGAGCTCTTGCTCCAAATCATAATCCCTTGGCAATATTTGTAGCGGGGCGCTCTTGCTCCGCTACCTTATTTTTTGGAAATAGGGGTTAAATAAGCGTTAAAAATGTCCGGGCAAAAACAGCTTGCGCTTTCCTATACAACTTCGCCCTAGAGAATAGAGTTATGTAGGAAAAACGAAAAAGCAGATGCTATTTTTATCCATTATCCTAATCGCACTCTTACCATTTGGGAGTAATACTCACCAATCTACGGAACCAACATTTGAACAGAAAAAAATAAGCTTAGCTGCTCCAGATCATAGTAGCTTTGATCAATTGTTGCGTAAATACGTCAATAGCAAAGGCAATGTCAACTATGCTGGCCTAAAAGCTGATAAAGCCAAGCTAAATGCTTATTTAAAAACATTGATTGACCAGCCTATTCAGGATAGTTGGTCCCGTAACGAAAAACTCGCTTATTGGGTCAATGCCTATAATGCTTTCACCCTAAAGCTGATTATCGACAACTATCCTACATCTAGCATTACCAAACTGAAAGGTGGTAAACCTTGGGATGTGAAGTGGATAAACCTAGGTGGTCAAACCTACTCCCTCAATAATATCGAAAACGACATTATCCGACCACAATTCAAAGAGCCAAGAATCCACTTTGCTGTGAACTGTGCCGCCGCTTCTTGTCCTCCACTACTGAATAGAGCATGGACAGCCTCGAACCTTAATAGCTACTTCGAGCAACAGGCCAAAGCGTTTATCAATAATGCAGCCTATAATAAGATCAGCGCTAATAAAATTCAAGTATCAAAAATCTTTGATTGGTATGGTGGAGATTTCGGTAATTTGATTAATTACCTCAACAAATACTCAACAGTGAAGATCAATGCGAATGCAAAAGTAGAATTTTTGGAATATGACTGGGCATTGAATAAACAATAGCCTTCTTAGGAAAACCTACTCTAGAGTCACCGTTGATATTATCAGAAAAAGGAGGAGACTGGGTGACTTTGAGACCGTGAGTATAGGAGCACATTGATTATTTCAATCAATAAACATCTCCTAATCTATGGGTCTCAAAGTCACCTGGTCAAATAAATGGGTATTCAATCAGTAAATAATTATATTGAACTACCTCAAATTTAAGCTCGTACTACTACTCTGTCCGTCTTTCTCCACTTTGATGGTATACTTTCCACCTTTTAAGTAGATTTTACCATTATCAGCAGCTTTCAATTTGATTGCTGCAGCGTTTTTCTTCTTTTTCTCATTCAAAACGGTTTCGTAGGCCTCCATTTGATCCATATCTATAGTGAGATCAAAATCGGCAAAGTTGAGCCCTATGCTGGCATCTACCTCCATCTCTCTGAGTACAAGGTCTTCACCCATCATCACCGAGATCGTTGCTTTCCCAGCATCTTTGGCATAAAAAGGGATAGAAGTAGAGGGTTCAAAAGCGGTAGACCAATTGGCGCGTTTTCTACCCCAGAAACCAGAACTGCGCATTCCATCCATTGCAAAAGCATGAATCGTTTTAGCAATCATTTCTTCCTTGAGTTGCTGTAGCTCTTTTCCGCTACCTACATATATAGATCGTCCATGTGTGCCCACAATGATATCTTTCTCTCTAGGATGGATCACTACATCGTGGACGGGTACCGCAGGAATACCATTATTCATAAGCATAAACTTGGCTCCACGATCCAAGGATACATAGAGGCCATGATCCGTACCGACATAGATGATATCTTCATTGTCAGGGTCTTCTTTGATTACATTTGCTGGTTCCATAGGTAGGTCTGTACCAATCTGACGCCAGTTTTCACCATAATCTTCTGATACATAAGCATAGGCGTTGAAGTCGTCCCAACGGTAACCATTCAGAACCACATAGACTCTTTCCTTCTTATATTTAGAAGCAATCACTCTACTCACCCACATATCGGCTGGTAAGCCATTGGAGATGTTGGTCCAGCTGTTGCCACCATCTTTAGTTACTTGAACTAATCCATCATCAGAACCAGTGTAGATCAAACCAAATTGTAGAGGCGACTCATGAATCGTGGCCAGGGTGCCAAAGGGAACATCACCTTTGATACCACCCTTAGTCAAGTCTCCAGAGATATCTGTGAAGCTTTCTCCTTGATCCATAGATCGGTGTAGCTTGTGCGAAGCCATATAAATGATATCCTGATTGTGCTCAGATAAATGAATCGGCGTCTGCCAATTCCAGCGTAAAGGACGATCCCCTAGCTCATGTTGTGGACGCATCGATTGGCGATCACCCGTTTCGGTATTCAAACGGGCGTAGAAACCAAATTGCGAGCCGGTATAGACCGTTTTGTTGTCTCGGGTGTCAACGGCTACCTGCATACCATCGCCCCCATAGATGGCTCTATAAGGGTATTGACCACTTCCTTGCCAGCGGGCACTCGCCTGGTAGGTACTTGGCCCAAACCACACACCATTATCTTGTAGCCCACCATATATATTATAAGGCTCAGCCATATCCACAGCAATATAATAGAACTGTCCTAAAGCTGGTGAGTTGCACTTATTCCAGTTTTCTCCATCGTCGTAGGAAATATTGATGCCACCGTCGTTTCCGAGGATTAAGTGCTCCGGGCGATTAGGATTGATCCATAGGGCGTGATGGTCGGAGTGTACATTGGGACCGCCGATCGATTTCCATGTTTTACCACCATCATCAGATTTAATGACGGGTACTCCAAGGACGAACAGTTTATTATGATCATAGGGCGCTACACGGATATTTCCAAAGTAGTAGCCGTAGGAGCTATAAACGGCATCGATATAATCATCGTGGGTTCTCGTCCAGGTTTTTCCACCATTTTCTGAAGCATAAATCTCTAAACCGACCACGGGTGTGTCGAACAATAGAGAGTTGGCATTCTCCGTGAACTCCACCAGGGCGGAGGGTTTGATTTCATCGCTTTTGACCATCGCTATGACTTTCTTAGCAGAGTACTTTCTAGGAAAGCGATTGCTGCGTAAATAAGTAGCCACTTTTTTATCATCCAATTCTAGGAAGTCTGATTTGCTCATTTCTCTCAGGTCATCCTTGGTCAAATCTTCGCTAGGATCTTTATCTTCCGGCGGTCTACGGTTGTAATTATCTATGGCAGCGTAGATGATGCTTTTACCATTTTTCAATGTTGCCGTTAAGCCGATACGACCTGCACCACTATCGGCAGGAAAACCAGAATCGGTGGTGCTAATTCTTTTCCAGGTTTTACCATTGTTGGTAGATTTGAAGATAGCGGAGCCTTCGCCCGATTCTACAAAGTTCCAGGCACGGCGAGTTCTCTCCCAAGTGGCCGCATAAACCGTATTCGGGTTTTTAGGATCGAAGATGAGGTCTACTGCACCGGCATTTTCATTGACGTAGAGTACCTTTTCCCAACTGCGTCCACCATCACTGGTTTTGTACACACCTCGTTCTTCATTCGGAGAGTAGAGATGACCTAGAGCTGCAACAAAAACCGTATTCGGGTCCTTTGGGTGAATGATGATCCGCCCGATGTGGTGACTTTCTTCTAGTCCCATGTGCTGCCAGTTCTTGCCACCATCGGTACTTTTGTATACGCCCACACCGGCATAAGAGGAGCGACTAGAATTGGACTCACCGGTTCCCAACCAAATGGTATTGTTATCCCAATCTGCGGCCACAGCACCAGTAGTAATGACCATTTCCTCATCAAAAAGAGGTTCAAAAGTGATCCCATTATTAGTGGTTTTATACAATCCTCCCGAAGCATAAGCTACGTAGAAGTGACTGGGGTCTTTCTCATTCACGGCTACATCGACTACCCGACCACTAAAAACAGATGGTCCCACGGAGCGGAATTCGACTCCATTGACGATGGAGTTGGCCTCCAGCTTTTTGTGTTGCTCAAAACTATTGATCCGTTCGGCAGCAGAGGTAGCGGGTGGTTGCTCCATCATCTGGCCCAAGAGTAGGGCAGGGGCGAAGCATAAAAGGAATAGCAAAATTCTATGCATAGTGTATTAATTTGATTGATTGGTCTAATATAAAAGAAATAGTGGGTATGGACAGCCAGTATCGCTTACTAGCGACTTGAGACTAGTAAATGACGGTTTTAGGTAGTTGAATTTGCCCAAGATGAGGAGAGTTGATTGTTTTCTGCTATTTCGAAACTCGTAAAGAATAATTTCAAGCCTTATACCGATGATAAACAATGACACCTGTAAGGACAAAAGTGACGGCTAGCAATTTACCCAACTCCCAAAAGTCGAAGCCAATGTAGAATTCGTCGATCCAGAGATCGTAGTAATTTAATGGGTATACATCACTTAAAATGCCAGCAAGAATAGCTAGTGAAAAGAAGATAACTGTTGGTTTGGATTTTAACATCATTAAACGTTTGTGTGGTTTTAAGATAAAAAAAATGTAGGGAAACAGTCCCAATATAGGGCAAACGCACCAAAAAAAATTACACTGAAACTCCAATTCAAAACCGCTCTAGCATCTTCATTTTTGTCATTCGATAC
>JBELML010000076.1:0-29443 GCA_042095835.1 Saprospiraceae bacterium
CTACTCTTCGTTAAAAAGCCTCATCTATGCGATGCATAGCTTACGTTTTTTGCCTTGATTAGCCTCAAAATACTGTTTTCTCGCCTTCAACAGAAAACCTTAGACAACTTCATCCCTATAAAGCGACACTTGGTAAAAAATCGGGCGCTTTTCGATGTTTGGTCGCTTGCTCGTATGCATAAGCAATCTTTAGGAGGGTTGGTTCACTCCAGGCGCGTCCAAAAATAGATATCCCGATTGGAAGTCCTTGGATAAAACCTGCCGGAACCGTAATATTCGGATAGCCTGCGCGTGCTGCAGCCGATGAGCTACCACCCCCGAAATGATCGCCATTAACCACATCAATCGGCCAAGCTGGACCACCAGTAGGGCCGATAATGGCATCTAATTGGTGTTCATCCATCACTTTGTCGATGCCCTCTTCTCTATTGAACCTTAGGCTTTTAGCGAGCGCTTCTTTATAAGTATCGTCATCTAAATTTCCTGTTTTTTGTGCCATTTCCAGGATTTCTTGGTCGAAGAAGGGCATAGATTGGTCTGCATGATCTTTATTCCAGGCAATGACATCTTCTAAAGTTTTTACAGGAAGGTCGCTTTGCACCTGTGCTAAATATTTATTGACGCCATCTTTAAACTCGTAAAGCATCAAATCAAAGCCTGCTCTTCCTAATCCATTAGGAGTTATAGCATCCAGTTCTATAATGGTAGCCCCTTTAGCCTCCATTTGTTGCACCACTTCTTCAATAGCTTTATCAACCTCTTCATGAAAACCTAGATAATTCTTACCTAAACCAATTCTAGCGCCCTCAAGACCATTGGCATCTAGGAACTGTGTGTAGTCCGTAAAAGATTTGCCTTTGCTCGTTACAGTGTATTCATCTCTTGGATCAATACCACAAACGGTACCCAGCATAATGGCCGCATCTCGAACAGATCGAGCCATCGGACCTGCCGTATCTTGGGTGATAGATATAGGAATGATACCCGAGCGCCCCCATAAACCAACCGTTGGTTTTATACCCACTACGCCATTGGCAGAGGATGGACATACAATAGAACCGTTGGTTTCTGTTCCGACAGCAAGTGCGCATAAATTGGCGGACACAGCTGCTCCTGAACCTGCACTGGAGCCGCATGGATTTCGATCGAGTACGTAAGGGTTGCGGGTTTGTTTGCCTCGGCCACTCCAGCCACTTGAAGATCGCGTAGACCTAAAATTGGCCCATTCACTCAAATTTGCTTTTGCCAAAACAATGGCCCCTGCAGCTCTCAGGCGATCGGTAACCCAAGCATCTCTAGCAGCCACGTTCCCTACTAAAGCCAAGGCACCCGCAGTTGTCATCATTTGATCTCCAGTATCGATATTGTCCTTTAAAATGACAGGAATACCGTGTAATGGCCCTACCAGTGAGCCAGTCTCCTTCCGCTGGGCATCAAGAGCCTGAGCAATGCTGAGGGCTTCAGGATTGATTTCAAGGATAGAATTTAGACCTAAACCTTCATCACTATCTACGAGTTTAATTCGATCCAAATAGGCTTGAGTAATTTGCTCGGCACTGTACTCTCCATTGGTTTGGGCATTGATCAACTGCTCCACCGACCATTCTAAAAAAGGAAAACCTTCATTCGGATTGGAGAGACTAGTAAGACTGGAGGAGGCTGCAGTTTCGCAGGCATTCAACAACCAGCCACTACCGATTAATACGCTACCTAAACCAGCGTATTCCATAAAATTTCTTCTGTTCATTGTTTACTAATTAACATTTGTTTTATTCAAAAAAGTAACCACTTTTTTAGCGATAATTTCTCCTTGATCTTCTTGTGAAAAATGCCCTGCTTTACGGATAATTTCATGGTCTTGCCCCTGAGCCCCGGGAACCATCTGTTGAAAAAGCTTTTCACCACCATTCATGATCGGATCGGAGTCGCTAAATAGCGTTAGCAAAGGTTTTTTCCATTGTGCCCATGCCAGCAGGTACTCCTTATTTTTTATGGCTTCAGGATCATCTGCGGCTAAAGGCACTAGTTTGGGAAATATTCTAGCGCCTGCTTTATAGCTTTCATCCGGGAAAGGGGCATCATAAGCGGCAATCACTTGTGTTGATAGCTCGTTCACAGTTCCCATATTCAAGACATTGCCTACTGGAAAGACAGGTGCTGTCTGTGAGAAATCCTTCCATTGCTCAAAGGCAGGATTAGGAGGAAGATTACCGGCGGGCAAAAAGGTATTCGCTACGACCACCGAAGAAAAGCGTTCTTGCTCATCGATCGCGACACGCAATCCTAACAAACCACCCCAGTCTTGACAAAAAAGGCAAGCACCTTTAAGATCTATTTTACCTACAAAATCAAGCAGCCATTGTTGGTGGCTAGCATAAGAATAATCTTCCACTTTGGTAGGTTTATCAGATTTTCCAAATCCAATGAGGTCAGGGGCTATTGCACGATAACCAGCTTCCACAAGAATGGGGATCATTTTTCGATACAAATAAGACCAGGAAGGTTCTCCGTGTAGCAACAAGATGGGCTGCCCATCACTAGGTCCTTCATCGATGAAATGCATTCTTAAGCCTTCAGATACTTGCACATATCTTGGCTCAAAATCATATCCTTCTAAATTATCGAAATGCTCATCTGCTGTACGTAGGAATTCCATTTTACGAAAGCTTTGGTTAGCGAATTTCCTGTAAAATAGAAAAAATACCAGTTCTCCTAAGCATTAAGCGATGATCAGTAGTAGAATCAACTCAAAGAACGATCAAAGTAAGCCATTACTTCCTGTAGAATAGCTTGTGGTTGACCATTACCTTTATCAAAATCTAAGGTAAAGACAGAATGGCCTTTTCCTGGTATTTCGTGCAATTTGACGCGTTGTTTATCTTGGTTAAAATGTAGATCAATCGCTTCAAATTTTGCCTTGGTACACAGCTTGTCTTTTTTGAACCGAGCGCAATGCATGGGCTCCAGGTCATCTAGCTTAAGCTTGATGCGATCTATTTCTTCTTCGGAGAGATGGAGTCCTTTTTGATTGAATATTGGCAGGGCAGGTTGGCTGGCATAACTTGCTAATACACTATCATCTGCCATTAATGCTAAAGCAAAGGTGCCTGTTAGGCACATTCCTATGGTGGCTACTCCTTTCACGCCATTGTCTGCTTTCACTTTTATGCAGAGTGCTTTTAACCAATCTACGATCGGACTGGATGCATTGGCTGAAAAAAGAGAGAATTCTTTTCTCATACATAATACACGTACAGTATTGCCTACCATACTTGTTTTGCCCAATGGACCAAAAAGGTGCGGTAGATAAACTATATAACCTTGGTCAACGAATTGATCAGCCAAAGCTAGTGTCTCCTGACCAATGCCTGGTAATTCCTGAATAAGGACAAGCACTTTTGATCCTGCTCCACGTATATATACATCGTGATGAAGAGTTTGCCCCGTTCGAATGGGAGCACTAAAGGAGATTTTTTTATAATCAGCAATCTGGACAGGTGTAGGCATAAGCTTAGTGTGATTTGAACTCAAAATAATCATTATCACACTAAGCGTCCTAATAAAATCAATCTATTCTATCTCCTTGCATTTTCACTTCGCCATCGATAAAAACTTTGACGCCATTAATTTGATCTTGATCATTTCTGGTGAATTGTACTTTGAGAGGAGCCACATCTACTACGAATAGATCTTTTTCGGTAGCAAACATTTCTTTTTTGGTATCTCCAGTTGGCTGCCCAAAGAGCCGACTGCCATCTCTAGTGATTTTCAGAATTACACCTGGTGCTACTTGATATTTTCCAGTATAGGTTTCGAGCTCCTCTTCTGAAAGCTTGAAGTCTGCTTGATATTTTACACCCAATTTCTCCAATTGTATAATCGCATTCGAATTGCCTTTAAAAAGCGCTAGAGACTTTTTATAATTTTGGATTGCACCTTCCTTATCCCCGCTTTTTTGTAGCGCTTCCGCTAGGCTATCATAGACATTGGCAGATTGGGGATGGTTTTGAATGTTTTCCTGAAAAACGGTAATTGCAGAAGCATATTCGCGGTTATTCAGTAATTGATAACCCAGGCGATTGATTTGTTCTTCAGAAGCCATTGCTGCTCCGGAGCCATATATTTTACGACGTTGGTCAAAGGTTTTTTGGATACTTGCAAGACCCCCAGATTTATAATGATCATACAGATTATCCACGCGCCAATCTTTAAAAAGCATCTCCAGGCCATCGTAGGTGCTCCGGTAGGGTACCGATCCATGCGACTCCTTTTCCATTAGTTTAAAATTCCAATCGATGCCTTCAGGATTCGTCTCTTTCAGGATAGCCGATAATTTCCAGGCTCCACCTAGCATATCTCCACCTTCATTTCCCATTGTCATATATAGTTTCGCTACTTGGTCTGGATTGGCAGAAAAATAGGCCTCTGCTTGCTGAACTAGTTCTTGGCCATTCCACCATAGGCTTGGACTAATCGCCAAATAGGCATCAAATAATTGAGGATGATGGACTAGGGAATGGATAGCAAACAATCCACCAAAGGAATGACCAATCAGAGTGCTAAAGGAGGTAGTCCGATAATTAGCATTGATAAAAGGTTGGAGTTCATCGCTCATAAATTGAAGCATATTATCAGCTCCCCCTGCCGAAGGAAATCGGTTTTGTTCGCCTGTCTCCGGTGGTGTTAAATCACGGGTACGATTACCAGTATTTGGAATCCCAACAATAATCATTTGTGGCATTCTCTGATTCCTCGATAAAAACTGCATGGCCCCAACGGTATGCAGGAAATGGCCTCTTCCATCCATTAAATAGACAACTGGATAGCTATTTTCTGATTCTTCGTAGTTATCGGGAAGGTAGATCAATAAGGGTCTAGATTCTCCTAATACCTCAGACTCGATACTAGTTTCGAATCCTACGGTATAGGGTTTAGGGGAATCGTCCTGACCAAATAGCGGAATAAAACTGACCAAAAAGAGCGCGACGAATAATAGACGAGTTTTGTTCATTTTTGAATATTAGTGGTAGAAAAAGGTGATATAATAAAACAATAGTAGACAGGACAAGTACTTGTCCTGTCTACTAGACGTATAAAGTAGGATGTAAGGTTACACCATTTAGGTGTATGCAATATTTATTCAGACCTTACCCAATACTGGGTTCTTCCCAAGGCTGCAAAGCCTAAATAGCCACGCACCTTCAATTTTTTTCCAGCTTCCAATACACTTAGGTTACAGCCGTAGATATTGCCATTTTCGGGATCTAAAATTTTTCCGGCGCTGGCTGATTTTCCATTGGCTGCTAATTTCATCTTAGTGATGATGACCATGCCTTTTACTTTTTGGCCATAGCGAGCGTCGCTCTTTTTGCATTCATCACAAACGGGGTCTGGCTCTTCGTCAGGACCACGAAATAGTTCTAGTATTTTTCCCTCCACCTTTCCTTGGGCATTTTTATAAATTTCCACACGGCTTCGGACTTTTCCGGTGTTATCATCGATGGTTTTCCAGGTACCCAGGATAGAATCCTGAGAGAAAACCATACCGCCAATAAGTAGAAGAGTGATAGTAAAAATGATCTTTTTCATAGTAATTGTATGATTTTAAAAATTAAATGGTCATTTTAGCAGCACAGAAGTAAAATGATCCGCCATGAATTCCCAAATAACAAACGGACATTTTTTCAAATAATTATGAAAAATATACTAATCATCGGCGCAGGCCGCTCTTCCTATCCACTAATTCAATACCTATTAGACCATGCACCACAAGCTGGATGGTTTGTAACAGTAGCAGATGCCAGCCCCGAAAGGGCTAGCTCTAAAATTGGCATGAATAGAGGGAATGCTCGTGCTGTTTGGCTCGATGTCACTAAAAGTAACGACCGCAAGGACCTGATTTCTAGGTCTGATGTTGTGGTCAGTTTGCTTCCGGCTCACTTGCACTTAGAGGTAGCCCACGATTGCATAAAGCTCAAAAAAGATATTCTAACCTCCTCTTATATTTCTCATGAAATGCTCCGTCTTGGTGACGAAGCCAGAGATCGAGAATTATTATTTACGGGAGAGATGGGCCTTGATCCTGGTTTGGATCATATGTCGATTATGCAAAATCTAGATGAGTTGAAGGAGAAAGGCGCTAAAATCAATGCTTTTCGCTCCTTTACTGGAGGGCTATTATCGGCTGACTCTAGTTCGAATCCTTGGGGCTATAAATTTACCTGGAATCCTCGGAACGTTGTTTTAGCAGGACAGGGAACTGCCCAGTACTTAGTTGGTAATAAGTTGAGATACCAAACCTACAATACCCTCTTTAAAGATGTGACCTCTCTATCCATACCCGAATTAGGAGAATTTGAAGCCTACGCTAGCAGAGATACTTTGCACTATCGAGAAGAGTATGGTTTAATTGATGTTCCTAATATTTATAGAGGTACCCTTCGAGAAAAAGGTTTTTGCGCTGCTTGGAATGCATTGATTCAACTAGGACTTACAGACGGTGACTTCCCTATATTGCATTCTGGTAAAATAAGTTACTACCAGCTGGTAGATGGCATTGTTGGTCATGTGTCAGGTACAACTCTAAAAGAAAGAGTGGCCAATCTTTTGGGTGAAAAAGTAGATTCGGATGTCATTCAAAAACTGCAATGGCTGGGTCTGTTTAGTAAAAAGAAGATTAAGCTACCTAGAGCTACGCCTGCCTTAATCCTGGAGCATCTATTACGGGAAAAATGGCTATTGAATGAGGAAGATAAGGACCGTATTATCATCCACCATCAATTTGACTATGAGCTGGGAGGTAAAAAGTATATAAGGTATGCTACCTTGGATGTAAGCGGCGATGATCATGAGAATACCGCTATGGCCAAAGCAGTAGGCTTGCCGATTGCTGTGCTATTTAAATACATTTCAGATCAGAATATTAGTGATAGAGGAGTAGGAGTGCCTTTGGAGAAAAGAATTTACGAGCCGGTACTGAAAGAGTTGGCTTCGCATGGTTTAGCTTTTAAAACCTTTGATGAAGCCCAATAAACTTCAAGGCCTCCAACAATTTATTTTCACCAATGTGAAGGCGCTGCAAGCTTTTCACCTGATGCGCCAGGGAGCCATAATCGTAGTGGCGATCCTATTTGCCAAACAATTACCCTCAGACATCATTGGAAACTACGAGCAGCTACTTTACATTGGTTATACGGTTAGCTTCTTCTGGGTAGCCGGACTAATTCAAGGTTTGTTGACCACTTATCCCGATTATTCCTCAGTAGAAAAAGGTCGCCTGCTTTGGAATACCTATCTCAGTTTTGTGGGAGTTGGGGTATTACTTTTCGTACCACTACTCTTATTTAAAGATGCGATAATTGGTATCCTAACTCAGAAGGAATCCCTGGATTATTACACGCTCTTCCTGGTATACTTACTGATCAATATGCCGACCTATTTGGTTGAAAACTTTTACCTATTAAAAAATCAGGCAGCTAAGATTTTTACCTTTGGATTTTTCTCTTTCTTTGGTCATGTACTTGTATTAATGGTCCCCATTTGGTTGGGCTATCCATTTCGATATAGTATGATAGGTTTGGTCCTCTTGGCATCTTTAAAGCATCTCTGGCTATGGACCATTCTCTACCAGGTGCCCAAGCAGTTTGATAGAAAAATGATAGGAGCTTGGTTCTCTTTATCCTTTCCACTGATGTTATATGCTTTGCTCGGAGGTCTGATGCAAACTTTTGATAACTGGCTCATTAATTTTTGGTACCAAGGAGATTCCGAAAAATTTGCCATTTTTAGGTATGGTGCCAGAGAGCTTCCATTGGTACTCGCATTAGCTGCGGCTTTTGGAACCGCCATGTTGCCAGAAATAAGGAAAAATAAAGAGCAAGCACTAAAAGATATCAAAAGCAAATCTCGCCAGCTTTTTCACGCACTCTTCCCTTTGTCAATCCTTCTATTGGCTACTAGTCAATATTGGTTTACCTGGGTATTTAGCGAAGCATTTGAGGAAAGCATCATTGTTTTTAATGCCTATCTTTTAATTATCACTAGTCGACTTATTTTTTCTAGAACACTTTTAATTGGACTCAAGGATAATAGAACCGTTTTGTATATTTCTTTAATCGAATTGGTAGTAAATATTGTCCTGAGTTTCCTACTCATTGCAGAATATGGTCTACTCGGAGTAGCCTTAGCTACGGTTATTGCTTATTTTATAGAGAAAGTGTTGATTAGTTGGTATGTGTTTTGGAAGTATAAAATCTCTTTACAACAATATACCTCCATTTACTGGTGGGCGGGCTATTCATTGGTGCTGGTAATTGTATTTCTGTTTCAAGTATAAAAAGAAAACTCCGTCACCAAACTTGTGGTAAAACGGAGTCCCTCTAACTTACTGATACTGATAATTTCTTAAGCTATACCATAGCTATATCTTCAACTGTGGTTTTATATAATCAATCTTGGAAAGTACACCTCTTCATTATTGAACTCCAGAATTGACGATTGGGTGGAATAGAAGCGTAGTAAAGAACCAAATGCTTGATCCTACTTTCGTTTTTGTGATTACTTCGTAAATGTATCTCTTTTCAAATCTGGAATCAAATTATTCGCAAGACAATTTGTCTGATCAGAATTTGCTAACGTTTATCATTATTTTGCTTAAGCTGCTGAAAAACAAGAACTTAAGTAAATATCTGCTCAAGAGATTGGCCTTCTCAAGTTAAGATTAACCAAGCAGCAATTCGATTTTGGGAGATCATTTAAAGGTCTTCTTTTTCGAATAAAACTACCTCTAAAATATCTTGATCGGGAAAAGAAATTTTATCTATTTGGATGAAAAAGCCAGGATCAATTTCAAAGGCTTTACTGCGTTTGAATCGAGGTTTTAGCTCTTCCAATTTACTTGCAATGATACGAAAGGAGTAAAATTTTTCTTCAATGCCTGCTAAATAAGAAAATTTATCTGTTGCCTTGGCTAATAAATCACCGTGGGAAATCAAGAGAGAATCCTTTAGAAAAGTAAATTCAAAGACCTGTCGGATCGCCTGACATCCTGACTGTCGAATCGTCAGTTCGGTATTATTTTGAAATTGAATTTTTTCTGTGCTGTTTTGCTCTTCTCTTTCAAAACTGTGACTAAGTACTTTTTTATAGTCAGAAGAATAGATGGGAGTAGGTGCTCCTTTTGGACATTCTTTCTGCTGACTTGAACTCGTTTGGCAAGCCGCTAGACTCCATAAGCTAAATAAAATAAAACCGAAAATTGTCCTATAATTCATCAGAAAGGGTTAATTATTTCTAAAATGGAAACAAAAAGTTGTAGTCTACTGTTAGTCAATTCGCCTGCCAACACAAAATATTGATCCGTTTTGTATTGATCAGACAAGACAAGAACTACAAATCACACAAATTATTATCTATGCAACAAGACAATGCTGAGATAAACAATTTCTTAAATGGTGCTGCTCACGATGCTATGGATTTAGTGGAAGAGTTGGGAGATGCACATGCTTCTTCTTCTATCGAAACCCCACTTAAACCAGATGCTTTCTTACTTTCCGATGAGGAAAAAATGGATAAAATCGAAGCTCACTTTCGCGTAATTATGGATACAATCGGCCTGGATCTGAAAGATGATTCTTTAAGTGGTACTCCACGCCGAGTTGCAAAAATGTTTATCAAGGAAATTTTCTCGGGTTTAAACCCAGAAAACAGACCTGCTATTTCTTTATTTGAAAATAAATTTCAATACAAAGAAATGCTCGTTGAAAAGAACATCAAAGTGCAATCTTTTTGCGAGCATCACTTTCTGCCTATTTACGGCAAAGCTCATATCGCTTATATTGCTAATGGAAAGGTTATAGGTCTTTCAAAATTGAATAGAATTGTAGAATTCTACGCCAAAAGACCTCAAGTACAAGAACGACTCACTGTGCAAATCGCTGAAGATTTAAAACAAATCTTGGACACAGATGATGTGGCTGTCTACATTGAAGCCAAGCACCAATGTGTACAGATGCGGGGCATTGAACACAATGACTGTATTACTGTTACGTCTGCCTACGGTGGCGCTTTTGAAAAGGAGCAAACCCGTAACGAATTCCTACATGCAATAAAATAGTAACGAATCATGGAGATGATTGCGAATAAGAAAGTCCTGGTAGTTGGCGCTACTGGAGGCATTGGCGAAGCTTGCGTAAAGTTATTAAAAGGTAGCCAGGCTAATCTTTTTCTTACTGGTAGAGACCAGGAAAAATTAGCTAAGGTGGCCCAAGAGTATGACATTCCTGAAAATCAAATTTTCGAATTGGATATCACGCAGGAAGCAGCTGTCAATCAAGTAGCGCAGCAAATTTATGCTATCGTACCAAAGGTTGATATTGTCATCAATGCAGCAGGCATTGGCATTATCAAACCTCTAGAAAAGCTGAGTTCAGAAGAGTTTGGGCGGACCCTAGATGTCAATCTAAAAGGTACTTTCCATCTGTTCAAAGCTTTTCTGCCAGCAATGAAGGAAGCTAAGAAAGGACTATTTATCAATTTGCCTGGCGTACTTGGCAAAACACCTATGGCGGGTGCCGCCGCTTACGCCGCCTCTAAGTATGGTCTAAACGGTCTAACCAAGTCTATTCGCGAAGAACTCCGAAGAACAGAGGTGAGGATCACCAATATCTATTTAGGAGGCACCGACACCGCTTTCTGGGATGATATTGATATGCGTGTCAATCGGGATAAATTCGTAACCGCTAAGGAAGCTGCAAGAGCAATCTGGTTCCTTTGCCAGCAACCGAGTTCGGGAGTGGTATCTGAGATGGTCTTGCAGCCGTTTAATCATCAAGCGTTATAAGGATTCTATTAGTCATTCTGACGAAAGTTGTGATACAAATTTTTCGTCAGAATGACCCAAAGATTACTGCTCTCCAAAGCCATCAATCAATTCGTTGACATCTTTGCCTAGATTATCCATAGAGAATTGAGCATCATCAGCAAAAGGATCATCTGGATATTTGTCAATGAATTCTTGGTATAAAACGCGTGCTTGTTCAAATTCCTTGAGACCATCGTCTAAGGTAAAGGCTCTTAAAAATAGAGCTTGAGCATTGTTTTTACTATCAGGATATTTGTCGTTGATCCAAGCAAGAAGGTCTACAGCTTTAGCAAAGGTCTGGATTGATCGAGCTACTTCACCAGCTTTGAAAAGTAGCTGGGGTGCTTCCGGAGCATCTGGATTGACTAAAGCATAAGCCTCTACGGAGTTGATGTAATCATTCGCTACTTGAAAGTTGATACTATAGCTAGATTGGTCAAAAATATTGAGGCGAAGCGTATCCAATCTATTTTGCAAGGAAGGGATACCTGCTGCGATAGACATTTGGGCATCTGGGAAAGCTTGATCAATGGCCTGGTCGATGGTGATACTTACTGATTCATTACGTAAGGTACTTTTATAGATCTGAGAAAGTAAGACAGCCGTTTTTAAGGTATTACTAGATGTGTAGTGGTCTTTTAAGGATTGCTTTGCATAGTTCAATGCTTCAGCAGCTTGCCCCGTTTGTAGTGCTAATCCAGCAGCCCGATAAAGGTACCGACCATTCATCTCATGATCCTCTGGATATTTTTCTACATAAGATTGATAAAGCGCTAACAATTCAGCTGCTTGTTCATTATTGGAAGCGGTTTCCATTTGTGCTTCTAATGTTGTGATCTGGTTTTGCAAACTACCTTGCGGATTACAAGACAATAAGCTAGCTACAAGTAAGGTGTATAAAAAGTAGTTGAACTTCATAGGATATTTATTTAGGGTACAAAAAAACAAAATAATCAGAATACAAACCAATTTCTGGTCCTTCTGTTAGGTGAGCAAGGAAATTAAAAAAGGATAACCTCGGTCTAATCCATTAGTTTCAAGCAAAAACTAATCAAGCATTTAATTATCTCTGAATACATGAACTCAACTATTTCTATTTTCTGGCACCGTAGGGACTTAAGACTAGAAGACAATGCTGGCGCTTATGAAGCCTTGAAAGGAGATCATCCCGTTTTACCGCTCTTTATTTTTGATAAGCATATCCTGGACCAACTCGAAGATAAAAACGATGCGCGGGTGAGTTTTATTCATCAAGAAATTTTGCGCCTTCAAGAAGAACTCAATGCAATAGGAAGTACTATGCTAGTCCGCTATGGCTACCCTGAAGATATATGGAAAGCACTTCTAGAAGAATATAAGATACAGGCAGTTTATACGAATAGAGATTATGAACCTTATGCCCTACAAAGAGATCAAAAAGTCAAAACCTTATTAGCCCAAAGCAGAGTTGGTTTTCATAGCTTCAAAGATCACGTGATATTCGAACAACTAGAAGTCACCAAAAAAGATGGTAAGCCTTATACGGTCTTCACACCTTATAGCAAAGTGTGGAAGGCAAAGTTAGATACTCAAATAGCTAGCTATCAGGACAAGGAATTGTCTTACTTTTTCAAACCTTACCCAAATGAGACTTACTTTTCTAATTACCTCAAAAAAGAGCCGCTCCAAACGCCTAGTTTAGCAGCAATGGGTTTTGAGAAAAGTGCTTTGAAGTTCCCTGATAGAGTAGTGCCGAGGGCGATCATCAAAACCTATGATGAAACCCGAAATTTTCCAGCCATCCATGGAACAAGTAAGCTTGGTATCCATTTTCGGTTCGGGACTATTTCGATCCGGCAAAAAGCAAGGTCTGCTCAGCAACTCAATGGCACCTTTCTTAATGAGTTGATTTGGCGAGACTTTTACAGTCAAATCTTAGCTAATTTTCCTAGAGTAGCTGACAATTCCTTTCGGCCTGCCTACGATTTTATCGAGTGGCGGAACCAAGAAGATGAATTCCAAGCTTGGTGCGATGGGCGTACAGGTTATCCAATTGTAGATGCTGGAATGCGTGAACTCAACGCAACAGGTTATATGCATAATCGAGTACGGATGATTACCGCAAGTTTTCTTACTAAACATCTCCTCATCGATTGGCGCTGGGGCGAAGCCTACTTCGCCAAAAAGCTATTGGACTTCGATTTGGCCAGTAATAATGGTGGTTGGCAATGGGCTGCTGGAAGTGGTACCGATGCTGCTCCTTACTTTCGTGTTTTCAATCCTTATACCCAAAGAGAGAAGTTTGATAAACAGTGGAAATATTGTAAACAGTGGATACCTGAAGTGAATACCAGTGATTATCCAGAGCCTATCGTGGAGCATAAGGTTGCTAGACTAAGATGCTTAGAAGTATATAAAGCAGGATTAGAGGTAGGCAAACAACAGAGTATCTAAACCTTTACTTTAACTTAAAGAAGTCCTAATTCAGTAAACTTTAACACCACTTGTTAAAGGATTGGCAGAAGTTTTAGCATTCAACTAAAACGAATCTTGTAATTTGGTATTAACCAAAACCGAGGTATTCGTGAAAATCATTCCCCAATGGATATTGATTGTAGTATTTGGCGTCTTTCCGCTTCTAAGCTATAGTCAAGATCCTTTCTTCTCTCATTTCTTCAATAATCGCTCCCAATTCAATCCCGCATTGACGGGTATAGGAGGCTCGCTTTCCTTTCAGGCAAAGCAGAAAAGCCAGTGGAGTAGGGCGGGGCATCCTGCCTATCAATCTACTACAATTGGTATGGAGGAGACGATTCTGTGCCATTTTCTAGATTATGGCTTCTTCTTTAATTACGACAAAGAAGGGGCGGGTGCTTTTGAAACCTTTGAACCTGGTGGTAGAATAGCCGCTACCCTGGCTTTTAAAAATGCACCTAACTTCAATATCAGGATAGGAGCTTCTCTTAAATTAGGTTGGAAACGACTTGATTTCAATCAACTGATCTTCAGTGATCAACTAGATCCTCGTTACGGATTTACAGGGCAGTCTAGCGCATTTACGCCACCAGACGGAGGTTTTGTCCAAACTTACTTAAGTCCAGCTGCGGGTATTGCTTTTCGCTGGTTAAGTGATGAGCGACAAGCAAAGGTTATAGACATCACAGCGGGGGCAGCAGTACACAATGGCTTATCCGTTGGAGATCAACTTTTTGGCCATACAGAATCGGTATTGGGATTAGATGCCAGGATTCCTCTGCGGTGGAATGTATTTGGTGACATCAAATGGTACCTGGTGCAAAATCGAACGCAGTTCTTTAGTGTCAATCCACAAATATTATATCAGCGCCAATTAGATTTAAGCTATCTGGAGGCTGGAGCACAATTTGGATTTAGCAGAACTTTTGCTATTGGCCTTTTTTATCACCATAGCGAAACCATACTAGAAGGAGTGGATGATTCCAATTGGTTCAGTATCAACTCTACTGTTGGTATACGATTAGAAAAGGATCGTAGAATGGACCTAGGGCTTTCTTACTCTACCAATATCAGCGGTGTGAGAAACATCGTCGGCCCCATTTTTGAACTGTCAGCTACTTTTCATTTTAAAGCAAGTCCAGCTTGTAGCCTGTTTGGTACTGGTGACCCTACGAGAAGTGTGATATGTCCAGCATTAGGAAAAACGAAAAACAATAAGATTTATGATAATATCTGGTGACTCGTATAGAGTGGAAGCAGCATACATGGAGAACATATAAAATGACCCAACAACCTCAATATTCAGATGAAAATACAATTTATAATATTATTTCTTTTACTCAGTGGCCATCTTCTTTTCAGTCAAGATATCGACCGCTTTTGTAATAGTAATGCTTGTGGCGATTTAGATCCTAATTGGGAATTGGCAGGACAAACCGTAGTATGCGAAGGAGAGGATTTTAGATTGACTCCTGCTACCTCTAAACCCCTAGACAATATCAGCTCTTATTATTGGTTTATTGAAGATTTGCGTTCTAATGAGGTGCTTTTTGATACACTCTTTTTAGATACCACTTTGCTAACGTACAACTATGTCGTTAGCGACTCCCTTGCTTGTACCGCTTCTAGTAATGTAGTTTCCTTGCAGGTGCGTTTGGTGACCTTGAGTCCGGATTGTGGAGGGAATCAAAGCTGCCGATTTGTAGCTAAACCTCTAACTGTATTTCTAAAACCTCGCGCCCGTTTTTCCAATGCCCCAAAGGTTTGTGTCAACGAAGACATTCAACTCTCGAATAGTTCTTGCCACGGTGAGGAGTACCTTTGGGATTTCGGAGATGGCACAAGCTCAACAGAGGAAAGTCCAGATAAAATATATACTACGCCGGGCATTTATACGATTCGATTGCGGGTATCGAATGACTGTGGTGATGCCTTTGAAACCCGCACCGTTGAAGTAGAAGGAGAACCTGATGCTGCCTTTTCAATTCAAAGCAATGATCCTGAGTTTTGTCTACCTATCATTGTAGATTTCACCAATAACTCAAATGAATTTAGCCAAACCGTTTGGTCAATTAGTCCTTTTGATACCAATAGATGGAGATTTGTAGATACGAATATGAACCTAATTACACGCGATATTTCTATCCGGTTTCTACAAGAAGGCAGCTATACTATTAAACTCAATGCAAGCAATACCTGTGCAAATGATGATGAGCAAGAGGAGGTAATCGAAATTTTTCAGCCAATCTCGCTGAACTTGCAACAGCCTTCTGGTTTCTGTGAATCGACTATGATTGGTTCCCAAGATTTGAATCCCAGTGTCATTGGATCGATAGATAATTATAATTGGATTATTAATAATGGTTCCTCTACTACTCAGATCAACACAGCAAGTTTTGACCCTATTCCTTTTGATCAATCTGGACAAATCATACTGCAAGTAGATGGACCTTGTGGACAAGTTGCAGATACCGTCGATATCACTATTATTACTACTGAAGAAATCAGCTTTGCTAATAATCCAACTACGATTTGCTCCAGCGATGCTTCAGTTCAATTGAATGCCAATCCAAGTGGAGGTCGATGGCAGGGAGAAGGACAAGCTGGTTCGGCTTTAAGTGAGGAGGGCATTTTTGATCCCTCTGATCTCAATCCTGGTATTTATACCTTATCCTACACCAATGGAAGTACGGGCTGTGAAAAGGAAGGATCAATCTCTATAGAAGTACTAGCAGGAGTTTCGGTAGATTTGTTAGAAATAGATCCAGCCTGTGAATCCTTATCTTATACGCCTGAGGTTAGATATTCAGGGCAGATCGATCGCTATACGTGGCAGTTTCAGGGAGGAACACCAAGTACCGCAAATACGGCTATGCCCGGCCCCGTTGCTTTTAATAATCCAGACTCTGCTTTAGTTATTGTTGAAGTAGAAGGACAATGTGGTATCGCAGTAGATTCTATTCCAGTGCTTATTCAAGCAGCTTCGCCAGTAGCTATTTCACCAATAGATCAAGCTATTTGTGCAGGTGGTGGACCTATTAGTTTGGAGGTGAACCAAATGGGAGGACGATGGTTAGGGGCTGGCGTTGATGAGGCGTCAGGTATTTTTAACCCACAACTTGTTGGCCCAGGTAGCTATACGATCCAGTATCAATTGGAGAATGGTGCCTGTAGTTCTTCAGATCAAATCCTTTTGGAAGTTGTCGCATCAGCTTCAGTTAATACCGAAGACGCTATCGTTTGTATCGACAGTGAACCGATCCAATTAAATGCAAACCCTGTAGGAGGATTTTGGTTAGGTATTCCAGGTCTTGACTCCTCTGGTCTATTTGATCCGGCAGGAGGAAATGGTCCTGGAAATTATACGGTCAACTACAACCTAGTGGATGATAACAACTGTGCTATTCGGGTTGAAACGCAGCTATTGGTAGAAGACTTACCTGATATAGAGCTGATGAGAAATATTGAGTTGTGCTTGTCCGATTTTGACGCCAGCCTAGGGACCTTGTTAAACTATCAAACGAATCCATCAGGTGGCTCGACGATTTGGTCAGGCCCTGGAATAAGAGATCCCAACAATGGTATTTTTAATGCTGTTTCAGGAGACCTAGATACAGGAATCTATCAAATTTTTCTACAATACGATCGAAATGATTGCACCGTTTTTGATAGTCTAAGTCTCCGATTGATAGAAGCTCGACCGCTTGAATTAGATACAGATCAACAAGTATGTATTAGTGAGGCTAACTTGCAGCTGAACGCTAATTTAAGTGGTGGAATTTGGTCTGGGCCAGGTATTGATCCAGCCACAGGAATTATTGATTTAGTAGAGGCAGGATCAGGCGGGGGCAGTTTTAACTATACCTACAATTTTTCGCTTGGTACAAGTTGTGCTCAAACAGGTCAGACGAACGTAGAAATAATCGATTTAGCTAGTCAAATTGAAACGGGAGGACAGCAAGAAGTTTGTGAAGGAGCTATAAACGCTACACTAGTCGGTGCCAGTCCAGCTAATGGATTTTGGCGTGGCCCAAATCTACTTGATCCTAATCGAGGATTGATTGATTTGAGTACTATGACTCTGGACTCTGTTTATAATTATGAATATTGCTTGGAGAGTAGTGCCGTTGCAGATTGCGATGCATGTAAAAACAAACCCTTTATCATTCGGAGTAATCCTGTGGCAGCTTTTGAAATTGAGGGTTTAGCTTGTATGGGGGAGACCTTTCAATTAGACAACCAAACCATCAACGGAGATCGATATAATTGGGATTTTGGGAATGGAGTACAGTCTAATGCTGAAAACCCAAGTCTTTCTTTTGATCAACAAGGCAGCTACACCATTGGCTTGGTTGCCACTTCAAGCTTTGGTTGTACAAGTCAAAGTAGTGAAGATATATACATCACACAGGTACCTACGGTCTCTTTTGACCTAGCTCAGGATGAAGGTTGTGCGCCATTTGAGGTGCTCACCAATAATAATAGTTTTGGAGATAGTATCACCCAACGTTGGCTGATTGGCAGAGATACCCTGTTGGGTGCAGCACTACCCAGCTACTTTATAGATGGCTTGACAGATGATTCTACCTTTGCCATTGTTTTAGAGGTAGAAAATTTCTGTGGTACGGTGCAGCAGATCGATAGTGTATCTGTACGTCCTTATCCTTTGGTTAATTTTGGTTTGAGTGAAGATGAAGGATGCTCTCCAGTTGAAGTTGACCTCATCAACACTACACAAGGCAATCCCGATCAATTTTTTTGGACGTTTTCAAATGGACAGACCTCAAATGAGCTAGAGCCATTGGCTGGGCCTTTTACAACGACCGATACCTTGGTTTTCACCTATGATTTGGAATTAATTGCAATCAACGAATGTGGGTCGGATACTTTGAGTAAGCAATTAAGCGTCTTTCCTCCAGATGTTGAGGCATTTATTGAGTTAGATACTCTGGAAGCTTGTCAGCCCTTAGTTTTTGAGGCGGTTTCTAATTCTACCCCAGGTTCCAGGATTAGCTGGCAATTTATTAGCCCGAATGGAGAAGAGGAGGGGAGTCAACTAGAAAGTCCTATAGTGACTCTGGACGACCCTGGTCTACATACTATTGTTCTTTATGCTAGTGGGTGTGGAACGGATACGGATACGGCCCAGGTTGAAATATTGCCAGCTCCAGAAGTAGTTTTTTCCAACCGACACTTTGTATGTGTAGGTGCTCCGATTCATTTCAATAATCTATCGGAGGGAATTAGTGGAAGTGTTTGGGATTTTGGAGATGGCCAGCAAAGTAGCGAAAGATCACCCCATCATATCTTTGATTCCGTAGGGCTATACACGATCACGCTCATGGCCTTTTCATCGATCAATAATTGTCCTTCTACCTACACGAGTACGGTTGAAGTTGTGGGATTACCTACCGCAGCCTTTAATGCCTCAATAACTCAAGGTTGTGGTCCCTTAAATATTGACTTTCAGAACAACTCCCCAAACCAAGAAGGTTTAAACTTTGTCTGGGATTTTGGGGATAATACCGGCAAATCTTTTGAGCTTTCCCCCTCACATACCTTTAGCAATCCAGGCAACTACCAAGTGAGGCTAACCGCTTTTAACGCCGATAGTTGTTTCTCAGACACCAGCATTCTAAATGTCTTTGTATTTCCTGACCCAGTAAGTGACTTCGATTTAAATCAAGATACCTATTGCAGCCGTTTTGACACCCTTCAACCGATTAACAATTCAGTAGATGGCGCTCGCTTTATTTGGCGTTATTTAGGAGATACGATTACGAATCCAGGATTGACTATTCCATTAGACAGCGTAGGAACTTTTGATTTGGA
Organism: Saprospiraceae bacterium; assembly: GCA_042095835.1. GTDB lineage: Bacteria > Bacteroidota > Bacteroidia > Chitinophagales > Saprospiraceae > DATFKA01. Next base: position 19,148 of record JBELML010000076.1, read on the forward strand.
ATTAGAAGTAATCAATGATTTTCAGTGTAGTAACACAAGCAAACGAGCTTTCACTGTTTTGCCTTCGCCACGGGCGCTTTTATCTTCAGATCAACAAGAGGGCTGTGAAGATTTGCGTGTACAATTTAACAATAGCTCCGAAGATGCGAATCAATATGTCTGGGATTTTGGCGATGGGAATACAAGTACAGCTATTAATCCTAGCCATATTTTCACGGAGGAGGGCAGCTATACAGTTATTTTAAAGGCTAATTCTTCTAGTAATACTTGTCCAAGTGACAGCAACCAATTAATTATCAATGTTTTAGATAAGCCAACTGCTAGTTTTACTTTTGATAAACCTGCAACATGTGGTACTCCGGCTGAAGTACGTTTTAATAACAGCTCCTTAGATAATTTGGATAATCAATGGGATTTTGGAGATGGCACCAGTAGTGATGTCAGTAACCCTGAGCATTTCTATGTTGATTTTGGCCCTAAGGCGGTACGCTTAATTGTTAGCAATCAGCAGGGTTGCCGGGATTCTATTCTGCAATTGGTTGATGTTTTTGGATCACCATTGGCATCTTTTGATTTCAGCCAAGGGCAAGCATGTGAAGGAGACACTATTGAGCTGTTCAATAATTCTACTGAAGCTGTGCAAATGAAATGGGAGATTGAAGGGCAGGGGAGTAGCCAGCTTCCAACACCACGTATTGCCTATGATGAAGCAGGTATCTATCAAGTGCAATTGATTGCAGTATATAACGACTTGTGCCAGGATACCTTAGCAAAAACACTTCAAGTATTTCAGTCACCTATTGCCGACTTTAGCTACACGGCAGATTTTAATGCGCAAATATTAGGCGAAGTACAATTCAACAACCTCAGTTTGGATGCGGATCGTTTTCTTTGGGATTTGGGTGATGGTACCATATCGGCTGATCAATCACCTTATCATGAATACTTGATCAATCGATCCATTCCAGTGGTATTAACAGCTTATAATGATAATGGCGGTCAATTTACTTGTGTAGATACAAGTAGACAGGAAGTCGACCCTGAATGGATTGCCACTTTCTTTGCGCCCAATGCTTTAGCACCTGATCTAGAAAATGATGGCGTGCAGTATTTTAAACCTGTTGGTGTAGGTATTCAGGAGTACGACATCAAAGTCTATTCGCCCTGGGGAACGATTGTTTGGGTATCCAATGAATTGACCAAGGGGCAACCAGCGGGACAATGGGACGGCACTTATAATGGTCAAATACTACCACAAGGTGCCTATACTTGGATCGCCACTATGACTTTTAACGATGGGAACAAGCTGAGAAAGGTGGGATCTGTGACGATTGTTAGGTAAGGAGATCGTTGTTTAAAGAATAAATGGTTTTCATAGGGCTGTTATTTATTTTAAAAAACTGAGTATATTCCTTTTCTGAAAATCATCCTAAATTATGAAAATCATCCTGAGTGTTTTCAAATGGCTACTAATAGTCGTTTTTAGCTTAGTAGCAGTCCTCTTTCTATCTATGGAGCTTCTTGACTATTACCTGAGTTCAGAGCAAGGAACTCGTTGGCTGTATAAAAGTGTACCACGGCCAATCAATGAAATTAAATTTACTGAATCGGGTGTACGCTACCTGACTATAGGAGATACCCAAAAGCAACCCTTATTACTATTGCATGGGGCACCTGGAGGAGCCTATGATTGGTTGGGGCTGGCTAAGCAGGAAAAGATTTATGAGAAATATTATCTCGTGATCCTTGAACGGCCTGGATATTTCGGAACAAAACCCAGAAAAGCGGAGCGATCTATTAAGGTTCAGACAGATCGGGCTATTGAGGTACTCAATAAACTTCCACAGAAAGCAGTCGTAATGGGCCATAGCTACGGTGGACCAATAGCAGTCTTGATGGGAGCTTATGCACCAGAGAAAATTGAAAAAGTGATCGGTTTATCAGGACAGTACGATCCCAGCAATGAAATCTACCAATCTATTTCTAAATATGTACATTTCAAGCTATTCAGCTTTTTAATCCCTCGCTATATTTGGTCTGCAAATGTGGAGAAAATGACTCATGCCAAAGCTTTAGAGGAGATCGTTCCTTTATACGAGGAGGTTGACGTCCCTGTGATTCTTATCCACGGCGATAAAGATACTCTAGTCAAATACGAGAACTCTCCTTACCTCATGGAAAAATTAAATGGAATCCAAAAGGAGATGATCACCTTAGAAGGTAAAGATCATCCAATACACATGCAAGAAGCAGGGTATTTGGCAGATTTCCTCACGCGCTAACACTGCACCAGTAGCGAAACATATTGTTTCAAGAGTTAGAGCTATGAGCTAATCTTATAACAATAGCTGGCGATGCAATAGATTTCAGAAAGGAGCTGCCAAAATAGAGTAGGGGGCACACTAATTTGACCAGCGCATGAATCCACCTGAAAGGTTGAATATTTTTTCAAATCCGAGAGCCTTCATTTGTTTAGCTGCTCGCATACTGCGTTGACCAGAGCGACAATAAACTACATAGGTTTTAGATTTATCCAATCGATCAACTTTTTGTTTAAAATCACTTGACATTACATCAATGTTTTTAGAATTTTTGATTTTACCTTGTTGAACTTCACGAGTTGTTCGGACATCTAAAAAGACAACATCAGCGCCTTGGTCATTTTTAAGCGCCTTAGCGTCTTTAGAAGATATGGATGAAATACCAGAGCCAAATCCTTGTAGGCGTAAAAACATAAAACCTGCTGCGATTAGCGCTGCAATGGTAAAGTAAGTTGTATTCATGTTGCTTGTAATTTTTCATTCAGGGTGGTCAAAAAAGCCACAAAAGCAAATATAGGGGAGTAAAATAGGATATTATGTGATCTTTCTCACACTCTACTTAACATAATATAAATTATAGGCTTTTTTTGTGGCGATGAGACTCAGGGACTTTGACTTTGTGAGGAGGAGACTCGGAGACCTTGTGACTCGGAAAAGTACGTCTATTCTCTTAGCGTTATGAAGAAGAAATAAATAATTAGTCTCGAAGAAGAATCAGAGCTATAACCAAAGTCCCACACTCCCCTGGTCTCCAGGTCCCACGCTCTCCCCGTCCCAAAGTCTCTCAGTCACACTGTCCCCCAGATCCCACAGTCAGTCAAACGATTCACTAACAAATTTTAATTTTTTAGATAAGAAGAATTTGTATTTTCATTTGAATATTATAAATTGCAGTCATTGTCGATTACTATTATTTACACTGATAAAATCTTCGATTTAAATTCAGTGCTCCTTTTACTTGATACTGAGCTAACTACTTAAATAGATTACTTTTTACCTTTTATTTTTTAATTAAAAATAACCGATGTCGAAACCTTTCGTATACATGGGCTTATTTGGTATTATTTGCCCTTTCTTCTTTTGGTTTTAGATTTGTACTGAAAACTAGGAATAAGGCGACATTATAATTAGAGAAAACGATTTTTGAACACCATTAAACGCCCCGAAGCATCAGCAAAAGCGGATGAATTCACCACAATTTTTGAATCAGCGGTGAATGTCCCGCCAAGGCTTCGGTGAGTGCAGTAAGTTAACACAGGAAAAAATGAAAAAATTATCCCTGCTGACTCTATTCGCTTTATTAGTGAATATCAGCATTGCCCAACGCGACTGTCACACAGTAGAATACACTGATGTGATCCTAGAAGAGCATCCTGAAGCCTACGGCCGAATGATGGGAATTGAACGCCATACGTCTCAATTTCAGGAGCAGATTGCCCTCCGCTCCGGTGAGGAGGAGCTGATCAAAATTCCGGTGGTCATTCATGTGTTACACAACAATAAGAAAGAAAATATCTCGGAGGCCATCATTCAATCTCAATTGGAGGTGCTTAACGAAGATTTTCGCATGCTGAATCCAGACCAAACCAGTGAATGGGCACAAGCAGCTGATGTTAATATCGAATTCTACCTAGCTTCTAAAGACCCTCAAGGCAATCCTACTAATGGCATAATTAGGACCTATACCTCTAAAGCAACTTGGGATCCAGGCAACCAAATGAAATTTAGTGAATATGGTGGCAGTAGCGCCTGGCCAGCCGATAAATATCTCAATATTTGGGTGCTTGACTTGCGAGGAAATAAAATGGGCTATGCCCAACTGCCTGGTGGTCCAGCAAAAACCGATGGTGTTGTAATTGATTATGCCTTCTTCGGGCGCACAAATAACAATCCTAAATATGGTCTAGGTCGTACCGCTACCCACGAAGTTGGGCATTGGCTGAATCTGCGCCACATTTGGGGCGATGGAGATTGTCGTAGAGATGATTTAGTTGGAGATACACCTTCTGCTTCTTATCCAAGTTTTGGTTGCCAAGAGGGAAAAGTTAGCTGTGGATCAAAAGATATGGTCGCTAATTTCATGGATTATAGCTACGATAAATGCATGAATCTCTTCACTGAAGGCCAAAAAGCAAGGATGCGCGCACTTTTTAGTAAAGGTGGTTCCAGAGAAGGAATCTTATCCTCTCACGGGCTTGGCGACCAACATGACCCGATTGAAGACGTCGTACAAACTTGTGGTGATTGTGGTAAAGATCAAGAGGAAGAAGACGAAGTTCCAGTCGAGGATATATGCACTGCGCCCAGTAGTCTTAATGCCTATATTGACGGTAGATACTTGAAAGCAGACTGGGATTCTGAAGCCAATTCCTTTTTATTTGAAATAAAGTTTGGAGGATCAAATCGCTGGTTTGGTTTTGAAATCAATCGTAGTAATGTGAGTATTGCAGGAATGCGTGCCGGAAAAGATTACGAAGTGAGGGTTAGTGCAATCTGTGATGATGGCGAAAAATCGGCACCCAATTCGATAGAAATTATTAATTCAGATCGAATTGGTGCAACTCCTGGACTAATGACCTACGGTAACCCTGCTTCAAATCAATTGCGGATTGGGTTCAATGATCAACAGTCTCCTGCCCAAGAAGTCACAGACATCCAACTTCAAGTCATGGAAACGGGTGAAACAAAAACGATTCAGTCTGAACACCGAAAATCCAAACGACTTGACGTCTTAAAACGTATTCAGCTATTTGATATGTATGGTCGATTGGTGCTAGATCAAAAAGTACCTCCTGGTTCTTTCCAGCTTGATTTGTACACCTCCCATTTACAAACCGGGGCCTATATCCTCATAAAACGTGGAAAAAGAGGAAAGGTAATGAGTAGCCAAAAAGTGGCTATTACCAATATTCGTTAATCTAAAAACTCGTCCCACCATGACCAGTTTACATTATCCCAGTTTCCTTGTAGGTAAATGGCGACAAGGGCTAAACTTACGGTAATTAGTACAGGGGACATCCAAAAGAAATAAATCCAGAGGCGAGCCCACCAGCGCTCCAGGAAGTTGAAGTTAAACCATTCGGTGTAGCCCGCTCCCCTACCCTGTCCTTTAAACAAAAAATTAGAGGCTTGGAAGGTCATGTGGAGCGACTTTTCTACCGTACGAGCAAAAAAGACCTTTTTGCTTAGCAATAATTCTACTTTGCCATCCACTGCCCTATTTACAGTGCGATGCCTATTTTTTGGATTATTAGAAATACCAATTTTATGTTTTTGGCTACCCCGCTTGCGCATCAGGTAGATGTATTGATAGTCTAGTAGTTTCATTTGTTGATATAGTGATGTATTGATGTGGTGAAATAGTGATGTATTGAAGTAGTGATGTGGGATGTTTAAAAAATCTTATAATCCCTTATATGCTCTTAAATGGTTCAGAAAAGCTTCAACTGTGCCGATTTAAAATCTTGATGCATCTCGAGATTATAGCCGGCTTTTTCTTTATCCGAAAAATACAATTTCCTAGCTAAATGTATTTGCTGACGAATGATTTCTGCAATTTTGCCCTCACCGCGCATTCTGGTGCCCATCCTATAGTCACTTAATTGACCTCCGTGTACGGCCTTTATCTTATTGAGGACTTTATCTGCTTTTCCAGGCATCATTTTATGTATCCAATCTTCAAATATTTTAGCGACGTCTCCATTCAAACGCACCATTGTGTAGGCTATGGATTGAGCACCCAATGCTGCTACTTTTTTAGCCATCTCCATAATTTCATGATCGTTAATTCCTGGTATAATTGGAGCCAACATGACATTAACTGGAATACCAGCTTTGGATAATTCTTCTATGGCTCTCAATCTTTGTGTCGCGGTAGCCGTCCGGGGTTCTAATAGCCGGCGAACGTCCTCATCAAGAGAAGTTAAGGAAATAGAAACCTTCACCAAACGATGTTCATTCAATTGAGTAAGTAGGTCTAGATCTCGCAGAATTAAACTATTCTTCGTGATCAGCCCAACGGGATGCCGATAACGGAGCAGGACCTCTAAAATCTCTCTGGTAATGCCAAATTTTTGCTCTGCTGGTTGATAACAGTCGGTATTCCCCGCAAGCATGACTGCCGCGGCCTCCCATTTTTTAGACTTGATTTTATTTTCTAAAAGTTGAGCTGCATTTTTCTTCACCAAAATCTTTTGCTCAAACTCCAAGCCAGCACTGTAGCCCCAATAATTGTGCGTATTTCGGGCATAACAGTAAACGCAACCATGTTCACAACCTTGATAAGGGTTCATAGACCAGGCCATGCCAATGTCGGGGCTATCTACCCTATTGAGTATGCTTTTAGGATAGACCTCAATGTATTCGGTCCGCTCATCTTCGAGCAAGTCTATCTCATAATTCCATTGATGAAATCGATTAGCTGGATTAATCTGTGCACCGCGACCTTTGATTTTAGAATGTTGTACTGGTGTAATGCTCATAATGGTTAAATGAATTGGATAAAGCCAAAAATATACAATTAATTTTTATTTTTAAATGTTTAAAACATTTTATTTTACAATCTTTTCTACTTTAAGCTAAGCTCATGTATAGAATTCAGCTGTCCCCTCAAAATAAAAACTTAAAAAGAAATGCTTATTACCCAAAATTAAGTATGGAAAAGGTGATAAGCGAAGTGCGGGATGCCGCCTAGGCACTGTTCGAGTGGAACGAGTTTGGCTAGGCAAGATTTTTTTGCTTCGTTTTTGTATCGAATGACAAAAATGAAGATGCTAGAGCGGTTTTGAATTGGAGTTTCAGTTAGAATTATTAAAAATTGCACGGTGATTTTTTGGTGCGTTTGCGCTAGTAGAATTCAGCTGTCCCCTCTACTCTGCGAACCTTTTTATACTTTAGGAATTATAAAATAAAAGATAGGTATCATGAAAGGAACAATCACCCTTCTACTACTAATGATCTCTGTATTCGGTACTGCCCAAGAACAAATCACCGGCCGTGTACTGGAGGCAGGAAGTAATACACCAGTATCCTTTGCCACGGTTTATTTGAATGGCACCACTATTGGAACAACTACCGATGATGATGGAAGCTTTGTGCTGAATAAGGTAAGTTATCCCTGCCAGCTCGTTGTCAGTCATATCAGCTATAAAACGCTTTTTGTTACCATCAATGAGCCACAAGGCGCTCCTTTGAAGATACTGATAGAGGCGAATGCGGTAGATTTAAGGAGTGTAGAAGTCGAAGATAAAAACCTACGCGCCCGAAATGAGTTAGAATTTGCCCAAGCTTTTGTAGGGATGGATTTTTATGGCGAAAAAGCGAAATTAACCAATCCAGAAGTGCTCTTTTTTACTAGAGATAAGAAAAAAACGAAATCTGGATATATGCGCTCCAAAAATTTAAAAGCCAGCTCCAACCAGGCTTTGATCATTGAACAGCCAGAATTGGGGTATAAAATACACGCCGATCTTGCTTTTTTCCAAATCGACTATGGAAGCTTTTTGGGGCAAGATGGAGCTAGCTTTTACCAATGCTATTACTTTTTTGAGCCCTACCAAAGCGATAAAAAGCAGAAGCAGAAAAAATGGAATAAACAGCGGAATGCCGCCTACTATCATTCGGCTATGCATTTCATGAGGAGTCTATACCAGCAGGATTTAGCAGGCAATGGCTATCGGCTATGCGAACGAGTAGAGAATCCACAGACCAAAGAGGTAAGCTACCTAGACTACCCTATTGGTAAGCACCTAGAGATGCTACCGGATAGTACGATGAAGATAGCAGGTCTAAAAGATCAACGGCTATACATTTTCTACTATCCCAAAAATCAAAAAAGGGAACCGCTCGACATCTCCACCAAAATCAGTGGTCAATTTGAGCAATCTATCCTACAGTTTTCTGCAGATGCTGCGATCATACGCTCTAATGGTACTACTCCAGGACTGGAAATCCAGTTTGGAGGCATGATTGCCGAGAAAAAAGTAGGCGCTTTGCTACCAGATGATTTTGTTCCAGTGGGACTTTGACTGGGAGACCGTGGGACTTGGGGAACGGGAGACCTAGGGACTTGGAGACTGGGAGACCGTGAGACTGGGGGAACGGGAGACCGTGGGACTGGGAGAGCGGGAGACTTGGGGACCTTGTGACCGGGAGACTGGATGACTTGGAGAGGGGGCTTTGAGTCAGGTATGAAGAGATTCGGGAAGAAATTTTAAAAAATGAGGTCTTAGAATAGTGGGGTCATTCATTTATAGTGTCTTGTAGATGAGAAGTGCCCTATAAAAAGTTTGATTTGAAAATCAGGAGACATCAAGATTTAGAAGTCTTTAAGCTAGCGTTTAAAAGTGCCGTGGATATCTATGAAGTTTCAAAGACATTTCCCAAAACAGAAACCTATTCTCTCACTGATCAAATTCGGAGGTCTTCAAGGTCTGTAGCAACTAATCTAGCTGAGTGCTTCAGAAAAAGAAGATATAAATCCCATTTCATTGCTAAACTTTCTGACTCCGAAATGGAGGCTGCCGAAACCCAAGTCTGGCTGGAATTTGCCCTAGAGTGCAAATATATTGATGAAAAATCATTCCACGACCTCCATCAAACCTATGATCACATCATTGGAAAATTGGTAATCATGTCAAAACAAGCTGATAAATGGATACTTTAGGGATGAAGAACTCTCAATCCTTTTACACCCAAAGTTAGGAAAGCACCCTGTCTCCCGCTCTCCGAGGGTCTCCCCCTCTCCCAGTCACAAAGTCTCCCGGTCACAAAGTCTCCCAGTCCCAAAGTCACAAAGTCCCCAAATCACTGTATCCGCTCAAAAAACACGCGCTCTGTGTAGTCAGAATAAACGGCTGCTTTTTTCCGAAACTCATCGTAGGAAGAATAGACCCGTTTGGCGAAAGGATCACTATTGGCTAAATCTGCTACTACATCTTCATTGATCGTGCGCAGGGTGTCCATGATCTCGGGGCTAAAGGTCCTCAAGTCTACACCCTTTTGGATGAATTCTTGTAATACAGCCGCATTACGGGCTTCCATCTGCCAGAGCACCCAAGAGTGCACGTGCATCGATGCTGACCGCAGTATAGCCTGCAAATCTGGTGTAAGCTCATCCCAGACTTTTTTATTAATGGTATACTCCAAAACGGTGCCTGGCTCATGCCAGCCCGGAGAATAGTAATATTTGGCGATCTCATCAAAACCCATCAGGGAGTCATGAAAGGGGCCTAACCATTCGGTGGCGTCGATAACACCGCGTTCTAGTCCAGTATATATTTCGCCACCAGCAAGGAGTACAGGAGAACCACCTACTTTTTCCAGTACCTTTCCACCAAGCCCAGGAATACGCATTTTCAAGCCTTTGAAATCTTCAATGGTATTGATCTCGCGATTGAACCAGCCGCCCATCTGTACGCCTGTATCACCACCAAGTAAAGGCACCAGGCCATAATCGGCGTATAATTCCTCCCACAATTCCATGCCTCCACCTACGGCTACCCAAGAAGATACTTGCTGTGCATTCATGCCAAAAGGCACTGCTCCAAAAAACTGCGCTGCGGGTATTTTCCCAGCCCAATAATATGCACAGCCATTACTCATCTCCGCCACTCCTGAGCGTACGGCATCAAAAGCCTCTAGGGCAGGCACCAATTCTCCCCCACCAAAAACACGGATACTGATTCTGCCATTCGACATTTTATTGACGATCTCCGCAAAATAATTACAAGCCTCTCCAAGAATAGGGAAATTGGGTGGCCAGGTAGTGACCATTTTCCATTCATATCGCTGATTGCTCTGAATATTTGGACCACTATTGTTTTGTGCTTTATTCTCTCCCATTAAGCCCTTCAATACCAAGGGTAGAGAAAGCGTACCTAAGGCTAAGCCCTTTGCAAATGTTTTCCTACTGATTTTCATATTTAGTATTTTTCGATACAGCTGTGTGTTATGTATTATGTGCCAAGTACCAAGT
>JBELML010000077.1:0-8093 GCA_042095835.1 Saprospiraceae bacterium
TAGCCTTAAAAGATGTTTTTGATAGCCCAACAAGGAAACTTTAAACAGCTTCATAGAAGGTGTGTGAAATAAGGTACGAGTAACGGTCAAATCTAGAAGCTTTCAAGGGCTCTGTTGTATTCCTAAATTTTACACATCTTCCTACTAGAATAATTGTAAGTTTTCTCTAAGAAAATGCTCGATATAAAACCTGTATCTTAGGGCTAAGTCAATTCATATTACAAAACTACTATGCTTAACAATAATAAAATGCCTAAGCTTATTTACTCTTCCTTACTAATAGCAATTTTGTTCTGTGGATGCAAGGAGGAATCCTTAGATATTGGCCAATCACAATATCATCTAAAAAATTGGGCTTTTAAAAACTTTACAAAAGTCGATAGTATTAATCCTATTTTAAGACCAACGACCAGCTTATCGTTCGAATGTCCTATAACAAAAGAGAAAAGAAATTGGGAAGAAAGAAATGTACTAAATCCTTCTGCAATTGTAAAAGATAGTGAAATTTACTTGTTTTATAGAGCTCAAGATTCAAGCGGAACATCCCGAATTGGCCTTGCAATCAGTTCTGATGGACTTCATTTTACAAAACAACAAAAACCTATATTTTATCCTGATAACGATTTCATGAAAAAATATGAATGGAATTATAAGAAAATCGATAATGACATAAAATTGGAAAATTGTCAAAACTGTTACTTTGATGGAGTTGAAGATCCACGAATTGTAGAAAGTGAGGATGGAATATACGTTATGACATATACCGCATATGATGGAAAAACAGCTCGACTAAGTATTGCATCTTCTAAAAATCTAACATCTTGGACAAAACATGGGCTTGTTTTAAAAGGGGATAAAGATCGTTGGTCAAAATCAGGAGCCATTGTTGTAGAATTAGTCGGGAACAAAAACATTGCTAAAAAGATAAATGGAAAATACTGGATGTATTTTGGAGATACAAATTTATTTCTAGCCTCATCGGACGATCTAATAAATTGGAATGTTTGTGAAGATGAGGAAAATAATAAGATGATATCTGTATTACATCCTCGAAAAGGCTATTTTGATAGTAGATTAGTTGAACCAGGGCCTTTTGCCATATTCAAAGAGCAAGGTATCTTATTAATATACAATGGAAGTAATGCCGCTAATTTCAATGATACAAATTTAACTAAATTCACATATGCTGCTGGCCAAGCTCTTTTTGATAAAAACAAGCCATTCAAGTTACTTGACAGAACAGAAAAGTATTTCATACATCCAGATAAAGATTATGAGAAAATTGGTGAAGTAAATGAGGTCTGCTTTGTAGAAGGATTAGTGAAATTTGATAATCATTGGTTCCTTTACTACGGGACGGCAGACTCAAAAATAGCTGTAGCAATTCACTCCATAGAAAAATAAGTCAAAACTTTCGACAATAACTAAGTACAAATCGAGTAACCGTATATAAAGATAAGCACCAAGATTATTACCCTCTCAAAATTAATATCCCTTTTGTTGAGGTGATTTAATATACCCTAAGCCTCATTTAAACAATCGGTAAGTATCAACTAGAGGCTAGTTCCTTACACATCGTATATAGCAGCGCTTTTCGTTTATTCTTTCTAAGAGTAGTTTTTTACTTTAAATTATCTCCTTTTTGGGAAGTCTTCAATTCGCGATTAAGAACTATTCAGGCTATATGAAATGAGCATGATCTTATTTTATCATAAATTCACCAAGCGGTGATGATTAAAAAAGATTATGCGCAATCGAAGATTCATGAACTCCTTTAAAGTCATTAATCCTTAAGTGAATAAAGCGAAGCGGATGCAGATGTTTAAAATTTCTGCAAAAAATTAGCTTTCAAGCATTTGCAAAAATTTTAAATAAATGAAAATCATCTCCAAATCACCATTCTTATTTTTTCTCATTGCTAGTCTTTTTTCATTTGACCTGAGTGCCCAAAGTAGTATCCCTGCCGAAGTACTGGAAGGTTTAAGCTTCCGCTCCGTGGGCCCCTCTCGTGGCGGTAGAGCAACGGCCATCACAGGCATCCCCGACCAACCCTTCACCTTCTTTATGGGAAGTACAGGTGGTGGTGTCTGGAAAACGGACGATGCAGGTACGAATTGGCAGAATATCTCCGATGGGCAGATCAAAGCGGGCGGCATTGGAGCCATCACGGTCGCACCTTCTGACCCCAACACGATCTTTGTGGGTACAGGTTCTACTGCTCCAAGAGGGAATATCTCCCAAGGAATTGGGCTTTATAAATCCAATGATGGAGGAAACACTTGGCAGCATAGTGGGTTACCCGAAGCTGGGCAAATTGGAAAAATCATTGTTCACCCCAAGAACCCTGACTTGGTGTACGTAGCCGCCTTAGGCCATATTTTTGGCCCGAATCCAGAAAGAGGGGTCTACCGTAGTAAGGACGGCGGCCAATCCTGGGAACAAATTCACTACGTCAGCGATACCACTGGTGCTATAGATATGGTCATGAATCCTGACAACCCTCGTGAAATCTACGCTGCTTTTTGGCGCGCAGAGCGCAAACCTCATACCCTCATCGATGGCGGAACCGATGGCGGTATTTGGAAAAGTATGGACGGTGGTGATACCTGGAAAAAATTAGGCGGTGGATTGCCTGGTGGTTTAATTGGTAAAATCGGCTTGGCCCTTTCTCCTGTCCAAACCAATCGGGTATGGGCAATTATTCAGACCGCCAAAGAAGAAGATGGTGGTTTATATAGAAGTGATAACGGAGGTAAATCCTGGTCAAGAATTTGCCGCGACCACCAACTTCGGCAGCGAGGTTGGTACTATTCGCACATTACCGCTCATCCTACGGATGAAAATACCATCTACAGCAACAATGTACGATTCCACAAATCAATTGATGGTGGCAAAACTTTCCCGGAATCCATTCGAGTTCCACACGGTGACAACCACGGCCTTTGGATCAACCCCAACAATCCCAACATCATGATCCATTGCAACGATGGTGGTGCTACGGTGACTTTAAATGGAGGTAAGTCCTGGTCGACACAACTCAACCAGCCTACTTCAGAGTTTTATCGGGTGACCGTTGATCAACAGTTCCCTTACCGACTATATGCCGGACAGCAAGACAATACGACCATCAGTGTACCAAGTCGCTATGTACCAGGCATCACTGCTACGCAGAATTGGTTCTCCGTTGGAGGTAGCGAATGTGGTGACGTAGGTGTACATCCAGAAAATCCCGACATCGTTTGGGCGGGTAGCTACAGCGGAGAGTTGACGATTATGAATCGCGCCACGGGTCAGGTACGGCAAGTGACAGCCTATCCGCATTATACTGAAGGTACAAGGCAACAAGACCTGAAATATCGCTGGCAGTGGAATTTTCCTATTGCCATATCCAGGCATGATCCAGGAGTGGTTTATCATACTTCAAATTACGTACATAAAACGGCTAATGATGGCCAGAGCTGGGAGAAAATCAGTCCAGATTTGACCAATAAATTAGCCAAAAAAATGGATATCCCTGGTGGCCCCATCCAACATGATGCTACTGGTGTAGAGGTCTATTCCTCCATATTTGCCTTTGAAGAATGTCTGGTAGATGCCCAGACGCTATGGGCAGGATCTGATGATGGCAAGGTGCATATCTCCCGAGATGGTGGTGATTCCTGGCAGGATATTACCCCTAAGAACATGCCCAAAGAAGGTACCGTCAATAAAATTGAACTATCTAGCCACGACCCGGCTAGAGCCATCATGGCTGTTTATAACTATCGAAACGATGATTTCACCCCTTACCTTTACTTGACCAATAACTATGGGCGATCCTGGAGCCTCTTAACGGACGGTACGAATGGGATCCCTCAAAACCATTTCATCAGGGCCATCGCCGAAGATCCCGTCAAAAAAGGATTGTTCTATGCCGGTACGGAATATGGCATCTACTATTCTATTGATGAGGGACAATCATGGCATAGTCTGCAACTCAACCTACCGCATGTACCCATTACGGATATGGAAGTACATCAAGGAGATTTGGTGCTCAGTACCCAAGGCCGTGCCTTTTGGATTTTAGATGATATTGAGGTACTACAACAATGGGATAAAGAAGGTATCGCAGCGCGGCATTTTTTCACGCCTGCACCAGCTTATCGTACCAATGTCGGTGGCTATGGAGCTCAATTTTTTGTGTATTTAAAAGAGAAACCCGCTAAGGATGCAGCGATTCAATTAGAAATCATCAACTCGGAGGGGAAAACGATTCGCACCTACACTAAGGGCGCAGAAAAAGGACTTGATAAAATCCGCCTAAGCAAAGGCTTAAATCAATTCTCTTGGGATCAGCGACACAATGGGCCCGATTTGGTCGACAACTTGGTTACTATGGTCATCCGAAATCCTTCGCCTGGCCCTAGAGCCGTACCCGGCACCTACAAAGCCAAGCTAAGTATTGGTGATTGGACTAGCGAACAAGTCATCGAATTAAGACCTGATCCACGTTGGAAAGATGTCGACTTATCTGATTATGCCGCGCAAGTCGAGACGGGCCTAGCCATACGAGATATGATCACGGAGTCCCACCACCGCATCATGAATCTACGGGCCATCAAAAAGCAAATTAAAGGTACAGCAGATTTATTGGCTAAAAAGAAAGGGAGGGAGCAACTCCATGCCCAAGCGAAACTCACTACAAAAGCACTAGAGGCAGTAGAGGCCATGATCATTCAAAATAAATCCGAAGCCAGCCAAGACAACATCAATTATCCCAGGGTTTTCAGCAACCATATTGGCCGCTTATACGGTGTAGTCGTTAACGCTCACCATAGACCAACGGGAGGAGCACTTGAACGCTGGGAAGATATCAAGGCAGAATACAATACCATTGTCCTGGCTTATAATGCCGTAATGCAAAATGAAGTAGCCGCCTATCAAGCTTTATTGAAGGAGGTAGATCGGCTAGTTGTACCAATGGAGATTAGGGAGTGATGTGGGGGTGTTCTGGAGTGCTGGTGTTTGGGTGTTCCCATTACCCCAGCACTCCAGAACCCAATAGCTAAGCTATCGCTTTGACGCCGGGCAGTTCCTTCCCTTCTAGGAATTCGAGCATAGCGCCACCTCCGGTTGATACGAAGCTGATTTTATCGGATAGGCCGCTTTTGTTGACTGCGCTAACGGAATCTCCACCTCCTACTAGGGAGAAAGCCCCTTGGTCTGTGGCATCAGCTACGGCTTTTGCAATAGCGAGTGTACCTTGAGCAAATTTCTCCATCTCAAAAACGCCCATTGGACCATTCCAGATGATCATTTTGGAGGATTGGATTACTTCAGCAAAAGCCGCTCTTGCTTTTTCACCGATATCAAGGCCCATCCAGTCGGCATCGATAGCCATACTGCTTGCGACTTTGGCATTGGCATCAGGAGCGAAGTTATCTGCAATAATAGAATCTTCGGGCAAGTAGATATTTACACCTTTTTGAGCGGCGGTTTCGAGTAGGTTTTTCGCTGTTTCGATGCGGTCTTCTTCTAGTAAGGATTTACCGATCTCTCCGCCTTTTGCCTTCATAAAGGTATAGGCCATACCTCCACCGATGATGATATTATCAACAAAATGGACCATCTTTTCTAGCAGCAGAATTTTATCCGACACCTTAGCACCACCAACGATAGCTGTAAATGGTTGCTCGGGTTCGTTCAATACTTTACTAGCATTTTTGATTTCATTTTGCATGAGAAAACCAAAAGAGCGTGCCTCTGGAGCAAAATACTTCGCCACTGTTGTAGTAGATACATGGGCACGGTGGGCAGATCCAAAGGCATCATTCACATAAAGATCGGCCAAAGCAGCTAGGTCTTTTGCGAATGCTTCCTCTCCTTTTTTCTCTCCCTTGTTGAATCGCGTATTTTCTAATAATAATATTTCACCAGCTTGCAAGTCCGTCGCCATCTGAGTAGCCGTAGCACCGACTGTCTCAGGACAAAATTTAACGGTGGCACCTGTCAGCTCTGTTAAGTGCCCCACGAGGTGTTGTAGGGTAAACCGTTCTACATCAATACTACCATCTTCTTTAGTCTTTTTCATGGGGCGTCCCAGGTGGGAACAAAGAATAGCGGCACCGCCATTTCCTAGGATATATTTGATGGTTGGAAGAGCGCTACGCATACGGGTATCGTCTGTGATTTCGTAAGCCTTGTTTAGTGGTACGTTGAAGTCTACCCGTACCAATGCTTTTTTACCTTGAAAGTCGAGGTTCATTTTCAGTTGGTTTAATGGTGAGAGATATAAAAAAGCAGACGGTTAGCGTAGAATTGCGCTAACCGTCATGATAGATGGAGCCTTGGAGCTCCAATAGATTTTTACTTGGTCAAAATCAAGTGCGCTAGGTCAGCCAAACGAGCAGAGTAACCTGCTTCGTTGTCATACCAACTCACTACTTTGATCATATTTTGGTTCACATCTGTCATCAACGAATCGAGGATAGAAGAGTGTGGATTACGTACAATATCGCTGGATACTAAAGGATCAGTAGTATATTGAAGCACACCTGCCATTGGGCCTTCTGCCGCTTCTTTAAATTTAGCGTTGACTTCTTCGGCAGTTGCTACTTTATCAACTACTACATTCAATTCGATCATAGAACCGGTAATCACAGGTACACGTACAGCAATTGCGAACAATTTGCCATCAACTGATGGGTATACTTTACCCACTGCTTTAGCAGCACCTGTACTAGTAGGTACGATATTAAATGCAGCAGCACGTGCGCGACGTAGATCACTGTGAGGAGCATCCTGGATTCTTTGATCCGCAGTATAGGCATGGATAGTTGTCATAGAACCATACTGAATACCAAAGTTCTCATCCAAGATCTTGACAACAGGTGCCAAACAGTTGGTTGTACAAGAAGCATTGGAGAAGACATTGTGTCTCTTGTCCAATTCCTCTGCGTTTACACCCAATACAATAGTCTGCACACCATCACCTTTTGCAGGAGCCGAGATGACTACATCTTTAGCACCCGCTTTCAAGTGCAAACTAGCCTTTTCTTTGGTACGGAATACACCAGTACACTCTAGGACTAAATCAACTCCAAGGTCAGCCCAAGGGAGATTTTCCGGGTTTCTCTCTGCAGTTGCTAATATTTCTTTTCCGTTCACGATGAACTTATCTCCAGAAACTTCTACGGTTCCCTCAAAAGGACCTTGAGCAGAATCGTATTTCAATAGATGAGCAAGGGTCTCATTATCAGTAAGGTCATTGATACCAACCACCTCTACATCATCCATTTGAAGGAGTCTGCGAAAAGTTAATCGACCGATACGACCAAAACCGTTAATTGCAATTTTCTTTGCCATAATGCTTGTAATTTTAAAGTAATAATGTCTGCTACAGCGTAGCTTTAGTTCCTGTGAAGATTTGGGTTTAAAAGACCTGCTTCTTCAATACTTAGTGTAAAAGTAACAATAATTATTTTATTTAGATAACATTTTCATGCCTCTAGAAGTTTATCTGTTTGTTAACTGGTTTAGGGTTTAGGGTTTAGGGGGAGTGGGTTAAAGGTTATGAGTTAGGGGGAGTAGGTTATGAGGTTATGAGGTTATGAGTTAGGGGTTAGGGGTTAGGGGAAGTGGGTTAAAAGGTTATTAGTTTATGAGTTTATAAGGTTATTAGTTAGGGGGGAGTGGGTTTTGGGTTAAGGAATAAGGCTGACAGAGACGACGACAAAAGTCTTTCGTCAGTCCGTCAGTAGCCTTAAAAATACATAAGACATAGCACATAGCCAAGCATCCCGACATCCGCTGCGCTGCGCCGGGATTAATTCGACCAGATTGTATTGCTATGCACTACAATGGTCTCATTAACTTGGCACTTGGCACCTATTGACGGAGGTACGAACCTTTCATCAGTAGGCTTTTGAGTTAAATTAGGTAGTTGAACTATTTCTGTGGCAAATTAGTTATAAAAAAACTTTGAATAATTGACAAAGGTCACTATTTTTGCATCCGCTTAGGAATTAAAGAAAAAGAATCTTTAATAAGTGCTTAGAAAAATTCGCTTTTTCTAGTTTTAAAAATGAAATGATGGCCCGTTCGTCTAGGGGTTA
>JBELML010000077.1:8193-29041 GCA_042095835.1 Saprospiraceae bacterium
GGACGCAGGATTTTCATTCCTGAAACACGGGTTCGATTCCCGTACGGGCTGCCACATTTTATTTTCATTAAGTACTTCGCCATTCCTTAGAATGGCCCGTTCGTCTAGGGGTTAGGACGCAGGATTTTCATTCCTGAAACACGGGTTCGATTCCCGTACGGGCTGCCACTAAAAGCCATCAAGATCCGTCTTGGTGGCTTTTTTGTTTTCGCCTAATAGGTAGAAAGCAATCCGCTCATTTTCTCAATATGCTCAGGACCAATTCGGCAGCAACCTCCAATAATATTTGCACCTAGGTGCAACCATTCTTCTGACATAGCCACAAAAGCAGCTGGTTGAGATAAGCCCATCCAGGTTTTCGTTTTCGAATTGTAGGCTTCTCCTGAGTTGGGATATACAATGATGCCTTTGTTCCAACCTAGGTCTTTAATCTTTTTTATAATACCAGAAATATATTTCGGATGGGTACAATTAACGCCAATCGCAAAGACCTTGGAATGACCCACAAAGAGATCAACTACAGCCTCAATTGGCGAGCCATCATTGAGGCACTGATCATCCTTACAAGAAAAGGAGGCCCAAGCTGGCTTTTTTGTTTGCAACAAAACACTAGCCAAGACTTGGGCTTCCCGCAAGCTTGGAATAGTCTCACAGGCTAAAAAGTCAGCAGCCGTCTGGTCAAGTAGGCGAATGTTTTCTTGATGAAAGGTCCTTAAGTCTTCGGCTGAAACGCCATAGTTTCCTCTATATTCGGAGCCATCTGCTAAATATGCGCCATAAGGCCCAATACTAGCAGCAATATAGGGACGATATCCTACTTCTGCCAAAAGCAGGAATTGCTCAATAGCCTTTAAGGCTAGATCAACCGACTTCTTAATCAATTGCTCCGCAGCTGGGAGGGTATATCCTTGATCCGTCAATCCAGCAATAGAAGCTTGATAACTTGCGGTGGTGATACATTGTGCCCCCGCTTTCAAGTAAGCAAGATGTGCTTGAATAATGGCTTCTGGATTTTCGGCTAGCAAGCGAGCCGTCCATAGTTTGTGGTTCAAATCGTGACCTTGAGCTTCTAGTACATTGGATAGGCCACCGTCGAGGAGTAGCGGATGGGACTTTCTTAAAATGAAATCTAAATTAGATAAATCCATCACTACTTATTTATACCACAATAGACACATAGGAAACCTAGAAAAGTATCGAATACCAATCTATGTAACCTATGTTCCTATGCGGTTCAAAGTTCTTAATTCCCTACTGCCGCAGGCGGCCCTGGAGGAATCAAACCTTTATATACATGATCTCCTTTTCTTTCTTTAAATTCTGCTTTTACACCTTCGAGTAGTTTTTTATCCTCGAAGAGATCAACCATCGTCATGCCTAGTGCTTTGGTCGCAAAGATCATCCCTTTATGGCCAATAGACATTCCTCCACAGGCAACAACCGCCCAGGAGTGCCAAGGTGTATCTTTTGGTGCTACTGTAGCAGACATACGCACTACCGGCACGACCCAACTGACATCTCCTACATCGGTAGAGCCACCAGTACCATAGGGCAAGGTCTCTTCCATAGGATCGATTTTAGTAGACATACCAACTTGAGGTTTGCCCGTAGCTTCTTGGATTCTTTTACCAAAGGCAATTTCTTCTTCGGTATATTTGATTTCACCTAGTGCTTCTAAATTTTTCTGCATCGCAGCTCCTCCCGTCCGATTGACAAGTATTTCATAAATACCAGAAACGAGGGTGATTTTGTGATCTACATTAGCCATGATTGCTGCTCCTTCTGCCATCTTTTCCACGTGTGCATACACTGGATCAACCCCTGTCTTATTGCTATCTCTTACCCTAACCCAAATTTTGGAGTAATCGGGTACGACGTTGACTACCTTCCCTGCATCTTGGATGTGATAATGAATGCGGACAGTAGGCTTGATATGCTCGCGGTAGGCATTGATCCCGTGCGTGTACAACTCTATGGCATCAGAAGCACTACGGCCATTCCAAGGATCGGCAGCAGCGTGTGCAGCTTGGCCTTCAAACTCTACTATAAAGTCGACCAGAGCCAATCCCGTTTGGACCCCTACTTTAGTCTGTGCACCTGGATGCCAATCCAAGACAACATCTACTCCATCGAAGAGTCCCTCGCGGACCATCCAGACTTTCCCAAAGTACTTTTCCTCAGCCGGGCAACCGTAAAATTTGATGGTTCCTTGAATTTTCCCTTGGTCCATCAACTCTTTCGCAGCGATAGCAGCCCCTAAACTAGCCGTACCAAACATATTGTGGCCACAACCATGCCCTGGCGCTCCTACTTCGATTGGGTTCTTGGTAGGTACTGTGTTTTGAGAAAGTCCCGGCAGGGCATCAAACTCCCCTAAAATACCGATCACCGGTGATCCCGAGCCATAGGTCGCTACAAAGGCCGTAGGTATTCCAGCTACTCCACGCTCTACTGTGAACCCATTAGCTTCGGCGTAGCTAGCTAGTGTTTCGGCAGAGACCGTTTCCTCAAAGGCAATTTCAGCGGCTTTCCAAATTTTGTCGCTGATCTCAATCAGTGATTTTTTATGTTTTTCAACTGATTGTACAATAGCCTTTTTGCTAGCGGTCATTTGTCCGTGCACTGCTACGGAGACCATGAGCGCTAGTAAGCTTACAAATAATTTATTTTTCATCCGAATGTTATTTTAACTTTTAATGTACCAAGAGTCTTGCAAAAAATGAAATCAAAAAAGTAAATTAATCTCCCCATTACGTTCTACAATACGATTTCCAAATCGATCCGAGATCATCATTTTCAATTGAAAGTAATAAACTCCTCTTGATAATGGATCACCACTTTTACGCCCATCCCATTTTATCTGAGGATTATTGGTGAAAAACACCTTACCACCCCAGCGATCATAAACCTCAAGACCATAATCTAAGATTTCATATGCCTCAGAAAATCCAGGTATCCACTCGTCGTTAATGCCATCAAAATTGGGCGAAAAGGCGGTGGGAAAATAAATATCTACCTGCTCACAATCCTCTAAGAAAATCTGAATTTGATCGCTAAGTAGGCATATCCCATTATCTATTTCTACCTGATACAAGCCACTTTGCATAACCTGATATTGGGCCATTGTACTACCATCTTGCCACAGGTAGGTACCTGCTAATCCGGGATTCAAGAGCGGCGGTTCCTTTAAGCAGGCAAATAGCGTATCTGGCCCGAGGTCCAAACTATCAGGGCTACCGTATTGGATTGAAATGCTTGCTTCTACAAGACAACGGTTGATCTCTCCATTGATGCGATAGATACCTGGAGTCGTGACTTTTATCGTTTGATTGGTAGCCCCTGTACTCCAGATTGGGTCGGATAAATCTGCATTATCATAGGTCAATTGTACGATTTCTCCTTCGCAAGCTACCGTATCAGATGCTTGAATAGCTATAAAAGCCTGTCGCTCCTCTACAGAAATGGTATCAAAACTTACGCAAGAATTTTGTCTAATCTCTAAGGTATATTGACCAGCTTGATCGATGGCCCTTTGACTACTAGTCGATTGGTCATCCCAAAAATATTCTATACTCGCTTGGTTAAGCGAGGCGTCTAAAATGATCGGTTCATCATTGCAGAGGAAAGTATCTCTGGGCAGGGTGGATTGCAAAGTTTCCAAGGAAGAAATAGAGACTTCATCAAAAAGCGCGCAGCCCTCGGGATAAGTGACGGTGACCGCGTAGGCACCAGCTTGGTCAATCGTTCTGCTCGATGAGTTTGAGCCATCCTCCCATTGGTATAGATAGCCTATTGTATCCGGCCCAGCAGTAAGGAAAATCGAATCTGTGCCACATAAAATTTGATCGGCTCCGAGGAATCCACCTGCTGTGTCATCCTCTTCAAATTGCCAGCCGATACTAGAGTTATTGACATTTTTACTGTTCCCACCAGCAATGAAAGCATTGCCACCAACTCCTGTAATTGCCTCAATATTGACATGATCTGCTATTAATTCAACTGAATTCACCACACTTACGATGGCATTTGTACTAGGCCGACTCGCCGATAGCTGAATGGGTGTACAAGCATTCCCTTTAATTTCCCAATATCTATTGATGGATTGCGTTCGGCCTGATTCCAGCTCATACCGTTTACCGGGGCTCATAATGAGGCTATCCATCCGACTATCAGAAGCGTGTAAATCTGCATTACCTAAAAAGCTAAGCTTGCGATAGTAAGTATTATTAGAAATGAGTTGTGCCTCCCCATTTGGATGAGAAAAAATTAAGTGGCCAAATCTTTTGCTAGTAATCACTCGCGCTCGTACTCTTTGACCTGTAAATTCGATGGTAAAATCTTGTCCTTCTACCTCCAGCATATCCTGATTATCTCCCAACGAAAGGGTATAGGCAGGGAAAACATCATTAAGAACAAAATGGCTTTTACCGAATCCGAGCGTTGACATGAAATCACCTACAAAAAGCATCCCCGCCTCAACCTTATGGTCTAAAGTATAAAAGTGGCCCTGGAAAAGATAAAGGTATTCCTGCGCCGAATAATCACTACGCAATTCGTACACACCTCTTGGAGCATCTAGGCTAATACCGTGGGCTAAAGGTTCTCCGGCCAAGTCAACAAAGAGGCGCCCCTCCCCTCTTAAACTTAAATCAAGGACATTAAAAAGTACACCTGTTTGAGATTGTAGGTTCCCATGAAGGTTGAGGTGGAAATCTTTTAACTCTACTTGTTGGGTGTTGATATTTTGCCAGGTCATATGCCGGCAAAACGCTTCGATTTCCACATTTGAGGCTATGGTAGCATCAGTAGAAGTGAAAGAATTTTTATCAAAAATAATATCATCTTTAAAATTGGGAATACACGCTCCCCCCGGACCTCCGCTTGATAAAGACCAATGGCTTGCATCCTCCCAATTCCCGGAGTCTCCCACCCAATATAAGGTCCGTCCAACCAATTCTTCAAATTGAAAACCTTGGTTAAATCCCATATCAACGCCATTCCGAACGGTGACCTGCCCAGGCCCTTTTTCCTCAATTCCACTGATTGCTACCCACTGCCATTCTTGGTTTTCTCCAACTTCCATAAAAGCAGGACGTCCTTGGCCTGCACTACGTAAAGTGACCAGACCATTCTCACAGTTCCCCTTAGCTGTAACTTGCCGTACCCGCACTGTTTTGTTGGTTACAAAATCGTAGTGCCCGCCGGCCGTCAACTCTAATACATCAATCGTAACATTATCTCTAAATTGTCCATTACCCTGAAATCTCAAAGTATCAATCGAAACAGGGAGTTGAAAAAAGAATAGCCTAATATCATCGCCATTGGATTGAATATTATGGAAATTGAGCAAATCTTCTCCAGTATTGAGTATTTGAGTCGTTAAATTTCCATCAAAATAAATAGTGGATTGGCCTGCATCAAGGTTGAAGTTACTCGCTCGCAAGTTCCAAATTACAGACTGGTCATTATTAGTAAGATAGAAATCTGAAGCACCTAATTCTAAAGTTCTCGGTAGATCCGTGGTAGAAATAAACTGGGATGCTCTGAGAGTTTGATCATTGGTGCTCAGTATTCCACGATCAAATTGTATGCTCCCTTTGACTTCCAGCTCACCAAGTAAGCGCCAACCTCCATTCTCAGAATTAAATAAGATTCGCCCTGGTAAAACCTGGCCGCTGGTCTCAATAGTTTGCTCTTGTTCGAGGGCAGCAAAATAGACTTGGCCAGTAAAGTTCATTTGCATAGAAGGGCTTAGTCGAAGATCTCCGTTAATTTGTAAAACCCGAGTCTCATTTCCCTGAAGGATAGGCTGAAGGAGGTTGTCTGACCAATTCATATCCCTACAGAGCGCAGACACCGTATTAATCGTTACAGATTGGTTCAAACCCGAAAAGGAGTTCTCGTCAAAATATACATCATCAATAATACTTGGCAAGCAACCTGCAGGAGGACCACCGCTGTTATAAGACCAATGATTTAAATCGGTCCATTCTCCTGTACCGCCAATCCAATAAAAGCTTTGTGATGATCTTGTATTGATGTTCCAACCTGAATTACCGCCTAAATCTACACCCTCCATAACATTTGCCGTCCCTACAAAATTCATATTTAGTAGATTAAGCGAAGTCCCATTAAAGGGAGATTGCACTTGAAAGGTAGTTGTCGCATTCTCTGTATTCGTTCCCAAAATAGAGATCTGCGCTTGGCAACTACCATTGGCTTCTAAGCTTCCGATTTCATAAATTGCCTCATTCTCAAACTTGTAGGTCTTTCCAGGACTAAGCTGCCATTGGTCTACCAGAAGGCTTCCAAAAAACCGGGTATTCCCTTCGTGCTGAAGCTGATTGATCTTAGGTTTGGTATTCAAAACAGCTGAAAACTTAGGATTCCCTTCTGGGTTGGTAAAAATTAGGGTATTGAGCGTCAGGTTGGATTTAGCCCAATATACTTCTGCTTCTGGATGATTAATTTGTATACTGGATTGACCTGGAATAAGATTAAAGACACCTGGCATATTTTCAACCCGCAAGGTATAAGCACGGCTTCCTACTTCATCGGGTAAAACCTGAAATGGTCCATCCAAGTTCACGATCGAGTTCCCTAAATCTAAGCTACCATTCTCTTGTATATCGATGGTTAGATAATTGGTTTGAATGTCAAAGCCGCTAGTTTTGAGATGCCCATTTTCTAATAAAATGATGCTATCTACCAAAAGTGGTGCCAACAATTCCCACCTACCAAATCCCTGGAAGTACACTACACTAGCAAGGCTTTCTCCTTGGGGATTGATTTGCACATCCTGGTCTGGATTTCGAAAAGAGATGGTTCCAGTAAATTGATTATTCATAGATTCAGAGAACCATAAATTGCCGAAGACCTGTAGACTTTGCTGACGCTCCCCAATGAAGGTAGGACTATTGGTAGTGGCTCTCCAATCAAAGTTTTTGCAAAAGGCAGCATCAACATCCAAACGAACTATGGCCCCAGCTTCTGGAAAGGAATTTTCATCAAAAATCACATTATCTCCAGGACTAGGTGTAAAAATAAAGCGCTCACTACCTCCAGAACTACGCGCCCAATGGCTGAGATCAGACCAATCACCAGAGCCTCCAACCCAGTAGTAGTCGATGGCGTGGACTTGACTTGATAGTGATAATTGAAGTAAGGTGGTGAGGATTAGAGTGATTGAGACGGGGGGATGTTGAGACGGGGAGACTTTGAGACGATAAGACTTGGTGACCTCAGGACTCAACATCAACAACCGTCTTTTTAAGTATTGGTAATTAGCACCTTTGTGCCTTCGTGGCTTAAAGAATGGAATGAGGTTGCCTGTGAGCCGACGAGACTGGGCGCTCAAAAGAAATAGCAAATATTTAATGATCATCCTGTGGTGCATTAGGCAAAAGAGATTTAAGTTGTAGCTCAATAAATTTAAGAATTTCTGTTTTAGAACCGAAACTCCTGAAATATTAACCCAGTAGAATAGCGTTTTAATCTCAAAATGTAACCCTTCTAACAAAACCTAAACACATGAACCTTAAATTACTTATCCTACTATGTTCCTTGCTTACTTTTAATTGTGGCTTTGCACAAAAATTTGAATTCGCTCTTATCGGCGATATGCCCTATCAAGATGAGGATGTCGAGAAATTCAAAGTACTGGTTAAGGAACTCAATCAAGATCGGAAGATCAAATGGGTCATGCATACCGGTGATATTAAAACCGGTGGTACACCTTGTACAGATAATTATTTCTTATCCAGATTTCAATTATACCAAAGAATAAAACAGCCCTTTATCATTACACCTGGCGATAACGAATGGACCGATTGTCACCGAAACCCGGAACATTCTTTCGATCCACTTGAGCGATTGAATGCGATTCGATCCCTTTTTTACCCAAATCCTACCGAGAGCCTTGGACAAAAAGCAATGACTGTTGAAAGCCAGAGTACGCAAGTAGGTTTTGAATCCTTCAAAGAACACCAGCGCTGGCAAAAAAATGGTGTCTGGTTTGCCACCTGCCATGTGGTAGGGAGTGCTAATGGTTTGGCCCCTTTTCCAAGGAGAACCGAGGCACATAATGAAGAAGTAAAAGCAAGAACTAAAGCAGCAATTAGTTGGCTCAAGGAAACCTTTGCGAAAGCTAAGGATGATGCGGGTATCTTCCTCATGATCCACGCTAATCCGCAATTTAACTTGGGATTGGATGAAACTAAAAACCCAGGCTTTGCTCAGTTTTTGGATATTTTGGAGCAAGAGGTTATTGCCTATGGTAAACCTGTAATTTTAGCGCATGGTGACTCCCATTACTTTCGATATGATAAACCTTTAGTCAATAGAAACACAGGCAGACGAATAGAAAACTTCACACGCATCGAAGCTTTTGGTGCAAGTGATATTCATTGGGTACGTGTGGAAGTCAACCCTAAAGACCCCAATCTCTTTAATATTCGTCAGGAATTGGTCAAAGCAAACTTTGAGAACCACCAGAAGTAGCCGAAAGAAAGAGCCAATTCGTTTTTTAGTAAAATCACCCAGGATGTTGTATAGCAAAGTACTCTTTCTATTCCTACTAGCATTGGTAGCGGAGCTCGCCATCAGTTGTTGTGAGTGTCCAGACTTAACTATCCTCGATTATAGTAGCTGTTCTGTATCCATCCGAAAAATGGCTATGGCTCCCCAGCTTTAGATTAGGATTGAGTAGCTATCGGGCAGATTGGGGCCAGCAACAGCTCAAAGAGGTAGATGCCAATAATGTACGAACCATCCGATACCAACCTGATGAATTTTCGCAAGACGTTTTCTTCGCAGGAGCAGCTTTCACAGTCGGCTATCGAATTTTAAAAAATCTACATATTAGCGCAAATACCCAAATCAACTACTTCCAAACCACCACGCTTTTTGAAATTAGCGACCGCGATCATATCACCAATGAGACCACTCGACGATTCAGGAGATATAATGATCATATCTACTCCATTAGTTTAGGTCTTGGACTTATTGTTCAGCTATAATAAGTCCCCTGATCCTTTAATTTCTCAGTCGTAAAAAGCGGACGAGGGAGCGTTTAGAATGAAATCCTACCTCTTCTGCAATTTGACCTAAATCTGGTTTATTTTGGTTGGCCATTAGGGCTTCTGCATGTGCCATTCGTAGATGATGCAACAACTTAATGGGACTTTTTCCATACACTTGGGAGAAAGTCCGTATCAGATGAAATTTGGATAAAAAAGCCACTTTACTCAATTGATCGATGCTGATATCCTCTCGATAATTTTCTACAATAAAATGGTAAACGGTGCGTAATCTCTGGTATAGTTCCTTTTTAGTCTTTTCTTTAGCCGCAGTGATGTTCTTTACCGCATTCAGGTTTTGTTCTTGAATTTGTAAAACCTGTTCGGCACCATTCAAAAAGAAAGTTTCATCTATATGCTGGAAGCGCGATTGCTGTAATAATGCCTGAAAACTAGGAAACTCTTCCAGAGCATAAAGACGGCCGTCCAACAAGTCTGGAGCTTTGGGTAGCTGGAATGGATTATCCAACTGCTGTGATAAGGACCAGTGATTCATAGCCCAAACCTCCTGTATTAAATCCGACTCTAAATAGATACAGGTGCCAATGATTTCCTTTTGGCTATCACTGAAAAAATTGACCTTGCGCCCCTCCTGTACAATTGTAAAATATCCGGCAGGTACATCAATCACCTTCCCATCAACCACATAGGTCTCTATGCCTTGAGTAGCGATTTTTATACTCAAACCTGAACTTTCAACGGTGTGGTCCAACTCCTTTTCAATCACAGAATGAATCACTTGATTGCAATTCCGATTGGCACGATTGATGAGCTGGGAATCTACTTTCTGTATAGCAGTCATATCAAAGATATCTCATTCATTCATAGTACTCTACAACCTAAAAACTAGTTAAAGGATTGCACACTTTCAAGGTGCCTCTTAAATTTAGCAATATTTGGTCAATCTACTCACTTGAAAAAGAACTGGCCGGTAAGCCTTCTTTGTTAAACAGGCTTTGAGCACCATAGTCACTCCAGCCATAGCGTACTTCCTTGGGTTGCTTTACTCTTGCCGACTTTACAAAGAGATTATTCCCACGGATTTCAGCACTGGCTTTGTAAAAAACACCATCCGCTCCAGCTACTTCAAACCCACTATCAGTACCAGTTTCTTTCAATACTAAGCCATTCCCACTATGGGAAAACGCCACCATCAACTCTGCTCCAGATGCAGCATGTCCCTTGTAAAGCGGCCCAGAAGCTTCCATAAGTTTTTGATAATCACTTTGTAAAGCCAATCCTGCTAAACGTGCACCTACATCTTGCTTATTGGCCGGATGAATGTTGGTATAGTTGCCGACATCCATAGTTACAGTCATTCCTGTTTTTGGTAAAGCCGTCAGCGTTTTGCGCTGGGCCTCTCTCAACTTTTGGGATTGATGAGTGGTTGGGTCAGCATTTCCCGTATAATTAAATGGCGCTATTTGCACAAAATAGAAAGGAAAATCGTAGCCCCATTTCTCCCGCCAATCACTAATCATCAAGGGAAATAATTGCTCATATTGCGCTGCTCTGCCTACATTTGATTCGCCTTGATACCAAATCGATCCCTTGATGCCATAAGGCACTAGTGGTTTCAGCATCGCATTGTATAGAACCGTTGGCATATTCTGATTGACGGCAAACACCTTAGGTCTTTGACTAATATCTAGGTCTGTAGGATTGTAAATATGAAACTGCCCTTTGTAAATTTCTGCTTGAGGCTGAGCCTTCCAAGTACCAGATAAAGAAGTTGTCTGTCCACTTGGCGCAGTGATTTGGAGTGGTTCGGCTACTTGGCCAGGTCCGCCCGTATCTACTGCTTTAATAGTGATGGTGTTTTCTCCCGCTTTTAAAAGCCCTTTGGGTAGTTTATATTTTCTCGGAAGATTGTATCCAAAAAGATGCCCAACTTTTACACCATTTATATAGGTATAGTCGATATCATCTATTGCCCCTATTTCGATAAAATAGTCACCATCTTGAGGATTTATATTGAAGGTTTTACTCAACCAAAATGAGCCGTTAATCTCTCCTCCATCTACTTCATCAAAGCGCCCTGGTAGGGAAAGATCAGCCCAGTTTTCTGTATTAAAATCTGCTTGAGGTGCCCCACCCAAATCCAAATCAGCCCAAGCTTCGGTACTATTAGGTACCCTTTCTTTTTCTAGCGGAGAAAACCAATCTTTCGTTGCTTGCAGAGCAGCAGGGTCAGTCATGACTTCAATGGCCTCGTCGAAGTCTCCTAATTTCTTTAAAGAAGGCTGGCTTGTCCATGCCTCGGCAGGCGTACCACCCCAAGAGCTATGAATGATGCCTACCGGAATATTCAGTTCTTGATGTAAACGTCTTGCAAAGAAATAAGCTGTGGCGCTAAATGCTCCGGCAGTACTTGGTGAGCAAGTTTCCCAAATCCCCTGAAAGGTACTCATCTCCGTAGTGGAGAAAGTATTGGGTAGGGTGAACATTCGGATTTGAGGAAAATTGGCATTGGCAATCTCTTCAGCCGAATTCGCTATAGGATCCCTTGGTGGCCAACCGGTAAGGGGCATCTCCATATTTGACTGCCCCGAAGCCAACCAAACCTCACCAATGAGTACATTATTCAAGCTTATACTAGTATCTCTATTCGAGATAGATAGGTCATAAGGCCCTCCAGCTTCGGGAGTGGCAAGCGCTAGTTGCCAGTAGCCCTCATCATTAGCTGTCGTAGATTGCTCAGCACCCCAACTCCCCTTGATCGTAATGGTGGCATTTGCTGCTGATTCCCCCCAGATCGGTGCATCCATTTGCTGCTGTAGCACCATCTCGCTGGAAAAAATGGGTTGCAGTGCTAAAAATTGCTTTTCTGAATTAGTTTCGCAAGCTGATAGCAAAATTGCAATCGCCGCTAAGATTTGAATACTTGTATTTCGCATGATTAGGCTTTCTTTAAAGATAAAAAAGATGTGCTAATCAATCGACTTGTTGCGGATAAGTTGTTTGACTTTTTCTAGTTGTCCATCAAAACCTGATAAAACATCTTCAATGTTCTGTTCTATAGAATAATCTGGGATGACACCTCTCCCCATTTGCTTTGGAGGTTTTACAGCATTTACATAAGCGAGAAGAGGAATGGTCACTCCAATTTTTGAGTGTGGCAGCTCCAAATTAATAAACGAACCAGAGTGGCCGCCTTCATAGCTACCAGCAGCTTCTTCTCCAATAAAAGTACCTAGTCCATAACTTTTCGCCATTGCCAAACACTCTGCTGCTGCCGAAGCGCTCCATCCATTTTGCAAAAAATAGATTTCACCCTTAAACCTGCGATGAGCAGTTTGGTGCTGACCAAGCGTAGTATTTTGCTTCTCTACCAAAGAGAAGGTACCATCTTGCTCTGCTTTCAGCTCCTTGAGGTAAGCATTCATTTCTTCTTGGGAGAAATCACCATATTGCAAGTAGTCCGAATCCTTATTGGTAATATATTGGCGTTGGTAATATTCAAAAGTTCTGGGGTTTGGGAAGAGGTATTTGAGGAGGACTAGACCCATCACATCCCAACCACCTGCATTATTCCTTAGATCAATGATCAAATGCTGGGCTTTTTGTTTGTTGACCTTCTTGATGGTTTTTTCCATATATTTTTCCATAGCTTGGGCAGCATCTTCCTCGGAATTAACTCCTTTTTTTCCAAAACCTTGAATCCGTAAATAAGCAGTGGAGGGACAGTCTTGAGGAAATTTTAAGCTCCAAGCATCTTTTGGACGCCTGTCGTATTGCTTTAGCAAATTTTTATTAAGAGGATTTTTGCCAAAATTCTGGTTAGTCTCTGCAAGGGTTTGGGCAGGAACTGAATAGGTGGCTTCTTGTCCATTTTGCCTAATTAGAATATTGAATTCATTGGGCTGCTCTATCCAGGTATAATAGAAAAGACTGAATAAGCCACCGTCTAAAGCGGCATTGCTCGCGGTCTCAATAAATCCATCTCTCCAATAAAGCTGACGAATTCGTTTGATCACCTCCGCTATTGGTTGGCCATTGATCGCTAACAATTCGGCACCAGGATGAATCTGCTGATCCATAGTCCCATTGAAGATGATATACAAGCGATTCTGAATAGGATAAACGTAGTAGGGAAAAGTTTTTATTCCCTTGTACAAATATTGATCCAGGTTTTTTTTAGGATAAATTGCAGTATGAGCACACCTAAGCTTTACATTCAATGCAGAGAGATTTTGGTAGAAAGTATAAAAACTTTGAGCCGTTTTGATTTGGGTTTTCACCTTGTCTACTGCAAGCTGAAATTCTTCTGGACTTTGGTATTTATAGAGCCCAGGATGCACCTCTTGTAAAGCCTTGACATAGAATTGGAGATCAGCTTCCATCTCTTCAGTTTGCAGTACCTTGGATTGTAAATCATCTATATTTTGTGCTAAAGCAAAAGAAGGAAGGAAGCATATAAGCAAGAATAATCGATAGATAAGCATTCGTTTTTAGGTAAAAGAAGGAGAATTTCGCCCACATATCTACTCAAATCTAGATTTGAGTACTATTTTTTTGACCTTGTTTCCTAAATAAGCTTGGTGATTGCCCTCCTATTTTTTTAAAGGCTCTCTGAAAGGTGGCCTGAGAGTTGAAGCCACAATCAAATGCAATGGCACTGATCGTATAGTGTGCAAAAGTAGGATCTAGCAATTTCTTTTTCACCTCCTCTATTCGGTACGTATTGACGTAGTCATTAAAATTGGTCTGCCGGCCTTGATTAAGCACAAAAGAAATAGTTTTTGTAGGCACTTTTGTCGCTTTTGCTAAATCTGCCAAGGTGAGTTTTGGTGCTAAGTAGAGTCGTTCTTCTTGCAGCACTCGATCCAATAGATCCAGTACCTTGTTTTGCTCGCTAGTATCTAGAAGGATGGGTTGCTTGTTGGGTACTTTGGGAGGTTTCATTTTTAAAAAGCCCTGCCAGCCCAGCCAGTACACCAAACCAACAATTGGAAAATAAACAGGATACCATCCGAAAGTTGCGATTAAAGGTGTTGAAAACGTAGGTATCAAATAGGGTATGAGAAAGCAAAACCATAAAACTTGAAACACCCCAAAAGCTAATAAAAGAGGTAAAGGCCAAGCTTTCCTTCTATGCGGTTGCTCCTGCCTTGAAATCATCCGAAAAGACCAACTCAAATAAATGGAGATGGAAATCCAACGTGGTATGTCCAGGTATTTATGCCATGCTGTAATGCTTGACTCTCCAACTAGGAAGAACCCTCCAAAATAGATAGTCAAGGCATTGCCCAAAGCTAAAACATAAGGTATAAGATCTAGCACAGTTGGTAGGAAGTGTACATAATCTCTCCTCTGCCAGATCAGATCAGGTCTCCCCCATGCTCTAGTATAAAAAAACACCAGTGGCCCAACGGGCATAATCACAATCAAAGGAATAAGGCTATTAATGTGCCCCCAAATAGGATTCGTAATCGCTGTCGTTTCTAACAAAAATATATTCAAGCAAGCAGAAGACAAAAAGAGCAACAGCCAGCCAAGGTAGCGGTTTCCACGCCAAATATTAGGATAAAAAACCACCAAGCTACAGCTTATATATCCCTGTATAGCTCCCATTAAGACGACCACATCTAGCAGGCTAGCACCTGTATAAATCATACCTCGCGATTAGCTACTGCCAAAATTAAAAAAATAGACCGAAGCTCGCCAATTAGCCTCCTCCTATCAATTGAATAATAAAAAAATTAAGTAAAAAATCAAGACACCATAAACTATCTAAACGCCTAATTATCAAATTATTAAAACCCAAAACAAGGACAGTAAACTAAAACCTCTACGTAAAAACACCCTTGCTCCTGTCCGAAAGGTTTAGGTTATTAACAGGCATCTTTAGGTCATCACCCGAGAAAAGCTATGAACAACTTATACTAAACTATTGGAATGCGCATGAATTAAAATGAAAAGCCTTAATGATTGACGGCTCGAAGGATTGATCCTTCGAGCCGTTTCTTTACCAATCTCTAAAGTAGTCTATCTCTACCACTGGTAAAAAACGCCCACATTATAGGCGGTATTCGAGTAGATCAAACGTCCGGAAAGTGGCTTAGCTAAGCCTGCACTGAGGCCAAAATTTTTATTAAAATGATAAGCCACTTCAGGACCAAAGGTCAAATGCTCCGTATTATTAGCGAAGATAGAAGTACCCGTACTTTGGCTTGGGAGTACTCCATTCTGGAAGGATTCAATCCCAAATAATCTGGCTATTAAGGTTACTTTTTCATTAAATATGGTAGCTCCTGCCTCTATCCCAAAGCGAAACTCATCAGAGAAGCCTTGGGTACGATTATTAAATCCAATATGAGCTTTGGTGAAACCATTGACCTTTCCAAAACTCAAGCCTTGCCCTGCTTCTAGAGTCACCAACTGATTAAACTCTCCATCTCCAGTTTGTAAAGCCCCATCGCTGCCTCCTCCTGTTCTACCCGATGGGATACCCAAAGTCAAGCCTGCGCTTAAGGCAAAAGAACCTTTCTGAACCAAACCATACCGTATACCCAGATCAATATCACCTATTGAATTGACCGCTTCACCAGCTTCTAGAATTTCACCCGTCGTCCCTGAAACAGTATTATTAAATAATGTCCTTGCGAAAAAGGGAAAGTAAACAACTGCGGTTAATCGATCTGTCACACCATATTCTCCATAAACATTGGTAAAATAAATGCCATTGGTGACATTCGGATCAATCAATCCTTGGTCTGTAAAATGTTCTGTACCTATTAGCCACCATTGACCCAACTTAAAATAGCCTCCGTTTTTGGGTTTCGGCCACCCATCTTCGGCAAAAGCTCCGATGGTAAATACTTGTAAAAGTAGAATTAGAAATATTCGTTGCATTGGTTCTTGTTTTATGACTTAGTTGATTGATCCATCTCCTACCTTTACGCGAAATGGCTTGCAGAAATATAAAAGGAAATCATATTCACCGATATCCACTCCTTCAATTTCGTAGGAATGTGTTCCACTAAAGGTTTCGACTTTACCAATTTCGAGGGCACCGGCCGTAGTATTCGGGTTGTTCGTGAGGTACAGGTAAAGGCCAGGAAGCGCGCTCGATGCCTCATAATTATCAGCAAAATTAAGCAGTAGATTTTCTCCATCTTGGATCAGTTCAAAATCTCCCTCCAAGGTGTAAAAAGTGGTAGTAGCAATGCTTCCAGAACGACTATCAGCTGTTGCGAGTATGGTTTCTTCGTCGATGACTACCGCTAGGGTATCGCCGATAAGACTATTATCTGCAAGGAGTACTTCGGCAAATATTTGAGCTGTCCCTTTTGCTAAACCAGTTAATGTACCTGTAGCATCCACAGCTACCAAATCGGACCTATCTGCCGACCAGAGGATATTGGCTTCGGTAAGCGCTCCAATATTATTGGTATACCTTGTTTCCAGGGTATGGCTCCCTCCAACGGCTAAGGTATCGATAGCATTCGTAATTTTTAGGGTCTCTTCTACGGTATCAAAGATGACATCATCTCCAATACAGGAGCTTAATAAGGCTCCAAAAAGCAGGATGGTTAAAAGTGGTTTGTTCATTGATTGATCAGCTTGGTTCATCTGTATTAATACCTGAAAGAAGATAGGGTTGCCTCTAGGTTTTGCGGATAGATCGAACTGTCTTTGTGAAGACTGTTTTGAGCGCACAAAACTTATCACCTCTTTTTTCTACCGAAGCTGGTGCTTACATGACTATAAATCTACACTTCATTTTACCGTATATTCCAGAAGTCTGGATATATTAAAGGCGCTTAGTAAGAATCCCAAAATGCGAGACTTATTCTTTGTCCGTTACTTAAAATCAAAAAGATGTTTGTAAAAGCCTTTAGACTCTTCCCATTTTTGATCTTAGCTATTGCCCTAGCTTTCTTCATCTTCAATTTTACCTTGCAGCAAGGAGATCAAGCCGCACTTGTCGTAGAAGACCCGATTGATTATATGCTTGCCCAACGATTATACCCTTATGGAGAGGTAGACAAGGCAGCTTATCAAAGTGCTATAGATTTAAGCAAAAGTGACTTGAATTTACGTTCCTCTATACCTATCGGGAATTGGAAATTGCGCGGCCCCTACAATGTAGGTGGCAGAATTACAGATATTGAAATGCCCTACAATAGCCTCACCACCATTTACGCCGGGTCTGCCTCTGGAGGCGTGTACAAATCTATCGATGGAGGAGAAAATTTTCAGCCCATTTTTGACGAAGCCAAAAGCCTCTCGATTGGTGATTTAGACATTGCAGAGACAGATACTTCCATCCTTTATGTAGGTACGGGAGAAGCCAATGCAGGCGGTGGATCTTTGGCTTATGATGGCTATGGTGTTTATAAATCCATTAATGGGGGCGTCAATTGGACGCATCTTGGTTTAGAAAATGTAGGTAGCATCGGAAAAGTAGTCATCAGCAAGCAAAACCCCGATGTTGTTTACGTTGCTGCTATGGGAGAGCTTTTCAAAAACAATAGCGAAAGAGGGGTTTATAAAACCAGTGATGGAGGTGAATCGTGGGAGCAGGTGCTATACATTTCAGATTCTACGGGTGTGATTGACTTGGTCATCCATCCTCAAGATGATAATATCGTTTACGCCGCCGCCTGGGAGCGCATCCGCCGACCTTACAACCGGCAATACGGGGGTTCTACTTCTGGCATTTACAAAACAACCAATGGAGGCCAATCTTGGGCAGAATTAACCAGCGGACTCCCTTCTTCACCATTTGAAAAAGGTAGAATCGGCTTAGCCCTGTCTAGAAGCCAGCCCGATATCTTATACGCCTACTATGTCACCTCCTTTGGTAATAATCAAGGGGTGTATCGATCTACCAACGGAGGTCAATCTTGGCAATTAAGAGGATTGACGGGTTTGTCGAATGTATCTTTTGGTTGGTGGTTTGGAAAAATTGAAGTGGACCCGAATGTACCTGACCGCCTCTATTTAACTCAGCTTAACATGTTTCGATCTGAGAATGGTGGCAGCTCCTGGACCGAAATTTTCCAAAATTCGCATGTCGATCATCATGCCTTATTTATTAACCCACAAAACCCCAGTCTGGTCGTCAATGGTAACGATGGGGGCATCTATATTTCTCAGGATAGAGGCAATAATCATGATAAGGTAGAGAACCTACCCAACAACCAATTCTATACGACCAAAATTGACCCTCATTTCCCAGATCGACTTTATGGCGGCTTGCAAGACAACGGAACCTATAGAATTTCTGAGCAAGGTGACCAAGCGTGGGAATATGTTTTTGGTGGAGATGGCTTTGGCATTTCGATTGATCCTTTTGATCCAGCTACTTTTTATGTTCAGTTCCAATATGGCAATTTGCGTCGCACGACTACTGATGGTCAATTTTTTTCAACCATCTCCGTTGGAGGCACTAATAATTGGAATACACCCTTGATCATCGACCCACACAACGCCAGTACGCTTTATACCGGCAACCAACAACTTTTCCGCTCAGACAATCGAGGAAATAATTGGACGGCGGTATCTCCAATACTTACCAATGCTAATAATCCTAGTGGTAGTATTAGCTTTGGCACCTTGACGAGCATTTCTGTTTCTCCAAAGAACCAAAACTATATCTACGTAGGTACCGACGATGGAAATATTTGGAGCACCACAGATCGCGGTGCCAACTGGGAGAATGTTTCCAACGGAATTCCAAATCGCTGGATCACCTCTGTAGCCGCCGACCCCAACTATCCAACAAGAGTGTATTGTACGGTCTCTGGCTTTCGCTTTGGCGAGTCCTCAGCCCAGGTGTTTCGAAGCGACAACAATGGTCAGACCTGGACAGCCATTGGCGAAGGGCTGCCTGATATCCCCGTTAATGACATCATTGTAGACCTCGAACAGCGCGATCGCTTATTTATTGCGACCGATGTTGGTGTCTATGTGAGTATCAATAATGGAGACAGTTGGGCAATACTTGGTAGTGGTTTACCTAGGGTGCCGGTTACTGATTTGGATTATCTACCCGAGGAAGGAATCCTTTCCGCGGCTACTTATGGTAGGTCTATGTACACTTATCAGTTGGATCAATTAAGCACAGATACCAAAGAGACCCTACTCTCTCAAGCCGAGAGTAAACTTTTTCCTAATCCGTCAATGGGAAGCACCCAACTGCAACTGCTTGCAGAGCAGGACGAGTTAAGGAGTTACGAAATCTATGATTGGACTGGAAAGGTAGTCGCCCAGCAAGGAAGTATCCATAACCGGCAAGTACAAGTAGCTACAACACACTTAGCACAAGGTACCTATATCCTACGTTTTCGGACGAAAAAAGGAAAGTGGG
Organism: Saprospiraceae bacterium; assembly: GCA_042095835.1. GTDB lineage: Bacteria > Bacteroidota > Bacteroidia > Chitinophagales > Saprospiraceae > DATFKA01. The sequence continues at coordinate 27,589 of JBELML010000077.1, forward strand.
GACAGCAACAATTAATGGTGATCTAACTATACCAAGTCGCCATCGTCCCAATTCTCGCGGTATTGTTTTTTGAGTGGTTTGAGCTTGAGCTCTTCCTTAGCTTTTGGCGCAGGTAGCCGGCTATTTTCTTCGCCCATTTTAGAGAGTTCCTCTTCGATGGCTTTTTCTTCCCATTCCTTATTCATAGGGCCTAGGCCAGGAATGCCAAATACATCAAGATAATTGAAAAGAACTGCCATACCCCAGCCCAAAACGGGCCAGTGCCACCACCATCTGCCAGGAGAGGTGATAAAATTTAGCACAATTAGAAAAGCACCGATGATAAGATAGGTGGTAAAGTGCTCATAAAAATCTTTCTTGCGCTTGACCCTTTTGCGAGCCTCTTTGTACTTCTGGTCTTCAGCCATGGAGTGTGAATCTGTCATAACTTCTAGTTGTAGTATCGGGTAGTTTGGGGATCGACGAAACTAAAGTTACTAAGATAAACACCTAAATGCCAAAATAGCTTACGCAAATTGATAGAAAATTTTCTTTTGTAATCAAAATCAGACAAAATCTCTGTCTCTCCAGGTAGCTTGTGGTTCGGCTGGTTCAAAATCATCGACAATTTCATCCATTTCGCTATTGCCACTCTTACAAGTCGATCTTCTCTTGGTGCTTTTTTTACCATTCGTTAATTTATCATAATCGCGGTAAAGACTAACACCCCAGATGATCAAAATCACCCCAAAGAAGCCCAAGCCATTATCTGGTTTGAGTACGGCCATATACAATACGAAAAAAGCGATAAAGGTGAAGATATCCGATTCGAATTTTTCTTTCCCAGTCTTTTTATTTTTCTTACTACAAGTCATTATGCTAGATTGATTAAATTTGAATTGAACATAAAGTACTTGTAATAGAAACTAAAAGCCATAATTTTCGATAAATCCAAGTAGAAATCCGATATCAGTAAGCAGGTTTATCTTTTTACTTTTTAAGGACCATTTGTCTAGCCAGAACGCCACTCCAAGATCCTAATCCTGCGAGTAAACCTCCAATAATAGCCGTTATGAGTATCATTAAAATCGGAGAGAGGCCTCCAAATAGAGCGCCCATTTTGGAACTCAGAATGCCTTGATTAGCTTGATTTAACAAAAATGTCTGTACTAGCCACAGTACAAAAAGTGCCATAAATCCACTGAGGAATGCAGGACCTTCTTTCAGTTGTAGCAGTGCACTGACTACAAAGGCGATGATCACAAATCCCCACCAAGGGAGGAAACTGGCTGTAAAAAGACTCAGTGCCAGGATGATTAGAAAGTGGATGAGGTATTTCATTGTTTATTCTATTAAATTATGGGGCAAACACACCAAAAAATTACACTACAAATTTTTATAATTCCTACTAAAAACTCCGATTCAAAACCGCTCTAGCATCTTCATTTTTGTCATTCGATACAAAAACGAAGCA
>JBELML010000078.1:0-28856 GCA_042095835.1 Saprospiraceae bacterium
ATTTCATTCCAACTAAATATTCGGCTTCACTGGTTTAATATTGGGGGTAAGTATAATCTATGCGGCCATGGTACGAATATGTCTGGACTAGCAGCTGCTCCTAAAGGTTATGGCCTTTCTACTGTGGGCGTAGCATACGGTTCTAATTTAGTTGCTCTGAGAGTTTCCAAAGATGTTTACCTCGATAGTTCAGATGAAAAGAGAGGGGTAGCAGATGGCTTAACTTATTCCGCAAATCGAGCAGACGTGAAAGTAATTAGTATGTCAATCGGAAATATATTCGGTAGTTCGAGAATTTCAGATGCCATTAGGTACGCTAATGGAAAAGGGAAATTAATTTTTGTAGCAGCAGGAACCTCATCTGAAAGTTTATCCTGGTGGCCAGTAGTATTTCCAGCCAATATGAAAGAAACAGTGGCCGTGACAGGTGTCTATGATAGTTATCCACTTGAAAAATGCAAACAATGTCATAATGGCTCTAAAGTTGACTTTGCAGCTGTTGTTCAGGCTAGGAGTGGAGCAAGGACCTATACGCTTGCCTACTCAGGAAATGCTCCAAAGAGCACTGGAGCCTCTTCTGCCGCCACAGCCACTGTGGCAGGGATAGCTGCTCTGGTATGGGCAACTAACCCAAGTATGTCAGCAGATCAAGTTTTGGAAAGGCTAAAAAAAGCATCCCAATTCCGGACCAACAGAGATAGAAATTATGGTTGGGGTAGAATTGATGCTAATGCCGCGGTCAAAGGACAAACTTTTCAACGATAAGCTTTTTAGTTTTACTTACTTTACTCCTTTTACAATTATGAAACAAATATATTTATTTCTTCTAATCTTGGTATTAATACTTGTAGCTTGCCAAGAAGATACTATGCTCCCATTAAACGTCCCTACGATCGAAACAAAAGAATGGTTAAACGAACCATTGAGTAGGGAAGAAATCAATAGTTTTGCCTATCACCAAATTCAACGTTTCGGGGAATTTGATTGGGGGGCAGCAAGTGATTTTATGGTATATAGTGCAGCAGTTCGTACTGATTCACTAATGGCGGTAGGCTTCAACATCAACGGATTTGAAAACGCCAACTCTCGGATGCATGAGGTGAATATGCAAGAAAAGGAATGGCTAGAAAAGCGCCAGGAAGTGATTAATTATATAGTAGAAGTGACCAATCAGCTCTCACCTGAAAATAGTATAAGTGCGGAGAATCTGATGCCCTACGGCCTTGATGACTATTTACCAGCGATTGATATTAAAATTTTTCATCCTGATTTAGTGCATGCGCTACGTAAACGAGCAGATATTCGGTATGTCGAACCAATGGGCTATGGATTAGAGTTAATTTCCTTACGATCTGGAATTGGTTGTAATAGTGGTGCCGGAAATATCAATAATATTAAAGGAACACTTGTTGAACCTACTTCTCCAAATGCATTAGTTTCATGGAATCACAAGGAGATGAAAATTGACAAGGCTTGGAATGTAAGTTCAGGAAAAGGAATAAGCATTGCAATATTAGACACAGGAACTTCTCCAACTCAAGCGAAGCTTAATGGGCTTTTTAATGAGGGTGAATCTACTGGAAGAACCCTCACGCGTAAAGGATTCTACCGCACGGGGTCTTGGTGGAATAATAGGGTTGATGGACCAGACGATCCATGTAGCCACGGCACTCAAATGGCGGGACTGGCAGTCGCTCCTAAAGGTAATGATCAATCAATTGTGGGAGCAGCATATGGGGCTAATTTAGTTGCCTTGAGAGTTACCAACGATGTGTACCTTAATGGCTCTAATGAAAAAAGAGGTTTAGCAGATGGTTTGATCTATTCAGCTAATCGGTCTGATGTGAAGGTGATTAGTATATCCCTCTTGAATCTTTTAGGGAGTAGTAGGGTGTCGGATGCTATTAAGTACGCTCACGGGAAAGGAAAATTGATCTTTGCGGCAGCGGGAACTACTATTGAGGAAACCTCATGGTTGCCAATCTTGTTTTTTCCTGCTAATATGAAGGAGACTATAGCCGTGACTGGCGTTTTTGATGATTATCCACTCGAAAGGTGCAGAACTTGTCATGATGGTTCGAAAGTTGATTTCGTATCTGTCGTCGAGTCTAGAAATGGTTCTAAGCCCTTAACACTTGCAAACTCCGGGAATTATCCAAAACGTTCAGGTGGGTCTTCTGCTGCCACGGCTACAGTAGCAGGAATTGCTGCTTTGGTATGGGCGACTAACCCAAGTATGTCCACAGATCAAGTTTTGGAACGATTAAAAAAAGCATCCCAATTCCGGACCCAAAGAGATGAAAATTTTGGATGGGGCAGGATTGATGCCAATGCTGCTGTCAGAGGCAAAGTATTTGAAAGATAGTCTTGAAAAGTATAAAGTCAATTGTAGTAGTAAATAAGGGTTTTGAGGTAGACATTAAACCATCCAATTAATTTTATAGATGGGGTAGACAGTCAATAAAAATATACCCAAAGCTTGATTTTTTAACACCTCGTTTCCCATTTCAAAGCCTAGGCTGAAATACAAAATTTAAACACTTAGTATTTTTATTGAATCCTAAAGTTACGCTAGTTGTAATTCGTATCTAACAGTATGTGGTTTTTTGAAAAACGATTTAAAATGGTGTACTTTTGAAACGGATGAAAGTTATTTATTTAGCTAATCTTAAACCATAAAAGAACACTTGTAATTCATTTTTATCGAATAGATATAAGGGCGTTTACTATGATTACGCTCTTTATTAGGTCGTCTTATTAATTTTGATCGATAGTTCAATATCATTTGGGCTATCGACTTTTTAGTTTAATATCAAAATTCCTATCTTTTGAGAGCCCCCATATCCCAGCTTATGTTAGATTATCTTTCCTACAAAGAAGCAATAGCTAATAGTCAAGCTACTCAAGAAGAAATGGATGAATTAGCAAGTGAAGTGAAGAAAGGCTGGTGGGAAAAAAATAAAAATCATATTCCTGGCTTGTTAGATGCTGAAACTTCATCATGTAGGAGAATAATTGTTCTTGACCCCAATATGATTTACCGTTTGTTGTCCTTACTGTATATTTGGATGGACTATTATGGACTGGAGATTTGAAGCTTGTGAATGCTTTGAAAACCAAGGGATTTGATCGGTTTATTTCTACCGAAGAGCTACTAGAAATGATCAAAGGAAAATAAGGTGTAATTGTTCTTGAAAATGTGCATACAATCTGCATACAAATATTTTAAGCCTTTATAAGTTACTGGTATAGTGTGTTTTATGATAGGAATTGCAATCCTGGCGGGATCACTAAAACAAACAGAAAGTTTGTACTTAAAAGCGCTTGATTTTCAAGCGCTTTTTTTGTTGCTATACCTCATTTTTGAAGATTTAAATAAAAACAAAAAGTTTTATTTGTGCTTATTTGTTGTTATTTGTAAATTTGTGGAAGATTTTGTGCGTACATATTGCGTACAAAATTGATTCATGCGTACAAATAAACTACGAATATGACGGTTAAAGCGGTACTCTGGAAGCAAAGAATTAAAAAAGATGGGACGGCTCATGTCCGAATTAGTGTCTACAGAGACCGGAAAAGGCAGTATTACCCTACCGGAATTTACGTCTCTCCTACCAATTGGTCAACTCAAGATCAAAAAGTGATTGGCTTACCGAAGCATTTAAAAGATCAATACAATCTCAAAATAGCTGAAATTAAAGCCAGGTATCTATCTCATTTGGCTACCGGAGCCGCCGCCGATGAGATGGAGAAGAAATCCGATGATGGTAGCCTACTACAATTCCTAGATTTATACATCGATGAAATCGAAAAAGGACTGCATCCTATCAGTAAAGGAACGGCTAGGAACTATAAGTCACTAAGAACACGCTTAAGGCAATACCGAAAGCAGAGAGTACTAAAAGATATACTATACTCTGATATCAGTATGAACTGGTATATGGATTACTACAATTTCATCAAAGAGATTGGAGGAGGGATTACCGGATTTAGCAATCATATCAAAATTGTGAAGAAAGTCCTTAAGGTGGCTCACTTGAGAGATCTCCATCAAAATATGATCTACAAACATCCAGAGTTTATACAAATCAAAAAAGCGCCAGGGAGTAAGGTCTACCTATCCGAACAGGAAATAGCCTTCATCGAAGAAGTAGACTTAGATTCCTTCCCTCACCTAGCCGTCGAGAGGGACCGATTTTTAATCTCCTACTATTTTATCATGCGCTATAGCGATAGTAGGCAAATCGCAATGCAGCATATTTTGGTTACCGAACATGGCCCAACATACGCCTACACTGCTCAAAAAACCGGTATCTATTGTATGGTACCCATTAGTAGCAAGGCTAATCAATTACTGCAAGATCGGGAATATCAATTCTCCGGAGGATCCAATCAAAAATCTAATGGAAAAATTAAGGAGATAGGTATGTTGGCAGGAATCACTCAAATTGTGAATCAGGATGGATTAAAAGCGCCTAAGCAACACTTTGATAAGAGAACTCATTTAACAACAACAGCTAAGAGATACCGATAGGTACTTTTTTATAACGGGCCCAGCCGATAAAGTAAAGCAAAGCCAATAGGATTAGATTAACAGCTATGGCAGCAAATTCTCCTCGAATGAGATGGAAAACTACAGCCAATAACATTACAAAACATAAACTCCAAGCTGCGCAATAAGCATAATGTGGTTGAATGCGTAATACCGAAGGAAGCAACAAACCAAGGCCTCCTATTAAATCTACTAATCCAATTATTCTTACAAAAATACTGGGGACATCAGCTGCCCATGGAATGTTTGCGGATACTTCAGCTAAAGGTTGGGTCAGCTTTATGGCTCCAGCCATAATAAAAAGGCCAGCAACTGCAATTTGTATTAGCCAGGTTAGAATGTTCAGGCCATTAAATGAGTTTGTCTGCGTCATTTTGTGGTTATATTTTTTCGAAAATAGGAGTCATCCTAATTTCTGCAGTAGCCAAAACTAGGGATGACTCCTATAGCTGGAATAGCTACCCTTATTCCAATAAATCCAAGCACTTATCTTCGATCTAAAATGGATACCCCTGCTTCGGGTCTTCGATAGTAATCCAACGGAGTTCCGTAAATTCTTCAATCCCCGCCTTGCCTCCAAAACGGCCATAACCAGAAGCTTTCACTCCACCAAAAGGCATTTGTGGTTCGTCGGCAACGGTAGGGCCATTGATATGACAAATACCGCTTTGGATTCTTTTGGCGTAGTCTAATCCTTTTTTGACATCGCTGGTATATAAAGAGGCCGATAAGCCATATTCGGTATCATTGGCAACACGAATGGCCTCTTCCGCATCTTTGACTCGGATGATAGACTTTACTGGTCCAAATGATTCTTCGGAATATATGCGCATAGCGGGGGTTACCCCATCTAATACACTGGCCGGAACAACGGCTCCATTCCGATCTCCGCCAGCGGCTAATTTTGCGCCCCTAGCAAGTGCGTCTTCAATTAAGCCATCTAACTTTTCAGCTGCTTGGTGGGTTACCAATGCACCTAGTACGTTAGGTCCGGCAGGGTCGCCAGCCGGCAATTTGGACGCCTTTGCGGCAAAAGCGGCAACAAATTTATCCGCGATACCTTCCGTAACAATGATTCTTTCTGTGGACATGCAGATTTGCCCCATATTCATATAGGCTCCAAAGATGGCGCCATTCACGGCACCTTCTAGATCGGCATCATCTAAAACGATAAAAGGTGCTTTACCGCCTAATTCCAACAAACATGGCTTTAATTCTTCTGCACATAATTTGGCAATGATTTTACCTACCTTGGTCGAACCGGTGAAATTAACCCGTTTGACGGCAGGTTCTTGAATGAGTGTCTGAACAATAGCCGGCGCATCCTTAGGGTCGTTGGTGATAACGTTTACAACGCCTTCAGGAATACCCGATTCCATTAAAACCTCTCCGATCATTTGATGGGTTTTAGGGCACATTTCTGATGCTTTCAACACCACCGTATTGCCACAAGCCAAAGGCAATGCGATGGCTCTCACTCCTAAAATCACAGCGGCATTCCAAGGCGCAATCCCCAGACAAACGCCGGCAGCTTGCCGGACACCCATAGAAATCACCCCTGGTTTTTCAGCAGGAATCACTTCACCGGAAATTTGAGTCGTCATGGAGGCTGCCTCTCTTAGCATTTTTGCCCCAACAGAAACATTGAAACCAATCCAGGGTGCAGTTGCTCCGGTCTCTGCCATATTGATGGAAACAAAATCAGGGGTCTTTGCTTCCAGCAAATCAGCCGCTTTCAATAAGATTTTCCTACGAGAATGAGGTCCCATTGCCGACCAAGCCGGGAAGGCAGCCTGAGCTGAAGCAACGGCGGCTTTTGCATCTTCTATAGTTGCAGCAGCAGAAACGCTAGCCAACTCTCCGTTAAAAGGGTTAATGCGTTCGAAGGTTCTAGCAGAAGACGCTTCTCTGGGCTCTCCGTCGATTAAAAGTGATGCTTTTAAATGTTCTTTTTCAAGCGTTGAATTCATAATTGTTTTTTAAATAAGATCAGCCAATGTTATTACCTACAGTAGTCGGAATAATTAAGCGTATGTCTACTCCATCATTTCAGCAACCTTGGTACTAGGTATTCTTTTTTTAGGCAAAATTTGATGAACGGGGCACATACTGATATCTCCATTGGCTTTTCTTTCTTTAATGCCCACTGCAGATTTTCCACCTCTATGCCAGCCCATTTGATCAGCCAATTTGGTAAATGCGGAATCTCTTTTTGTGTATTCCTCCTTGGTCAGCAAGGTTCTCTTTTTTATGAAAGAAACTTTGGAATCAGGGGCATAATTTCCTTTAAACCAGAAGATACCTTTCAACAAGTTATGTGCAATAAACCGTGGGATACCCGTTAACGGCTTAATTCTGTAGTGTTCCAACACATGATCTTGAATCGTATGTGTGATTAGCCAGCGTCCTAGCGGTTGGAGCGATTTAGGAAACCACCGGGCACCGAAAGCATAGATGAGTGCGCTCACAATATCTGTTTGAACCGGAGAGTATCGATGGTCCCAACTTTCCCAATCATTGACATAGGCGAGTGATTCCTCAAAACTGTTCGGGAAATCATCTTCAAGTGGCATGGTGCCGCCTTTGCCATCTTCTTTTACAAAGTGCTTAGACAGTTCTTTCCAGAAATAATAATGCGCTTGGTTGACGTGTGCTGGCGCTCCGCCCAAACCTAGTTTTTTGAACAATCGATGTTGACTCACCATGATTTGGCACATCGTAAAAATAAAATCTGAATCAAGGGAGAAATGACCGGGAACGTGTTTGGCAACGCCCATATGAATGTCATTCAGCATTTTTGTGGCTTCTATTGCTTCCGGTGATTTGGGCCCATAAGCATACCATGTCCAAAAAATACCTAGCGTATCTTGCATTCGCTTTGCCGGACGGCGTACAGCCTTATTTGTGAATACTTGTGCTTCGGCACCATGGGCAGGCATGATGACATTGATGTTCGTACCCGTTATTAAAAAATGCAGTACAAATTCATCAAACTGATATTGGGAAATAAGCCCCATTATCTCCGCATAATCTTTTTTGGGGTCTAAGGTGGCTATATGATCATCCACCCACCTGCTTTTCTTTTTTATTGAATCATCTACGTCAATCATAATAATTTGGTATTGCTTAGAAATTAGTTCTTAAATAGGCGTAAAGAAATAGTTATAAAAAATTTGGACGAGCTAATGATTTACTAAGCAACTGAATACTTGGAAGTTGGGTGTGAATTATTAGATCCTCTTTAAACAAATTTGTTATAATTATTTTAGCCCAATTACATAGACAAAAATATCCTATAGTCTTAATGCCTTTGTCATATATTCATGTGACAAGGCAATAAAATTTCATAAAAAATGATTATTTTAGAACTAAAAATTGTAGAATCGCTCTTAATTGGGTGAATATTTCAACCTGGAGCTTTTGTGTTTTTAATGTTTCGGAACAATACCAATACCTATATAGGCTATGAATTGGATTAGCATTGCTAAAAAGCTGACCATTGATGTGGATCACATCTATGATGTAACCAATTATATTGGTTCCAACTATTATGATATTGCATTAATACATGTAATCAATCGCGTTGCTCCTGTAGTGGAACTCACAGGATATGTTAGTGTCTCTAACAAAGCACCAGTTATAGCCGGCTGGACCGGAACCCGGGCAGATACCACCTATCGCGTAGAGCAATACATCAACCGCCATTATAGGTTTGACCCCATTTGGGCGAACCTTCCAAGAGAAAGCGAGGTCAATAGTCGTTTTTATACGGTAATAGATAAGACGGCTGCTGCAAATGAGGATTATCGAGCTGTATTTTTTGAAAAACCCAAATTTGGCAAAGAATTGGTTTTTGTAATAAAGGAGAAAGAGGGTTGGAATGTATTAAAGTTTTACCTGGAAGAAAATGAGGTGGATGCAAATCTCCTTCAACAATTAGGGGAATTGGCTGCTGTGCTATATCCAGCTTGCAAAAGACATGCGCTGAATACAGATTTCAGCACCACCCTTGAAACAAGGCCCAGGACGCTGGATAGGTTGTTATTATTGTTAGAAAATCGGTTCCCGCAACTGGCGGATCGGGAAAGACAGGTATGTGCGCTTACGATCTTAGGCAACAAGACTCAACAGATTGCGGAAGAACTCGATTTGTCAATTAACACCGTGGTTACTTACCGGCGACGTGCTTATGATAAACTGGCAGTCAGTAATGCCTATGCTTTGGTCAGTGAGTTGATTTGAAGTAGTCACAACTGATTATACTTGATTGATTAAAAAACTTCGTTCACTAAAGGCAGGAAGAGACATGCCGTCATCATAGAAGAAGGAAATTTCGTCTTTATCTTCAACCAGCCCGAGACTATAAAGTACAGGAACATTAGCTGCTGGAAAAAGGTGCATCAACATCGGCCAGGCTCCTTGATCTAAGCCCCAATCAGTTGTTGGTTCTACTTTGGGAACGATCTCCGTGACTTCTCGTGCAATGTCAGGAGCTCCATTCGCGCTATATTTCACATCGTAGTATTCCTCAGGAAAACCATAGTAATTATAAATTTGCTTTTGGGAAGGGGAGACATTGATCTTGGTTTCATTATAAGTGCACCAATGAGCAGAGACGACTAAGGCCGCTTTAATTTTAAATTGGTTTTGCAGCTGTTCTCCCAGTTTATGCAAGGTGTTCCAGAAAGCTCATTCTTCTTTCGTTTTTACAATATCCAATTGATTGCCATGAGAGGTAAACAGAACGGGCATTTTTCCCCTTGAACAGGAAGCGTATCGGTATAACACTTGAAACTACTTAATGAGGCCATCGTAGTAAAAGCTAAAAGTGATTTAAGGAATTCTTTTCTTTGCATGGCAACTATTTTTATGATCCTTTAGGTAAAACAGGCGCTTTCTTATTTCTACCCCAGTTGATAAATAGAAGGATACCCAACAATATGACATTTGCAGGCGCTACTTCAAACTCTCCTCTGGACAAGTGAAAAACAGTTGAAAATCAAAAAACGGATGTTCCTTATGACAGTGAAAATCCTTTGTTTGAATTCGGTTTTGGATTAAGTTATGATTAGAAATAAACAGGGAGCTTTTACCGCACACCTGGCGCACAATCTATAGGGGCTGTCTTAAAAGTTGAGACAGCCATTAGCTTACTTAATTCCGCTGCCTGCAATTAGCCAGGCTTTGAAAAGGTGGACTTTCTGTGCGCCAAGCCCCATTCAATCATTGCTTCTAATACGGAAAGAATTTTTCTACCTGATTCCGTCAATTTATATTCAATACGTACTGGGGTAGAATCATAGACATTTCTGGTAATCACACCATTTAATTCTAGTTCCTTTAATTCTTTGGATAACATTCTTGGTGTAATCTTCTCTATGTTGGCTTGTATATCCTTGTATCTGTGATTTCCATACAGAATAGAAGCTATTATCGGTAGTTTCCATTTCCCGCTCATCACATTTAAGGTGTCATTGATGGCTAAAACATATCTTCTTGGACACGCTCTTACCTCTGAAATCGTTGAAAATTCTGCCATTATCAAAAAAGTTCAAATTACCTACTATACAATAGTATAGTACTATCTTTTAAGTACTTACTATACTTTACATATCAAAGGTAGTACATTTGTATCATTATTTATAAAAAAAATAGTTTCATGATTTTAGTAACTGGTGCAACAGGAGAATTTGGCAGAAATGCAATAGAACATTTAATTGATAAAGGGGTAAATCCATCTGAAATTTCTGCGCTCGCAAGAAATGAAGAAAAAGCACAACCGCTGAAAGAGCTCGGTGTTCAAATAAAAAAGGGAGACTACAATGACTATTCTTCCTTAGTAGCGGCATTTCAAGGAGTAGACAAATTATTATTCGTTTCAAGCAGCGATATTGAAAATAGAGCAGCTCAACATCAAAATGTAGTTAAGGCAGCAAAAGCGACAGGCATACATCATGTGGTTTACACTTCCTTTATGAGAAATCAGAAGGTAGAAAAGTCTGCTATTGGGTTCTTACAAGATTCCCATTTAAAAACTGAAAATTGGTTAAAGGAAAGCGGTATTAATTATACCCTCTTGCAAAATGCAACCTATATGGAATTTCTCCCGATGTTTCTTGGAGAAAACGTCTTGGAAAATGGTGCATTCATGATGCCTGCTGAACAGGGAAAGTCGAGTTTAGTGCTAAAAGCTGAATTAGCCGAAGCCGCCGCTGTCGTTCTGACTACAACAGGACATGAAAACAAAGTGTATCCACTAGTCAATGAGGAAGCCCTGGATTATACAGCAATTGCAGCAACGATTTCGGAAGTAAGTGGGAAAACTGTCATTTATAATTCTCCGACACCTGAAGTATATCAAAATACCATGAAAGCCTATGGAGTGCCAAAGGAGTACATTGAGGTATTTACTGCATTTGCGGTAGCACAGGCAAATGGTGAATTAGAACTGTCAAATAATTCGCTTGAACAGCTATTGGGTAGAAAACCTATTACCACCAAACAATTTTTGAACAAACTATATGCTTCTTAATATGAACCGAAAAGCGTTTTTAAAAACTGCAGGTGTTACTGCCCTAAGCATTCCTATGATTTCAGCACTAAGTAATTTAGAAAAGGCAACAAAATACTTTAGTAATTCAGAAAAGATGCCTGTCCTCTTTTTAGGACACGGCTCGCCTATGAATGGAATTGAAGACAACGAGTATGTTCAAGGGTTCAGAACACAAGGTGAAAAATTGGGCAAACCCAATGCCATTGTCGTGGTTTCTGCCCATTGGGAAACTAAGGGGACTTATGTTACCGCAATGGAAAACCCAAGAACCATTCACGATTTTGGTGGTTTTCCAAAAGCTTTGTTTGACGTGCAATATCCTGCCCCCGGTCACCCTCAATTGGCCAGAGATATAGCAGCATCCATTGAACCTGAAAAAACGATTCATCTGGATGAAAAATGGGGCTTAGACCACGGTTCTTGGACGGTTGTCAAGCACTTATTTCCCAATGCTGATGTGCCAGTCATTCAGTTAAGCCTGGACTATTCTTTAACGCCCCAACAGCATTATGAACTGGCAGCACAATTAAAAAGATTAAGAGAAAAGGGGGTGTTAATCATTGGGAGTGGTAATATCGTTCATAATTTAAGAAGAGTAGACTTCTCCAAAATCAATGAGCATTACGGATATGATTGGGCTATTGAAGCGGATGAAAAAATGAAGCAGTGGATACTTGAAGACGATCACAAAAGCCTGATTAATTTTAAAAATCAAGGAAGCGCATTTGACTTATCTATTCCTACGCCCGAGCATTATCTGCCATTGTTGTACACACTAGCATTAAAAGACGAAAAGGACGATACGACTTTGTTTAATGACAGTCCATTAGGTGGTTCTATATCCATGACGAGTGTGAAATTTGGCTAAAGCTTTTCCCTAAATCCTGCCTCCGTCTTCGCCCTAACTTCCTCTAAGGTCGCCCCGGGCATCAACTCCGTCAAAGTCAATTTACCCTCCAAATATTCAAAAACTGCCAAGTCTGTAATCACCATATCCACAGCACCCATGGCCGTAAAAGGTAAGGTGCATGCTGGAACAATTTTAGAAATGCCCTTTCGGTTGGTATGTGTCAGCGTAATGATGAGCCGTTTGGCACCCGATGCCAAATCCATCGCGCCACCTACACCCAATAGTGGTTTGCCTGGCACGGCCCAATTGGCCAGATTAGCATTTTCATCCACCTGCAATCCGCCCATAATCGCTACATCCACATGGCCACCCCGTATCATAGCAAAGGATCGTGCACTATCAAAGTAGCTGCTGCCGTTCAAGGCCGTTACGGGTACTTTACCGGCGTTCACCGGATAATCCAAAGCACCGCCCCCATCAGTTGGTGCTGGGCCTACCCCCAACATGCCATTTTCCGTATGGAGGATAATGCCATCTTCGGGTTTGATAAAGTCGGCCACCAAAGTGGGGATACCAATGCCCAAATTGACAACATCGCCTTTACTCAATTCCTGTAAAGCCCGTTTGGCCATATTCATCCGAGCTTCATCTACTTTTTTGATACTTGACTTGATGGATGCCGAAGAACCCAAATCCTCCAAGGAGGTATGAGCTTGTACGAGATAATCCACAAAACAGCCCTGTGTGTGAATGATGTTAGGATCCAGCTCGCCAACAGGGACGATATGTTCCGCTTCTACGATCACCAAATCAGCAGCCATCGCCATGGCGGTGTTAAAATTCTGCTCCGTCATACGGTAGGTGAGGTTGCCCGCTGTATCGGCTTTCCATGCACGGATGAAGGCGACATTCGCTTTGATAGCTTTCTCAAAAACATAGGTTTTGCCATCAATCTCCTTGGTCTCTTTACCTTCTGCTATGAGGGTTCCGGCAGAAGTAGGCGTGTAGAAACCTCCAATACCTGCACCGCCTGCGCGGATGGCCTCGGCAAGCGTACCTTGCGGCAATAGTTGGTATGCTACTTTTCCTTCCTGCGCCGCTTTTACCGCATCGGGATTAGAGGTAAAGAAAGAACCAACCATTTTTTTCAACTGCCCATTATTGAGCAAACGGCCACCACCAAGATTGACTTCGCCAACATTATTCCCTATAAAAGTCAACTCCTTGGTATCTGTTTCAGCGAGTGCATGGAGTAAGTGTACTGGATTTCCCGTCATTCCAAATCCTCCCCCTAACAAAATGTCTCCATCTTTGACTAATGCGGCGGCGGCAGCTGGGCTTATTTGTGGTACTTTTTTCATCTCGTTAAATTAAACACGTTCTAAAATCGTTGCATAGCCCTGTCCCACACCTACACACATGGCTACTAATGCATAGCGCTTATTTTGTTCGTGGAGCTCTAGGGCGGCAGTGTGTAAAATTCTGGTGCCTGAAACACCCAATGGATGCCCAATCGCAATGGCACCACCATTAGGATTGATACGGGGGTCGTCATTGGCTAAACCCAGCTCACGCGTACAAGCCAGCACTTGCGCAGAAAAGGCTTCATTAAATTCAAGTATGTCCATTTGTTCCAGCGTCAAGCCTGCTTTTTGCAATGCTTTCTTGGATGCGCCTACCGGGCCAATACCCATAATGCGAGGCTCAACCCCAACCACCGCAGAACTTACAATTCTGGCCAGCGGTTTCAGGTCGTATTTCTTGACCGCATCTTCGGAGGCCACCAAAAGCGCTGCTGCGCCATCGTTTAAGCCGGAGGCATTCCCTGCGGTGACCGTCCCGCCCTCTTTTTTGAAGGCCGTGCGCAATTCCCCTAACACCGCTAAAGAGGTGTTGGGCTTGATAAACTCATCTTGCTCAAAAATAATGGGGTCCGCTTTGCGTTGTGGGATTTCTACCGCTACGATCTCCTGTGCCAAGCGTCCGCTAGCTTGTGCTTTGGCGGCTTTCATTTGAGACCAATAGGCAAACTGATCCTGTTCTGCTCGCGTGAGTTGGTACATTTCTGCCAGATTTTCGGCGGTCACGCCCATGCCGTCGGTGCCGTACAAGGCATCCAGTTTCTTGTTCACAAACCGCCAACCAAAACTACTGTCGTGCATCTGCGCATCTCTCCCAAAAGGTTTAGATACTTTGGAGATTACCCATGGCCCGCGCGTCATGTGTTCCACACCACCACTGATGAATAAATCCCCATCGCCGGCTTTGATGGCCCGGTTGGCATGCACCACCGCCGACATCCCAGAGGAGCATAAACGGTTTATCGTTTCTCCTGGCACCGTCCACGGTAAGCCCGCCAGCAGCAGCGCCATACGCGCTACATTTCTATTGTCTTCTCCGGCTTGGTTGGCACAACCCAAGATCACCTCGTCATAAGCGTCACCAGGAATATGAGCGAAACGCTCCACCAATGTTTTGATCGGAATAGCCGCCAAATCATCCGTTCGGATAGAGGAGAGTGTCCCACAAAATTTTCCGAATGCGGTACGTACGCCGTCTACAATATATGCTTGTTTCATGCGATTCTTTTAGTTGATATAAGTTCCAAATGGCAGACCCACATAATTTTCCGCAATATTGGTTCTCATAGCTTCAGACTTTCCTAGATAATCAAACTGTGCTTTTTGCATTTGATAATCAAAGGATTCGTTTTTAAATCGCTTATGAAATTGCTGGGTCATGAAATTGGAAAAATGCTGTGTTCTCCAGACTCTTTGCAGCGCCACTTTTGAATAGTTGTTCAGTAAGTTTTCGTCATTCTTTTCATATCGCTCAATGAATGCCTTGCCTAATAAGCGCACATCAGCTACTGCTAAGTTTAAACCTTTGCCACCTGTTGGAGGGACGATGTGTGCGGCGTCTCCAGCCATGAAAAGGCGACCATGCTGCATGTGATCAATCATATAAGAACGCATCGGGGTGATGCCTTTTTGTATGATAGGGCCTCTGTTCAATTTCCAGTTCTTCGTACCCAACCGTAGCTCTAATTCATCCCATAGTTTTTCGTTTGGCCAATTGTCTACATGGTCGTCATTATCCACTTGGATGTATAATCTGCTCACGGTAGGAGATCTGTAACTCAATAAGGCGAAGCCATTTTTGTGGAATGCATAAATCAACTCATCTGAGGAGGGAGGAGTCTCTGCCAAAATACCCAACCAGCTAAATGGATATTCAACTTGATGGGTTTTGAAGGTATGACTGGGCAGTGTTTTTCTCCCAATACCATGATAGCCATCACAAGCGGCAACGTAGTCGCAATGAACTTCATGCTTGCCACCATTATGCTCAAAATGGATGACTGGTTGATCCGTCTCGATACCTTCAATACTCGTTGCTTTAGCTTCAAAAAGAATCTCCTTTTGGTTTTCATCCTTCAGGTTGGCAATTAAGTCTCTGACCACAAAGCGTTGCCCATAAATGGTGATTCTTCGCCCACCGGTTAGTTCCTCGAAAGGGATATGCACCCGTTCACCATTAAAACTCAACAAGACCCCATGATGCGGGATACCTTTTGCTTTGAGGTTATGATCAACTCCCAACTCTTCCAATAGCTCTGTGGTATTATGTTCCAGTAAGCCCGCTCTTAATCTGTTTTCACAGTATTCCCGGCTTCTATTTTCCAAAATCACGTTGTCAATACCATTGGAGTGCAATATTTTGGAGAGGAATAATCCCGCCGGACCTGCTCCGATAATTCCGACTTGTGTTTTTATCTTTTTCATTGTAAATCGATATTTGAATTTTCAAAAACTTCCATTGCCGAGTGGTAGGCATCATTGGCTGCGGGCAATCCACAGTAGATACCCGACTGCAAAATCACCTCCTTTATTTCGTCTAGCGTCACACCGTTATGTAAGGCGGCTTTGACGTGCATTTTAAATTCTTCTCTTCGGTTGAGAGCAATCATCATAGCCAAGGTGATGAGACTGCGGTTGTGTTTATTGAGCCCCGGGCGTGTCCAAATTTCGCCCCAGGCATAGTGACTGATGAAGGCTTGAAAGTCGGCTGTAAAAGGATTTTTATTTTTATTAGCACGATCCACATGCGCATCACCCAGTACGGTACGGCGTACGTGCATCCCTTTTTCAAAAGTTGTTGTACCGACCAAGAAGTCGACTAAGGTTTGCGCAAAGGCTTGAGGCTGTTCGATACTCGGGATATGCCGCGCGGGTAGAACTTGAAGCGCCGCATCGGGGATTTCTCCAACCATATACTTGGCATCGGCTACCGTGGTGGCGGGGTCTTCTTCTCCTGTGACAACCAGGGTCGGGATAATTATCTCTCGCAATTTTTCTCTGAAATCCGCGTCCCGAACCGCTGCACAGCAATGACTATATCCCAAGACACTGTTGGTGATGAACATCTTTTGCAAGTCGCTCAACTGCGCTGGATGGTCTTGAATATAAGTTTCTCGAAACCACACCTTTTGTGTTCCTTCCCAAATGGCAGTTAGCCCTTCGCGTTGGATGAGTTCGATGCGATCATTCCAGACTTTGGGCGTACCAATTTTTGCTGCCGTATTGCAAAGTACCAACTTATGTAGTCGCTGCGGATGATGAATACCGAGCCACTGCCCGATCTGGCCGCCCATAGAGAGGCCACAGAAATAGACTTTGTCCAGGTCTAGTTGATCCAGCAAGTCGATGACATCCCTCCCAAGTTGAGCAACTGTATAGGGCGAAGGTGTAACTTCACTCTTGCCTAAACCTCGCGTATCATAACGGACAATCCGGAAATAGGGTAGGAGCAGCGGGACAACCGCATCCCACATGCGCATATCAGTGCCCAGGGAGTTGGAGAAAACCAGCACTAGGCTGTTGGGTGTCCCGTCAATTCGATAATTGGTATACATTATTCGGTTATAATTTCATTGATAATTTCCAGGCTGTGACCAATGGCATTTTCTGCTAGGAAACAGCTTTTTAGTTCGGTAGCAGAAAGCGGTAAATCCATTGCAAACAAGACCTCGTGTAAGTGCTTATCGGACTGTTGAGCTTGCGTACAAGCCACTTTTACCAGTTCGTAACTTTTGGTTTTGCCCAGCACTGATGCCATGGCAAGTGCCACGGTTTCGGCGAAGATGAACCCTTGGGTCAGTTCTATATTTTGCCGCATTCTGGCTTCGTTCACTTCCAGGCCGGCCAGTAATTCATTGCTATGGCGTATGGCTCCGCCCGCCAGGCCCATTAATTGATCCAGTGTTTCCCATTCTGCATGCCAGTTTCCTGCCGCTCGTTCGTATGCTTGTGGCATGGCTCCCAATAAGCTGGCTAGCAAGAAGGGCGCACGTTGCGTATTGGCCATAATCGCAGTAGAAAGAATAGGGTTTCTTTTGTGGGGCATGGTGCTAGAGGTGCCTCGCCCCTGCTGCGCAGGTTCTGCTACTTCGCCGACCTCCGTTTGGGCCATGAATATTACGTCTTGCGCTATTTTTCCCAAGCTGCCTAACAATATACCCAAGCAGCTAGCGAATATATTGATGGGCACCCGATTGGTATGCCAGGCCGGACTATAGGCTAGCCCCGTTTGTGTGGCAAAAGACTGTTGGACGGCCTTGGTTAGGAACGCATTACGGCTCCCCACCGCACCTCCGAGCTGGATGACCAACACCTGCTTTTTTATACTTTGGAAATGATTGACGACTTGCTGTAAGCTTTGCAGCCAATAAGCGGTTTTTAAACCGAAGGTGACCGGTCGTGCTTGTTGCATAAGTGTACGTCCGATCATGGGCGTATGTCGGTAGCGAAGGCTCAATGCGCGCAAGTGTTTAATAGCCGTCGCCATTTCCGACTCCAACCAATCAACGAATAACTTCACCTTTAGCATCGTCGCGGTATCAACAATGTCTTGGCTGGTGGCACCCAGGTGGACGAACTTGGCCGCTTCGGGGTCTTCCTTGCCAACGGCTGAGGTCAGTTGCTTTACTAGAGGTGCTGCCGCATTTCCAGTCAAAGGAATAGCTTGTGCCAATGCTTCTATATCTGGTTGAAAATCACTCCAAACATGCTCTATTATTGCTGCTTTGTCGACAGGAATAATGCCACACTGTGTTTGGGCTTTTACCAAAGACAGCTCCACTTCTACCATCAGCACTACAAAGCGTTCGCCCGAGCAAAGCGCAGTGATATGGTCATCATAAAACAAGTCCTGATAGAGCTGCATAGTGGTTGGGATTAGACGTCAAAAAACACGGTTTCCTGTTCGCCTTGCATGTGGATATTGAAGGTGTAAACACCGCCTTCCTGATGCTGCGCAACTAAAGTAGAACGTCTGGTCGCAGGTACTTGTGCGAGCGCCTCATCCTGAGCGTTTTTCTCGCTTTCATCCGAGAAATATATGCGGGTATAGCTGTGCACTAGTTGTCCGCGCATAAATAGAATAACGGATAAAAAAGGAGCCGCACCGTTTACAGATGCTGGTTTGAAGGTCTTAAAAAAGAAGCGATTTTCCGCATCTGTACCAGTACCATAGCGGCCAAAAAACTGTTGTTTACCGTCATTTTGCCAGACTTCAACAACAGCATCATCAATAGCTTGGCCTTCGCCATCGAAGACTTGGCCAGTAATAGTGATGAGTTTTTCATCTAGCAGCGCTTCGGTCATTTCCCCATCCGTCCAGCTCGTAAAATCATAGGCATACTGCTGAGGTGTGAGCGAATAGGCGAAATAGGGCCCTATGGTTTGCGATGGCGTTTGCAGCTTTTTAGTCATAGTGTTTATAGCTTATTAACGATTTTCAAAAGGGGTTTCCTGATATCCTCTGAGGACAATGTCAAAACGGTAGCCTAGTGCGAAAGCAGGTTCCGTTAGAGCAAGATCAAAGTCTGAAATAAGTAGTTTGCGCCCCTTTTCGGGGACACCCAAGAAAATAGGATCGTGCTGCAATAGTGGATCGCCCGGAAAATACATCTGCGTGACCAAGCGGCTCGTGATATTAGCTCCAAACAGTGAAAAGTGGATATGCTGCGGCCGCCAGGCATTGTGATGATTGCCCCACGGGTAGGCACCCGGCTTAATGGTGTAAAACTTGTAATTGCCTTCCGCATCGGTAATGCAGCGCCCTGCACCTAGGAAGTTGGGGTCGAGCGGTGCATCGTGCTGGTCTACCTTATGTACGTACCGCCCAGCGGAATTAGCCTGCCAGATTTCTACGAGCGCGTGTGGAATGGCGCGGCCAAACTCGTCCATGACCTTGCCGTGAACGACAATTCTTTCGCCAATCGGTTCCCCATTTTTAATAGCATTTTGGGTGAGATCATTATCCAATGGGTTTACCTTGAATTCACCGAAAGCGGGGCCACTGAGTTCTGCCAATCCCTTTTTAGTCAGCAATGGCGGCTGGGTCGGAGACCGTAATATGGTGGATTTATACTCAGGGGAAAGTCGGGGAGGATGTACGTCCCAATCCATTGGTTGGATAATATCTTTAGGCATGCTTGCTTGGTATTAAATTCCGAAGTTTTAACCACATCAAAGATATCCGAATAAAGGCATACCAAAATTGTCAAAACATGCAATTAAATAGTACAAAATAAACATTAGGTGAAAAAATTAATAACAAATAAAACAATTTAGGGTATATTTGATACATGAAGGAAAGTGCATTACTCAATTTTCGGGGACTATTCGGCGACCAGCAAGCACCATTAACCGCTTCGTCTATTCATTATGAACCTTTACAGACGCGTTCGCAACTGTATAACTACGAGATCAGCGAACATTTGCATGTTGATCTGATGCAACTCTTCTGGATCACCTCAGGCGGTGGTATGTTACTCTCTGCGGGCAGGCGGATAAAAATAGAAACACCGTGTATTTTAATCATTCCTACTAACACCTTACATGGCTTTGCTTTTCAATCAGAAGTACGAGGAGAAGTATTCACTTTTTCAGAGCAGTTGTTTGAAAGCTGGCTTTCGTCCAATCCTGTTATCTTCGGTCATTTTGAGCAATTGCAATATTTTGCATTTAAAGCAGAATCTGTTAGCTATAAAGAGGTGTTGGATTGGAAAAAAAAGTTGGTCGCAGCCATAAGATCTGAAGATCAGGTGGCCTCATTTACTGCACCGCTGCTTTTTCAGTTATTATTGATTGCTGTTTATCGTGCGGAGGCTGGGGACAAATCACTAGCTTTGACTACCGACAGCAGAACACTGCAACACTTTAAGGCATATCGAGTCCTGTTAAAGCGGCACGGACATAAAGGTAAGGGGGTCAATTACTATGCACAGAATTTAGGCATTTCTGGCGTTCACCTAAACAGAATCTGTAAAACAGTGGTGCGCCAGACCGCATTACAAGTAGCACACGAGTACGTTATCGATGAAGCAGGTAAATACCTCTACGGTACCAACTATTCCGTTGCTGAAATTGCTTATTTCCTAGGCTTCAAAGATCCTGCTCACTTCTCAAAATTATTCAAGAAGATCAAAGGTATTCCTCCTGGTCGTTTTCGGAAGGAGAGTAAAGTTTGAGTGTCGTTTTTTTTCTTCTGCAAATTGCTGACCCTAAGGAAAAGACTTGTTCGGGCAGAGCCACAAAATGCTACAAGTGCCAGATATTGCTTTGAATTAAAATTAGGTGTAAAATTTCGCTTATCCATTATTTCATCTTGATGCATATGCTAAAAAAAGAGAACCATATCCCAACACTCCAACCTGGCCTTAGGGACGAATTCCATTTCGGAAAAGTACAATGGCAATGGGAAATTCCAGATCAACATCATTTATTCCATATTAACAGGCTAGAGGATGTTTTAGATAAATTATCTTTTCCTTTACCTCCGCATCGAAAAACGGTATATGATTTACTGTTTTTGACGAAGGGAACAAGTGTCCGCTCAAAAGGACTAAGTCAATTCCAAATTGAAGGCAACCAATTTTTCTTTTTACCTGCTTTACAAATCACAGCTCATGAAAGTATGAGTGAGGATATAGAAGGTTTTTTTATACATTTTTCGGCAGACTTGTTTGCTGTTGATTACGCACACATTTTAAAACCATTTCATTTTCTTCAATTTCTAGCAAATCCTATTGTTACGATACCTAAAAATAGAGAATTCCCTATTTTGAATATTTTTTACCGCTTGGAAACGCTTTACAAAAACTTAAAGAAAGAAGACTTGAAATTGGTTAGTTGGTATTTATTAACTTTATTAACGGAGGTCAATCGCTTTGCAATATTAGATAGTAATCAATCAAAAAAGAATGCGGCTGCCCAACTAACTGATAAATATAAGGATGCCTTGACCCAACATATTTACCAAAAGCAAACAGTTCAAGATTATGCCGAAATGCTTTTTGTAACACCTAATCATTTGAATAAGAGTATTAAAACGACTCTTAATAAAACTGCACAAAGCCTGCTCAACGAAATGTTGATACTAGAGGCAAAATCTTTGTTAAAATATTCTGGATTGCCCATTTCTCAAATTGCCGAAAAATTATGTGGCAGAACCCCTAGTAATTTCTCTCGTTTTTTCAAAAATCAAACAGGTCTCTCTCCTAAACAGTATTTAGAACTTTAAACTCACCTACTTGCAACCTACTTGTCAATTATTTTTGCTACCAAAAGCAACAATTGATTGATAAGGAATAGTATTGGATTTTCTTTGAATAACAATTAACTATATTTTAGTTCTAAATTTGTCAATATTTAAGAACAAAATTTGGCTTTAAAGCTTTTCGCAAAACAATACTTAATTGTTTTAAGCAAAGATTTTTTGCCACAACAACAGTTTTTGATTACAATAATTGATTATGACAACCTATTTAAAAAAAGGCATTTCTGTAGCTGACCAATCAGCCGTTGATGAAAAAGTGAAAACCACGGTCGAGAACATGCTAAAAGATATTGCGGAAAATGGAGATGTAGCGGTAAGACAGTATTCCGAAAAGTTTGATAAATGGTCGCCTGATAGTTTTAAATTATCTAAAGCACAAATTGCTGAAGTCATTGGTGGGCTACCTAATCAGGTCATCGAAGATATAAAGTTTGCGCAAACGCAAATCCGAAATTTTGCGCAAGCTCAAAAAGATGCCTTGAAAGATATTGAAGTAGAAACGATGCCTGGCGTTTTTCTTGGTCACAAAAACATACCCGTGAACTCCGTTGGATGTTATGTGCCAGGTGGACGCTATCCAATGGTCGCGTCTGCTCACATGAGTGTGCTAACTGCAAAAGTAGCGGGTGTAAAAAGAATTATTGCTTGCACGCCTCCAATTAAAGGCGAAATTCCTGCTGCTACCGTTGCTGCGATGCACTTAGCGGGTGCTGATGAAATCCATATTTTAGGTGGTGTTCAAGCCATCGCAATGATGGCACAAGGCACCGAAACTGTTGCCTCTGTTGATATGATAGTGGGTCCCGGCAATGCCTATGTTGCAGAAGCCAAACGACAATTGTTTGGAAAAGTCGGCATTGATTTATTAGCAGGGCCTACAGAAACCTTAGTCATTGCAGATGATACAACAGACTTGGAAACTTGTGCTACAGATTTGTTGGGGCAGGCGGAACATGGGCCAACTTCTCCTGCTATTTTACTGACCACAAGTAAAATGATAGCAGAGGGTATAGAAGCAGAAATCCAAAAGCAATTGAAAGTCTTACCTACCGCTGATATTGCGGCTGTTTCTTGGCGAGATTACGGGCAGGTTATTCTTTGTGATACTGAAGACGAAATGATTCAAGTCGCAGATGAAATTGCCAATGAACATGTCCAAGTAATGACTGCTAATCCAAGAAGGTTTTTAGCAGAAATGACCAATTATGGTGCCTTGTTTTTAGGGGACAAGACGAATGTCGCTTATGGGGATAAAGTAATTGGCACCAATCATACATTGCCAACTAGAAAAGCAGCTCGCTATACGGGAGGGCTTTGGGTTGGAAAATTTATTAAAACTTGTACTTATCAAGAAGTTCGCACACCTGAGGCAAGTGCGAAAATAGGGGAGTATTGTTCTCGACTTTGTGCTATTGAAAATTTCTGGGGACATAAAAAACAGGCAGACTTAAGAGTGGAAAGATATGCTAACAAAGTTGTCAAAGCCTAACTTATGAAAGTAGCATTAATTACTGGAGGAGCAGGTGGTATTGGTGCAGCTATCTCCAAAAAGTTTGCAACCGAAGGCTATGCAGTCATTGTCACGTACAATCGCAATGCAGCCAAAGCCGAAAAGCTAGTTGCTACTTTAAAAGGTGCGAATCATTTATGCCTCCAAACCAAAGTAGATGATACACAGAATTTGCGAAAAGCAATAACCATAATTGAACAAAAGTATGGCAAGCTCGATGTTTTGGTCAATAATGCAGGCATTACCACACCCGTACCCCATGACGATTTAGAAGGATTAACCGACGAATGGATAGACCGAATTTTGACTACAAATGTTCGTGGCACTTTTGCGATGACTAGAGTTTGCAAAGGTTTATTATTAAAAGGAGGTTTAGAAGATAAAAAATCTTTGATTGTTAATATCTCTTCTGTAGCCGCTAAAACAGGTATTGGAAGTAATGTGATTTATTGTGCATCCAAGGCAGCAATTGATAGCATGACCCGCTCTCTTGGAAGGGCCTTAGCTCCTAAAATAAGAGTTGTATCTGTATCACCCGGTTGGGTGTTGGGGGAATATGCCAAGAATATAGATGCTGCCTATTTAAAGTTACAAGAAGATTTAACCCCCTTAGCAAGATTGGCCTTGCCAGAAGATGTGGCGAATACCGTATTTGCGGTAGCCGAACACCTTTCCTTTACGACAGGTTCTATTATTCCTGTTGATGGAGGCAGACCTTTAAAATAGAAATAATTATGGTTTTAGAATTAGCTATCCTAAAAATTAAACCCAATGAACTGGAAGGGTTTGGACAAAATTTAGAAAAGGCACAAGCGGTTATCAACCAGTCTCCTGGTTATTTAGGGCACGAATTTCAGCAATGCATCGAAACACCAAATAAATATATACTACTCATCCAATGGGAAAGCTTAGAAGCGCACGAAGAAGGTTTCCGAAAATCAGACTTGTTCAAAGAATGGCGAGGATTGATTGGTGGATATTTTGCTGCACCTCCACAGGTTGATCATTATAATTTGAAATTTAGTCATGCCAAAAGGTGAAATGTATTTAGGCAAAGTGAAATATTTATTTTGGATTTAATCTAGGATTCTTTAAAAAAAATGGCCCTATGAAATGGTATTTTCTCTTACTTCCGACCTTAATAATTTTTGTAAATATACCAGCTACTATTGCTCAAATAGATTCCAAAAGTGGAGGCACTCCGCTCATCAAAGAAATGGTTACTGCTATGGGTGGCTTAGAAAAATATCGTCAACTTAAAGATGTCACTTACACCTATACTTATCGAGACATGGTCAATGGGAAACAAGATGTTTCTATCGAGAAATATCTGTATGACGGCGAATTGTCTTGGGGGAAATATCATATCCATAATAAGAATGTGGCAGTCGGTAAAGAAGGGCCAGTAACCGAAGCTTGGAATGGACAGGAAGCATGGACAATTGTAGAAGGAAATTTTGTTCCTGCACCGCCCGCTTTAAAAATGGTCGCTTTTGCACGGAACACTTCTTTCTTTTGGTTTAATATGATGTATAAATTATTAGACTCAGGTACTATTCATAAACAATTGCCTAACCGAACTTTTGACGGAAAGGAATATACGATAGTCGAAATAACTTACGAAGAAAATATTGGCGACGCTCAAGACCGATTTGTTTTGTACATTAATCCTACTACAAAACTGGTAGAACATTTCCTTTTTAGCAATGCTTTTTTTAGTAAGAAAGCTCCTCCTCGCATGATGCATATAACATTTCAAGAGGTGGATGGTCTCAAATTTCCTAAAAGACAATGGTATGAAATGGCGGATTGGGATGGAAATATTACCAAGTTAAAAGGGGCACCTCCTGCAGAAGCTGACCTTCCCCCAAAAGGGCCGCCAAATAATTCAGAGAAAATATATACGGATATACAATTTAATACAGGCATTCAAAAATCTCTTTTTGATAAACCTATTTTGACCAATATTCCCATGGCGGACATCCGAAATGATTATTTAAAAGTTGGGATTAAGGAAGCAGATAAAGAAAAGGGGAAAGCTTTAATCACTCAGTTGGAAAATGCTTGTGGGGGTTACGATAATTGGAACAGCTTTAATACCGCCGAATTCACCCAGAAGGCTGATTGGTATGACAATGAAACCAATTGGACGACTAATCCACAAACTTTTAAATCAACTTTTTCAGTTGGGGGAACAAATGGCACATTGACTTTATTAAATGGACCTAAAGAGGGTACAACTTGGACAATTAAAGACGGAATGACTTATAGTCAAGATGGAAAAATGGACAAGGAAAATCACAAAATGATTTGGCATAAGCAAGACTACAAAAGCTATTGGTTTCAATTTCCTTTTAAAACCCGAGAGGCAGAAATTATTTCCTATGCAGGTCAACGAGTAATTGAAGGAGTTAATTATAACATTGTTTATGCCACTTGGCATAGTGAGGGGCCCAATTCTAAATACGATCAATTTATGCTCTATCTTCATCCAGAAACCCATCAGTTGGATTGGTTAGAATTTACTATCCGAGATATTTTTCCAATGGCAACAGGAGTTAGCCAATTTACCAATTACCAAGAAAATAATGGTATTCGTTTACCGATGTCTCAGTACCTAACAATGGGAACGCTGGATAAACCGATGAAAAAACTGCACGAAAATCACTACCAGAATTTTAGCTTTAAGAAATGATGTTTTTTAATGATAATCAGGTGATAGGGGGCAGGAATTAGAGGAATTGATAAAAATTAAAAAAACGGCTATTAATCTGCAGTTTAGAATTTTAAAAATGTAAGGTTGTTTTTTCACCGTGCCAAAGGAATTTTGTACCGCTAGGTAAGAAAAGATTTAGCTGAATAAAACGAAAAAATCAACAAATATGAAAAAGGGATTATTTACCTACGAAAACGGCATCGTTGCATTAATGGCCTTCACCTTTGGTGCTTTGTTCTTTGACCGACTAGCCCTAAATTATTTGGGGCCCTATGTCGCTAAAGACCTTGATTTAAACAATACCCAATTAGGTATTCTAGCAGCTGGACTAGCTTTAGCATGGGCATTTTCTAGTTACTTTACCACCGCTTGGTCAGAGAAAAAAAATCGAAATAAGCTTGTTTTTATATTAGCCATTATTGTGTTCTCCATCTGCTCGTTTGGTTCAGGACTAGCTATGGGGTTTGCTACGCTATTGCTTGCCCGAATCATTATGGGCTTGGCAGAAGGACCAGTCATTCCACTAGCACAGTTATTTGTAGAACGAGAATCTTCTCCCAATCGCTTAGGGATTAATGTAGGAATATTGCAAGCAGTAGGCGGGGCATTATTTGGGTCTATTCTAGCCCCTGTCATTTTGATTGGTATTGCGGAAGATATTGGCTGGCGAACTGCCTTCTATGTGGCAGGAGTTCCGGGTTTATTATTGGCATTAATCGCTTTTTTCTATATAAAGTCTTCCACCGCTGAAAGTGCAGGAAAGGAAGGACGACAACAATTAAACGTCAAAGAATTATTGAAATACCATAATATTAAGTGGGGTTTAGTAGTCGCTTGTTGTGTAATGGGGTGGTGGTTTGCAACTTTACCTTTTATCACTAAATACTTTACCGATGTACAAGGAATGGCAGGCGGAGAGATGCAAAAAACAATGGGTTTATTGGGGGTTGCTATGCTCATTTCTTCTATAGTTTTTCCAGGTATTTCCGATAAAATTGGACGTAAAAATGCGCTTTTAGCGGGTATTGGCTTGGGGATATTTTACCCCTTTGCAGTTTATTATCTACAGGGTACTGGAGGGCATTTACCATCCATGATGCTTACTTATGGAATGGTCGGCACCATCCCACTAGTGGCTGCAGTAGTGCCATCAGAAGCCGTCCCCAATCACTTAAAAGGCGTTGCTATTGGTTTTGTAACAGCGATTGGAGAAGTCATTGGAGGGGTGATTGTACCTGCCATCGCGGGTGCCTTGTCCGACCTAATAGACCAATCTGCCTTTTTATGGGTAGCCGTCGTACTTGCAGTAATCGGATTCTTAGCTACCTTAAAATTGGAATCTAATCCTAATCCTTAAAATATAAATGTGTCAAAAGTAGTTAACTGTCCCACTTGTGGGGCAAAAGCAAAAATCAGAGAAAAGAATGGTGCAACCACCTATGTGGGTTTAACCGATGAAGAAAAAGGAAAAAAAATTCAACAATTGAAAAAAGCTATGATAAAATTCAAAGAAAAAGCAGAAAGATTAGAAATAGAATTAGCCGCTTTGAAATCATGAATCATTTGAGCTAGATACACTAAAACAATAAACTTTTTACTTTATGAAAATTATAGATTTATCTGTCACCATTTCTGAAGATATTAAAGAACCATTAAAAACGACCATTGAATATGAAGACCACAAGGCAGGTGCCAAAAAAATTGGTGCAGGACTCTTTGGCGGCATGACCGATTGTTTCATTAATGGTAATGGTCCAGCAGGAGAAATTTTAACCGTCACCAGTCATTGTGGTACACATGTCGATGCACCTTATCATTATTATCCGACCTGCGAAGGCAAGCCTTCTCGAACCATTGAACAAATGCCTTTAGACTGGTTTTTTCGCCCAGGTGTAGTCTTAGATTTTACGGATAAGCCAGATGGTTATATGTTTGAACCAGAAGATTTACAGGAAAAATTAAATGACATTGGCTATACTTTAAAACCCTACGATATTGTGTTGATTCGCTGTGATGCGGATAAACGGATTCACGATGATGATTATGTTAAAATTCATGTCGGAGCCTCTGCCAAAGCGACTCATTGGTTGATAGACCAAGGTGTTAAAGTAATGGGAACCGATGGCTGGGGATGGGATATTCCATTACATATTCAAGCTGAAGATTACAAAGCCAATCCTCGTCCGGGCATAATCTGGCAGGCACATTATGTGGGTATCGAAAAGGAATACTGCCAAATTGAAAAACTAGCAAATTTAGACCAATTGCCTCCTTTTGGATTTACCGTTGCTTGTTTTCCTGCTAAAATTAAAGGTGGAAGTGCAGGCTGGACTCGGGCTGTGGCTATTTTCAATGACTAAAAAACATCATGAAAAATCAAAATAAATTACGCAACCAGATGAGAGTTTATCATCGCTATTTAGGCTTTTTCCTAGCTGGCATCATGGCAGTATATGCGCTGAGTGGCATATTGATGATATTTAGAGAAACCAATTTTCTTAAAAGTGAAGTAGTTAAAGAAACGAAATTAGAGGCAGGCTTAACGGGTGGGGAACTAAGTCCAAAATTAAGAATGGGTGTAAAAGTAGAACGAACTGAAGGAGACGTCTTATATTTTAAAGAAGGTCAGTATAACACAAAAACAGGAGTTGCCACAGTAAAAAAAATGGAGTTGCCTTTTGTCCTATCTAAAATGGAAAGACTGCATAAAGCTACGACCAATAGCCCTTTATTTTTTCTGAATATATTCTTTGGAGTCTCCTTGTTGTTTTTTGTCTTATCTGCTTTTTGGATGTTTATTCCCAGTTCAGATATCTTCAAAAAAGGACTTTATTTCACCATTGGCGGTATTGTACTTACGCTTATCATGTTGTTTGTTTGAAAAAAATGATAAAGATTAATCGGTTGAGGGGTATTAAAGGAAAGCTTATTAATAAAAACCAGAGGTTAAAGCATGGATTTTTGCTTTAATAATAAAATTTCTAAACAAAACTATTGGTAGTGCAAATAATGTAAGGCTAGGCTAAGAAAAAAGAGCAGTGCGTATATTTG